>NZ_RCCV01000001.1:3016038-3619245 GCF_003664255.1 Micromonospora sp. M71_S20 | reverse complement strand
TGGCGGTTTGTCGGGGCGGCCGGAATACGACTGCCCGACAGTGCGAGCGGTGCCGCCGTGTCGCGTTCCGTGGGAACGCGCCGAAGCGCGTTCCTTGCGGCACGGTTCCATCGCTACGGTTCGGCTCAGAACCCCCGGGCGAGACGGTAGTACGCCTGGTTCCATCGGATCTCGTCGGCGAAGCGGCGAGGCTCGGTGTCGGCATCGATGACCACCAGCTCGGTACGGGTCATCTGCGCCAGGTCGTGCAGCTCCTCGACCCCCACGGCCTGAGACAGCACGGTGTGGTGGGGCCCGCCGGCGGTGATCCACGCCTCCGCCGATCCGGCCAGGTGCGGACGGGGCCGCCAGACGGCCCGGGCCACCGGCAGCCTCCGCAGCGGGCACGGCGGCGCCACCACGTCCACCTCGTTGGCCACCAGGCGGAAACGGTCCCCCAGGTCCGCCATGCCGAGCACCACCGCCGGGCCCGGCGCGGCACTGAACACCAGGCGCACCGGGTCCTCCCGACCACCGATGCTCAACGGGTGGATCTCCACGTTCGGCGTGTCGCCGGCGATCGTCGGGCAGACCTCGAGCATGTGTGCGCCGAGCACCAACTCGTCGCCCGGGGTGAGGTCGTAGGTGTAGTCCTCCATGAACGAGGTCCCGCCCGGGACGCCGACCGCCATCGCCTTGAGCGTGCGGACCAGGACGGAGGTCTTCCAGTCGCCCTCGCCGCCGAAGCCGTAACCGTCGGCCATCAGCCGCTGCACCGCGATGCCGGGCAGTTGGCGCAGACCGCCGAGGTCCTCGAAGTTCGTGGTGAAGGCCCGGAAGCCGCCCTCGTCGAGGAAGGAACGCAGGCCCAGTTCCAGGCGCGCGGCGTAACGCAGGGCGTCGTGTCGCGCCCCGCTTGGCCGCAGCTGCGGGTCGACGCGGAACGTGTCGTCGTACTCCGTGACCAGCTCGTCGACCCGCGCCTCGGCCACCTGGTCGACGACCGCCACGAGGTCGTTGACGCCGTAGGTGTTGACCGAGACGCCGAACCGCAGCTCCGCCTCGACCTTGTCGCCCTCGGTCACGGCGACGTCGCGCATGTTGTCGCCGAAGCGGGCCAGCCGCAACGACCGCATCGCCGAGTACCCGAGCGCCGCGCGCGCCCACGCGCCGACCCGGGCGATCACCCGCGGGTCGCTCACGTGCCCCGCGACGGTCTTACGGGCCACGCCGAGCCGGGTCTGGATGAAGCCGAACTCGCGGTCGCCGTGCGCGGCCTGGTTCAGGTTCATGAAGTCCATGTCGATCTCGTCCCACGGCAGGAGGACGTTGGCCTGGGTGTGCAGGTGCAGCAGCGGCGTCCGCAGGGCGTCCAGGCCGGCGATCCACATCTTGGCCGGCGAGAAGGTGTGCATCCAGGCGATCACCCCGACGGCTCCCTGCGCTGCCGCGTCCCGGCAGGCCCTGAGAATGTCGGCACTGGAGGTCAGGACCGGCTTCCAGACCACCCTGACTGGCATCCCCGGCGAGTCGTCGAGCTGCGCGGCGATCTGCCGGGACTGCTCGGCGACCTGCCGGAGGGTGTCCTCGCCGTACAGGCCCTGGCTTCCGGTGAGGAACCAGACCTCGGGTTGAGGGTGCGTTGCCATGCAGTTGCCTTCCGCGAGATGGGCGGTCACTTGAAGCGGATGCCGATGAGGCGCTGGAGGAGGATGAAGGCGAAGAGCAGGCCACCGATCACGATCCTCGTCCACCAGGAGTTCAGGCTCCCGTCGAAGGTGATCAGGGTCTGGATCACGCCCAGCACCAGCACACCCAGCACGGTGCCGAACACGTAGCCGGACCCGCCGGTGAGCACGGTGCCGCCGATGACGACCGCCGCGATCACGTCCAACTCCATGCCGACGGCGATCAGCGGTGCGCCGGAGAGCGTGTAGAACGACAGCAGGATGCCGCCGATGGCCGAGCAGAGCCCGCTGACGGTGTAGACGGCGATCCGGGTACGACCGACCGGAAGGCCCATCAGCAGCGCCGACTGGGGGTTGCCGCCGATTGCGTACACGTTGCGGCCGAAGCGGGTGTACGCCAGCACGTACGCGGCGACCAGCACCACCGCGAACGCGATCAGCACGATGACCGACACGAAGTTGCCGCGCGGGTCGCCGATGCGCTCCTGGGAGACCGCCGTCCAGAAGCCGTCGGTGATGGGGATGGACGCGTCGCTGATGAACGTACACATGCCCCGGGCGAAGAACATCCCGGCGAGGGTGACGATGAACGGCTGGATCTCGAAGAAGTGGATCGCGCAGCCCATCAGGAACCCGAGGGTCGGGCCGATCAGCAGCGCGACGAGCAGCACCAGGGCCGCGGGCAACCCGTTCTGCAGCAGTGACGCCGACACCATCGCGGTCATCGCGACGACGGAGCCGACCGACAGGTCGATGCCGCCGGTGAGGATCACGAAGGTCATGCCGACCGCGACGACCAGCAGGAAGCCGTTGTCGATGAAGACGTTGAAGACGACCTGCACGTTGGAGAACGCCCGGTACTGGGACACGCCGACGCCGTACATGACCAGCAGGAGGGCGAGGGTGGCCAGGACCGGAACGTGCCGTCGGGGTACGCGGGGACGCCAGCCACGGGCGGTGGTCAGTGACGTGCTGCTCATGACGGCACCTGCTCCTTCTCCCGCCGCCGCGCGGTGGGCCTGGGCGTGACCCCGCCGCGACGGCGGCTGAACCGGGCCCGGAACGCCGGCGACTGGATGAGGCAGACGGCGATGACCACGACCGCCTTGAACAGCAGCGACGTCTGTGGCGAGATGTTCATCGCGTAGACCGTGGTGGTGAGAGTCTGGATGATCAGCGCGCCGAGGATGGTGCCGCCGAGGGAGAACCGGCCGCCGGCGAGGGACGTGCCGCCGATGACCACCGCGAGGATCGCGTCGAGCTCCACCCAGAGGCCGGCGGCGTTACCGTCGGCGCTGGAGACGTTGGCGGTCATCATGAACCCGGCGACCGCGGCGCAGGCGGCGCTGACCACGTACACCAGGAAGATGACGCGGCTGGAGCGGATGCCGGCCAGCCGGCTCGCCTCGGCGTTGCCACCGACCGACTCGACGATCAGGCCGAGCGCGGTGCGACGGGTGAACGCGGCGATGAGCAGGGCCGCCCCCAGGGCGATGAAGACGGCCAGCGGGAGGGTCAGGAAGTGCCCGAGCCCGATCGCGCGGTACGGACCGGAGTTGATCGTGATGATCTGCCCCTCGGTGACCAGCTGCGCGAGCCCCCGGCCGGCCACCATCAGGATCAGCGTGGCGATGATGGGCTGGATGCCGATGACGGCGACCAGCACCCCGTTCCAGGCGCCGAGCACGAGCGCGGCGCCGAAGGCCAGTGCCAGCGCGGTGAACACGGTGGACGGGCTGTCCTGGTCGGGCGCCTGGCTGATGTGGAGACAGGCGATGGCGCCGCTCGTCGCGCAGACCGAGCCGACGGACAGGTCGATTCCGCCCGTGGCGATCACCAGGGTCATGCCCAGCGCGACCAGGATCAGCGGGGCGCTCAGACGGAGGATGTCGACCGGGGTGCCGTAGAGGTGCCCGTTCTTGACCTCGATGGCGAGGAAGCCGGGTCGGTAGATCGTGTTGGCGGCGATCATGATCGCCAGTACGAGCGCGGGCCAGAACAGCCGGTGGCCGGTCAGCGGCCGGAGGCGGTCGGCGACGGTGTTCATCGGTGGACCTCCGCGCTGCCGGTTCCACTCGCGATGGTCTGCATGACGCGGTCGGCGTCGAGGGTGCCGTCGTTGTCGAGGTGGGCCACCATCGTCCGGTCACGCATCACGGCGACGCGGTGGCTCAGCCGCAGCACCTCCTCCAACTCGGCGGAGATGAACAGCACCGCCATACCGCCGTCGGAGAGCTGCACCACCAGCTTCTGGATCTCAGCCTTCGCGCCGATGTCGATGCCGCGCGTGGGCTCGTCGAGGATCAGCAGACGAGGCTCGGTGATGAGCCAGCGGGCCAGGAGGACCTTCTGCTGGTTGCCTCCGGAGAGGTTACGAACGGGCAGGTCCGGGTTGGCCGGCCGGATGCTGAGCGCCTTGACGTACCTCTCGACCAGCTCGTCCTGGCGTCGGCGGGGAACGGGTCGCAGCCAGCCGCGCGCGGCCTGCATCGCGAGGATCATGTTCTCCCGCACCGAGAGCTCGGGCACGATGCCCTCCGCGCGGCGGTTCTCCGAGCAGAACCCGACGCCGCGGTCGATGGCCTGGACGGGACCGCGCACCGGCGTCGCGCCGCCGTCGACGACGACCCTGCCCTGGTCGGCGCGGTCGGCGCCGAACAGCAACCGCGCCACCTCGGTACGGCCGGAGCCGAGCAGGCCGGCGAGCCCGACCACCTCGCCGGCATGGATCCGCAGGTCGAACGGAGCGACCGCGCCCCGGCGGCCGAGGCCCGTCGCCTCCACCAACGGGGCTTCGTCGGACCGGACGACGGCGGTCCGTCGCTGCTGCTCGTCGAGGCGCTCCAGCACGTCGAGCTCCTTGCCGATCATCTTCTCGACGAGGCTGAACTGGGGCAGCTCCCCGGTCCGGTACTCCCCCACGAGCGTGCCGTTGCGCAGCACGGTGATGCGGTCGGCGATGCCGTACACCTGGTCGAGGAAGTGGGTGACGAAGAGGATCGCCATGCCCTCGTCGCGCAACTGCCGCATGATCCGGAACAACTGCGCGACCTCGCCGGCGTCCAGGCTGGACGTCGGCTCGTCGAGGATCAGCACCCGGGCCCGTACGTCGATGGCCCGCGCTATCGCGACCATCTGCTGCACCGCCAGCGAGTACGTCCCCAGTTGCGCGGTGACGTCGATGTCGAGGTCCAGCCGCGCCAGGAGGGTCCGCGCCCGCCGTCGCGTCTCGCCCCACCGGATGGCGCCGAGGCGGCGCGGCTCCCGCCCGATGAAGATGTTCTCCGCCACGGACAGGTTGGCGCAGAGGTTGACCTCCTGGTAGACGGTGCTCACGCCGGAGGCCGCCGCCTGCATCGGGCCGCGGAACGCGACCTGCTCGCCGTCGAGGGTGACGATGCCGTCATCGATGCCGTGGACGCCGGTCAACACCTTGATCAGGGTCGACTTGCCGGCACCGTTCTCGCCCATTAGGGCGTGGACCTCGCCGGAGAAGAGCCGGAAGTCGACGTCGTGGAGCGCGCGTACCCCGGGGAAGCTCTTGCTGATCCCGGTCATGGTCAGGACCGGACGGCTATCCGTCATCCCATCGGACCTCTTCTGGATGGTGTCGGTAGGACAGGAGCGAGCGACGGATCGGGGTCGCCGTCCGCCGGACGGCGACCCCGGCGTCGATCAGTACTTGCGGTCGGGCAGTGCCGCCTTGGCCTGCTCCTGCGTGAAGGTGGTCTCCTCGGTCTCGATCCGGACCGGCACCTCCTCACCGGCGTGGACCTTCTTCGCCAGGTCCATCAGCTGCGGGCCGAGCAGCGGGCTGCACTCCGCGATGAAGTTGAACTTGCCGTCGGCGAGGGCCTGCATGCCGTCCTTCACCGCGTCGATGGTGATGATGAGGATGTCCTTGCCGGGCACCTTGCCGGCGGCGGTGATCGCCTCCAGCGCGCCCAGGCCCATGTCGTCGTTGTGCGCGAACAGCACATCGATCTTCGGGTTGGCCTTGAGGAACTGCTCCATGACCTGCTTGCCGTCGGCCCGCTTGAAGTCACCCGACTGCGAGGCGACGATCTTCAGGTTCGGGTTGGCCGCGATCGCCTGGGCGAAGCCCTCCTTGCGGTCGTTGGCCGGCGCCGAGCCGGTGGTGCCCTGGAGCTCGACGACGTTCACCGGCCCGCTGGCGCCCTTGGTCTGCTCCACCAGCCACTCGCCGGCCAGCCGGCCCTCCTTGACGAAGTCCGAGCCAAGGAACGTCTTGTAGAGGGACTTGTCGGCCGAGTCGACGGAGCGATCGGTCAGGATCACCGGGATGCCGGCGTCCTTGGCCTCCTTGAGCACGGTGTCCCACCCGGATTCCACCACCGGCGAGAAGGCGATGACATCGACCTTCTGCTGGATGAAGTTCCGGATCGCCTTGATCTGGTTCTCCTGCTTCTGCTGCGCGTCGTCGAACTTCAGCTCGACTCCCGCCGCCGCGGCGGCCTCCTTGATCGAGGTGGTGTTCGCCGTCCGCCAGCCGCTCTCCGCGCCGACCTGCGAGAAGCCCAGGACGAGCTTGTCACCGCCCCCGCTGTCGCCGCCGGCGCCGGTGTCGCTGTTGCCGCAGGCCGACGCGCTGCCCGCGAGCAGCACGGTGGCGACGACCGCGATGATGGTGCGTGCCGTTCTCCTGGTTCTCATCGGTTCTCCTCGGGGTGGGTGAGCCGGGCGCTTGCCTGCGGGCGCGCGCCCGGGGGTGACGGCGTGTGTCGGTGCGAGAAGGAGTCGTGCCGGTCAGGAGGTTCGTCAGCCGGTGACCGGCCGTTGGCCGTAGGCGTTCTGGTACCGGTCGTGCAGCGAGTCGATGTCGGGCTGGGCGATCCGCAGCGGGTGCCCGACCGCGCGCGCCAGGTGGGCGGTGCGGGCGACGTCCTCGCACATCACCGCCGCCTTCACCGCCGCCCGGGCGTCCCTGCCGATCGTGAAGACCCCGTGGTTGCGCATGAGCACCGCGGGTGAGCGGTGCCCGGACAGGGTGCTGACGATCCCCTTGCCGATGTCGTCGCCGCCGATCAGCGCGAACGGCCCCACCGGGATCTCCCCGCCGAACTCGTCGGCCTGGGCGGTCAGCCAGCACGGGATCGCCTCGCCCCGGGCCGCCCAGGCGGTGGCGTAGCTGCTGTGCGTGTGCACGACGCCGCCGACCTCGGGCATGGCGCGGTAGACGTAGGCGTGCGCCGCAGTGTCGCTGGACGGGGCACCGCCTCCGTCGACGACGGTCCCGTTCAGGTCGCAGACGACCATGGTGTCCGCCGTCAGGTCGTCGTAGTCGACGCCGCTGGGTTTGATCACCAGAAGGTCCTGACCGGGAACCCGCGCCGAGACGTTGCCGGAGGTCCACGCCACCAACTGGTAGCGGGTCAGCTCACCGTGCAGGCGGGCAACGGTCTCCCGCAGCGCGCGCACCTGCCGGGCCACCTCGCTGTTCATCCGACCACCTCCAGAACCGAGTCGGTCTGTGCCGCGGCCGCGTCGACGGCCGCGTTCCGGATCGCCCGCAGGCGGAGCATCACGTCGTCGGCGCCGCGGCCGAAGTGGTCGTGCAGCGCGCGGTACTCGGCGTAGAGGGCGTCGTACACCCGCACGTTCCGCGGGTCCGGCCGGTAGACGCCCTCGTCGACCCGGCCCATCGCCGCCGACGCCTCGCGGACCGTGGGATACGCCCCGGCGGCGACGGCCGCGTGGATCGCCGAGCCCAGTGCCGGGCCCTGGGCGGAGCCGATGACGCTCAGCGGGCGGTTCATGACGTCGGCGTAGATCTGCATCAGCAGCCGGTTCGAGGTGAGACCACCGGCGGCGACGAGGTCGGTCACCGGCACCCCGGCCGAGACGAAGGCCTCGACGATCATCCGGGTCCCGTACGCCGTGGACTCCAACAGCGCCCGGTAGACGTCCTGCGGTCGGGTGGCCAGCGTCAGCCCCACGATCAGACCGCTGAGGTCGTGGTTGACCAGAAGCGATCGGTTGCCGTTCCACCAGTCCAGCGCCACCAGGCCGTGGGCGCCGACCGGCTGGGCGGCGGCCAACTCGGTAAGCCGCTCGTGCGAGTCGGATCCGGCCGGGGCGGCGTGCCTGACGAACCAGCCGAAGATGTCACCCACCCCGCTCTGGCCGGCCTCGTAGCCCCAGGCGCCGGCGCTGATGCCGCCGTCGACGACGCCACACATGCCCGGCACCTCGGCCGGGTGAGTGCCGTTGAGGACGTGGCAGGTGGACGTGCCCATGATGGCCACCAGCCGGCCGGGCTCCAGCGCCTGGGCGGCGGCAGCGGTGACGTGCGCGTCGACGTTGCCGACCGCGACGGCGATGCCCGCCGGCAGCCCGGTCCAGGCGGCGGCGCGGGCGCTGAGGGTGCCGGCCGGGCCGCCCAGGGGCAGCAGCGGACCGTCCAGCTTGGTCACGAAGTCGACCAGGCCCGGGTTGAGCGCGCCGAGGTATTCCGCCGACGGGTAGCGACCGTCCTGCCGGATGCCCTTGTAGCCCGCGGTGCAGACGTTGCGGGTCTCCTCGCCGCTGAGCTGCCAGACGATCCAGTCGGCCGCCTCGATGAAACGCTCGGCGCGCCGGTAGATCTCCGGGTCCTCCTCCAGGATCTGCAGCCCCTTGGCGAACTGCCACTCGGCGGAGATCTTGCCTCCGTAGCGGCCGATCCACGGCTCGCCCCGCTCATGGGCCAGCGCGTTGATCCGGTCGGCGTGCGACTGGGCGGCGTGGTGCTTCCACAGCTTCACCCACGCGTGCGGCCGGTGGCGCAGCTCCGGGATCTCGCACAGCGGGGTGCCGTCGGCGAGCGTCGGCAGGACGGTGCAGGCGGTGAAGTCGGTGCCGATCCCGATGACCAGCGACGGATCCACCCCGGCGTCGGCCACGGCGGCGGGGACGGCGTGCCGCAGGACGTCGCGGTAGTCCTGCGGGTCCTGCAGGGCCCAGTCCGGGGGCAAGGCGGGACCGCCGTCGGGGAGCGCGGACTCGATGACGCCGTGGCGGTACTCGTGCACCGCGGTCCCGAGTTCCGCGCCGTCACGGACCCTGACCACCAGGGCCCGCCCGGAGAGGGTGCCGTAGTCCACTCCGACCACGTACCGCTCCCCGCTACCGTCCACACTGCTCATGCCCACCTCCGATCGACGACGGGGCTAGTGTTAACGCTCACATATAGCGCCGTCAAGGTGTCCATCGGCAACAGCTCCGTAACGGAGGGATCAACAGGGCGTCCGGTCCCGCGCAGGGGACACCGCGCCGGTCACCACGGGAACGGCGACCGCGCGGCCCGACCGCCCAACGGGCGGCCGACCGCACGCGTCGCCGGGCCGCCGCCCGGCCACCACCGCCTGACGTCGGGGCCCGATACTGTTAACGACAACATGAGGGCCTTCGGCCGCAGCAACAAGCCGAGGGCGGCCGCCCGCAAGGAGGCGGACCCCAATCGGTAGCGCGGTGACCTGGGACCCTCACGGATCCATGAGAGCCGAACGCGCCGAGCCGCGACACGGTGCCACAGCCCGGGGAAGGTAGTTCGTGGGCGGCGATGTCAGCGATAACATGCCTGCCACGGGACGGGCATCAACAGGTGGGCCACGTCCGTCAGCCGGATTCAGCGCAGGCGTCCGGGCGGCGCGTCCGTCCCGGCGCCCGTCACCCGGGCGACCGCTTCGGCGCGGCTGTCGTACGCCGGGAGCACCTCGTCCAGGCGCAGGGTCCGCAGGACGGTCCGCAGGAACGGCGACGGCGCGGCGAGGCTCAGCGTGGCGCCCCGTGCGGCGCAGTCCCGGTGGGCGCCGACGAGCAGCCCCAGCCCGGTGGAGTCGATCAGGCGGACGTTGGTCAGGTCGACGACGACGTGTCCGCCCATGTCGGCGGCGTGCTGCAGGGCCGCCCGCAGGGTGCCCGCGCCCTCGACGTCGATGTCCCCCGCGCAGGTGATGACGGTCGCGTCCCCGCGATGGTCGATGCCGAGGATCCCGCCCGGGCCGGCCGTGGTCGCGTCACCGGGACCCGCCAGCAGGGTGCAGTGGGCGCAGCGGTGCGGACCGTCGGCGAGGGGCGAGCCGGTCCAGTCGTGGTCGGACACCAGCTCCCAGACCACGCCGGTCGGATCGCCCGCCGCCTCGACGACCGTCTCACCGCAGACGTCGCAGACCAGTGTCGTGTGCTCGTCACCCCGGACGACGCTCATCGTGGCGGTCCCCTCCTTCCACCGCGTCCGTGCGGCGTCGCCGCCGCCCGCGCGGGCGTGCGCTCGCGTTCAGCCACAACCTGCCGGCCGGGATGCGCGGTCATGCTTCGGGCCGATGACGGTTGTGTGACAGATCCCGCCCGGGCCGGCACCCGGGACGGGTGCGGCGGACGCGTGGACGCCGACAGTAGGGTGTCGGCGTGACCTTGACCCCTGCCACCGCCCCGTCCGCCCCCGGTGACGAGTTGCTCGCCGAGGCCGCGCGGGTGACGGCCGCCGACCCGCTCGACGCCGCGTACCTCGAAGGGCTGTGCCGGGAGATCGACGGCCGGATCGTCCGCGGGGACGTGATGATCGGGATCCTGCCGGTCCAGGCGTACGAGGTGCTGCTCCGGGGCTACCTGGCCGCCGCGCGGGCCGGTCGGACCGACGTGTGGGTGTCTCTGGGACGCCGGCTGCTCGACCTGCCGGTCGCGCAGCCGCCGGCGTGGCCGTCGCCGCACCCGTTCCCCACCAGCGGGAACGATGTCCTGGACGCGGCCCTGCGCTGCTTCGCCGAGGCCGCCGGGCACGGCAACCGCCAGGGCGCGTACCTGTTCGCCGCCGTCGGCCGGGAGGCCGTGGACCGGGTCGGGCGGTACGCGCTGACGTTGCTGGAGCCGCTGCGCGCCGACGACCCGACCGGGGAGGCGCGCTACTGGTCCGGCATCGTGCACTACCTGCTGGGCGAGGGCGAGGCGGCGGTCGCGTACCACCGGCAGGCCGCCGAGGCCGGCAACGCCGACGCGATGTTCGAGCTGCACGTGCTGCACGACACCGGGGACATGGTGGCGCGCGACGAGGCGGCGGCCCGGCAGTGGCTGCTGCGCGCCGCCGAGCGCGAGCACCCCCGCGCCCTGTACAACGTCGCGGCCATGTACGCCAGCGGGCGGGGGTTCCCCCGGGACGAGGCCGTCGCCGCCAGTTGGTACGAGCGGGCGGCGAACGCCGGGAACCCGCGGGCCACGGCCACCCTCGGGGTGATGTATCTGCTCGGCTCCGGCGTGCCCACCGATCCGGCCCGCGCCGCCGAGTGGCTCGACCGGGCCGAGGCCCAGGGATTCGACGTGGACGGCTGGCTGGACCAGCTCGGGATGCGCCGGCCCTCCTGACCCGGCGGGCGCCGGCCGGTCGGTCTGCCGCACCGGACGCTCCCGCGCGTCGTCACGCCGGCTCGGCGCCCCAGGCGGCGTGCACGAGGGCGGGAAGCACCTGGGCGGCCGGGCCGCGCAGGTTCACGTCCGCCACGGCGTCCAGGGGCGTCTCCTGCGGGTTGACCTGAAGCACGGTGGCGCCGAAGCGGGCGGCCACCTGCGGGATCTCGGCGGCGGGATACACCAGGCCCGAGGTGCCCACGGTCACGAACAGGTCGCACGTGGACGCCGCCTCCACGGCGGCCTCCAACGCGGCGGTCGGCAACGCCTCACCGAACCACACCACCCCGGGTCGGACGGGGCCCGCGCAGCGCGCGCACCGGGGCGGGGGCATGCGCCGGCCCTCACCCGGCTCCTCCGCGGCCTCGTCCGGCACCGGCGTCGGACGGGCGCAGGCCGAGCAGCGTGGCGCGAAGAGGCTGCCGTGCAGGTGGATCGGCGCGACCGAGCCGGCGCGCTCGTGCAGGTCGTCGACGTTCTGCGTGACGACGACCGTGCCGGGGACGCGTGCCTCGATCGCGGCCACGGCCACGTGACCCGCGTTCGGGTGGGCCCGCCGCACGGTGGCGCGTCGCCACTCGTACCAGCCCCAGACCAGCGCGGGATCGTCGTCGAAGGCCTCCGGCGTGGCGAGCCGCTGCGCGTCGAAGCTGCGCCACAGGCCGGTGAGGGCGTCACGGAAGGTCGGCACACCGCTCTCCGCGGAGACGCCCGCGCCGGTGAAGACCACGACGCGCCGAGCCTGCGCCAACAGCGCCGCGGCCTCCCGTACCGACCGCTCCCCCATCTGACCTGCCCCCTTCGACCCGGACCCGCCGGGCAAGACTAGTGCGGTCTCCCGTGACGGTCCGGCGCGGCAGCGCCGGACGGCTCGCCGGCTGCGGCCCGGGCGGTCGGGCGCCCCGGGTCGGGCGGTTCAGTGCCGGGCGCGGGCGACGAGGAAGCCGTCGACCGCGGCCAGGAACTCCGCCGGCCGGCCGGCGTGCACGTCGTGCCCGGCCGGGATCGTGACGAGGGTGGCGTCGGGCATCCGGTCGACCATCTCGGCGAGCAGGTGCTGCGGGATGGGGCTGCCCGGGCCGCCGCCGACCACCAGGGTCGGCACGTCGACGGCGTCGGTACGGTCCCACCAGGCCGGGTCGGGGTCGTTGAGCTGGGCGCGGATGGCGTTGACGGCGGCGAAGTCGAACGGCGTGGGCGTGTCCGGCGGGGGCAGGGGCGGCCGTTCGAGGGCGCCGGGTCGGGGTGCCGCCACGTCCTCCAGGATCAGATGGGTCAGTCGGTGCGGGGCGGCCTCGGCGAGCAGGATCGCCACGGCCCCACCCATGGAGTGGCCGATCACCACGCACCGCTCGACCTCGACCGCGTCGAGGAACCCGACGAGGTCGTCGCGCATCGACTCGAGCGAGTACCGGCCGGGGTGGTCGCTGCGGCCGTGGCCGCGCAGGTCCAGCGCGTACACCCGGTGCCGGGCGGCGAGCGCGGCCAGGACGCCGTGCCAGTCGCGTTCGTCCTCGCCGAGGCCGTGCAGCAGCACCATGGGTGGGTCGGTCGGGTCGCCGGCGACGCGATAGGCCAGGGCCACTCCGTCGACCGTGACGGCCCGCAACGCCCCGATGTTCGACTCGCCCACGCGCCACACCGTATCGCCGGGGCCGGCGAGGCGTCGCCCCCGACCGCTGGAGGGCCGGGTGCGAGCGGCTCCCGTCGTCGAACCCGGGCGCCAGGAGCGACACGGGCCTTATTCGAGAGTGCGCACTTCACCGGCTCACGCCGGTGCCGTTTCCCGGCACGCGGGCCGGCCGGGCGTCGAGGGCGGACCAGCCGACCTGCACATCGTCTCCGACCGGCCGGCGGAATCGCCGGAACGGAGTACGGAATGGGAATCCCAAGGCACCGGGCGGAGGCTGGTGTGGTCACGTGCCGCCCGACAAGAATGGGCCAGGCGCTCCAGCGGAAAGGCGTGTCCTCGATGATTGAACCGAAGGTCGTGTCCCGGGACGAGTGGATCGACGCCCGCAAGGAGCTGCTCGACCACGAGAAGGAAATCACCCGCCTGCGGGACCGGGCCAACGCGCTCCGGCGCCAACTGCCGGCAGTCGCCATCGAGAAGGACTACTCCTTCGCCGGACCCGCCGGCCCCGTCCGGCTGGCCGACATGTTCGAGGGACGACGACAGTTGATCGTCTACCATTTCATGTTCGACCCGGAATGGGCCGAGGGGTGCACGAGTTGCTCCCTGCTGGTCGACAACTTCGGGCACCTCACGCATCTGCACGCCAGTGACACGACGCTCGCCGTGGTCTCCCGCGCGCCGTTCTCGACCATCGCGGCGTTCAAGAGCCGGATGGGCTGGCGCTTTCCCTGGTACTCCTCGCACGGCAGCGACTTCAACTACGACTTCCACGTCACCATGGACCCGGCCGTCGCCCCGGTGGAATACAACTACAAGGACGCCGAGACCCTGGCGGCGCAGGGCCTCACCCACCACCTGCGGGGCGAGAGCCACGGCCTGAGCGTCTTCGTCCGCGACGGCGACCGGATCCTGCACACCTACTCCGTGTACGGCCGCGGCCTCGACCCGCTGCTGAACACGTACAACTTCCTGGACCTGACGCCGCTGGGCAGGCAGCGCTACGTCAACGAGTTCCCCCACCACGACACCTACGCCACGGACGCCGCCGGCAGCCCCAGCCACTGACCTCCCGCCGGCGACCGGCGGCGGTCATCCGGGCACGCAGTTGTTGCTCTTGCGCTTGACCGTGTACTCGGTGTCGTCGTGGGTGATGCCCGACGGCACCCCGTCGAAGTACGCCTCGACCTTCTCCCAGCCCCGGCGCTGCTCGTAGTGCAGGTGCGGCGCCCCGGAGTTGCCGGTGCTGCCGACCCGCCCGATCTGCTCACCCTGGGCGACCCGCTGACCGACCCGGACCAGCGGCGGTTCGAGCAGGTGCAGGTACTGCGTCTCCCACTTGCCGCCGTGGTCGATCTTCACCCAGTAGCCGCCGCCGCGGCCACGCGGCCCGTCCGGGTCCTCGGGCGTACGGCCACCCAGCGACCCGTTGATCCCCGCCACGGTGACCTCCCCCGCGTAGGACGCGAGCACCGGCCGCCCCCACGCCTTGCCCTCGGTCGGGAACAGGTCCACGTCGTAGTCGTCGTGACCGGGATAGGTGCCCAGCTGCCACGTCTCCCCGCACGCGACGGGAAGCTGGAACAGCGGGCGCGGACCCGCCGGCCGCACCAGCGGCACGACCACCGCGACGACGAACACGGCGACGGCCAGGACCACCGCGACCGCACCGGAGACGAGCACGATCCGGGTGCGGCGGCTGCGGACGCGGCGGTGGGTGCGAGGAGTGCTGGGGCGGCCGGTCGTCACCGGCCCGAGCATGGCAGACGCCGGCAAGGCGCCCGCCCCCGGGCGGTCGGCGGTACGCCCGACGACTCCCGACGCCCCAGGCTCGGCTTCGGCGATCCCGCGTGGCGCCTGCCCGCCGGTTGGGAGAGTGGTCGGGTGCCGATGAGAGCGTCGGGAACGGGGCGGATCCGCGCCGCGGTGTCCGGGCGGATCCAGCCCGGTCCGGGCGGGGTGACCCGCCTGGAACTGTTCCTCGACCTGGTCTTCGTCTACGCGTTCTTCAACGTCACCGAGCTGATGTCGGCGAACTTCCACCCCACCGGGCTGTTCGAGGGGTTCCTGGTGGTCGCGCTGCTGTCGTCTTCCTCGCCGGCGACCAACTGATCTGGAGACGCGCGACAGGCCGGTTCTGCCGGCGTCGGATGCTCGGACTGCTGGTGGTGGTGCTCGCCGCTCCGGCGACCGCCGCACTGCCCAGCCTCGCGTCGCTGGTGCTGCTCGCGACGGTCGGCGTCGTGGTCGCCACGACCACCTCGCTGCGCGCCGTCGCGCCGCCGCCGGCAGGCCCCGGGGGGAAACGGGTCGGCGGAACGGCCCCCCGACCGACACAATGAGCGACGTGCGGAGATCAACACGACGGCTGCTCGGCGACCTGGACGCGCTCGCCCACCGGGAGCGGATGGCGACGCTCGCCCGCCGGGCCCGCGAGACGGCCGGCAGGGGCGAGCTGCCGGAGATCCTCGCGGAGCTGCGCGGCGAGGCGTCGTCGTACCACCGGTTCCTGGCCGTCACCGCCGCCGGGATCGTCGGCGACCACGCGGCGGTGCGGGCGGCGCTCGGCGACCCGCACGGCACGATCCGGGCGGTCGCCGTGAAGGCGGGCCTGCGCGCCGGCTGGCTCGCCGGCGACGACCTGCGCGCCTTCGTGCAGGACGCGCCGGCCGACCTGCGTCACCTGGTCTACCGGTCGCTGCGGCACCTGCGCCGGCCGGCGGTCGCCGACGGCCTGGTCGACGGCGTGCTGGGGCGCTTCGGCGCCGTCGAGGCGGTCGCCCTGCTGCCCGCCTGCGGGGCGGACACCGTCCGCCGGCTGCTGCCGGCCGTCGAACACGCGTTGTCGAACTCCGTCTGCCTGGCCCGTCGCCACGGCGACGTGGTGCTCGACCACGCGGAGTCGACGCTGCCCGACATCCACCCCGGCGAGCGGGACCACTGGTGGTCCACGCACGGCGCGCGGGTCCTGCTCGCCGGCCGGCGTCGACCGGAACGCGCGCTGACGCTGCTCGAACGGTATGCGCCCACCGGACGCCTCCCCGGCGACCTGGCGGACTACGGGCCGCTCGCCGCGTCCGCGCCGCGCCGGGTGCTGGCCCTGCTGACCGCGCCGTCGCGCGCCGACTGGGTGGGCTACCAGTGGCTGCCCCCGACGCTGCTGCGTCGGCTCGTCCGGCTGCCGCAGGCGGACCTGGTCGCACTGGGTCGGCGGGTACGCGGCCGCAACAACTCACTGGACCGGCTGTTGGCGGCGCTACCCCCGTCCCGGCGGGGCGGCCTGTACGACGCGGTGTTCGCCGACGTCGACACGGCCGCCCGGATCCCCGACGCGCCGCTGATGGAGGTGCTGCCGCACGCCTGGCGGGAGCGGGAGGCACGCCGGGTGCTCGCCCTCGACGACGTCCGCCACGACGAGGCGCAGGTGCGCTCGTGGAGCGCCCTGCTGCCCTGGCCGGCGGCGTCGGCGGCGCTCACCCCCGCCCTGCGCGCCGCCGACGCGCGCGACCGGGCCGTCGCGTACGAACTGCTCCTGGCCGCCGCCCGGCGCAGCCGCGACCCCGCCGCGGCGGCCGAGGCCCTGACCAGGCTGGACCGGCTGCGCAACGAGCAGGACCCGGTCCGGGCCGTGGCGCTGGCGGAGCTGGCGAACCTGGCCCCGTTGCTGCGCGCGGACGCCGTCGAGGTGCTGACCCGGATCACCGTCGACGCCACGACCACTCGCGACGCGTCGACGCGCACCCTCGCCGCGCTCGGCACCCTCGCCGCCCGGGTGCTGGGTCGGCACGTCGACGAACCGGCCCTGCTGCGCTGGGCGCTGGACACCCTCGACCGGCTCTTCGGCGGGCACCGGCTGCCGCCGCTCGGGCGGTTCGACAAGACGCTGCGCCGCGGCCAGGAGACGCTCGTCTTCGCCCGGCTGCGCGGATGGGTCGAGGCCGGTATGGCCCGGGGCCAGTTCACCGCGTTGTTCGCGGTGACCTGGGCCCTGGGGCGGCGGGCCTGGCACGTGCCCGAACTCCAGGAACTGCTGCGCCGGGCGACGGCCCCCGGCACCGTCGCCGCCGTCGTGCGGGAGGCCGTCGAGCTGTGGCTGGCCGACCCGGGGACCCGGGCGCAGCGGGTGGCGTACGTGCTGCACTCCGACAGCTCGACCATCACCCTGCCCACGGTGTGGCGGACCGTCAGCGCCCGACGCACCGACCTGCTCGACCGGGTGCTGCGGCACCCGCCGAAGGGCGCGTTCCTCACCGCCGGCACCCGCTGGATCCCTGGCCAGCCCGTGCACGCCGAGCGGTGGACGCCCCACCAGCAGGAGGCGTTCGTACGGCTGCAGGCGCGGCTCGCCGCCGACGCCGGCACCCCGCTGCACCATCGGGCCGCCGCCGTACGGGCCGCCGCCGTACGGGCCGCCGCGCCGGTGCCCGACGCCGGGCGCGAGCTGGTGCTGCGCCACGTCGACTCACCGAACGTCACCCTGGCCGAGGCGGCCCTGACGGCCCTGCCGTGGACCGACCGGCCCGACCAGGCACTGCCGTTGCTGCTGTCCCACGCCGACGACGAGCGGGCCAGGGTCGCCCTGTACGCCGCCACCCGCGCCGTCCGCTTCACCCGCCCGGCCGACCTGGTGGCCCCGCTGGCCGGCGTCGCCCTGGGGCGGGGCAAGGTGACCAGCCGCAAGCAGGCCGTCCGGCTGCTCGGCCGCTTCGGTCCGCCGGAGGCGATGGCGGTGCTGGTGTCGGCGTGGCGCCAGCCCGGCCAGCACCGCGACGTACGGGCGGCGATCGTCGCCGCCGCCCGGCAGCGACTGCACGCGCCGGAGAGCTGGCCGATCCTCGAAGAGGCGGTCGTCGGGAGCCGGGAGGAGTCGCTGACCGTGCTGGCGACCCCGCCCGACGGGGTCGCGGCACCGCAGCGCCCCCGCTACGCCGCCCTCGTCGCCCAGGCCTGCGCGAGCCCCGACCGTGAGGTCGGGCGGCTCGCCTGGCCCCAGCTCGTGCACTGGCTGCCCTGGGCGCCCGACCTCACCGACCTGATCCTGGCGGCGCTCACCGACCTGGGCGGGCAGTACGACTGGCAGCGGGTGCGCCCGATGGTGGACGCGGTGCTGCGCCACCCGGACCGCCCCGAGCGGGACGTGCTCGCCGCCGCCCTGCGCGACCTCGTGCGCATCGACGACGCCGACGCGAACCCCGGTGGCCCCACCGGGGACCGCCCGGCCCGGCGCCGGATCGACGCCGTGGTGGCCGCGGTGTCCCGCACCCTCGGGCCACAGCGCGACCCGGCGCCGGTCCGGCGGGCGGCGGACGAGTTGGGCCGGCACCGCGCGTACGTGGCCCAGGCGGGCACCCTGCTGACCAGCGTGCTGCCGCTCGGCGACGCGACACCCGGGCAGCTCACCGCCGAGATCCTCACGATCGCGGAACTGGTGGCGGACCGGCCGGCACTCGCCGCCCGGCTCGCTCACCTCCTCGGCGGGCGCACCGCCTCCCCGACGGTCCTCGACGCCGAGGCGGTGCTCGCCACGGCCCGCTCCCTCGCCGCCCGGGGCGAGGCCACCACGGGCCTGTTCGCGGTGGCCCTGGCCGGCGCCGGCAGGGCGTACGGCTGGTCCGCACCCTGGCGGGACCTGCTGCACCTGCTGCGCGGGCACCCGGTCGCCGACGTCCGCGACGTCGCCTTCGACGTCTCGATGGAGGCGACGTGATCCGCGGCGGCCCGCCGTACTAGAAGTCGTCGTCGAAGGCCACCGTGCCGCTCACCCCGACCTGGTACGCCGACACGCGCCGCTCGAAGAAGTTCGACAGCTCCTGGACGTCCTGCAACTCCATGAACGCGAACGGGTTGGTCGAGCCGTAGTGGGCGGGGATGCCGAGCTGCGCGAGCCGCCGGTCGGCGACGTGTTGCAGGTACTCGCGCATGTCGGCCAGGGACAGCCCGGGTACCCCCTGGCCGAGCAGGTCCTCGGCGAACTGGACCTCGCACTCGACGGCCTCGGCGAGCATCTGCCGCACCTGAGCGGCCAGCTCGTCGTCGAACAGGTCCGGCTCCTCCCCCCGGACCGTCTCCACCACGTCGAAGGCGAAGGCCATGTGCATGGACTCGTCGCGGAACACCCAGTTGGTGCCCGACGCCAGGCCGTGCAGCAGCCCCCGGGAGCGCAGGAAGTAGACGTAGGCGAAGGCGCCGTAGAAGAACAACCCCTCGATGCAGGCGGCGAAGCAGATCAGGTTGAGCAGGAAGGCCCGCCGGTCCTGTCGGGTACGCAGCTGCCGCAGCTCGCCCAGCGAGTCGATCCAGCGGAAGCAGAACTCCGCCTTGCGCCGGATCGACGGGATGTTCTCGATGGCGGCGAACGCGGCGAAGCGTTCGGTCTCGTCGGGCACGTAGGTGTCGAGCAGGTTGAGGTAGAACTGGACGTGCACGGCCTCCTCGAACAGTTGCCGCGACAGGTAGAGCCGGCCCTCCGGCGAGTTGACGTGCTGGTACAGGTTGAGCACGAGGTTGTTGGCGACGATGGTGTCGCCGGTGGCGAAGAACGCGACGAGGCGGCTGACCAGGTGCCGCTCGGCCGGGGAGAGCCGGTCGAGGTCGGCGAGGTCAGCGTGCAGGTCGACCTCCTCCACCGTCCAGGTGTTGCGGATGGCGTCGCGGAAGCGGTCGAAGAAGTGCGGGTAGCGCATCGGGCGCAGGGTGAGATCCATCCCCGGGTCGAGCAGCATGTGTGTGGTCCTCGGTTCGCTGGTGGTCGTGGCGGTCACTGGCAGGCCTCGCACGACTCGGGGTTCTCCAGGGAGCAGGCCAGCGCCTCGTCGACGGTCGCCACCGCCGCGACCACGCCGGCGGCGGCGCGGGCCGGCCCGACGGGCGCGACGGTGGCCTGCTGGATCCGGGTGGCCGGCCGCGAACGCAGGTAGTACGTCGTCTTCAGCCCGGCCTTCCAGGCGTACAGGTACATCGAGGAGAGCTTGCCGATCGTCGGCGCGGCCAGGAACAGGTTCAACGACTGCGACTGGTCGATGTACGGGGCGCGGGCCGCGGCCAGGTCGATCAGCGCCCGCTGCGGCAGCTCCCATGCGGTACGGAACAGCTCCCGCACCTCGGCCGGCAGTTCCGCGACGTCCTGCACGGAGCCCTCGGCGCGCTTGATCGCCGAGCGGATCCGCTCCGTCCACAGGCCACGCGCCTTCAACTCCCGCACGAGGGCGGTGTTGACCTGGAGGAACTCCCCCGACAGGGTCTCGCGCTTGAACAGGTTGGACACCTGCGGCTCGATGCACTCGTAACAACCGGCGATCGAGGCGATGGTGGCGGTCGGCGCGATCGCCACCAGCAGCGAGTTGCGCAGCCCGTACGCGGCGACCCGCTCCCGCAGCGCGCTCCACCGCGCCGTCTGGGTCCCCGTGACACCCCACAGGTCGGGTTGCAGCTGCCCGCGCGCCGCCCGGGTCTGCCCGTACGCCGGGTGGGCGCCCGAGCGTCGCGCCAGGTCGGCGGAGGTCTCCAGGGCGGTCAGGTACAGCTCCTCGCTGATCCGGGTGGACAACTCCCGGGCGGCCGGGGAGTCGAACGGCAGCCGCAGCGCGAAGAACACGTCCTGCAGGCCCATCAGGCCGAGCCCGACGGGACGCCAGCGGGGATTGCTCGCCGCCGCCTGCGGCGTCGGGTAGTAGTTGATGTCGATGACCCGGTCGAGGTACGTCACGGCGGTGCGGACGGTGGCGCGCAGCCGCTCCCAGTCGATGCCGTCCGCGCCCAGGTGGGCGGCGAGGTTCACCGAACCGAGGTTGCACACGGCGGTCTCGGCGTCGCTGGAGACCTCGACGATCTCGGTGCACAGGTTGGACAGGTGCACCACGTTGCCCGCCTCGGCGGTCTGGTTGCACAGCCGGTTCGCGGCGTCCTTGAACGTCATCCACCCGTTGCCGGTCTGGGCGAGGGTGCGCATCATCCGTCCGTACAGCTCCCGCGCCGGGACCTGCCGCACGTAGCGGCCCTGCTCCTCGGCGGCCCGGTACGCCGCGTCGAACTCCTCCCCCCACAGGTCCGGCAGCTCCGGCACCACGTCCGGGTCGAACAGCGACCACACCCCGTCGGACTCCACCCGCCGCATGAACTCGTCCGGGATCCAGTTGGCCAGGTTCAGGTTGTGGGTGCGCCGGGCGTCCTCACCGGTGTTGTCCCGCAGTTGGAGGAACTCCTCGACGTCCGGGTGCCACGGTTCCAGGTAGACGCAGGCCGCCCCCTTGCGCCGGCCGCCCTGGTTGACCGCCGCCACCGAGGCGTCCAACGTCCGCAGCCACGGCACGATCCCGTTGGACTGCCCGTTGGTGCCCCTGATCAGCGCGCCCCGCGAGCGGACCCGCGAGAACGCGATGCCGATCCCTCCGGCGAACTTCGACAGGTTCGCCACCTGCGCGTACCGCTGGTAGATCGAGTCGAGCTCGTCGCGCGGGGAGTCGACCAGGTAGCAGGAGGACATCTGGGTGTGCCGGGTGCCGGAGTTGAACAACGTCGGCGAACTCGGCAGGTACGCCAGGCTCGACATCAGCCGGTAGAACTCGATCGCCTCGTCCGGTGCCTGCGACAGGCCGCAGGCCACGCGAAGCAGCCAGTACTGCGGGGTCTCCAGCACCAGCCGGCTCGTCGGGTGGCGCAGCAGGTACCGGTCGTAGACCGTCCGCAGCCCGAAGTACTCGAAGCGCAGGTCACCGCGCGGATCGACGGCCGCGTCGAGGGCGCTCGCGTGGGCGGCGACGAACGCCGCGGTGTCGTCGCCGATCAGGCCCTCGGCGTGGCCGCGCCGGATCGCCTCGCTGAAGGAGCCGATGCCCTGCCGGCGGACCTCCTTGTCGACGTACCCGGCCAGCAGGCGGGCGGCCAGCCGCGAGTACTGCGGCTCCTCACCGAGCATCTCCGCGGCGGTCTGGATGGACAGCCGGTCCAGTTCGGCCGTCGTCGCCCCGTCGTACAGGCCGCTGATCGTCCGGGTCGCCACCCGCAGCGGGTCGACGTCGGCGAGGTCGTCGGCCCACCGCTCGACCGCACGGACGATCCTGTTGACGTCGACCGCCTCGGTGCCGCCGTCGCGCTTGCGGACCCGCATCTGCGGCCGCCGCTGGCCCGCCACGGCCGCATCGTCGGCCGGAACAACCTCGGTGACTGTCACCACTCACTCCTCGCGAGCCTTGATCCCAGACGGAATTCCTGGGCACGCGGGGAGCGGACACCGACGACGACGCGCGCCGGGCACGCGTCGGGATGGCGTCGGCCGTCCCACGCGGCCTCGGACCGCCGCACACCCGGATGCGGGCGTACGGCGCACTGGCAGGTCTTCGGACTCGCGGGCGCGACCGGACTCGCCGGTCTCCTACTGGCCGTCGCTTCCCAGGCCGCTGGCGGCCCAGTGCTGATGACGGCGGTCGTTCCCACTCACCGCTGCGGGGCAGTCCCGGATTCCCACCGGGTTCCCTCTTGCCTCGACCGCTCCGGATGAGCGGCCGAACCAGCTGCGCCGACACCATATATAGGGTTGGCGTCGTTGTCACACCCCACATGTCGGTCTCGGGCGTGTCGTCGGCGGCCCGGGTGACGCCCGTCGATCGCCGGCCCGGCGTCCGCGTCGATGCCCGCCCGCGGCGGCTCGCAGGGCTGTCGTCCCCTCGGTACAGTCGCGGCCGTGGACACCACAGGCGCCTGAGTGTGCTGGGCCCGGATCGCGCTCCACCACGGCGGGCAGCAGCGGCGACTGTGGCCGGAGGAGGATCGGCCGGCGGCGCGGTCCTGGTCTGCCGGGTGCGCGAATTCCACAACTGGCACGGACGTGGGAGCGGACCGGGATCCTGTGGTCACACGATCCCGGTCCGCCCCCAGGGCGGTGCGGTCAGACCTTGGTGACCCGGACGGCGTCAGCCACCACGTAGCCGGGGGTGCTGGTCCAGCGGCTCACCGCGACCAGGTTGCGGTCACCGGCGGCCAGTCCGAAGGTGCCCAGCGAGCGCCACACGCCGCCGCTGGAGCGCTGGTCCACGTTGACCGTGCGGTTGCCCGAGGCGGTGACGACGACGTGCGGGGCCGAGCTGTTGTAACCGGGGTCGGCCGGGTGCCGCACCTCGATCCGGTAGTCGCCGGCCGTCGGGATGTTCACCTTGAACCAGGCGGCGTCGCTGGCGGGCGTGGGGTTGGCGAAGCGGTAGTCGGCCCCGTAGCGCTGGGCCGAGTACGAGGAGGTGCCCCAGTTGGTGCTCGCCGTGAACCGCCCCGCCGTGGCGTTGTCCACGATGGTGCCGCCCGTGGGCGGCGGGTTGGTGGTGCCGAGGCCGAGGTAGGCGGCGATACCCTCGGCGTGCCCCCGGGCGACGGCGGTGATGAAGTCCGCCCGCTTGAGCAGGTTCGAGTCGGCGACGCTGTCGATGAAGAGGTTCTCGGTCAGCACCGCGGGCATGGCCGCCTCGCGCAGCATGTGGAAGTTCGCGGTCTTCAGCCCTCGGTCGGTGACCCCGCCGATCGTCCGCATGGCGCCGATCACCCTCGGGTGCAGCGCGTTGTGCAGGTTGACGGTGGCCGCCCCCGCCGTCGGGTACCGGTAGCTCTCGAAGCCGGTGCCGCCGCCGGAGTTGATGTGCACGCTCACGAGCAGGTTCGCGCCCCACGCGTTGGCGTCGTCCGTGCGGTACGCCAGGCTGCGGGTGATGTCGGTCGTCCGGGACATCCGGACGTCGACGCCCCAGTTGGCCAGCAGGATGTTGCGCAGTTGCAGGGAGATGTCGAGCGTCAGGGCCTTCTCCTGCAGCCCGTTGCCGACCGCGCCGGGGTCGGTGCCGCCGTGGCCCGGGTCGATGTAGACCTTCGGCAACGCCGCCCACGCGGGGCCGGCGACGATGGGGACGGCCGCGGCGCCGGCGACGGCCGCCAAGAGGGTACGCCGCCGAAGCGTCGGGTTGTCGAACATGTGCACCTCGTCATCGGGAGAGATCGACACTGCTCGGCAATATAGCGGGACATCGATAGAACATGAAAGATGTCTACGTCCCTGGATCTGAGATATGAAGGTTTCCTCCTCCGGGCCACCGCGCCGGCCCGTGCCCCGCCGGCGCGCCCGGGCCGGGCGGGGCACGCTGGCCATCGTCGACGAGCCGCGCCGGCCCGACGCCGACCGCCCCGGACGGGACCGGTCGCCGAAGCCGTACGACACCCGTCAGTCATTCGCCGCCCCCTCGATGGACACCCCCTCGCGGGCACCGTCGAAGCGACCCCGGCCACGACGTCCACCGACGCTCACATCACCTGAGCTGACCATTCCATCTGCCAGAGCGATCCCGTGTTCAGCGATCAGACGGGTGATCCCCGGATACCAGGACGCGGAACTCGCGTAATGGTGCTGAAGTGCCGGACTGGAAGAGAACGTGTCGACGATGTACGCCCTCCACCCCTCCTCGCCCTTGGCGTTCAAGTCCTTCCGTCGATACCAAATCCACTCGAAGGTGTCCAGGATCAGTTCCGCGGCAGCTCGGATCCTGTGCCGATCCGGCTCATCGTCACCGACAGGCTTTCCGTCATAAAAGTAGGGCCGGATCTCGGGATATTCCAGGAACGTCTTGTCCAACTCCCTGAAGAGACCGATGACGCCGTAGTAAGTGGAGACGTGATGGGCCCGCCGGGACAAACGGTGGCTGTAGATCGCAGACAGCACCGCGGTCACTATCGCCACGACTGCCAAGATGTCTGATGATTCCATGCAGGATCCCGGTATTTCCATTCTAGGAATAAGACCTCGACGGGGAAGAAGACACGAGCCACCACGCTGGAATCACGCCCGGAGCGACCCCGGCCGTCGCCGACCGGGCTCGCCGCCGTCCACTGGCGTCCAGGTGCAGCGCAAACGTTCGTCAAGAGCGCGGTGACAACGGGGGCGACCAAACCGCCCGACGACTCCGGTCAGGCGTCTCGTAGATTGACTCATACCAACATTGTCCTGACAGCCGCAACCCGACTCGGCATCTCGACACTCCTGTGGGGCTCACGTGGCCAGGGCGACGAAACCGACGCGGCGGGCGGTGCGGCCGCCCCAGACATGGATGAAGCCTTGTGGTACGTTCGGCGTCGCTGTGCTGCGAGCTGAGGAGGTGAGACCGATCAACGCTATGACAGGTCGGGACTCCCTCCCCCGCACGGCCTAGGGAGTGTCCGCAAAGGCATTCCGAAAGGCTTGAACGCTATGCGCTTCATCTCCGAGACGTCGTCCGACGGTGTCTCCGAACAGCTGTTCACCCTCGGTGAGATTCCCGGCGTGCTGTGGACGCCAGAGGGTGCCGCCGGCGCTCGTCCTCTCATTTTCATGGGACACGGCGGCGGTCAACACAAGAAGGCGCCCGGCGTCGTGGCCCGTGCGCGCCGCTTCGTGGCCGAGTGTGGTTTCGCGGTGGCGGCGGTCGACGTGCCCGGCCATGGCGACCGGCCGAAGGTCGAGGAGTACCACCGGATCGCGACCGAGAACCAGGCGCGCGCGGACGCCGGGCAGGAGTTGGCTCCGCTGATCGCTGGTTTCCAGGCGCTCGTAGCCCGCCGGACCGTTCCGGAATGGCAGGCGGTCCTGGACGCGGTCCAGCGACTCGAACACGTCGGCGCTGGACCCGTGGGCTACTGGGGCGTGTCGTTGGGCTGCGGACTCGGCGTTCCGTTCGTTGCCGCCGAATCCCGGGTCCGTGCGGCGGTGCTGGGCCTGGGCGGGGCGCTGGCATCAGCCGAGGCCGCCGCGCGGATCACCGTCCCGGTGGAGTTCCTGCTCCAGTGGGACGATGAGCGGGTGCCACGGGCCCAGGGCTTGGCGCTGTTCGACGCCTTGGCCTCAGCCGAGAAGACGCTGCACGCTAACCCCGGCAAGCACGGGGAGATCCCGGCATTCGAGCTGGAAAGCACGCTACGGTTCTTCGCCCGGCACCTCGGCTGATACCGCGGCCCGCGACGCGCCGATCGGGATCAGCTCCCGATCGGCGCGTTCAGCGAACACTGCTTGGCGTGACGACAAAACTCCGGTCCGAGAGATCGACGACGAGTTCAGCACCTGCGCCCGTCACTTGGCGTTGAAGTAGCTCGCCTCCGGGTGGTGCACCACGATCGCGTCCGTCGCCTGCTCCGGCATCAGCTGGAACTCCTCCGACAGCTGCACGCCGATGCGCTCCGCGCCCAGCAACTCCACGATCTTCGCCCGGTCCTCCAGGTCGGGGCAGGCCGGGTAGCCGAACGCGTACCGGCAGCCCCGGTAGTCGGTGCGCAGCAGACCCGCCAGGTCCGCCGGATCGTCGTCGGCCACCGTACGACCGCCCGGCAGGATCAGCTCGGAGCGGATCCGCCGGTGCCAGTACTCCGCGAGGGCCTCGGTGAGCTGCACGGACAGCCCGTGCACCTCCAGGTAGTCGCGGTACTCGTTGCGGGCGAACATCTTCGCCGTGTACTCGCTGATCGGCTGCCCCACCGTGACCAACTGCAACGCCACCACGTCCAGCTCGTCGCCGCGCGGACGGAAGAAGTCGGCCAGGCAGAGCCGCCGCTCCTGCCGCTGCCGGGGGAAGGAGAACCGCGCCCGCTCGGAGTGCCCGTTCTCGTCCAGCACCACCAGGTCGTTGCCCTCGGCGTACGCCGGGAAGTAGCCGTACACCACGGCCGCCTCCAGCACCTGGTCGGCGATCAGCCGGTCCAGCCAGTAGCGCAGCCGGGGCCGGCCCTCGGTCTCCACCAACTCCTCGTAGGACGGGCCCTGCCCGCTGCGGGCCCCCCGCAGGCCCCACTGCCCGAGGAAGGTGGCCCGCTCGTCGAGCAGGGCCGCGTAGTCGGCCAGCGGCACGCCCTTGACCACCCGGGTGCCCAGGAACGGCGGGGCGGGCACCTCCACGTCGGTGGCCACGTCGGAGCGGACCGAGGCGTCGTCCAGCTCCGGCAGCGACTCACTGACGATCGCCCGCTGCCGCTCGCGGCGCGCCCGCCGGGCCGCCAACGCCGCCTCCCGCTCCGGGTCGATCACGGGCGCCCCACCGCGCTTCGCCGTCATCACCCGGTCCATCAGCGACAGTCCCTCGAAGGCGTCCCGGGCGTAGTGCACCTGGCCGGGGAACATCGCCCGCAGGTCGTCCTCGACGTACGCCCGCGTCAGCGCCGCCCCGCCCAGCAGCACCGGCCAGCGCTCCGCGACCCCGCGCGACGCCATCTCGGCGAGGTTCTCCTTCATGATCACGGTGCTCTTGACCAGCAGCCCGGACATGCCGATCGCGTCGGCCCGGTGCTGCTCGGCGGCCTCCAGGATCGCGTTGATCGGCTGCTTGATGCCGATGTTGACGACCTCGTAGCCGTTGTTGGACAGGATGATGTCCACCAGGTTCTTGCCGATGTCGTGCACGTCCCCGCGCACCGTGGCCAGCACGATGCGGCCCTTGCCGCCGTCCTCGGCGGTCTCCATGTGCGGCTCCAGGTACGCCACGGCGGTCTTCATCACCTCGGCGGACTGGAGCACGAACGGCAGCTGCATCTGGCCGGAGCCGAACAGCTCGCCGACGACCTTCATGCCGTCGAGCAGGATGTCGTTGATGATGGACAGCGGGCTGCGCCCCTGCGCCATCGCCGCGTCCAGGTCGGCCTCCAGGCCGTTGCGCTCGCCGTCGATGATCCGCCGCTTCAGCCGCTCCTCCAGCGGCAGCGCGGCCAACTCCTCCGCCCGCCCGGCCCGCGCCGACGCGGCGTCCACGCCCTCGAAGATCTCGATGAACTTCTGCACCGGGTCGTAACCCTCGCGGCGCCGGTCGTAGACGAGGTCCAGCGCCACCTCCCGCTGCTCGTCGGGGATCTTGTTGAACGGCAGGATCTTGCTGGCGTGCACGATGGCGCTGGTCAGGCCGGCCTCGCGGCACTCGTGCAGGAAGACCGAGTTGAGCACCTGCCGGGCCGCCGGGTTGAGCCCGAACGAGACGTTGGAGATGCCGAGGGTGAAGTTGACCCCCGGATAGCGGCGGGCGATCTCCCGGATCGCCTCGATGGTCTCGATGCCGTCGCGCCGGGTCTCCTCCTGGCCGGTGGCGATCGGGAACGTCAGCGCGTCGATCAGGATGTCCGAGCGGTCCATCCCCCACCGCCCGGTGAGGTCGTCGATCAGCCGCCCCGCGACCCGTACCTTCCAGTCGGCGGTCCGCGCCTGCCCCTCCTCGTCGATGAGCAGCGCCACCACGGCGGCGCCGTGCTCGCGGACGATGGGCATCACCCGGGCGTAGCGGGATTCCGGTCCGTCCCCGTCCTCGAAGTTGACCGAGTTGACCACGCACCGGCCGCCGAGCATCTCCAGCCCCGCCTCGATCACCGGCGGCTCGGTCGAGTCCAGCATGATCGGCAGGGTGGAGGCGGTGGCGAAGCGGCCCGCGAGCTCACGCATGTCCTGCGTGCCGTCGCGCCCGACGTAGTCGACGCAGAGGTCCAGCAGGTGCGAGCCGTCGCGGGCCTGGCTACGGGCGATCTCCACGCAGGCGCGCCAGTCGCCGGCGAGCATGGCCTCGCGGAACGCCTTGGAACCGTTGGCGTTGGTCCGCTCCCCCACCATCAGCAGGGAGGCGTCCTGGGCGAACGGCACCGGGTGGTAGACCGACGAGACGCCGGCCTCGTGCCGCGGCTCGCGGGGCGCCGGGCGCGCGCCGTGCAGGCGCTCGGAGAGGACCCGGATGTGCTCGGGGGTGGTGCCGCAGCAGCCGCCCACCAGCGAGACGCCGTACTCGGTGACGAAGCGCTCCAGCGCGTCGGCCAGCTCCACCGGGGTCAGCGGGAAGTACGCCCCGTCGGCGGTCAGCACCGGCAGGCCGGCGTTCGGCATCACCGACAGCGGGATCCGGGAGTGCCGGGAGAGGTAGCGCAGGTGCTCGCCCATCTCGGCCGGCCCGGTCGAGCAGTTCAGCCCGATCAGGTCGACCCCCAACGGCTCGATGGCCGCCAGCGCCGCCCCGATCTCGCTGCCCACCAGCATGGTGCCGGTGGTCTCCACGGCGACGTGGCAGATGATCGGCACCGTCCGGCCGAGCCGGGCCATGGCCCGCTTCGAGCCGACCACGGCGGCCTTGACCTGCAGCAGGTCCTGGCAGGTCTCCACGATCAGCGCGTCCGACCCGCCCTCGATCAGGCCCTCGGCGTTCTCCTGGTACGCGTCGCGCAGGGTCGCGTAGTCGGCGTGCCCGAGGGTCGGCAGCTTGGTGCCCGGGCCGATCGAGCCCAGCACGAAGCGGGGTCGCTCGGGGGTGGCGTACGCGTCGGCGGCCTCCCGGGCGAGGCGGGCCCCGGCCTCGGAGAGTTCGCGGATGCGGTGCTGGATGTCGTACTCACCCAGGTTGGCCAGGTTGGCCCCGAAGGTGTTCGTCTCGACGCAGTCCGCCCCGGCGGCCAGGTACGCCTCGTGCACCCCGCGTACGACGTCCGGCCGGGTGGCGTTGAGGACCTCGTTGCAGCCCTCGTAGCCCTCGAAGTCGTCCAGGGTGAGGTCGGCCGCCTGCAACATCGTGCCCATGGCGCCGTCGGCGATGAGAATCCGGTCTGCCAGTACGTCGAGCAATGAGGTCCGCACGGAATCAGGTTAGTGCCGTCGCCGCCCGATCGATTCCCCCGCACGTGCCTTCCCACATTGTGTCAGCGGGATCACGCTGTCCGGTTCATCGTGGTATGACCGGCCGCCGCCGGGCCCGACCGGCGCGGCCGACGGGCCGCATCCCGCCCCGACACGTAGGCTGACGGACGTGAAGGACTACAGCGACAGCACCACGCCCGGCGGGCGGACGACCGGGTCCGGTCCCGGCGCCGCCCCCGACGAGCAGGGTGAGGTGACGGCGTGACCGAGTTCGACGGACTGCCGGTGCTGCGGTCCCCCGTGGCGATCGCCGCGTTCGAGGGCTGGAACGACGCCGCCGACGCCTCGACCGCCGCCGTCGAGCACCTGGAGCAGGTGTGGCAGGCCCGGCAGGTCACCGAGCTGGACCCGGAGGACTTCTACGACTTCCAGGTCAGCCGCCCCACCATCACCATGGCCGAGGGCGAGACCCGCCGGGTGGAGTGGCCGACGACGCGCTTCATGGTGGCCAGCCCCGAGGGCACCGAACGGGACGTCGTGCTGATCCGGGGCATCGAGCCGAGCATGCGTTGGCGCACCTTCTGCGAGCAGGTGCTGGAGATCTGCCACAGCCTGGAGGTCGAGCGGGTGGTCGTGCTCGGCGCGCTGCTGGCCGACGTGCCGTACACCCGGCCGCTGCCCATCAGCGGCAGCGCCTCCGACGCGGAGGCCGCCCAGCGCTACCAGCTCACCCCCACCCGCTACGACGGGCCGACCGGGATCGTCGGCGTGCTGCACGACGCCTGCAACAAGGCCGAGGTCGACGCCGTCTCCTTCTGGGTGCACGTGCCGCACTACGCCAACAACCCGCCCTGCCCGAAGGCCACCCTCGCCCTGCTGCACCGCGTCGAGGAGGTGCTCGACCTGCCGGTTCCCATGACCGACCTGGCCGAGGAGGCCGCCGAGTGGGAGCAGCGGGTGCGCAGCGCCGCCGAGCAGGACGCCGAGCTCGGCGAGTACGTGCGCGAGCTGGAGGAACGCGTCGGCGACGCGGGCATCACGCCGCTGACGGGTGACGAGATCGCCCAGGAGTTCGAGAAGTACCTGCGCCGCCGCGGCGGCTCCGCCGGCCCCACTGCCGGTTCCTGGTAACACTCCTGCCTGCCCCACCGGCCCCGGACACGTGTCGTTCGGGGCCGGTGTTTTGGCGTGTCCGGGGTGGCGCGGTCACCACCTCTAGGGCATCCTAGGAACCTAGCTGTGATCGAGGAGGCGGGCATGCAGATCAATCCGGGGGCGGCCGAGTTCCCGCATCGGCAGATCGCCGCGCAGCTCAAGGCCCAGATCCGCCGCGGCGACTGGGCTCCGGGCGAGCGGCTGCCGTCAATCCCGGCCATCGCCGAGATGTTCGGTGTGGCGAAGCAGACCGTGCAGCGCGCCGTCGACCAGCTGCGGGTCGAGGGCATCCTGATCACCAAGCCCGGCTCCGGGACGTACGTCCGAGGCACCCGGCGGCGGCTCAACCGGCTCTCCCGGGGCCGCTACGGCGGCTTCCGCGGCTACCACACCGACCTGGCTGCGCGGTACCGCCAGCAGCTCGTCTCCGTCGGCCGGGCCCCCGCCCCGCCGGAGGTGGCCGACGCGTTCGGGGTGGCCGACGGCACCGACCTGCTCTGCCGGCGCCACCTCGTGCGCACCGAGGACTCCCCCGTCGAGGTGGGCGCCTCGTGGTTCCTGCCCGCCGACGCCGCCGGCACCTCGCTGGAGCGCGCCGAGGCGTTCGGCCGGCCGCTCTACCAGGAAGCCGAGGAGGCCACCGGCCGGCGGTACGTCTCGGCCACCGACACCATCAGCGCCCGCCAGCCCAGCCGGGAGGAGGCCGAGATCCTCCAGATCCGCCCCGACACCCCGGTGCTGCACCTGCTGCACGTCGCCTACGACGGCCACCGCAAGCCGATCGAGGTCGCCCAGGCCACCTGGCCCGGCCCGGTCACCACGCTGACCGAGGAGTACAAGATCCCCGCCCCGGCCCCCGACCCCACTCCGGACCCCGGCCTGGTCCTGGGCTGACCCCCCCCCGCCGATCATGCACTTCTGGTGGGCGGTCACCGCCGTTCCGCACCCTTCGCGGGGCACCACGACTGCATGATCGACGCCGCCAGGGAGGGCGGGTGGGGGCGGGTGGGGTGGAGTCAGAGGCGGATGCCGAGGAGGGCGTCCAGGGTGGCGGCGAAGAGGGCGGGGGCGGCCGGGTCGTCGGCGGTGCCGGCGAGGGTCGCCTCGGCCCACCCGTCGGCCAGCGCCAGGGCGCCCGGCGAGTCCAGGTCGTCGGCGAGGCGGGCGCGTACGCCGGCCAGGAACTCGTCGCCCGACGGACCGGCTGGCGCGGCGGCGGCCTGCCGCCAACGGGCCAGCCGCTCGACCGACGTCGCGAGCAGCTCGTCGGTCCAGGCGCGGTCGGCGCGGTAGTGCCCGGACAGCAGGGCCAGCCGGACCGCCATCGAGTCGACCTGGTCGGCGCGCAGCCGGGAGACGAAGACCAGGTTGCCCCGGGACTTCGACATCTTCTCGCCGTCGAGGCCGATCATGCCGGCGTGCACGTAGTGCGCGGCGAACGGTGCCGCGCCGGTGAGCCGCTCGGCGTGCGCGGCCGAGCACTCGTGGTGGGGGAAGATCAGGTCGTTGCCGCCGCCCTGCACGTCGATCCGGTCGCCGAGCAGGTTGAGCGCGATGACCGTGCACTCGATGTGCCAGCCGGGGCGGCCGGCGCCCAGCTCGCCACCCGGCCAGGACGGCTCGCCGTCGCGGGCGCCGCGCCACAGCAGCGGGTCGAGCGGGTCGCGCTTGCCGGCCCGGTCCGGGTCGCCCCCGCGCTCGGGGAAGATCTCCAGCATCTGCTCGCGGGTCAGGTTGGACTCGTAGCCGAAGCGGGGGGAGGCGGCGAGGTCGAAGTAGACGTCGCCGGTCCCGTCGTCCAGGCGGTACGCGGCCCCGTCCTTGAGCAGCAGGAGGACCTTGTCGGCGATGTCGGGGATCGACTCCACCGCACCGACGTAGCGCGCCGGCGGAATGATCCGCAGCGCCTCCATGTCCTCCCGGAACAATGCGGTCTCCCGCATCGCCAGGACCTTCCAGTCCTCGCCGTCCCGCTCGGCCCGCTCCAGCAGCGGATCGTCGATGTCGGTGACGTTCTGCACGTAGCGCACGTCCCGGCCGGCGTCCCGCCACACCCGCTGCACCAGGTCGAACGCGATCATGGTGGCGGCGTGGCCCAGGTGCGTGGCGTCGTACGGGGTGATGCCGCAGACGTACATGGTCGCGGTGCCGGCCGGATCGCTCGTGTGGGTGCCCTGCCGCGCCGAGTCGAACAACGACAGCGGCTGGCCCCTGCCCGGCAGCCGCGGCACCTCATGTCCCGCCCAAGAGTCCATGACCGTCAGCCTAACGAGCCGGCGCAGTGCGGCAGGCCCGGCCCACAGTGATCATCATGACAGCCTCGGGGGCGCGTCGGCGGGGCCGGATCGCCGCGCGTCGCGCGTTCACATGGGGGGCCAGGGCACCGCCGGCCAGTCCTGCGACGGCTGCGGGAACAGGCCGGTGTGCCGCAGCCGGTCGACCCGGGCCGCCAGTTCGGCGACCTCCCGGAGGGTCAGGTGGTCGGCCAGTTCGGCGCCGAGCGCCCCGGGCAGCTGGCCGGCAAGCCCGTCGAGCATCTCCACGGCGTCCGCGGGCAGCCGCCGGCCAGCCCAGCCCCAGAGCACCGTGCGCAGCTTCTCCTCGACGTGGAAGCTCACCCCGTGGTCGACGCCGTAGATCCGGTCGTCCGGACCGACCAGCACGTGCCCGCCCTTGCGGTCCGCGTTGTTGATGACCGCGTCGAGCACCGCGAGCCGGGCCAGTCTCGGATCGTCGGCGTGGGCCAACGCGTACGGTGTGCCGTCGTCGTCGCGGGCCGCGGCGATCGCGAACCAGCGGGGCGGCAGCGCGTCGGCCGGCACGAACCCGACCAGGGGCTCGGCCTCCTCCGGCTCGTCGATCCAGAGCTGGCACGATCCCGGCCCGAACGGGCCGTCGCGCAGCACCGTCGGCGGCACCAGGTCCCACCCGGTGGCCCGGGAGACCACGTACGCCGAGACCTCCCGGCCGGCCAGCGTGCCGTCCGGGAAGTCCCACAGCGGGCGCTCGCCGCGTACCGGCTTGTAGACGCAGCGGGCCGTGACCCCGTTGAGGGTCAGGATGCCCCGCAGGGTGGTGTTGGAGGCGTCGACGAGCCGCCCCTCCAGGTCCAGGTGGCCGTCCCGGAGCAACCGGAGCGCGGCCTCACCGTCCTGTCGGGGCTGGAGATCCGACGACGTCACCGGTGGTAACCGTTGTGGCGCGGACAGAGATGACCGGCGGGATCCAGCGGCTGGCCGCAGAGCGGGCAGGGCGGACGACCGGCGTTGACCACCCGCCGGGCCCGCTCGATGAACTGGCGGGTCGCCTCGGGGGTCAGCCGCACCCGGAGCCTGTCGAGGTCCTCGTCGGGCTCCTCGTCCTCGTCCTCGGCGTCCTCGTCGTCGGGCTCGCCGAGCTCGACCTCGACCTCCGCCTCGCCCACGGCGATGGCCTCGATCACCACGGTCGCGGTGTCCACGTCGAACGCCAGCCCGAGCGTGCCGACCCGGAACTCCTCGTCGACCGGCGTGTCCAGCGGGTCGTTGTCCCCAACGACGGCCACCGGCTCGGGCAGCTCCACGCCGAAGCGGCGCTGCGCCTCGGAGAGCAGCTCCTCGAGCTTCTCGGCCAGCAACGACACCTGGACCTTCTCCAGCGCGACGCTGACCAGCCGGCCACCGCCGCGCGCCTGGAGGAAGAACGTGCGCTCCCCCGGCGGGCCGACCGTCCCGGCGACGAACCGCTCCGGCGGCTCGAAGGCGTGCACCTGGTGGGTCATACCCACGACCCTATCCGGCGCACCACAGCGCCGCGCACCCCACCGACCCGAATCGCCGTGCGCCCGCCGCGCCCGGTGCACGGCGCGCCACACCCGGGCGTGGCGGCCGGCGGGAGCCCGGGCGCGCGCCGGCGCGTGGTCGTCAACCGGGCTCCCGGCCCGCGCCGGGGCATGGTCGCGGACGGGGCGACCGCCACGCCCCGGTAGCGTCCCGCCGGAGGCCGCGCCGTGCCGTGGGGCCGTGGGCCGGGGAGCCGCCGGCCCGTCACCGGCCCGCTCCCGCGCCGCCGCCGACCGGGGCGTCGGAGTCGGCCGCGCCGGCCGCCTTCGCCGCCCGTCGGTGCCGCTTGCGCGGCGGCGGCACCAGCCCGGCCAGGTCGCCGCCGGTGTCGTTGAGCCGCACCAGGAACGGCCGCAGCGGCGTGTAACGGATCGCCGTCACCGAGGCCGGGTCGGCCACGATCCGCTGGAACAGATCCAGGTGTACGCCGAGCGCGTCGGCCACGATCGCCTTGATCACGTCGCCGTGGCTGCACGCCAGCCAGACCGCCTCGGGGCCGTGCTCCGCGGTGATCCGGGCGTCCCACGTACGCACCGCGGCGACCGCCCGCGCCGCCATCGCCGCCATCGACTCCCCCTCGGGGAAGACCGCGGCGCTCGGGTGCTGCTGGACCACCGGCCAGAGCGGCTCCTTGGCGAGCTTCTTCAGCGGCTGCCCCTCCCAGGCCCCGTAGCCGCACTCGATCAGCCCCTCCTCCACCACCGGGCTGGCCTGGGGCAACGCCAGTTCCAGGGTCTGCCGGCACCGGATCAGCGGGCTGGTCACCACCGCCGCGAGCGGCACCGCCCGCAGCCGCTCGCCGACCGCGCTCGCCTGGGCCCGGCCCGTCTCGTCCAGCTCCACGGGCTGGCGGCCGGCCAGCCCGCCGTCCGCGTTCGCGGTCGTCCGGCCGTGTCGCAGAAGCAGAAGGGTCGCCACGGGACCACCCTATGACCTGCGCCCGGCGGCGGTCGTCCACTGGTGTGCGTGGGATGGCCACGGATGCGGTCCTCGTGTCGCCGCCCCGGTCATCGGCCGCCACTGGTTGCGGTGTCGTCGTGGGGGGTGTGGCCTGCCGTGCCCGGCTCCGGGCGGTCAGGCTTGATCCCTGCGCCGGGCACGGCGGGCCACACCCCGTCGGTGCCCGCTCACCGTCGTCGGCTCACTCTCCATTCCGGGCCGTGCCCGCCCTGCATCCCTAGCGTCCGCCCGCGCGCCTGCGCCCGTGGCGCTGCGCTCCGCCTGCCTCGTAGCGTCTGGTGGTCAGGGCGTGTGGACGTTTCCCGGGCGTTGTGGGTACATGACGTCCTGATCTCGGCCGGTTGGTTCACGAGCGCGTCCCATGATCCGTTGACGTGGGCCCGGGCGGAGGGCAGCGGGGAGCTCGGGGGGAGCGTCAACCGATCATGCGTGCCGGTCGGCGGCACCGGTGGCTCCTGGTACGAAACCGCCCCGCCACGGGCCGTCTCGTACCAAGGTCCCACAAAGGTCGCGCCTCGGCCCCCGGGCGCGGATGGTGTCCGGCCACGTCTTGGGTGTCCGGTGCGGCATGGGCGGGCGTCATCGGGTTCACGATTCGGGGTGCGTGTCCGGTTTCGGGGTGTGACCGGGGGCATCGTGGGGGCGGAATCGTGGCTGCGGCGGGGTCGTTACACCCTGCGTACGACCGAGCAAGGACGCGCCGCTACACCGATGGTGCGGCCCCGGAATGATGGCGGGCCGGCGGTCGTTACACATGGTCCGGCCGACGTGAGGGCATCCCCCGCCCCGCGAACAGCCCGATCCTCCCGGCCGACACGGCCAATCTGATCCCCCGGTCGATACGGCCGATCTGGTCTTCCACTTCGGCGAGACGCCGGAGATCCCCTTGAGTTCATGGGCGCCGGACGGTGCTTGCATCCGCGTAGCCGATCCCCCTCGGTGCGGGTGCCAACCCCCGAATGGAGCATCTTCGATGAACACGATCATTCGTAACAGCATGCTCGGTATCGCCGGTCTGGCGTTCGCCGGTGGTGTGGCCGCCGGCCCGATGACCGACACCACCCACACCAGCGCCCCGAGCGTGGACACCACCGCCGTCGCCGTCGCCGTGCGCGCCGACAAGCCGGACATGGGCACGCTGGTGCCGCATGGTGTGCAGGGCGCGCAGTCGCGTATCGACCTGTCCGACGAGCAGGTCGCCAACGTCAAGGCCATCATCGCCGCGACGAAGAAGGCCGGCATGAACGAGCGCGCCGCCGTGGTCTCGATCGCGACCGCGTTGCAGGAGTCGAAGCTGGAGAACCTGGGTCATCTGGGTGACCGCAACGACCACGACTCGCAGGGCCTGTTCCAGCAGCGCCCCTCCAGCGGGTGGGGCACCGTCGAGCAGATCACCGACCCCGAGTACTCGACGACGGCGTTCCTCAAGGGCCTCAAGCAGGTCGACGGGTGGCAGGACATGCCCCTGACCAAGGCCGCCCAGACGGTGCAGGTGTCGGCGTACCCCGACCACTACGCCCAGTGGGAGCAGCAGGCCGCCGACCTCGTCGCCGAGCACTGGAACAGCTGACCCGAACACGACTGACACAGACTTTCCACCACAAGGGGGATCGCCGGCCGGCACCGTTGACTCGGTGCCGGCCGGCGGCACATCCACCGCCGGTGTCGCGCGGGCCCGGGAGCCCCGGGCGCGGGCGGGCGGGTCAGGTGGCGCTGATGGTGCCCGTCATCAGCAGGGCGAGCACCAGGGTGCCCAGCGCGACCCGGTACAGCACGAAGACGTACAGGGTGTGGTGGGCGACGTAGCGCAGCAGCCAGGCGATGGCCGCGTACCCCACGCCGAAGGCGATGATGGTGGCGACGATCATCTGGGCCACGCTCGGCACCGACGTGCCGGGGGCCGCCGGTTCGAACACGTCACCGACGCTGAAGATCCCGGACATCACCACCGCCGGGATGGCGAGCAGGAACGAGTAGCGCGCCGCCGCCTCCCGGGTGAGGTTGAGCAGCAGCCCGGCGGTGAGCGTGCCGCCGGAGCGGGACACCCCGGGGATCAGCGCCATCGCCTGGGCGAAACCCATCACCACGCCGTCCCGCATCCGGAAGTTCTCCAGGGTCCGGCTCTGCCGGCCCCAGTACTCGGCGAACGCGAGCACGAACGCGAACACGATCAGGGTGGTGGCCACCAGCCACAGGTTCCGACCGGCGGTGCGGATCTGGTCCTTGAACAGGAAACCGAACAACCCGATCGGGATCGAGCCGACGATGACGTACCAGCCCATCCGGTAGTCGAGGCTGGAGCGCACCGACTTGTCCCTGATGCCGACCAGCCACGTACGGGTGATGCGCCAGATGTCCTTGGCGAAGTAGATCAGCACCGCCGCCTCGGTGCCCAGCTGGGTGACCGCGGTGAACGACGCTCCGGCGTCCTGGTCGAAAAAGATCGCCGAGGTGATCCGCAGGTGACCGGACGAGCTGACCGGAAGGAACTCCGTCAGTCCCTGGACGACGCCCAGGACGATGGCCTCGATCCAGGTCACTCCCCGACTCCCGAGAGGTCCAGCGCCTCGGCGACGGTACGCAGGGTGTGCACGCCGCTGTCCCGGTCTGCGGCGAACAGGCTCACGGACAGGGTGGTGACGCCGGCAGCGGCGTACTCCCGCATCCGCTCGGCGATGCGCTCCTTCGGGCCCAGCAGCGAGGTGCGGTCGATGAACTCCATCGGCACCGCGGCGGCCGCGTCGCGCTGCCGCTTGGCCAGGTAGAGCTCCTGCACCTCGCGGGCGGCGTCGCCGTAGCCCATGCGGGTGGCCAGCTGGTTGTAGAAGTTCTGCTGGCGGCTGCCCATGCCGCCGACGTAGAGGGCCGCGTACCAGCGGACCAACTCGGCGCAGGTGGCGATGTCGTCGCCGACCACCACGGGCACCGACGGAACCACGTCGAAGCCGGCCAGCTCCTTGCCGGCCTTCGCCCGACCGGCGCGCACCGACGCGAGCTGCTCCTCGGCGAACTCGGGGGCGTAGAAGACGGCCAGCCAGCCGTCGGCGATCTCGCCGGCCAGTTCCAGGTTCTTCGGGCCCACGGCCGCGAGGTAGATCGGTATGTGCTCGCGCGGCGGGTGGAAGCCCAGCTTCAGCGCCTTGCCCGGGCCGTCGGGCAGCGGCAGCGTGTAGAACTCGCCGTCGTACGCGACAGCCTTGCGGGCGACGGCCAGCTTCACGATGTCCACGAACTCGCGGGTCCGCGCCAGCGGCTTGGCGAACCGCACGCCGTGCCAGCCCTCGGAGACCTGCGGGCCGGACACGCCGAGGCCCAGCCGGAACCGGCCGCCGGACAGCGCGTCGATGGTCGCCGCGGTCATCGCGGTCATCGCCGGGGTACGGGCGGGGATCTGCATCACCGCGCTGCCCAGGTCGATCCGCTCCGTCTGCCCGGCCATCCAGGCGAGCATGCTCGGCGAGTCGGAGCCGTAGGCCTCCGCCGCCCACACCACCGAGTAGCCGAGCCGGTCCGCCTCCTGGGCGAAAGCCAGGTGATCGGCCGGCGTGCTCCACGCCGTCTGGTATCCGAGGCTGAGCCCGAGTCGCACTAGGTCCTCCCCCATCCGCACCACAGGTCGCATCAGGTTACGCAATGCCGGGAGGCGGCCCGTTCACCGGTCGCCACAACCGGGGGCGACGCCCGGACGGTCGGAAACGCGACGCGCCCGGCACACTTGACGGGAGCGAGGATATCGGCGGGCCCTCGTTCGAAATAAGGTTCACCCATGCAACAGCGACCGCTCGGCCGAAGCGGGCTGGCGGTTTCGCGGCTCGCGCTCGGCACCATGACGTGGGGCCGGGACACCGACGCCGACGATGCGGCCGCCCAGCTGAAGAGTTTCCTCGACGCGGGCGGCAACCTGATCGACACCGCCGACGTCTACGGCGACGGCGACGCCGAGTCGGTGATCGGGTCGCTGCTGGGCTCCCTGGTGCCGCGCGAGGAGCTGCTGATCGCCACCAAGGCGGGGCTGCGGCCGGGCAGCGGCCGGCGTCGGGACGGCTCCCGGGGGCACCTGTTGCGCACGCTCGACGCCTCGCTGCGCCGGCTGGGCACGGACCACGTCGACCTGTTCCAGCTGTACGGGTACGACCCCGACACGCCGCTGGAGGAGACGCTGGCGGCGCTCGACCACGCGGTGGCCAGCGGCCGGGTCCGCTACGTCGGGGTGTCGAACTTCGCCGGCTGGCAGACCGCGCGGGCGGCCGCCTGGCAGGCCGCCTGGCCGGGGCGGGCCCCGGTGGTGGCGGCGCAGGTGGAGTACTCGCTGCTGGAGCGGGGCGTGGAGCGGGAGGTGCTGCCCGCCTGCGAGGCCCTCGGGCTGGGGGTGCTGCCCTGGTCGCCGCTGGGCCGCGGGGTGCTCACCGGCAAGTACCGGCACGGCCGCCCCGCCGACTCGCGGGCGGCCTCGCCGCACTTCGAGCGGTTCGTCGCCACCTACCTGGAGCCGCGCTGCTCCAGCATCGTGGAGGCGGTCGCCATCGCCGCGGGCGGGCTGGGCGTCTCCCCGACGGAGGTGGCGCTGGCCTGGATCCGCGACCGGCCCGGGGTGGTGGCCCCGATCCTCGGCGCGCGGACGGTCGGGCAGCTGCTCGGCGCGCTCCAGGTCGAGCGGATGACCCTGCCGGAGGAGATCGTCACCGCGCTGGACGACGTGTCGGCCGTGCCGGTGGGCTACCCCGAGCGCGACGGCTGACGCCGCACCGCGCGGGGACGGGGGGCGCGGTCAGGCCGTGGGGCGCTGGCCGGGCAGGTCGCGTACGGCGGCGAGGAAGCGGGACTGGTCGTCGCGGGTGGCCGGGTTGACGATCCGGATCCAGGACCCGTCGTCGAACACGACGGTGGACGGGAACTGCATGAGGCGGGCCGCGCCGTGGTCGGAGTCGATCCGGGCGATGCGCCGCCGCGGCACGCTCCACAGCACCTGGGGACGCCGCCGGTCCTCGCGGTCGGGGTCGGGGCGCCGGCCCATCCGCAGCAGGTGCAGGTGGGTGTCGGTGACCGCCAGCGGGGTGCCGGTGTAGCGCTCGAGGAAGAGCAGCAGGCTGCCGGCGAGGGTGGCCAGGTCGCCGCTGAAGACGTACCGCCGCCGGTAGGCGATCTCGGCGAGCTGGTCGGCCAGCGGTCGGTAGCGGCTGAGCCGGAACAGCGCCCGGAAGGCCTCCTGCTCGTCGGTGAGCGGCAGCGGCTCCCGGGGCGCGGCGCCCGGCGCCGGCTCCGGCTCGGCCGCCTCGGGCGTGCCCGCGGCGAGGACGGCGGCCTTGCCGGGCAGCAGCAGGACGCCGGCGGCGATCCGGACGGGCGTCAGCACGGCGTCGACCCAGGCGACCGGGTTGACGATGTTGAGCAGCCCGAACAGCGCGCGCGGGTCGAGCGCCTCGGCCAGCTCGGCGTTCACCCGGTCGGCGAGCTGGCTGCCGGCCCGGTGGTTCTCCGGGGCCCGGACCGGCGCGAGGCCGACGTAGCGGATCTCCTCGCCGGGCAGCAGGGGCGCGACCAGGGCACGCTCGGGCTCGTCGGTGGTGCGGAACTCGTCGCGCAGCTCACGGGCCTTGTCCCGGGCGACCCGCGCACCGCCCAGCACCGCGTCGGTCAGCCGACCCAGCCGGCTGCGCCCCTCGGACACGCCCCACCCCCTCGATCGACCGTCACCTGCCGGCCGGTTGCTCCGCCGGCGGCTGCCCGAAGACATTCTGGTCGATCCACTCGGCGCCGCCCTGCACCGCCGCGTCGACCTTGTCGCCGACCTGGTCCATGCCGGGCACCGACAGGCCGGAGACCATCGCAACGGTGCCCCAGGTGGCGCCGTGCACGACGGAGTTCGGGATGTTCCACGGCAGGTTGGTGGCCCAGTCCCGGCCGATCATCCGCGCCCCGTCGGCCATGCCGTGCGCCCGCAGCGCCCCGAGGCGCTCGAACGTGCTCATGTCGAACGGCGTGCCGGACTTGCCGAGCTTCCAGCTGCCCTTCGCCGGGTCCATGAACTTGTGGAACCACTTGTCGGCGTCGCCGGCGGCGCGGCGCTTGTCGGCGTACTTCTGGCCGGCGCGCAGCGCCTTCTGCTTGTCGACCAGCTTGTCCAGGTGGTTGCGCAGCTTGCGCAGGTAGAGCAGGACCCGTTGCAGCAGCCGGATGACCTTCTGCAGGTGCGTCGCCAGCGGCCGGATGATCTTCAACATCCGGGTCAGCGCGATCATGCCCCGGGTGACCCCCAGCGCCACCCCGGCCGCCCAGGACGCCCCGGCGGTGAACGGGGCCATCAGCAGCGCGGTGACCAGCGTCACCAGCAGGAAGTTGACGAACTCGACGCAGATGTCGACCAGCACGTCGTGCACGGTCTGCAACGCGTCGGCGACGCCGCGCAGGTACTCGGCCGTGGCGGCGAACTGCTCGGCGACGCCCAACAGCTGCTGCTCGACCTCGGCCATCCGCCGCCCGTACGCCTCGCCGGACGGGGAGCGCCAGCCGGCCTGTTCGGCCTCGCGCACGCCGCGGTGGTTCATCGCCAGCTCGCGCACCTGCACGGCCAGCGCGTCCCACTCCGTGGCCTTGGCGCGCAGCGCGGCCGGCTCGCCGTCGACGAGGTCGACGAGCTGGATCAGCGGCCACGCGAGGGTGCGGCAGACGCTGTCGACCACCTTGTCCACGCCGGACAGGGCGTTGTCGATGCCGTTCCAGAGCTCGACGGCGGTGCCCGCGGGCCCGCTCACCGGGGCATCCCGGCGCCGATGGCGCGGAAGGAGGCGTCGATGTCCTGCTCGTTGCGCTCGTAGGCCTCGGCCGTCCCGCCCAGCGCGCCACCGACCCGCTCGAACGCGTCGTGGCCGGACCGGAACAGCTCCATCCCCCCGGTGACCTGCTCGGCGTACTTCTCGCGGAGCATGTCGCTGACGAACGGCAGGTGCCCGAAGGCGCCGTCCGGTATGTCGCCCGCGGACGTGATCCGGCTCTCCAGCGCGGTCAGCGAGGTGGCCACCCGCTTCGCCGCCGCCTCCAGCCGACGCACCGCCTGCACGTCGACGTCGATGTCAGGCACGCCGTTCCTCCCCCACTCGCCCGGCGGGACGACGATACGATCATGCCGCCGCCGGGCGCCACCCCGGACGGCACCGCGCACGGGAGGTTCTCATGTCTGACCCGCTGTCCGCGTTCGACGCCCTCGCCGGACGGCTCGCCGACATCGAACGCCGCTTCGCCGGGCTCAAGGACGACCTGGACGAGCTGAGCGCCACCGCCACCGACGACAGCGGCCTGGTGTCCGCGACCGTCGACGCCACCGGCGAGCTGACCGACCTGAGCCTGGCCCCGACCGCGCTGCGGGTGGGCACCGAGGACCTCGCGGCCATGGTGCTGCAGGCGTACCGGCAGGCCCGCGCGGCAGCGACCTCGCAGCTCGACGAGCGCACCGGGGGTCTCGACGCGACGCTCGGCGCGGGCCTGAACGGGATCTTCGGCACCCCCGGCGACTTCGCCTCGCTGGGCCGCCTGGAGGAGGCCATGGGACGGCTCGGCCGGCTCGACGGCCGCCTGCCGGGGCCGCCGGCATGACGTCGCCGGGCTGGCCAGAGATAGTCGCCCGGCTCCACGACACGCTGTCGGGCTGCGACCGCGACACCGACCTGGAACTCGCCGCCGGCCCCCGCCGGCTGCACCTGATGGTGCGCCGCGACACCGTCCGCGGGGTCTGCCCGCCCTACGACGAGCCACGCCTGGCCGAACTCGGCTGGCAGGCGCCGCGCGGGGCCGGCGGTTGGTGGTACGAGACGCCGCGCACCGCCGAGGGTCTGCGCTGGTGGAGCGGGTTCGCGGCGCGGACCGCCGCCACGGTGCTCACCACGGAGCCCGGCGCGTTGTCCTGCCAGATCCTCCCGCCCACCGGTCCCCGGGTGCGGCCGGAGCCGACCGTCCCGCCGGTGCCCCGCGTCCGGGCCGCCGAACCCGTCGCCGGGGCCGGGCAGCCCGGCGCCGAAGCCGCGCAGCCCGGCGCCGAAGCCGCGCAGCCCGCCGCCGGGGCCGCGCAGCCCGCCGCCGAAGCCGAGCCGGCCGCCGGGGCCGGCACCGCGCGCGTGCCCGCCCCGCCGCCTGCGGACCTGCCCGAGGAGCCGCCCGCGGACCTGCCTGCGGAGCCGCCCTCGGGGCTGCCCATGTACCCGGCGGCGGACGGGGCGCGGGACGGGGCGGACGCGGGCGGCCCGTCCGTGCTCGACCTGCTCAGCGAGGCCGGCGCGCGGCGGGACCTGCCCGGCTACCTCGGCATCCTCGCCGCCGCGGCGGTCTGCGTACCGCTGGCGGCGGAGCCGGGGCCGGACCGCGACGTGCCGTGGACGATCGTCACCGACCCGACCGGGGCGCCGCTGCTGCCCGTCTTCACCTCCCCGGAGGCGCTGACCGTGTTCGCCGGGGAGGGCGTGCCGTTCGTCGCCGTGCCCTGCGCGGACCTGCTCGCTAACTGGCCCGACCCGGCGTGGGGGCTGGTGGTGGACGCGGGCACCCCGCGCGCCCTGGCCCTGGGGGCGTCGTCGCTGGCCGCCCTGCTGGCGGCGAACCCGCCCACCGACTGACTCCCGGTGGCGGCCGTACCGCTACCGGGCGCGCCGGCCGCGCCGGACGAGCCGCACGCCGTAGACGACCGCGCCGACGACGAGCAGGACGCCCAGGAGCTGGAGGCCCGGCGAGTCGTCGGCCCCGCCGAGCACGATGCCGGCGACGCCGAGCGCGACGACGAGGAGGGCGATCAGGTACGTCATGGCATCTCCTTGAAAAGCGGACCGGAATCTCATTCGTCGACCCACTCGAGCAGGTCACCGGGCTGACAGTCGAGCACCCGGCACATGGCCTCCAGGGTGCTGAACCGGACGGCCTTGGCCCGGCCGTTCTTCAGCACTGCCACGTTCGCCGGCGTGAGTCCGACGCGCTCGGCGAACTCGCCGACGCTCATCTTGCGTTTGGCCAACTCGACGTCGATGCGGACGACGATGGGCATCAGATCACCGCCTCCATGTCGGTCCGCAGCGTCGTGGCCTGCCGCAGCAGCGCGCGCATCACCACCATCAGCAGGCCCAGCACGGCGACGCCCACCAGCATCAGGAACAGCAGGAGCGGCAGCCCGGGGTCCGACGCGTTGAAGCCGACGTAGAGGAAGACGCCCAGCAGCACCACCCAGGCGGCGACGATCGCCCAGACGATCGCGTCCACCCACCTCAACGAGGCGTCGCTGAAGATGCGGTCGTTCTTGACCAGGGTGAGCAGCTTCCAGGTGGACACGACCACCACCTGGACACACAGCACCCAGAACACCGCGACAGCGGTCATCGGCCACCTGAGGTAGGCCTGCTCCGGGGACTCCTCGGCCATGTGCGCGAACTGCCCGGGCAGCGAGAAGGTCTGGAGCATGACCAGGATCCCGAACAGCACCACGAGGAAGACTCTGAGCGGGGCTACCGCTCGATGCTCGTTGAACATGCATCGACTATCGCTCTCAACCTATCGAAAGTCAATAGGTTTGGCGGTCTCCGAGGCACCGGGCGGCCACGTTGCGCAGCGGCGCGGGTCACCGGCGAGGGGGTGGCGAAGGCCTCCCGGGCTGGGCAGCATGGAGGTCATGGACTACGAGTACGCGCCGCTGCGGCTGCCACCGGACGTCGACCGGTTGACCGCCGCGGCGCAGTTGGCGATCCAGGCGGAGTTCTCCGGGTGGGAGTTGGCGCGGGTACGGCTGTACCGCGACGGCACGCGGCAGGTGGTGCTGCGCCGCCGCCGGGTCAACCAGCCGCAGCCGGGACTGTCGTACTGACCACGACGAAGGCCCGGGGCCGACCGTCCGGTCGGGCCCCGGGCCTGCACCGCCTGACCGGCGGGCCGTCACTGCCTAGTGGGCGTGGTCGTGCTCCTCGTCGAGCTCCATGAACGGGTGCTCGTCGAGCCGGCCGACCAGCCGGTCGTCGGCGGCCGGCTGGAACGGGCCCACCGGGTCGTCGTCGTCGAAGGACTCCAGGTCCACCGGGGTGCCGACCTCGCTGACCATCACCACGCCGTCGAGCGGCTCCAGCTCCGGCACGTCCAGCGCGCCGAGCGAGCCGTCGCCGCTCTGGAGCAGCTCCAGCACCGCCTCGCCGACCCCTTCGACGGGCTCCGGCTCGTCCTCCTCCGGGGTGCCCTCCCGCCGGGCGGCCTCGGCGACCCGGATCAGCGCCGACACGCTCGGCACCCGGTAGTCGCGCCGCTGGCGCACCGAGATGACCCGCGGGTGCGGGTCGGTGGGCTCCACGCCCTCCGCGCCCCCGAAGCGCTGGTCGGCCTCCTCGGGGTCGATCGACTCGACGTCCCACGGGGTGACCTCGCCGAAGGCGTCCAGGAGTTGCTCGTCGTACGCGAAGGACGCGTTGTTGAGCGCGACGTACGCCTGCCAGACGTCGTCGTCGTCGATGCGGCCCTGCGCGGCGCGGACGGCGGCCAGGTGGTGGCGGGCCGCATCGATCACGCGCTCGAGGGCGGCGTCCAGCTCACCGTGCTGGTCGGTCATGTGGGTCAGTCCCTTCACGATCAGAGGTTCCCGCCGGAACACCGGGTTCCTGGCGGGGGCTAGCAGGTGCGGAGGAACCGGTCGAGAACCCGCACGCCGAACTGTAGTCCGTCCACCGGAACCCGCTCGTCGATGCCGTGGAACAGCGCGGAGAAGTTCAGGTCGGCGGGCAGCCGCAGCGGCGCGAAGCCGAAGCAGCGGATGCCGAGCTGCGAGAACGCCTTCGCGTCGGTGCCGCCGGAGAGCATGTACGGCACCGGGCGCGCCCCCGGGTCCTCCGCGCGCAGCGCGGCGGACATCGCGTCGACCAGTTCGCCGTCGAACGTCGTCTCCAGCGCCGGCTGGCGCTGGACGTACTCGATGACGATGTCCGGACCGACCAGCTCGCGCAGCTGCCGCTCCAGCAGCTCCGACTGCCCCGGCAGGCTGCGGCAGTCGATGGTGGCGGTGGCCCGGCCGGGGATGACGTTGTCCTTGTAGCCGGCGGCGAGCCGGGTCGGGTTGGCGGTGTTGCGGATGGTCGCGCCGATGATGTTGGCGATCGGCCCGAGCTTGGCGATGGCGGTCTCCGGGTCCTCCGGGTCCAGCTCGACGCCGAGCAGGTCGGAGACCTCCTCCAGGAACGCCCGTACGGTGTCGGTGACCACCACGGGGAAGCGGTGCCGGCCGATCCGGGCCACCGCCTCGGCGAGCGCGGTGACCGCGTTGTCGTCGTGGATCATCGAGCCGTGCCCGGGGCGGCCCTTGGCGTGCAGGCGCAGCCAGTCGATGCCCTTCTCGGCGGTCTCGATGAGGTAGAGCCGCTGGCTGTCGTTGACCGAGTACGAGAAGCCGCCGACCTCGCCGATGGCCTCGGTGCAGCCGTCGAACAGACCGCGGTGCCGCTCGACCAGGAAGTGCGCGCCGTAGTCGCTGCCCGCCTCCTCGTCGGCCGTGTACGCGAGGACGATGTCCCGGGGCGGGCGGACCCCGGTGCGCTGCCAGTGCCGCACCACGGCCAGCACCATCGCGTCGAAGTCCTTCATGTCGATGGCGCCCCGGCCCCACAGGTAGCCGTCGCGCAACTCACCGGAGAAGGGGTGCACCGACCACTCGTCGGCGTCGGCGGGGACGACGTCGAGGTGGCCGTGCACCAGCAGCGCCCCGCGGCCCGGGTCGGTGCCGGGAATGCGGGCGACCAGGTTGGCCCGGCCGGGCGCCGACTCGTGGATGACGGACTCGACGCCCACCTCGGCCAGCTTCTCCGCCACGTACTCGGCGGCGAGGCGTTCCCCGGCGCTGGTGTCGTTGTCCCCGGTGTTGGTGGTGTCGATCCGCAGGAGGTCACGGCAGAGGTCGACGACCTCGTCGGTGGGGTCGGGTCGGGCGGAGGCGGCGTCGGTCGTCATCGGTTCTTCATACCAGCCCACGGGCCCGCTGCGGTCGCCCCGCCCCGCCGGGTCGGCGCCGACGGCCGGGCACGGCCCGCGACCGGGCCCGGTTTCGCCGCCGACGCGGCCGGGTACCGCCGCTCGCGACCGCTGCCCACCACGTGCGCCGCCCGCCAAAGAGGAGGGCACCATGACCGTTCCCCTGCCACCGCTGCCGCCGACCGGAGAGGACGAGGGCTTCCGACCGGGCGGGCGCAGCATCGCCGACATCCTCGACGCCGAGCACCGGCAACTGCGGGAGCTGCTGCGGCGGCTCACCGACCCGGGCCCGGAGCCCGCCCCCGAGCGCGGCCTGGAGGTGCTCACGGCGGCGCTGTCCCGGCACCTCTCCGCCGAGGAGCAGTACCTGCTGCCCGCCGTCCGGAGCGCGTTGCCCGACGCGGCGGACCGGATCGACCGGGCCATCGCGGACGACCGGGCCCTGCTGACCGCCCTGAAGGGGCTCGCCGACGAGGGACTCGCCGACGTCGCCGCGCGGGTCCACCGCCACGTCGAGGAGGCGGGCGCGCTCGTCGCGGCGCTGCGCGAGGTGGCCAGCGCCGAGGAGCTGATCCGCCTGGGCAACCGGCTGGAGATCGCCGAGGAGGCGGCCCCGACGCGCCCGCACCCCGGCACCCCGGCGACCCCGCCGTGGAACCGGGTCGTCGAGCCCGCCGTGGGCGTCGTCGACAAGGTCCGCGACGCCGTCACCGGCCGCCCCACGTACCTGGCCGACCTCACCGAACGGCCGCCGGGCTGAGCCGGCGGCGGGCGCGGTCGGAGCAGATCGGGCACACATCGGAAAGCGTTGATCCGTTCGGGGCCTTCCGTCGGCCGCTACGGGGTCATACCGTCACGGTATGAATCTGGAGCTGCGACACCTGAGGGTGGTCTGCGCGATCGCGGAGACGGGGAGCGTGACCAAGGCGGCATCGACGCTCGGCCTGGCCCAGCCGGCACTCACCGCCCAGCTCCAGCGCATCGAGCGGACCCTGGGCGGGCCCCTGTTCGAACGGGACCGCCGCGGCGCGCGCCCCACCGCCCTCGGCGAGCTGGTGCTCGCCCGGGCGCGGGTGCTGCTGCCGGCGATGAAGGGCCTGCAGGACGAGGCGGCCCGGCTGGCCGGCGCCGGGGACACGCCGCGCCGCTACCGGTTCGGCGGGGTGAACAGCCCCATCCTCGGCCGGCTCGTGCACCGGCTCGCCGCCGAGCCCCCACCCGCACAGATCACCACCCACGCCTCCTGGTCGGCCGACGAGCTGGCCCAGCTGGTCGCCGGAGGCCGGCTGGACTTTGCGCTGATCGGGGTGTGCGGCGACGCGGCCCCGCCCGCCGAGCTCGGGTTGAGCTGGCGGGAGGTGGCGGTCGACCCGGTGCTGGTGCTGCTGCCGGAGCAGCACCCGCTGGCCGGGCACGCCGAGGTGAGCCTGGTGGACCTGAGCCGCGAGCAGTGGGTCGCCGCGCCCGGCGACGGCTGCTTCGGCGACTGCTTCGCCGCCGCCTGCGCCCGCGCCGGCTTCACCCCCCGCAAGGTGTACGAGACCGACGTGCGCTGCTGCATCGACATGGTGGACTCCGGCGAGGCGATCGCGCTCTGCCAGGCCACCTTCCGCCCGGTCGCCGGGTTGGTCACCCGGATGCTGGCCGGCACGCCGCTGCGCTGGCGGCTGATGCTGGGCTGGCATCCCGACTCCCCCGCCGCCCGCGACGCCGAACTGGTGCTGGAGACCGCGCTGGCCGCGTACACCGACTCGCTCGCGGCCCACCCGGAGTACCTGGCCTGGCTGTTGCGCAACCCGGGCTACGGGGCGCGGAGGCTGACGGCCGCCGGGACCGACGGGGTGCGAACCGCGTAGCGCCGGGTATCAGGCGGACATGACCGATGCCAACCCCGCCGCCGACGACCGGGAGATCCTCCGCCAGGCCGCCGCCACGCACACCGCCGCCGCCCGCGACCTGGAGGCGTTCCTGCGTCGCCTGCCCGAGGTGCCCGACCCGGCGGACGTCACCGAGTACGCCAACCTGCTGACCCGCGAGGAGCGGGCGCGCGCCGACCGCGAGGCGGCGGCCGACGCCGCGGGCCTGACGATCGGCAGCCTGGAGAGCGACCACGGTTGACCACGGCAGGCGGCGCCCGGGAGGACCCGGGCGCCGCCTCTTCCGCGGGCTCAGCGTTCGACGAGCACGTCGTGGCCCAGGTCGAGCAGGGAGTGCCGCCACTCGTCGTCGGCGTTGCCGCGCGGCGGCTTCTCGTCCAGCAGGGACTGGATCTCGTCGATCGCGTCCCGCATCACCCGGATGTCCTCCGGCGTGAGGTCGACCTTGCGTTTGGTCAGCACCCGCAGGATCCGCCGGCCCAACCCGGGCAGGTCGAGATCCGGGTCGGGCCCGAACGACTCCTCCCCGGAGCCGCGGGTGAGCAACCACTGCCGCAACTGCTCCGACGGGACGTTCACCTGGGCGTGGAAGTCGTCCCAGAGCACCTCCACATCGGGTTCGAGCCGCTGCTCGCGTACCATCAGCCCTCCTCTCGACGGCGGCGGTCGGACTCCGCCGGCTCCGGGTCGTCGCCCTGCTGGCCCACGTCCTCCGGCGGCATCCGCACCCGGGCGGGGTTGGCGGTCGGCGGGGCCACGATCGGATCGGTGCGCTCGCTCTCGTCCCGGGTCTCCTGGGGTTCGCTCATGTCCGCCCTCCGGTCATCGGGGATGGGACGTCGTGGCCGGGGTGTAGCCGCGCTCGCCGGCCGTGACGTCGAAGGCGAGTCGCCCGTCGCGGGCGTCCACGGTGATCTTCTGGCCGGGCGAGACCGCCGACTCCAGCAGCATCCGGGAGAGCTGGTTGTCCACCTCCCGCTGGATGACCCGGCGCAACGGCCGGGCGCCGAACTCCGGCTGGTAGCCGTGCTCGGCGATCCAGTCGACGGCGGCGGTGGTGAAGTGCACCTGGATGTCCTGCGCGTGCAGGCGACGGCGGGTCTCCTCCAGCAGCAGGCCGGTGATCTGGCGCAGCTGCTCGGCCTCCAGCCGGCGGAAGATGATCACCTCGTCGATGCGGTTGAGGAACTCCGGTCGGAAGTTCTCCTGGAGCCGGCGCATCAGCCGCTCGCGCAGCTCGTCGCGCTCCTGCTCGCCGCCGTCCGCGCCGGTGCCGAACCCGACGGCGCGCTGGGCGCCGGTGATCAGTTCCGAGCCGAGGTTGCTCGTCATGATCAGTACGGTGTTCTTGAAGTTGACCGTACGGCCCTGGCTGTCGGTGAGCCGCCCGTCGTCGAGCACCTGGAGCAGGATGTTGAACACGTCGGGGTGAGCCTTCTCGATCTCGTCGAGCAGCACCACCGCGTACGGGCGGCGGCGGACCGCCTCGGTGAGCTGGCCGGCCTCCTCGTAGCCGACGTACCCGGGCGGGGCGCCGACGAGCCGGCTGACCGTGTGCCGCTCCTGGAACTCGCTCATGTCCACCCGGACCATCCGGTCGGCCTCGCCGAACAGCGCCTCCGCGAGAGCCCGGGCCAGCTCGGTCTTGCCGACGCCGGTGGGCCCGAGGAAGAGGAAGCTGCCCATCGGGCGGTCCGGGTCGGCCAACCCGGCACGCGAGCGGCGGACCGCCTCGGCGACCGCGGTGACCGCGTCCTCCTGGCCGACCACCTTCTCGTGCAGGTGGCCCTCCAGCCGCAGCAGCCGGTCGCGTTCCTCCTCGGTGAGCTGGCTGATCGGGATGCCGGTGGCGCGGGAGACCACCTCCGCGATCTCCTGCGGCCCGACGGCCGGCACCTGCGACGAGCCGCCCTCGTCGCCCCGGGCCCGGCGGATCTGCTCCTCCAGCTCGGCGAGCTGGTCGCGCAGCGCGGACGCCTTCTCGTACTGCTCGTCGGCGACGGCCTGCTCCTTGTCCCGGCGTACCTCGTCGAGCTGCGTCTCCAGCTCCCGCACGTCGGAGGCCGGGGTGCGGGTGCGCAGCCGGACCCGGGCGCCGGCCTGGTCGATCAGGTCGATCGCCTTGTCCGGCAGGAACCGGTCGGTCACGTACCGGTCGGACAGCTCGGCCGCGGCGACCAACGCCTCGTCGGTGAACCGCACCTGGTGGTGGGCCTCGTAGCGGTCGCGCAGCCCGCGCAGGATCGCCACGGTGTCGTCCACGGTGGGCTCCGGCACGAACACCGGCTGGAACCGGCGGGCCAGCGCCGCGTCCTTCTCGATGCTCTTGCGGTACTCGTCCAGCGTGGTCGCGCCGATCACCCGCAGTTCGCCCCGGGCCAGCGCCGGCTTGAGCATGTTCGAGGCGTCCATGCCGCCCTCGCTGCCCGCCCCGCCCGCGCCGACCAGGGTGTGGATCTCGTCCAGGAAGACGATCAGCTCGTCGCGGTGCGCCCGGATCTCGTCGATGACCTTCTTCAGCCGCTCCTCGAAGTCGCCCCGGTACCGGGTTCCCGCCACCAGGCCGGCCAGGTCGAGCTGGATCACCCGCTTGCCCAGCAGCGTCTGCGGCACGTCGCCGTCGCAGATCCGCTCCGCCAGGCCCTCCACGATCGCGGTCTTGCCGACGCCGGCCTCGCCGATCAGCACCGGGTTGTTCTTCGTCCGCCGGGACAGGATCTCGACGGCCTGCTCGATCTCCTCGGCCCGGCCGATCACCGGGTCGATCTGGTCGTTGCGGGCCAGGTCGGTGAGGTCCTGGCCGTACTGGTCGAGGGTGGGCGTGCCACGGTCGGGCCGGGGCCCGGTCATCGGCCCGCGCTCGGCGCTGGCCGCCTGCAACGACTCGGGCTGGATCCGGCCGGCGGCGAGCATCCGTCCGGCCGGGGACTCCGGGTTCAGCGGCAGCGCCATCAGGATGTGCTCGGGCCCGATGTAGTTGGCGCCCATCGCCCGGGACAGCTGGTGGGCGTCGAGCAGCGCCCGCTTGGCCGCGGGGGTGAGCGACAGGTTGGGCGGCACCTCGCCCTTGGGCGCGCCGTCGCCGCGCCCGCCGAGCGCGTTGAGCAGCGTGTCCGGGTCGGCGCCGGCGCGGCGGACGAGATCGCGCAGCGGTTCGCGTTGCAGCGCGGCCCAGAGCAGGTGGTCCGTGTCGAGGTCGCTGCTCTGCCGCTGGGCGGCCCGGCGGGCCGCGTCGGCCAGCATCTCCCTGGCGTCGGCGGTCATCAGCCGGGTGATGTCGACCCGGTGCGCGGGTCGGCGTCCACCCTCGCCCCGGCCGAAGTACCGGGCCAGGAACTCGTCCCAGGGGTCGGAGCCGAAGTCACCGGGTCCCATCATGTCTGTCCTCCGCAGTCGGGCGCGACGGTCGCCAGGGGCTACCCCGCGACCGTCGCGACAAACGCCGCCACCACGGGGGGCGGGCAGGGCACCTCGCCGCCACCGCGGGGGCGGACAGGGCACCTCGCCGCCACCGCGGGGGCGGGCAGGGCACCTCGCCGCCACCGCGGGGGCGGACAGGGCACCTCGCCGCCGCCCGGGGCGGTGAGGGTGCCCTGCGCACCCGCGGGGCGGATGGGTGGCAGGCTGGCGGCATGGACCCGACGACGCCGCTGCTGATCGTGGACGCCGCCAACGTGGTGGGGTCCCGCCCGGACGGTTGGTGGCGGGACCGCGCGGGCGCGACCGCCCGGCTGCGCGACTCGCTGGCCCCGGTGGCCGCCGCCGGGCTGCCCCCGCAGCTGCCGCCCCCGGTGGAGGTGGTGCTGGTGGTGGAGGGCCGGGCGCGGGACGTGCCGGGCACGGCCGGGGTCCGGGTGGTCGCCGCGCCCGGATCCGGGGACGACGCCGTCGTCGACCTGGTCGCCGCCGCGCCCCAGCGCCGGCGGCTGGTCGTCACCGCCGACCGTGAGCTGCGGGAACGCGTGACCGCGCAGGGCGCCGAGGTGTACGGACCGCGCTGGCTGCGGGACCGGCCGGCCCCACCCGGATAGTCCCGTCAACCGGACTACCGGCGCTTGCGGTCGACAACCGGTCAGCGAGGCAGGAACACTGACAGGGCGGATGTTCTCTCACCGTGAGGGATAGGCTCTAATGGAGGCCTCCCCGCCCCCAGGAGGTTTCGCCGTGGCGAGCGTCGCCGAGCTCAAGGCAGCCATCGATGTCGCGCTCCAACAGATCGGCGACGGCCAGAGCGCCGTGCAGGCGGCCGGCGAGAAGCTGGCCGAGGCGCAGCAGACCCTGGCCGGCGCGCTGGAGGGCAGCGGGCACGAGACGGTCGAGGCGGCCCAGTCCTCGCTGACCCAGGCCAGCCAGGAGCTGGAGGAGTGCCTCGCCGCGACACTCGTCGCCGTCGAGCAGGCGCAACTCTACGTCGCGACGCTCTGAGGTTCGGCTGTGTCCATCGTCGAGGACGTCGGCGCACAGGTCCGTGCCGCCGCCGATGACCTGCCGCTCGCGCAGCTGGCTCTGGCGCTGGAGAAGTTCGGGCTGGCCGCCGAGCGGCTGCGCTGGGTCCGCCAGGAGTCGGCCGATCCGATGGGGGTGCCGGAGCTCTCCGCCGCCACCGAGCACGCCGAGACCGCCGGCTACGCGCTGCGCGTCGCGCAGGAGCAGCTTTCGGCGTACCTGGCCGCGATCGGGCTGGCCGGCGACGGCTCCCCGGCCCCGGCGCCGCAGGAGCAGCGGCGCCGGCCCGCCCACGACGCGCCGCGCGAGGCGGCCCCGGGGGCTCCGGCGCCGGAGCCGGCCGCCGAGGTGACGCCCCGCCGCTGGTGGGCCGTGCGGGTGGCCGAGCTGACGGGCGGCCGGGAGGGCCCGCCCGAGCAGCCCGACGAGAAGGTCGACGACGCCCGGGAGTTGCTGCGTCGGGTGGTCGGCGGGGTCCGTGCCGGCGACCGCGACCGGCTGCACACCGAGCTGCGTCGCGCGCACGCCGACGTCGGCCTCGGCCTGGCGGCGGTGGCCCCGCCGCTGCTGCGCGAGCTGGCCGGGGAGCTGCTCGGGCACCCGCCGCGCGCCGAGGACCTCAGACGGTTGCACCGCGAGCTGGACGGCCGGGTGCGGGACCTGCTGCCCGGCCTGCCCCCCGCGGTGCTGGACACGCTGCTGACCCGGATCTGCCGGATGCCCCCGCCCCGGCGCGACGAGGCGGAGCAGCCGCACGCCGCCGACCCGGCCGTCACCGCGGGGGTGCTCACCGGGGTGTTGCTGGCCCGGCTCGGCCGGGACCTGCCCACCGACGACGAGCGGGCCCGGCAGGCCGAGACGGCCCGGGAGCGACGCGCCGCCGCCGAGCGGGACCGGCAGGCGGAGACCGCCCGCGACCGGGCCGACGACGCCGAGTGGCAGCGACGCGCCGCCGCCGCGAAGGGCCGGGTCGCCGCCGCCCGCGAGCGGGTCGCGGCGGCACGGGACCGGGCGGAGGCGGCACACGACCAGTCGTCGGCGGCCCGGGAGCGGGCGTCGACAGCCGGCCAGGCCGCTGCGAAGCCGGACCGGGCGGCGACACCCGGCCAGCCCGGCCCGACGGCCGACCGGGCGGCGACGCACGACCGACCCGACCCGACGCCGGACCGGCCGACGCACGGCGGGCCCGGTGGGCCGACGGGCTCCGGCGGCGCGACGGCGCGACGCGGTGGACCGGCCGCCGACGCAAGCGCCGCGGGACGGCCCGGATCGGCCGGTCGCGTCTGGTCGAGCCCGCCCTCGGGCCGGCGGGCGTCGGGCGGCACCGCGGACCCGCGCGGGCGGGGCGTCGATGGCTGACCGGCGCAGCCAGCTGGTCACCCGGGTCCGGGGCATGCTTGGCGAGGCCCTCGGCGCCACCCGGACCCGGCTGTCCACCGCGCAGGCCGAGCTGACCACCGCCCGGGAGCGGCTGGCGAAGGTCCGGCGGGCCGCGGCGGTGGTGCCGGAGCGGGTGGGCGCGCAGCGTGACCGGCGGCTGGCGGAGATCGACGATCGGCACGCCGCCCGGATCGCGGAGCTGGCCCGGCGCGCGGCGGACGCGGCGCAGCGGGAGGCCCCCGGAGCGGCCTCGGCGGACTGGACGCGGTGGCGACCGACCCCGACCCGGCGGGCCGAGCCGCCGGGCGCGCTGCGCATCGGCACGGTACGCATCCCCGGCGCCGAACCGGTGCCGGCGCTGGTGCCGCTGCTCGACGCCGGCCACGTCGAGCTGACCGGGGACGACCGGGAGGGCTGCGACGCGGTGGTGTCGGCGTTGCTGCTGCGCGGCGTCGGGCGCGCCGATCCGGGCGCCGTCCGGCTGGTCGGTTACGACCCCGAGCACCTGGGCGGCGGCCTGGCCGGTTTCGCCCCCCTCGGCACCGCCGGGCTGCTCACCTTCGTCGGCCCGGGCGGGCTGGCCCGGCTGCTCGACGACCTGGTCGAGCAGATCCGCCGGATCAACGAGACGGTGCTGGCCGGGGAGTACGTCTCGCTGCGCGAGCTGGCCGCCGCCACCGGCCGCCGGCCCGAGCCGTGGCGGGTGGCGGTGCTGCTGGGCGGGGACGAGCTGTCGCGGCACGAACGCGGCCAGCTCGACCGGGTGGTCCGCACCGGGGCGGCCTGCGGCGTGCACCTGGTGGTGCGGGGCGTGTCGCTGCCCGAGGATCCCACCGTGACCCGGGTGGGCGCGCACGCCGACGGCGCCCGGATCGGCGGGCCGGCCGGCCTGCCCGTACGCCTCGACCCGCCGCCCCCACCGGTCCTGGTCACCGAGACCTGCCGGGAGGTGGCGGCGCGGGTCAACGCCGGCCCCGCACCGACCCCGTTCACCGACCTGCTGCCGCCGGTGGAGCAGATGTGGCGGGAGGATTCCGCCACCGGGCTGACCGCCCCGATCGGCGAGGGCCCGCACGGCCGGCCGGTGCTGCTCACCCTGGGCGACTACCCGCCGCACGCACTGATCGGCGGCCCGTCCGGCACCGGCAAGACGAACCTGATCTTCGCCTGGATCGGGGCGCTGGCCGCCCGCTACTCCCCCGCCGAGCTGGAGTTCTACCTCCTGGACTTCAAGGAGGGGGTGTCCTTCGCCCGGTTCGCCAAGGGCCGGCGGGACCCGAGCTGGCTGCCGCACATGCGGCTCGTCGGGATCAACGTCAACACCGACCGGGAGTTCGGCCTGGCGTTGCTGCGCTTCCTCGCGGAGGAGCTGCGCCGGCGGGCCGACGCCGCGAAGAAGCACGAAGTCACCAAGCTCGCCGAGCTGCGCGCGGTCGACCCCACGGGGCACTGGCCGCGGATCGTCGCGGTGGTCGACGAGTTCCAGATGCTGCTGGCCGGGCGGGACGTGGTCGCCCGGGAGGCCGCCGACCTGCTGGAGGACCTGGCCCGGCGCGGTCGGTCGCAGGGCATCCACCTGGTGCTCGCCTCGCAGGACGTACGCGGCATCGAGGCGCTGTGGGGCCGTCCGGCCCTGGTCGCGCAGTTCACGTTGCGCATCGCGCTGCCGAAGGCGCTGCGGATCCTCGCCGAGCGCAACGACGCCGCCCAGTCCCTGCCGCGCCACCACGCGGTGGTCAACGCCGAGTCGGGCATGGCGGAGGGCAACCAGGTGGCCCGGATCCCGTCGGCCAGCGACTGGGAGACGTGGAGCGAGTTGCAGCACCGGCTGTGGCGGATGCGCCCGCAGGACGCCGCGCCGGCCCGGCTCTTCGACGGCGACGCGATCCCCCGCCTCGCCGACGCGCCGGACTTCCGGGCGCTGACCGCGCCGGAGACGGGGCACCCGCGTACGCCGGTGGCACTGCTCGGCGAGATCATCGACGTGCAGTCCCGCTCGGCGGCGTTGCGGCTGCCCCGCGCTCCCGGCCGCAACCTGGCGGTGCTCGGCACCCGGGTGGACGAGGCGTGCGCGGTGCTCGACGCGGCGGCCCGCTCCCTGGCCCGCCAGCACCGCCCCGGCACGGCCCGCTTCTCGATCGCCTGCCTCGACCCGGACGCCGACCCGGCGGCCCGGTCCCTCTACGAGGATCTCGCCGACGACGCCGCCTGGTACGACGAGGAGACGGTCGGCGAGCTGATGGCCGAGACCGCCGAGGGGCTCGGCGCGCCGGGCACCCCGCACTACCTGCTGCTGTTCGCCGTCGACGCGGCGGCCGGGGCATTGGCCGCGCGGATCGGCCGGCGCACCGGGCTGGAGGAGCTGCGCCGGATCCTGCACGACGGGCCGGAGCGGCGCACCCACGTGCTGGCCTGGTGGCGCGGCGTCGCCCGGATGCGGGCGGACCTGGGCGGGCCGGCGGCCCGCACGGACCAGATCGGCGCCTGGGTGGCGCTGGACGCCCACGGCGGCGAGCTGGGTTCGTCGCTGTATCCGGGCACCGGCGGCCCGGACTGGTATCCCCGCCCCTGGCGGGGGCTGTTCTTCGACCGGGCGGTGCACCGCACCGGCCAGGTGATCATCCCCTACGGACCGGCGCGATGAACGAACCGGTGACCAGTGAGTCGTACGCGGCCCAGATCCGTCGGCTGGCCGAGCTGAGCGCGCGGGTGCGCGTCCAGCGGGCCGAGGCGCACACCTGGCACGCCCAGCAGTGCGCCGCGGCCGAGCGGGCCGTCGCCGAGGCGGAGGCCGAGCTGCGGCGCGCGGAGCGGGAGCTGGTGGACGCCCGCGAGGAACAGGAACGGGTGGACGCCGAGGTCGCCGACCTGTGGCAGCTGCTGCGCGGCCGGCTCGGCGGCTCGGGCCGTCGGGCGGGCGGGCCACCGGCGCCGGTGCCCGGCGCGACGGGCGACCCGGCTCCGCTGCTGGCCGGCGTGCGGGACCTGCTCAACCGCACCCGCCAGCCGGGTGACCTGCCTGGCTCGGTCAACCCGCTGCTGGCGTTGTGCGGGGTCGCGGGCGCGGTGCTCGCGTACGCCCTCGGCGGCGCGGCCCGGGCGGCCGGCGACCGGTACGGCGGCGAGCTGGCCGTCGGGCTGCCGGTGCTGGCCCTGGTGGTGACGCTGCTGGGCCCGCTGGTCGGTCTGGTGCCGGCGAAGGTCCTCGCCGACCGCCGGCACGCCGTGCTCGGCCCCCGGCCGATGACCGTCGTGCTCGTCGCCGGGCTGGTGACCACCGTCGCGCTGCTGGTCGCCGGCCGCTGAGCCGGCGGCCCCGCCGCTGAACCGTGGCCCCGCTCAGGCGGGGACCAGCACCGCCTCGCGCAGGAGGCGGCGGGCCAGGGTCAGCCGGTCGGCGTCGTCGTCCAGGCCCGGCAGATCGCCGACCCGGACGGACCCGGCGCCGAGCAGGGCCCGCACGGCCGGCGCGCACGACGCGGGCAGGGTGATCGTGCGGTCGAACAGCACCAGCGCGACCTGGTCACCGCGTGGGGTGAGCCGCCAGCGCAGGCCGGGTCGCGGTGCGAGCCGGGTGTCGGCGTCCAGCGCCGCCAGCGCGGCGGCCTGGGCCAGGGGTCGGATGGGTGCGGGCCGGGCGGCCGGCCAGGCGCGCTGCCGCAGCCGCGCGGCGACGGCCGCCGGGTCGGCCCGCAGCAGCCAGTCCCGCAGCGCCTCCACCGTCTCGGTCAGCTCCGGCTCGATCGCGTCCGGGTCGGCGACGTCGGTGCCGAACGGCAGCGTGGCGCGCAGCCGCTGGTCCTCGGCGGCGAGGGCGAGCAGCTCCTCGACCATGGCGTAGCGGGTCAGCGCCCGGACGCCGACGGTCAGGTGCAGCGAGCTGGACTCCTGGGCCTGCGCACTGTGCAGCCAGCCGCGGGGCAGGTAGAGCGCGTCACCGGGGGCGAGCACCACGTCCAGCGCGGCGGGCCCGTCGGCGGTGGCGGCGACCTCGTCGGCCCGGCCGCCCCACGGCTGCTTCTCCAGCGGGTCCGGCAGCACCGGCGGGTGGATCCGCCAGTGCTTGCGGCCGTCGACCTGGAGGACGAAGACGTCGTGGGTGTCGTAGTGGGTGGCGAAACCCTGGCTGCCGGCCGGGGTCAGGTAGGCGTTGACCTGCAACGGCTGCCCGACGGCGGTGCCGAGCTCGCGGGTGAAGTCGGTCAGGGCCGGCCAGGTGCGGTGCAGGCCCTGCAGGACGAGGGTGGCGCCGCCGGCGTACAGCTCCAGCACGCGCTCGTCGAGGACCTGGTCGGCGATCTCGGCGCCGGCGCCGCCGCCGCCGGTGAAACGGGCCGCCGGCACGAGCTGGCCGTCCTTGGCGATCCGCAGGAACGGGGTACGCAGGCCGCGGCGGCTGAGCAGCTCGTCGGCGTCGGCGGGGCTGAGCAGGTCGGTGAAGCCGTCCCGGTTGGGCAGCTCGTCGGCGCGGGAGAGCAGCGGCGTGCGTCCCCAGTGGGCGGCGGCGAACTTCGCCGGCTCGACCGACACACAGCGGGCGAGCGCGGCGGAGGCCTCGGACGGAACCGCCGGGCGGCGGTCGCCGCCCGGCGGGTCGATGTCAGTCATGGCGGTCCGTCAGGCGCTGCCGTCGGCGCCACCGTCGTGCTGACCCGGAGTGGCACCGCCGTCGGCCGGACCCTCCGCGCTGCCGTCGGCGCCACCGTCGTGCTGACCCGGGGTCGCGCCGCCGTCGGCCGGACCCTCCGCGCCCTGGTCGGCGCCCTGGTCGGCACCGCGCTCGGCGCCGCGGTCGGCACCACCGTCGGCGCCACCGTCCTGCTGGCCCGGGGTCGCGCCGCCGTCGGCCGGGCCCTCGAGGCCGCCGCCGCTGGTGGTCTGCATGTCGTCGTCGTTGAGTGCCATCGGTGCTCCCTAGGGATGTGCCGCCCCGCCGTTACGCCGGGGTCCGTCGTGCAGCGGGTGGTACCCCACACGCGATCTTCTCTAACCACACCGTAGACGCCCGTTCCGGTTCACACCGGCGGTTTCGCCGTGCCCGGGCCCGGCCGACCGGACGCACGGCGCGGCGCGTGGTACGGGGCGAACGCCAAGGTGTCCGCGATCGCGCCGCCCGGCGGCGGAACCGGGGCCGCGCCGCCGCGCGTGGCGGCGCCGACGGTGACAGGATGGTCCTGCCCGACCAGGAGGTGGCGATGACCGAGCCGACCGGGCCGCGCCCGCTGGAGCCGGTGACCGAGCAGTGGCAGCGCGCGCTGGCGATCGTGGCGCACCCCGACGACCTGGAGTTCGGCGCCGCCGCCGCGGTCGCCCGCTGGACGGCGCAGGGCAAACAGGTCGGCTACTGCCTCGTCACCAGCGGCGAGGCCGGCATCGACGCGATGCCCCCGCCGCGGGCGAGGGAGGTCCGGGAGCGGGAGCAGCGCGAGTCCGCCGCCCTGGTCGGGGTGGAGACCGTGGAGTTCCTCGGCCTTCCCGACGGCGTCCTGGAGTACGGCGTGCCGCTGCGTCGTGCCCTCGCCGGGGCGGTCCGCCGGCACCGGCCCGAGATCGTGATCACCAACAACTTCCGGGACACCTGGGACGGCGCGTACGCCCTCAACCAGGCCGACCACATCGCCACCGGCCGGGCGGTGCTGGACGCCGTCCGCGACGCCGGCAACCGGTGGGTGTTCCCCGAGCAGCTCGTCGACGGGGTCGAGCCGTGGAACGGGGTGCGCCAGGTCTGGGCCGACTCCTCGCCCCTCGCCACGCACGGGGTGGACGTCACCGACACCTTCGCGCGGGGCGTTGCCTCGCTGAGGGCGCACGAGGCGTACCTGACCGGGCTGGGCGACGGCGGCTTCGACCCCGAGGAGTTCCTCGAAGGGCTCAGCCGCCCCGTCGGCGACCGGCTGGGCGTCCGCCACGGCGCCGCCTTCGAGGTCTTCCCCTTCGACCTTCAGTAGGGACGACGGATGATCCTGCTCGGCACCTCGGGTTGGCAGTACCGCGACTGGCGGGGCCCCTTCTATCCGACCGGCCTGCCGCAGCGGCTCTGGCTGGAGCACTTCGCCGCCCGGTTCGCCACGGTGGAGGTGAACAACGCCTTCTACCGGCTGCCCGAGCGCGACACCTTCGCCGCCTGGCGGGCCCGCACCCCCGACGACTTCTGCGTGGCGGTGAAGATGAGCCGCTACCTCACCCACGTCAAGCGCCTGCGCGACCCCGCCGAGCCGGTGGCCCGCTTCCTGGGCCGGGCCACCGCGCTCGGCGACCGGCTCGGGCCCGTGCTGGTGCAGCTGCCGCCGAACCTGCCCGCCGACCCGGCGGCGCTGGACGCCACGCTGCGGCTCTTCCCCACCGACGTGCGGGTCGCCGTCGAGCCGCGGCACCCGTCGTGGTGGACCGACGCCACCCGTGCGGTGCTGGAGCGGCGGCGGGCGGCGCTGGTCTGGGCGGACCGGCTCGGCCGGCCCGTCGCGCCCCGCTGGCGCACCGCCGACTTCGGCTACCTGCGCCTGCACGAGGGGCGGGCCAACCCCTGGCCCCGGTACGGCCGCACCTCGCTCGCCTCCTGGATACGCCGGCTCGCCGACGCGTTCGGCGACGACGAGCCCGCGTACGTCTACTTCAACAACGACCCCGGCGGCGCCGCCATCGTCGACGCGACCGCCTTCGCCGCGCTCGCCCGCCGGGCCGGCCGGTCGGTCAGCCGTGTGCCCGGGACGCCGCCGGTTCCCGACGACCGGGGCGAGGCGGTGGTGTCGAGCGCGCCGGCGTGAACGGCACGCGGTCCGCTCCACCGGTGGCGGAGCGGACCGTCGCGGACGAGCGGCGCGTCAGGGAATGATGTTGGCCATGTCCTTGGGCATGGTGGCCTTCACGTCCTCCCACTCGCCCTGGGTCACGTGCCGGCGCAGGGTGTCGAGCACCACCTGCACCACGCGCTCCGGGCCGCCCTCCACGTCGTACGGGAAGCCCTGCCGGACCTCCAGCAGGAAGTCGTCCCGGTTGAGCTTGATCGGCACGTCCGACGGCTTCCAGCCGTCGAAGTAGATCCCGCGCACGAGCACCGGCAGCTGCGCGGCGAACTCCACGCTCTCCTGCACCGGCATCCGGTCGCGCAGCAGGTGCAGCACCGTGCGCAGCGCGCAGTAGGACTGGTTGCGTTGCTCCTTGGGCCAGCCATAGGCCTGCTCGATGTCCTTGAGGATCAGGTTGGTCTTGTCCATCGAGGACTCGAACGCGGAATGCAGCTGCTCAGCCATCTGTCCACCCCCGTACGTCGGTCTCCCACCGTCGGTCGTCGTCACGTCGCGGCGGCCCCACCGGGCCGCGCGGCTGCCGGGTCGGGCCGACCCGGGCGGGGCGCGGCGCCCACCGGGCGTCGGCGGACGACCCGACGACGTGCAGCACGGCGCCGCGTCGTCGACCCGGTACCACCCGAACCGTCATCTCCACCCACCTCCGTGGTGTCGCCTTCCGCGGCCACGGTCGACCGCACACACCGTCCATGCTGCGCGCCGTCGGGGTGAGCGGCCCTCACCCCGACGGGGTGAAACGCCCGGGTCAGTCGGCGTCGAGCAGCCCGGCGAGGGTGGCGGCGTTGGTCTGCGCGTAGTCCCGGTAGCAGTTGTTCATCAGGACGTGCGTCTCCCGGGCGGAGTCGGCCAGCTCGCGCAGCTTCGGCGCCCAGTCGCGCAGCTCCCGGTCGGCGTAGCGGTAGCCGAACTTCTCGTGGATGTCCTTGCTGGTCCACTTGTCGCTGTGTCCGTGGAAGCGGACCACCGCGAGGTCCGCGGTGGCGGCCAGCACCGGGGGCACCGACGAGCGGTGCCCCTGCGGCATGTCCACGCAGACGTACGCCAGCCGGTGCTCGCGCAGGAAGGCGAGGGTCTCCCCGGCGTTGTCGCCGTCGAACCAGGAGGCGTGCCGGAACTCGTAGACCGGGCGCAGCGGGGCGCACCGCTTCGCCACCTCCAGCAGGTACTGCTTGTTGTCCCGCTTGATGGTGAACCAGGGCGGGAACTGGAACAGCAGCGCGCCGAGCTTGCCCGCCTCCACCAAGGGGTCCAGCGCGGCGAGGAAGCGCGTCCACACCTCCTCGTACGCCTGCGGCGGCAGGTCGTCCGGGTACAGGTTCTTCTTCCCCGTGTCCGGCCGGAGGTCCTTGTAGAGCGCGCCGACCCGGGTCGGGTGCCCGGTGAGCAGGCTGAACGCCTTGACGTTGAAGGTGAAGCCGGCCGGGGTGCGCTCGGCCCACAGCCTCGCCGTCCGCTCGGCGGGCGGCGAGTAGTAGGTGGCGTCGACCTCGACCAGCGGGAACTGGCGGGCGTAGTACGCCAGCCGCTTCTCCGGGGTGTCGGCGGTCTGCGGATACCAGCCGGAGTCCAGCAACGTCCGGTCGGTCCAGGAGGCGGTGCCGACCTTGATCTCACCCATCAGTCGACCTCGCCGCGTTCCGGACCGACCGGCAACCGCTGGCGGGGATCAGGCCGCCCGACGCTCCCGGTTCTGCTTGCACTGCACGCAGGTGGTGGCGGAGGGGAAGATCTCCAGCCGCTCGACGGGGATCGCCGAGGTGCAGCCCTCGCAGAAACCGTAGGTGCCCTCCTCCAGCCGGGTGAGGGCGTGCTCGTACTGGGCGCGGCGGTCGAGGATGGTCCGCAGCAGGGACTGCGCGGTGTCCCGCTCCGCCGTCTTGGTGCCGCTGTCGGCCTGGTCGTCGCCGGCGGTGTCACCCACCTCCACCAGCCGCAGCACCTGGCTCTGGAGCACCGCCTGCTCGTACTCCGCGGACAGCTCGTCGTAGCGGGCCTGCAGGGAGCGCCGGATCTGGTCGATCTCCGCCTGGGATCGGCCCGTACCGATCGTGTCGTGGACGAGCATCGCTGCCTGCCTTTCTGGCCTGAAAATCCGCCGGGGCACCGGTACGTGCGCCCAGCCCCGTGGTGGTCTGTGCGCGGGCGGATCACCCGCGCTCTGTGAGCCGGGCGAATACCCCGGCGGGCCGACGCTCAAACCGACGACTTTTCGCCGCCTCACGGCGTCAGGGCGACACCGTGGACTCCACCAGGGCCGGGTGCCGGGGATCGTCGGCGCGGACCACGACGTCGGCGAACGAGGCCGGGGCGACCTCGTCGGCGTACCGGGCGAAGGCGGGCAGCGTCCACCGCTGCGCGGGGTCGGTGCGCCGGGCCAGGGCTGCCGGGGAGAGCACCAGGTGGACGGTGAGGTCGAAGGGCAGGCCCCCGCCGAGCAGCAGCGCCCCGCTGACCAGCAGGACGCCCCCGGGCGGCAGGTCGACGTACGCGGCGCGGCTGGCCCGGTCGGCGGTGGCGTCCCACAGCGAGGGCAGCACCCGCCCCGAGCCGCCGGGCCCGGCCGGGTCAAGCACCTCCCGGCGCAGCCCCGGCTCGTCGACCCAGCCCTCGTAGAACGCGTCGGGGTTGGTCCGGCCGAACTCCAGGCGCACCGACGCGGGGCGGAGGAAGTCGGCGGCGCGTACGTGCAGGGCGGGCCGGCCGAGCGCGCGCAGCGGGTCGACCAGCGCGGCGGCGAGCTCGTCCGGGCCGGCCGCCGGCGCGCCGTCGACGGCCACCCGCAGCCGGCCGGGGGCGTCGGTGCCGGCGAGGCGTTCGGTCAGCTCGGCGACGAGCAGCTCCGGGGAGATGGGTCGAATCCGCATCCGACCATGGTGCCCCGCCGGCCGTCTCGCACGGGCCCGCCCGCACGAGGGCGCGGCGGGCGGCGTCGGCCACGTCGGCGGTGGACGCGGCAGGCGGCGGTGACGCGGTGGGCCGCCGTGCGGCCGTGGTGGGCCGGCATGCGGCCGTGGTGGGCCGGCATGCGGCCGTGGTGGGCCGGCATGCGGCCGCGCCGGGCGCGCGGTGGGCGGTGGGCGGTGGGCGGTGGGCCGCGTCAGCCGTTGCGGTCGATGGTGACGCGGGCGTCGTCGGCGAGCCGGTAGCCGACCCCGTAGACGGTGGTGACCAGCGGGACGTCGACGCCGACCTTGCCGCGCAGCCGGCGGACGTGCACGTCGACGGTGCGCACGCCGGCGTGCTCGTAGCCCCAGACCGCGTTGAGCAGCTGCAACCGCGTGAAGACCCGGCGGGGGTGGGCGACGAGGTGCAGCAGCAGGTCGAACTCCAGCCGGGTCAGGGGCAGCGGCTCGCCGTCGCGCAGCACCGACCGGGACGACGCGAGGATGTGCAGGGTCGGGATGGTGGCGGCGACCGGACGCGACGGCGCGCGGCCGGCGGGCACCGGGTCGGGGCGGCGTTCGACGGTGGCGGTGATGACGGTGCCCTCGCCGCATTCCAGCATCTCCCGGGCGGCCTCCAGCAGCCGTCGGGCGGGCGGGGTCAGCGACTCCTCGGATGCCAACGGGATGTTCAGGGTCACCGTGAGCATCGGTGCGGCGGTGTTGGCGGGGCGACGCTGGCCACCCGGGGGTCGACCGGGAACAGCGGGCTGGGACGTATGCCATCCGGCGCGCGACGAGGCGGGGCTGACCGACATGGTCCTCCTTGGCTGGTCCGGGTATCTCCCCACGGCCCGGGACGCCGCTCCATCGATGCTTCCCGGCGCCCGGGCGAGGGTCAAGGGGCGGCTGCGTTGCATGAATGTGACAATTGACGAACGCATCGGAGCCGGATGCTCGCTCTGCGTACGAAGCCTGATGATTACAGCAGAGTCCCCGGGTTGACCCGATAGGGGGGTGCCCGCCCGGTTCACGGCGGTGGGCGCGGGCGCGCCGCGAATGGATGAACGTGGATCGGGTCGGCCCGCCGGAGGGTCGCGGGCACGCGACCGGGGTGGCGCGCGGCGTACCGGGGACGGGACGCCGGGCCCGGACGCGGCGGCGCGGCGCGCCCGGGCCGGGCACGCCGCGCGGGTGGCGCCGTCAGCGACTGCGCTCAATCTCGATGCGGGCCTCGTCGGCGAGGCGGAGGCCCACGCCGTAGACGGTGGTCACCACCGGCATGTCCGTGTCCAGCTTCGCCCGCAGCCGGCGGACGTGCACGTCGACGGTGCGCGCCACCGCGTGCTCGTAGCCCCACACCCGGCTCAGCAGCTGGAGCCGGGTGAACACCCGGCGGGGCCGCTCCGCCAGGAACAGCAGCAGGTCGTACTCGATGCGGGTCAGCGGGATCACGCGGGAGCTCTGGTGGACCACCCGCGAGTCGGTGGCGATCCGGATCGCGTGCGGGTCCACGATGGCCGGCACCGGCCGGGGCGCCGCCGGCCGGTCCTCGGCGACGCCGGGCCCCAGCCGCCCCTCCCCCGACTCGGCGAGTTCGCCGATCAGCTCCAGCAGCCGGGCCAGGCGGGGGCTCACCGGCCCCGGGACGAGGTCGAGGGTGATGGTGACGGACGGGGCGGAACGCGGTCGGACCGCTCCGATCCGCTCGGGGCGCGCGGTCGAGTGGTGTCGGGTGGGGATGGCGACGACGGACATGGAGCCTCCTGCGGCGGCGGTGCCGCCACGCCCGGTGGAGCGTGGCGGTCAGGACGGCGCCCGGCCGGCGGTCACCGGGGGCGCGGGGGTGGACGTGGGCTGCGGCGGGGTGGGGCCGAGCACGGGCAGGCCGGCGAGCCGCCAGGCGACGAAGCCGCCGACGACGTCCGTGGCGTGGCGCAGCCCGAGATCCTGGAGTGCGGCGGCGGCCAGCGACGAGGTGTAGCCCTCCTGGCAGATGACCATCACCCGCAGGTCGTAGCCGACCGCCTGGGGCAGCCGGGCCGGGCAGCGGGGGTCGAACCGCCACTCCAGCACGTTGCGTTCGATCACCAGCGAGCCGGGCACGGTGCCGTGGGCGGCCCGCTGGGCTGCCGGGCGGATGTCGACCAGCAGGGCCCCGCCCCGGTGCGCCAGGTGCGCGCGCTCCGGGTCCAGCCGGCCCAGCCGCGCCCGGGCGGCGGCCAGGATCTCGTCGATGCCCCGGGAGCCCGGCGGCGCCACCGGGGCCGGACACGCGTACGGGTCGTCGGTGTGCGGCATGGTCGTTCCCTCCACTGGTTGCTGACGGTTCACGTACGACGGCGGGCCGCCGGCGCGGGGCGGGCGGCGCGCAGGGGATGGCGGGCGGCCCGGGCGGCCCCGCGTCGCGCTCACCAGGCGACTCCGGCCTCGGCCACCTCGGCGACGCGCAGCCGGCCGTCGGCGAGCCGGTAGCTGGTCATCCGGCGCAGCGCGGGCCGGTAGACGTGGACGCTCACCGCCGGCTCGTCGGCCCGGTTGGACACCAGGTGCACGTGCCGCGGGCCGAAACGACGGCCGGAGCCGGCCGGCAGCCGGTGCGGGTGGAGCACGCCCCCGTCGACCGTCTCCTCGGTCAGGACTCCGGAGACGACCAGAAACGCGCCGCCGCAGCCGCCGTGGTCGTGCAGGTCGGTGCCCTGGCCGGGCAGCCAGCTCAACGCCCACACCTCGTGGTCGGGTTCGTGGGCGAGGCGGGCGTACCACCGGGAGACCGGATCGAAGCGCAGCGGCACCGGCCAGCGGGCGGGGTCGGCGGCCCACCGTCGGGCGGTGGCGAGCAGGTCGGGTGGGCGTCGGTCGGGCATGGCGGTCCTCGCGGTTCGGCGGTACGTCGACCCAGCATAGGCTGCAAACCCTATTGGTTTAGTAGGCAATCCCAGGAGCTGGGACGCGGTCAGCGGCGGACCGGCGGATCCACCCGGTAGCCGGGGACCGACGGCCAGCGCACCGTCAACACGACCGACTCGCGCTCGGCGTACCAGGAGTGGTCCACGCCCCGCCCCCACACCACGTAGTCGCCGGGCTCGCCGAGCACCACCGTCCGGTCCGGCAACTCGACCCGGAACCGGCCGCTGACCAGCACCAGCAGGGCCGTCCGCCGCTCCTGCGTGGCCCATCGGGAGCGCGCCTCCCCCGCCGGATGGACGCCCCACTTCACCTCGACGTCGGCACTGTGCCGGGCGTCGCCCGGGGGCATGAAGTGGCCGAGCAGCCAGCCGGCGTTCGTCCACACCCGCGTTGCCCACGTACACCCTGTCGTCCATCGACCCCTCCCCCAGCACGCCGGCCGAGCAACGTACCAGGCGGGCGTCCGACTAACCTGGACCGGTGAGTGAGGAACTCGACGCGGAGACGCTGGCGTTCGCGCACCGGATGTTCGACTTGGCCCGCGACGGGGCCACCGCCGAACTGGCCGACTACGTCGACGCGGGGCTGCCGGTCAACCTGACCAACGACAAGGGCGACACCCTGCTGATCCTGGCGGCGTACCACGCCCATGCCGAGACCGTCGGCGCGCTGCTCGCCCGCGGCGCCGACCACGCCCGGACCAACGACCGGGGCCAGACGGCGCTGGCCGCGGCCACCTTCCGCAGCAGCACCGAGGCCGTCCGGGCGCTGCTCGCCGCCGGGGCCGACCCGCACCACGGCAACCCGTCGGCGGTGGAGACCGCCACCTTCTTCGACCTGCCCGAGATGCTCGCGCTGCTGACCGCGCCGACCGCCTGACGCCGGTGCCCTGACTGACGGCGACGCCCGGCTGACGCCGACGCCCGGCGGGGCCGGTCCGCGCCCGGTATACAGGGTCGGTGGAGGATCCGCTGCCCGAACAGATGCGCACCGCCGCCACGGCGCTGCTGGCCGCGCTGGGCGAACCCGCCCGCGCCCAGGCCACCCACCGGTTCGACGACGAGGAAGCCCGCCGCTGGCTCGAGTACCGGCCGCGACCCCGGCCCGGGGTCTGCCTGGCCGACCTCGACCGCGCCGGGCGCAAGGCCGCGCACCGGCTGCTGGCCACCGCGCTGAGCCCTCCGGCGTACGCCCAGGCGATGGCCATCGTCGCGCTGGAGGAGGTGCTGGACCGGGCGGAGGGATGGCGTCGGGGCCGGCACAGCGGCGACTACTGGGTGGCCGTGTTCGGCGACCCGGCCCGCGACGACGCCTGGGCGTGGCGCCTGGAGGGCCACCACCTCTCGGTGAGCATGACCGTGGTGGCCGACCAGGTCTCCCCCGCGCCGATCTTCCTCGGCGCCAACCCGGCCACCGTCCGGTACGCCGGCCGCCCGGTCTCCCGGCCGCTGGGCGTGGAGGAGGATCTGGCCCGCGCCCTGCTGGACGCCATGGGCCCGGCGGGCCGGGCGGCGGCGATCGTCGCCGACGAGGCGCCCGGGGACATCATCAGCGCCACCCGTCCCCGGGTGGACGGCCCGTTGGAGCCGCTCGGGGTGCCCGCCGACCGACTCGGGCCCACCGGGCGGGCCCTGCTGGACCAGCTCGTGGCGCTCTACCTGGACCGGCTCCCACCCGAGCTGGCGGTCCGGGAGGCGCGCCGGCTCGACTCCGGGCAGCTGCACTTCGCCTGGGCCGGACCGACGGTGCCCGGCCGGCGCCACTACTACCGCGTGCAGGGCGACGACCTGCTCATCGAGTACGACAACACCACCGACGACGGCAACCATGCGCACACCGTCCTGCGCCGCCCGGCCAGCGACTTCGGCGCGGACGTCCTGGCCGCCCACCACGCCGAGTCCCACCACCCCACCCTCTGACGCGGCCCCCGCCGCCCTGGCCGCCTCGATCATGCAGTTGTGGCGCCCCGCGAAAGGCGCGAACATGCCTCTATCGCCCACCACAACTGCATGATCGACGCCGCTAGGGGCGGGCGGGGCGGGGGCGGGCCAGGTCTACGGTCGCGTCGGAGGCGTCGGCGAAGGCGTCGAAGGTGGTGGGCTCGGCGCGGCGGCCGGCGTCGAAGCGGCGGACCAGCCGGGCGCCCAGCGAGACGCCGACCGCGCCGACGCCCAGGGCCACCAGCTCGGTGAGCAGCAGCACCACGGAGGCGCCCCGCTGCGGCGCGTCCGCGCGGACGAGGCAGGCGACCAGGAACAGCGCGGCCATCGCCACGTTCACCAGGTTGAAGGTGATCGCCGTACGGCGGGTCCGGTCGACCGGCACGTCCCACAGGTCGATCATGCCGGCCACGCCGGCCAGCGCGGCGGCGACCAGGGCGGCCACGGAGGTCCAGTAGCCCACCTCACCGAGAAAGGCCGGTCCGCCGAGCACGTCGGCCAGGTCGAACACGGTCGCGCTCACGAAGAGCCCGAACGGGAACGTCACCAGCATCGGTTGGATCGGGTGCCCCTGCACCCGCAGCCGGCTCTGCATGGTTCCTCCCCAGGTAGGCACGCGTCACCAGTCCAGGGTGCTACCCGGGCGCCGGCACACCGAAACGACACGCGGCCCGTCGGCCCCACAGGTCACGCGGGCCACGGAGGTCACGCGAGCCACCATCGTCCGCGCCGGCCACAGGAGGGTTCGCACCGCCACCGGAGCCCGGACGGGCGGCGGACCGTCGGGGAGGAGGCTCAGTTGTCCCGGGGGCGCGACACGGTGGCGACCAGCCGGTCGGCCACCTCCCGCAGCGGGATGTCCAGCGACGAGGCCGCGCTGCGCAGCACGTCGAGCGCCTCCCCCGCCGGGCAGCCGCGCTGGGTCATGATCACGCCGATCGCCTGCCCGATCACCCCGTCGCCCAGCACCGAGGGGTCCAGTTCCCCGGCCTCGGCCGCCTTGCGTGCCCGGTCGCGGACCGCCGCGAGGAGCAGCCCGGCGTGCTCGGCGAGCAGCATCGCGGTGAGCTGGTGTCCCGGGGTGAGCAGGTCGGCGGCGCCGGCGTAGAGGTTGATCGCCCCGATCACCTGGTCGTCGACGTCGACCGGCGCGGAGATCACCCCGTGCACGCCCAGCTCCCGTGCGCGCGGCGTCCAGGCCGGCCAGCGCTCCTCGCGGTCCAGCCGGTCGGAGATGGTCATCTCCCGCCGCCGGATCGCGTCCATCGCCGGCGAGTCGGGGCCGTGCCGCAGGTCGTCCAGACCCGCCAGGCGCGCGTCGGAGGCCGCCACCCCGGCCGGTTCGCCGGCGCGCAGCGCGGTGAAGCCGCACCAGCTCACGCCGACCACCGCCTCGCGGGCGGTACGCACCAGCGCGTCCAGCGCCTCGTCGAAGTCGTCGACCGCGATCAGCGCGGCCGTCAGCTCGCGCAGCAGGGCGGCGGTCTCCAGGACGCCGAGCCGCTCCACCGCCGGGTCCCACATCTCCAGGTTCACCGCTCCACTGCCCCCACCGTCCCGGCGCGCGCTCCCGCGCGGCCGACCGGCGCCGTCACCTGTTCCATCGTCTGGTCTCTCCCGACTCCTCGGACCCGGCCTACTACCCTCGCAAACCGGGGTCGAAACGGCGCAAAAGGGGGCCCCTTTCGGCAGCCGAAGGCGCCGAAAGGGGCCCGGAGCGTCAGCGCGACGCGGAGCTGAGCCGCCGCCCCACCGAGGCGATCAACCGGTCCAGCTCCGAGCCGAACGGGTTGTCGTGCACCAGGTAGGTCCAGGTCGCGCTCGGCCGCACCAGCTTCGCCTCGTCCGGCTCCCAGTCGTCGGTGAACTCGGTCTCCTCGAAGGTCTCGATCGTCCGCCGCTCGATCTCCGGGATCAGGTTGTTGAACGCCGGCACCGCCGACCGGTGGAACTCGTCCAGCGGGTCGAGCCGGCCCAGGGCGCGCAGGTGCACGCCCTCGCGTACCTCGGAGAGCTCCGCGAGGTGTTCCGTCCAGAGCCGGTCGAGGTGGTAGAGGGCGATCGAGCGGGCGACCCGGGCGAGCAGGTCCTCGTCCATCTCGCCGGCCTTGTCGGGCACCCGGTCGAGCAGCATCAGCGCCGCCACGTCGCTGGTGAGCAGCCGTTCCCGACGCTCCGCGAGGGCTTTGCGCTGCTGCTCGATCACGACGCTGTAGCGCCAGGTGTTGCGGTGGATCTCGTGGTTGACGCCCTCGGCGACCCGCTGGGCGTGCTCGACGGCGTACTCGACCTGATCGTCGGTGACCAGGCCGTCGGCGTTCATCCGGGGCGAGGCGGGGACGGCGTCGCCGGCGTGCCGGACGACCAGGTCGTCCTCCAGGCTGACGAAGAAGACCGAGCCGCCCGGGTCGCCCTGCCGCCCGGCCCGGCCGCGCAACTGGTCGTCGACGCGCCGGCTGTCGTGCCGGCCGCTGCCGATCACGTAGAGGCCGCCCAGCTCGGCGACCCGGTCGCGGTCGGCCTGGTCGCTGCCGCCGAGCCGGATGTCCACGCCCCGGCCGGCCATCTGGGTGGAGACGGTCACCGCGCCGTACGCGCCGGCCTCGGCGATGATCGTCGCCTCCTCGTCGTCGTTCTTCGCGTTGAGCACCACGCAGGGCACCCCGGCGGCGTTCAGGCCGGCCGCCAGCCCCTCGGACTCCTTCACGTCCAGGGTGCCGACCAGCACCGGCCGCCCGCGCTCGTGGTGGCGCTTGATCTCGTCGACCAGCGCCTCCTCCTTCTCCGCGCGGGTGGCGTAGATGCGGTCCGGCTCGTCCTCGCGCACGCACGGGGTGTTCGGCGGGATCACCGCCACCTCGAGGCCGAAGAACTCCCGCAGCTGGTCGCCGACCAGCACCGCGGTCGCCGTCATGCCGCACACCTTGGGGTAGAGCGCGATGTACGCCTGCACGGCGATGGTGCCGAGCACCTCGCCCTCGGCGGTGGCGTCCAGCCCCTCCTTGGCCTCCACGGCGGCCTGGAGCCCGTCCGGCCAGCGGCGGCGCTGGGCCACCCGGCCCCGCATCTCGTCGATCAGCTCGACGGTCCCGTCGCGGACGATGTAGTCGACGTCGCGGTGCAGCAGGGCGTGCGCGTGCAGCGCCACGTTCACCGCGGACAGCTGCGCGACGTGCTCCTCGTCGTACAGGTCGATGCCGAGCTTGGCCTCGACGGCGGCCAGGCCGGCGGCGGTGAAGGCGACGCTGCGGCCGTCGTCGGCCACCGTGTAGTGCTTGCCCTTGCGCAGGCCCCGCACCTGCGCGGCGGCGGCGTGCACCGGGTCCTGCTCGCCGGCGACCGAGCCGGCGAGGACCATCGGCACCCGGGCCTCGTCGATGAGGATCGAGTCGGCCTCGTCGACGATCGCGGTGCGCAGCGGCGGCTGCACCCGGTCCTCCACGTCGGTGACGAGCTGGTCGCGCAGGTAGTCGAAGCCGGCCTCGCTGACCGAGACGTACGTGACGTCGCAGGCGTACGCGTCGCGCCGTTCCTGCGGGGTGGACGCCTCGTTGACCCAGCCGACGGTCAGGCCGAGCAGGGTGTAGACCGGCTCCATCCAGAGGGCGTCGCGCCGGGCCAGGTAGTCGTTGACGGTGAGCACGTGCACCGGGCCGTTGCCCAGCCGGACGTGCCCGTAGGCGGCGATGGTCGCGGTGAGCGTCTTGCCCTCACCGGTGGCCATCTCGGCGACCTTGCCCGAGAGCAGCGCCATCGCGCCCAGCAGCTGCACGTCGTACGGCCGCTGGTCGAGGCCGCGGCGGGCGGCCTCGCGGCCGATCGCGCAGATCTCCTCGTAGCCCGTGGCCTTGCCGGCGGCTTCGGTCAGCTCGGCGTCGTCGAGCGCCGACAGCTCGTCCTCGCGCGCCTCGACGGCCGGCAGCAGCTTCTCCAACGGCCCCAGGTCGACCGTCGTCCCCGGGCGCTGGAGGAACCGGCGGAACCTGGTCTTCAAGCGTTGCGACACACCCATGAGCGGCAACGGTACGCGACCGGAGCCCGCGTTGGCGGCCCGCCCGGCGCGCCGCCGCGCGGGTGTCGTCGCCGGGCGGGTCGCGGGCGTGGACCGCTCAGCTCACCAGGAGCTGGTGGGTGGCCAGCTCACGGTAGAGCGGGCTGGTCCCGGTCAGCTCGTCGTGGGTGCCGGTGGCCGCCACCCGACCGCCGTCGAGCACCACGATCTGGTCGGCGTCGACGACGGTGGAGAGGCGGTGCGCCACGATCAGCAGGGTGCGCCGGGCGGCCACCGCGTCGATGGCCCGGCGCAGCGCGGCCTCGTTGCGGGCGTCGAGGTTGCTGGTCGGCTCGTCGAGCAGCAGCACCGGCGGTCCGGCCAGCAGGGCGCGGGCGATCGCCAGCCGCTGCCGCTCGCCACCCGAGAGCAGCACCCCGCCCTCGCCCACCTGCACGTCCATCCCCTCGGGGGCACGCTCGGCCAGGTGGCCGAGGTTGACCTCGTCGAGCACCCCGCGCAGCCGGGCCTCGGTGGCCTCCGGCGCGCTGATCAGGAGGTTCTCCCGCAGCGTGCCGGCCAGCACGGGCGCGGACTGCTCGACGTAGCCGATGCGGGCGCGCAGCGCGTCGCGGGGCAGGTCCCGCACGTCGACCCCGTCGATGCGCAGCGCGCCCTCGGTGACCTCGTAGAAGCGCTCGACCAGCGCCAGCAGCGTCGACTTCCCGGCGCCCGACGGGCCGACCAGGGCGGTGCGGGTGCCGGCCGGCACGGTGAAGCTCACCTCGCGCAGCACCGGCGGCCCGCCGGGGTAGCCGAAGCCCACCCGGTCGAACTCGACGGACGCCGGGGCCCCGCCGGGCAGCGCCCGGGCCGGGGCTGTCGCGGGCCGGTCGGCCGCCCCCTCCACCGGCACGGCGAGCATCTCCTCGATCCGCTGGAGCGCCCCCAGCCCGGTCTGCAACTGGGTGTACGCGTGCACGGCCTGCCCGAGCGGAAGGACCAGGAAGAACAGGAACATGATGAAGGCGACCAGGTCGCCGACCGTGATCGCGCCCGCCGCCACCCGCGCCCCGCCCACCCCGAGGACCAGCAGGAACGCCCCCTGGATGGTGACGCTGCTGGCCGGGCCGACGAACGCCTGCACCCGGGCCACCCGCAGGCCCGCCGCGTACGCCCGCGCGGCGCTGACGCCGATCGCGTCAGCCTCGCGCCGCTCCGCCCGGGCCGCGCGGATCGTCCGGGCGGCGGAGATGGCGCGCTCCACCGCCGAGGTCATCTCGCCGACGCGTTCCTGGGCGGCGCGGGCCAGGCCCCGCACCCGGTGGGCGAAGGCGACCGCGATGGCGATGCCGGCGGCCACCCCGAGCAGGGTCACCCCGAACAGCACCGGGTCGAGCAGGACCATCGCGCCCGCCGCGCCGAGCACCATCACGGCGCCGGTGACCACCTCGAACAGGCCGGAGGTGACCACGGCGCGCAGCAGGGTGGTGTCCGAGCCGACGCGGGAGAGCAGGTCGCCGGTGCGGCGGCGGTCGTACTCGGCGATCGGCAGCCGCAGCAAATGGCCGGCCAGCCGCCGCCGGGTGCCCAGCACGACCCCCTCCGCGGTGCGTTGCAGCAGGTAGTCCCGCACCCCGCCGATCGCCGCGGCCACCAGCACCAGGGCGACCAGCGCCGCGACCAGCCCGGTCACGCCCCGGCTGCCGGAGAGCCCGTCCAGCACCGAGCGGGTGAGCAGCGGCTGTGCCAGGGACGCCGCCGCCCCGGCCAGCGACAGCGCGCCCACCACGGCCAGGGTGCCGCGGTGGGCGCGCAGGTACGGCAGCAGGGCGGCGAGGCCGACCCGCCGGTCGTCCACGCCTCCGTCCGGACCGCCGGCGGCGGTCGGCACGGAGTCGTCGGCGGTCGTGACGGGAGCGGCGGCGGTCATGGCTGGAACGGTATCGGGCCGCGCCACCCGCCCGGGGGCGGCGCCCGACCTCAGACGGTCAGCACCACCTGGAGCTCCTGGCGGCGCCGCTCGGCGAGATCGGTCAGCAGGGTCGGCGCCTCCTCGAACGGCACCACCGCCGAGACGAGGTGCTTGCGGATGACGTCCCCGTACGCGCGCAGCAGGTCGATCGTCTCGGCGGAGAGGCGCTCGCGGTCCCAGGTGGGGGCGAGCCCGCGCGGCACCCGGCCGATCTGCGCGCACCGCAGCGACAGTCCGTTGTGGTGGAACTCCTCACCGAACCGGACCGCGTCCGCGCCGGCCTGGTAGAAGGCCAGGTCGACCACCGCGCCCTGGGGGCGCAGCAGGCGCAGCGCGAGCTGCAACGCCCACGCCTGCCCCCGGCACTGGAACACCACGTCGGCGCCCCGGTCGCCGGGGCCGTGCGCCCAGCGGGTCTTGAGCACCACCGCCGGGTCGTCGGCCTCCGGGTCGAGGGTCTCCAGGCCCAGTGCCTCGGCGACGGCCCGCCGCTGCGGGGTCGGGTCGAGCACCACCACCGAGGCGGCACCGTGCCGCTTGGCGAACAGGGCGGTGAGCAGGGCCACCACCCCGCTGCCGACGACCGCGACCCGGCGGCCCCGCACCCCGTCGCCCAGCGACCGCACGTCGGTGCCGTGCAGGTCGGCGGCGGCGTGCAGCACCCCGTTGGCGCAGATCGGCCCCATGTGCGCGACGTAGACGCCGAGCAGCGGGTCGAGGTCCTCGGGCAGCGGCACGAACCGCTCGGCGACCGGGTCGGCGACCCAGCCGGTGCGGTGGCCGTACGTCATCGCGCCGACGGTGCCCACGGCGACGGCCGGCGTACGGCTCTCCACCACCCGGCCGACCTGCATGTAGCCCAGCCGGGTGACCGGGTACGGGGTACTGGCCGCGCCCGGCTGGAAGAGCCCGAGGTCGGCGTTCCAGGTGACGTTGAGGTAGGGGTTGGTGCCCTTGACGTAGCTGAGTTCGGTGCCCGCGGAGACGCCGCTGAACAGCGTCTCGACCCGGAACGTGCCGTCGGTCAGCTCAACGGCGTCCTGCTCGACCAGCTCCACCCGCCCCGGGCCGCTGACCACCACCACGCGGTCACGCATCGACGGTCACCCCCGTGGCGACCGGCGCGGCGACGGGCGCGTCCAGCCGTACGGGCCGGCCGGTGCGGGCGGAGTCGGCGACCGCGAGGGCGAGCCGCTGGGTGCCGAGGGCCTCGGCGTACGGGACGCGGACGTCGTCGCCGACGCCCCGGACCGCGTCGACGAAGGCCCGGTCCACGGCCACCCGGGCGGCCTCGGGGTCGGCGTCGAAGCGGCGTTCGCCGTCGGCGTCGCGCACGACCAACCCGTCCTCGCTGAGCGAGAGGGCCAGCCCGTCGGCGAGGATCTCCAGTCCGGCGCGGTGCTTCCAACCGAGGACGCAGGCGGCGGTGAGCGTGCCGACCGCGCCGCCGGCGAAGCGCAGCGTCGCGGTGGTCACCGAGTCGATGTCGGCGCCGTCGACGGGCGGTGGGGTGCCGTTGCCGTACGCGGTGACCTCGGTGGCCTCGCCGACCAGGCACCGGACCAGGTCCAGCACGTGGGCGGCCTGCTCGACCACCGGGCCGCCGGAGCGGTCGCGCCGCGACCACCAGGCCACCGGGGGCACCTTGTCCCACCACGCGCCGCTGACCATCCGCACCGGCCGGTCGCCGACCAGCTCGCGGGCCTGCTGCACCACCGGCAGGTACCGCCAGTGGTGCCCGACGCCGGTGAGCAGCCCCCGCCGGCCCACCAGGTCGGCGATCCGCTCGGCGGTCACCAGGTCCACGGCGACCGGCTTCTCCACGAACATCGGCACCCCGGCGGCGACGACCGCCTCCTCGGCCGGCCCGTGGGCGAACGGCGGCACGCAGACGTAGACCGCGTCCGGCCCGGCGGCCAGCAGCTCGTCGACGTCGTCGAAGGTGCGGGCCCCGTGCGCCTGCGCCAGTTCCGCCGCCGCCTCCGGCACCACGTCGGTCACCCCGAGCAGCTCCACGTCCGCGAAGCCGTCCAACACCCGGGCGTGGCGTTGCGCCACCCCGCCGGCCCCAACCAGTCCCACCCGGCACGTGCGCATGAAGAGCCCCTTCGCCACAGTTTCGCGTTCGGCACTGCACTCCCCCCGCGTCGACGCAACCAAACGTTCACCAGGGCGGAACCCGGTCACGTCACTGTCGTGATCAAGCTGTTAGGCATGCTGCGGTTAGCGCGAGCGCGGTAGTGGGAAAAACAGGGAAGGTTTCTTTCCGCCACGATCTGGGGGTGCCTGTGCGGAACATGGAAACGATGGTGTCACCGGTGGTGGAGGCGTGGGCCACCTACCGCACCACGTCGGCGGGGGACTGGCCGGCGCGGCGCCTGATCCGCGCCAAGGGCGACAGCAGGGTCAGCGTGGTCCTGCCGGCCCGCAACGAGGAGGCGACGGTCGGCGCGATCGTGTCGACGATCCGCGAGCACCTGATGGAACGGGTGGCGCTGGTCGACGAGCTGATCGTGGTGGACTCGCGGTCCACCGACCGCACCGCCAAGGTGGCCCGCGCCGCCGGCGCCGAGGTGGTCAGCCAGGACGCGATGACCCGGGGCCTGCCCCGGCTGACGGGCAAGGGCGACGCGCTCTGGGCGGGACTGGCCGCGGCCGAGGGTGACGTCGTGGCGTTCATCGACGCCGACCTGCGCGAGTTCCGCCCGCACTTCGTGACGGGGCTGATCGGTCCCCTGCTGACCGATCCCTCGGTGGACTTCGTGAAGGGCTTCTACCACCGCCCGCTGGTCGGGGCGTCGAGCGTGGAGGCCGACGGCGGCGGGCGGGTGACGGAGCTGATGGCCCGGCCGATGCTGAACCTGTTCTGGCCCGAGCTGGCGGGCTTCGTGCAGCCCCTCGCCGGCGAGTACGCCGGCCGCCGGGAGGTGCTGGAGCGGGTGCCGTTCGTCTCCGGATACGGGGTCGAGACGGCGATGCTCATCGACCTGCTCGAGCTGGTCGGGCTGGACGCGCTGGCCCAGGTGGACCTGGGCGAGCGCAAGCACCGCCACCAGGACACCGCCGCGCTGGGCCGGATGTCGGCCCAGATCATGCTCACCGCCTGGTCGCGGTTGCAGCGGCGCGGCTGGGCGGCACCGGGCGCGATGCCCGCCGCCCTGCTGACCCAGTTCCGACGCGGCGGTTCCGACGCCCTGCCGAACCTGGACCGGGAGATCGTCGTCAGCGACGTCTCCGTCGAGGAGCGGCCGCCCCTGGCCGAGCTGCGGCACCGGATCCCCCGCCGACGGGTCGCCGCGGCGTGACCACGCGACCCCCCGTGACCGCGAACGACCGGGCGCGGACGGCCCAGGCCCCCGCCGAGGGAAGGAATCCCGCATGAGCCTCACCGTCCTGATGAACGCCGGTCCGTGGCTGTCCGTGCCGCCGCCCGGCTACGGCGGCATCGAGAACGTGATCGCGACGCTGGTGCCGGAGCTGCGCCGCCTCGGCGTCCGGGTGGTGCTCGCGTCGGTCGACAGCAGCACCCTTCCGGTGGACGAGAAGTTCTCCGTCTTCCCCGACGGGCAGTTCCACGCCCTGCAACGGCCCTACAACCAGGTCTGCGGCATCTCGCAGGCACACCTGAACGGGGTGGTGCGGGCGCTGCACTCGCGCGACGACATCGACCTGGTGCACGACCACGTGGAGGCGGTCGGCCTGGCGACGCTCGCCGCGATGGGCCCGGACGCCCCGCCGGCCCTGCACACGCTGCACTGGGACCTGGCCAAGCACCCGGCGCTCTACGGCAACGTCGACGGCGGCGACCGGGTCCGGGTCAACGGGGTCTCCGCCTCGCAGCTGGCCCGCGCGCCCCGGGCGTTGCGGGAGCACTCGGTGGGCCACGTGCACCTGTCCACCCCGCTCGCCGTCGACGCGGACCGGCGGCCCCGGGCGGAGAAGGGCGACTACCTGATCATCCTGGGCCGGATCAACCCGGGCAAGGGCCAGGACGTGGGCGCGCGCCTCGCCCGGCGGGTGGGGGTGCCGCTGGTGCTCGCCGGGCCCGTCGGCCCGTACCACCGGCCGGAGGACCTGGCCGCCGCCGGGGACGAGGCCCGGCAGAACCCGGACGTCCGGTTCTTCTACGACGAGGTGGCGCCGCACGTCGACGGCGACCTGGTCCGCTGGGTGGGCACCGTGGCCGGGCAGGAACGCGACGACCTGCTGGCCGGTGCCCGGGCCTCGCTGTTCCCGCTGCGGTGGGAGGAGCCGGGCGGCACTGCGGTGGTGGAGTCGCTGGCCCTGGGCACGCCGGTGGTGGCCACCGCCCGGGGCTGCCTGCCCGAGCTGATCGAGCACGGCCGCACCGGCCTGCTCACCACCGACGAGGAGGAACTGGGCGACCTGCTGCTGGCCGCGAATCTGCTGGATCCGGACGAGTGCCGGCGCGAGGCCGCCGTCCGCTTCACCCCCGCGGTGATGGCCGAGAAGTACGTGGGTCTCTACGAGCGGGTCCGTCAGCTCGCCGCCGCCCCGCGCCTGCAACCGGCCTGACCGGCGATCGCGCGTCCCGGGGCCGGCCCGCCGTCACGGTGGGCCGGCCCCGGTTTCCGTGCCGGCGCCCGGACGGGTGAATCGGGGCGATCGGTCGGCGGCGGGGTTTGGCGGTGGGAGCAGCGGGAAGGCGCCATCCGCTCAGCGTTCCGCACAGTGAGGAGACTGCGGTGACCGGTCCCATGGCGCGCTCCCGCGCCCGGCACAACCCGGCTGACGGCAGGGCTCCCGTCCGGCGGGCCGCCACCGCCGTGGCGGTGGTCTTCCTCCTGGTCGGCGTGCTCGGCTTCGTGCCGGGCATCACGAGCAACTTCGGCGACCTGCGCTTCGCCGGGCACGACTCCGACGCCAAGTTGCTCGGCCTGTTCCAGGTCTCGGTGCTGCACAACATCGTCCACCTGCTCTTCGGGGTGGCGGGGCTGCTGCTGGCCCGCACCGTCACGGGCGCGCGGACGTACCTGGTCGGCGGCGGCGCGATCTACCTGGTGCTCTGGCTCTACGGCCTGGTGATCGACCACGACAGCGGGGCCAACTTCATCCCGGTCAACAACGCCGACAACTGGCTGCACCTGTTCCTCGGCCTGGGCATGATCGCGCTCGGCATCCTGACGACGCGGGGCCGCACCCGTCGATGACGCACCGTGACCGGCCGGGGCGCGACGCCCCGGCCGGTCCGTTTGGCCCTCCCCGCGTCCGGGTAGTTCCCAGATTCCCGACGACGCGAAACGAGGACGCCCGATGCCGAGCCGGATCACCTGCGAGGTGCACGACGAGTCGCCGGTGACCGTCGTACGCCTTCGTGGCGACCTCGACCTCGGCACGATGCGCACGGTGCACGACGCGCTGGACGGCTACCTCGCCAGCCAGCCCGACGCGCTCGTGGTCGACCTCACCGACGTCACCGTCCGTGACCGGCTCGCCCTCTCGGTCTTCGCCGCCATCGCCCGCCGGGCGGCCGGCTGGCCGGCGGTGCCCGTCGTGCTGTGCGCCCCGCCGGGCGAGGCGGCGACCTGGCTGGCCCAGTCGACGGCCTGCCGCGTGGTGCCCGTGCGCCGCGACTGCGACGAGGCGACCCGGGTGGCGAACGCGGCGGCGGCGCCCCGGCTGCGGGCCCGGCTAGAACCGGTGGCGGAGGCCTGCCGGCGGGCGCGGGAGCTGGTCACCGACGCGTGCGCCCGCTGGAACCTGCCGGAGACCGTCGGGCCGGCGTCGCTGGTGCTCAGCGAGCTGGTCGGCAACGTCGTCCGGCACGCCGGCACGCCGATGCAGGTGACGCTGACCCTGCGCCGGCCGTACCTGCACGTGGTGGTCGCCGACGGCAGCCGGACCGCGGTCCGGGCCGGCGTCGCCGACCTGCGGGCCGAGGGCGGCCGGGGACTGATGCTCGTCCGCGAGACGGCCCAGCGGTGGGGCAGCGCCCCGGCCGGCGACGGGAAGGTCGTCTGGGCCATACTGCCCGCGAATTGACCGGATTTACCACTCTCGCCTGAATATCCGCTGTCGCCTGGTTTCATGGGGTGAGGGGCGGGTAGCCGCGCCGTCCTATCTGTCGTCTGGCGGGGTGAGAGTCACATGCCCAAGCGGGTAACCACGGAACCACGCGACCGAGGACCGGCGATCCTGGCGCCGGCACGCTTCGGTGGCTACCCCGGGCCGCTGCGCAAGGCGCTCCCCGGCGGCAAACTGACCCGGTTCCTGGCCACCACCGACCACAAGCAGATCGGCCTGCTCTACCTGCTGAGCTCGTTCGGCTTCTTCCTGGTCGCCGGAATCCAGGCGATGCTGATGCGGGCCGAACTGGCCCGGCCCGGCATGCAGATCCTCTCCGCCGAGCAGTACAACCAGCTCTTCACCTCGCACGGCGCGGTCATGCTGCTGCTGTTCGCCACCCCGGCGGCGTTCGGGTTCGCCAACTACATCGTGCCGATCCAGATCGGCGCCCCCGACGTGTCGTTCCCCCGGCTCAACGCCCTCGCGTACTGGCTCTACCTGTTCGGCGGCCTGATGGTGCTCGGCGGCTTCCTCACCCCGGGCGGCTCCGCCGACTTCGGGTGGACCGCGTACTCGCCGCTGAGCAGCCAGGAGCACTCCCCCGGCGTCGGCGCCAACATGTGGGTGATCGGCCTGGTGGTCTCGGGACTGGGCACCATCCTCGGGGCGGTCAACCTGATCACCACGATCCTCACCCTGCGCGCGCCGGGCATGACCATGTTCCGGATGCCGATCTTCACCTGGAACATGCTCTTCACCAGCGTGCTGGTCATCCTGGTGTTCCCGCTGCTCGCCGCCGCGCTGCTGGCGCTCGCCGCGGACCGGCTGCTCAACGCCCACGTCTACGACCCGATGACCGCCGGCCCGATGCTCTACCAGCACCTGTTCTGGTTCTTCGGCCATCCCGAGGTCTACATCATCGCGCTGCCGTTCTTCGGCATCATCACCGAGATCATCCCCGTCTTCGCCCGCAAGCCGATCTTCGGCTACACCGGCCTGGTGCTCGCCACCATCGCGATCACCGTGCTGTCGATGACCGTGTGGGCGCACCACATGTTCGCCACCGGCCAGGTGCTGCTGCCGTTCTTCAGCATCCTGAGCTACCTGATCGCGGTGCCCACCGGGGTGAAGTTCTTCAACTGGATCGGCACCATGTGGAAGGGGCAGATCACCTTCGAGACGCCGATGCTCTTCGCGATCGGCTTCCTGGTCACCTTCCTCTTCGGCGGTCTCACCGGGGTGCTGCTGGCCAGCCCGCCGGCGGACTGGCACACCCACGACACGTACTTCGTCGTCGGGCACTTCCACTACGTGCTGTTCGGCACGGTGGTCTTCGCGCTCTTCGGCGGCTTCTACTTCTGGTGGCCGAAGATGACCGGGCGGCTGCTGGACGACCGCCTCGGCAAGGCCCACTTCTGGACCATGTTCCTCGGCTTCCACGGCACCTTCCTCGTGCAGCACTGGCTGGGCAACGAGGGCTTCCCCCGCCGGTACGCCGACTACCTGCCGAACGACGGGTTCACCGCCCTGAACACCTTCTCCAGCATCTCCGCCTTCGTGCTCGGCGCGTCCACGCTCTTCTTCATGTGGAACGCCTGGAAGTCCTGGCGCTACGGGGCGATGGTGAACGTCGACGACCCGTGGGGCTTCGGCAACTCGCTGGAGTGGGCCACCACCTGCCCGCCGCCGCTGCGCAACTTCGACCGGATGCCCCGCATCCGCTCCGAGCGGCCCGCCTTCGACGCCAAGTACGGCCCGCTCGTCGCCGACCTCGGTCGGGACCTGCCCCAGCGCAGCACCAAGCCGCCGCAGGACTTCCGCGACGAGTTGCACCGCGAGAAGCACGTGCCCGAGGCGCCGGCCGCCGAGGGGGCGCACGGCGCGCGGGAGGCCACCGAGTACCAGCCGGCCCCGCAGTCCGGGGCCAGGCCGGTGGACGTCCCCGAGCCGAACGACATCCGTCGGCCCAGCTTCGAGCAGACCGACGAGCCGGAGGAGACCCGCCTCGGCGCCGACCGGGAGCCGCAGGCCAACGACCGCTGGCGGCACCCGCGCGGGCCCGGCGACACCCCCGAGCGCTGAGCGGGCGTACGCGCGGAGAGGGCCGGCACCCGCGGGGTGCCGGCCCTCTCGCGACGTGCTCAGCCCTCGCGGGCCGCCGCCAGGCCCGCCGCCGTGAGCGAGCGGCGCACGGCCGGCTGGACGCGGGTCAGCCGCAGCGGGACCCCCGTGCGGGCGGCGGCCTCGCGGCCCGCCATCAGCGCGGCGATGCCGCCGGCGTCGAAGCCCCCGGCGCCCACCAGGTCGACCACCACCTCGGCGGGTTGCCCGGTCACCGCCTCCAGCATCGCCCGGCGGAGCTGGTCCGCGCCGTCCCGGTCGACCTCCCCGCCGACCTCCACGACCACCCGGTCGCCGTTGTGCCGCACCGAGATCCTGGTCTTCGCCGGCTCCGACTCGGCGGCCCCGTTCTGCCACGGCGGCGGGGCGTCGGCGAGCATCGCCTGGCGCAGCCAGGTCAGCGCCCGGGACAGCAGCCGGGACACGTGCATCTGGGAGATGCCGAAGCGGGCGGCGATCTCCGCCTGGGTCTGGTTGCCGTAGAAGCGCATGGCCAGGATGCGCCGCTCCCGCCAGGGCAGCCGGTGCAGCAGCCCGCTGACCGTCACCCGGTCGTCGACGGATTCCAGCGCGTTGTCGGACTCGCCGACCAGGTCGCCGAACTCGGCCGAGCTCTCCCCGCCGACGGGGGCGTTCAGCGAGGCCGGGCTGTAGCCGGCGGCCGACTCCAGCGCGGCGAGGATCTCCTCCTGCGGCGTCTCCAGCCGCTCCGCCAGCTCGGCCACCGTCGGGGCCCGGGACAGCTCGCTGGTCAGCGCGGAGGTAGCCTGCCCGACCTCCAGGATCAGGTCGCGCAGCCGGCGCGGCACGTGCACGCCCCAGGTCCGGTCGCGGAAGTGCCGCTTGATCTCGCCGACGATGGTGATGGCCGCGTACGCGGTGAAGGAGCCCCGCTCCGGGTCGTACCGGTCGACGGCGTTGACCAGGCCCAGCCGGGCGACCTGCTCCAGGTCCTCCAGCGGCTCGCCCCGCCCCCGGTAGCGGCGGGCCAGCCGGCCCGCGAACGGCAGGGCGAACCGGACCAGGTCGTCACGCGCCTCCTGGCGTCGTTCGGGCGGTAGGCCCTCGATCCGGGCCGCGTACGCCAGTGCGGCCGCGTCGAGGTCCTCCAGGCCCCGATCGGTCGGAGGTGGTGTGGTCGTGGTGGTCTGTCCGAACATCCGCGCCTCCCTCAGGAAGGTCCCCCGCCCGGATTCAGGAAACCGGTCGTGCGCGCGCGTGGTCGCACCACGCCCGGGCCGGAAAATGGGTCACATGACTGGGATGTCAGCGGGCGACGGCGCCACGCCGGACGGCGTGATCAGGCCGTCGCAGCCAGCGGTGTTCCCGCTCCGTAGGTACTCAATCACGGGACCCGGGGTTCGCGAGGATGTTTCGAAAGGGCCGACTCAACAGACCAGTAATCCCTGGTCGCCGCCGCCGTCGCGCAGTGCCGCGAGGGCCTCGGGGACGGTCATCGGCGGTGGCGTCGGCAGGTCGTACGGCTGTGCCCGCAGCACCTCCGTCGCCCGGCGGGTGGGCACAGAGGTGATCGGGTAGCCGCGTGCCGAGGTGCGGTCCAGCGCCCGCCGGCGGCGCCCGAAGCCGGCGACGGCCAGCCACTGCGGCAGCCCGGCCAGCGCCGGCGACCGCAGGCCGGGTGGCTCGGGCAGCACGTCCACCGAGCTGAACGGCTCGCTCCCGGCGAGCCACCACTCGACCCCCTCGACGCTGCGCCGGGTGGCGTTCTCGCACCAGTACGGCACCATCCCGGCGCGCACCACCTGCCACGGGTCGAGCAGCCGGCCGCACTCCACCACCAGCCGGTCGCCGGTCTTGCCGGCCGCGCGCAGCCAACGCCGGTACAGGTCCGCGGTCGCGGCGCTGAGCGCCTCCGGCCGTGGCACGAGGACCCGGTGCAGCGGGTGGCCGTGCCCGGCGGTCCACTCCTGGACGCCGGCCTCGAAACCGGACTCCACGCCGTGTTCCGCCGGCTCGGGCGGCGCGGCGACCTCCGGCGGCTCCCAGTGCGCGCCGTCCCCGCCGGCCGAGCGGAGCACCTGGCGCAGGGCGTGGCTGTCCGGGTGGAAGTCGACCGGGTCGAGGCCACTGCCCGGGCAGCCGACCTGGAAGCTGTGCCCCGGGGCGGAGTCGAACACCGGCCAGGTGCGGGCGTCGCGCAGCAGCAGCACCGGGGCGCCGGGCTCCAGCCGGTCGGCCAGGAACCGCGCGTACGCGGCCGGCAGGGACCGCCACCGGGCCGCCAGCGACACCGTGGCGCCGGCCAACGCGCCCCGGCTGGCGGGGCAGTGCACCTGCCGGACGTGCAGGTCGGCGTTGCCGCCGAGGAGCCGGGCGGTGAGCGCGGCGCCGTGGTCCAGGGCGGCCTGCGGCCGGTCGACGGCGCCCTGCGCCCAGTGCACGGTCATCTCGAACCCGGCCGGCAGCCAGGGCACGCCGAGCGCCATCGCCAGGTGCGCGAGCGCGCCGTGCGGGGAGCCGATCAGGGCGCCGGGGTAGCGGCGGCGCGGGTACTGGTCGGTGAACCAGCGGGCGACCCGGCCCGCGTCGACCTCGGCGGTCTGGCCGGGGGTGAGCGCCACCCGGCCGGCCGCCCGGATCAGCGCCGCCCGGCGCACCGGCTCGGGCGCGCCGACGAACCGCGACAGCGGTCCCGGGTGTCCCGGATGTCCCAGGTCGGCGCAGTCGGTGCCGCGCAGCGCCCGCGCGGTGGCGGCCACCAGGACCCGCGCGGCACTGCCGGCCGCCACGACCCGGTCGCCCGCCAGCCCGGCGCCCTCGGCCGTGAGCCCCTTGCGCACCTTGGGCCCCGGCTCCACCTTGCCTCGTTCGCTCACCACGCGGCCCGGCTTCCCGTCCCGATGGGGTTCAAACGGGGCATCCCCCACCGGGCGGGAGTAATCAGAAGATCCCGGGCGGGCCGCCGCCGAGCCGCCCAACCGGGCGACGACGCCGGTCGACCGTCGCGACGGCACGCCGGTGAGCAGGGGTTTCAGTGCCGGAGCAAGGGGCACTTCAGCGCCCATGCGCACCGACGACGACACTCCCGCGGCGGCCACCATCACCCCCTACCAGGACGGGCCGTTGCTGGTCCGGGGCGACTTCGCCCTGGTCACCCCCGACGGGGAGACGATCGACGCGCGGCGGGGCACGGTGGCCCTGTGCCGCTGCGGGAAGTCGGCGCTCAAGCCGTTCTGCGACGGCACCCACAAGGCCGTCAACTTCCGCGCCGGCACCACCCGCGAAACCCCCTGACCACCCCGCTGTTTCCCCACCCCTGCATGTCGATCTTGCAGTTGTGGTGGGCGGAGAGCAGCGTCCCGCGGCCTTTGCGGGGCACCACAACTGCATGATCGACGGCCATCACCGCCCCGGGGGCGGGGCGCGGGTGGGGCGGGTGGGGTGGGAGGCGGGGGTCAGGCTACGGCGGCGGGGAGGTCGGCGGGGCGCGGGCGGTCGCGCAGGTCGATTCGGATCGGTGCGGCGGTGGGGCGCAGGGAGGTGCGGCCGGCGGTCCAGGCGTCCAGCAGGTGCGCGGCGAAGAGCCGGTCCACCGCCAGCGCGGCGGCGGCGCCGAAGAGGACGTCCGGGGCGAGCCCCGGCTCCACCCGGACCAGTCCCCCACAGAGGTCGTGCGCGGCGATCTGCTCGTGCACCGCGTCGGCCTCCACGTGCTCGTCGTAGAAGCGGGTGGCCCGCGCGTCCAGGCCGAGGCGGCGCAGCCCGTTGCCGTAGCGGCGGTTCGGCAGCGAGGAGGTCATCTCGTACGCGGCGAGGTGCCCCAGCAGCGCGCCGCGCAGCCGCCGGTGCAACCCGAACAGCGACATGAGGTTGTTGGTGGCCAGGGTGACCGCCGGCACGGCGTCCAGGTGGGCGGCGTAGCCGGTGTCCAGGCCCAGCTCGTCCAGGGTGACCCGGAACAGCTCGGCGTGCATCCGGTCCAGCCGCCCGTTGCCGTACTCGTCCATCTGGATCTCCACCAGGGCGGCCTTCGCCGGCCCGCCGAGGCGCGGCAGGGCCCAGCTGTGCGGGTCGGCCTCGCGCAGGTGGTAGATCGAGCGGTGGGTGACGAACTCCCGGAACTGGGCCAGCGACGCCCGGCGTTGCAGATAGCCGGCGAGCGAGGGCCCGTCGTCGGCGGCGACCACGTCGGCCAGGGCCGCCGGCACCCCGCCGGGCAGCGCCGTCGGCAGGGGTCCCACCAGCGCGCGCACCGCCGCCTCGAAGTGCCGTTCGGCGTACGCGCGCAGCGCGAGCAGGGACGGCTGCCACTCCCAGCCCTCGTCGACGCCCCGCCAGCCGCGGTAGTGCAGCTCGTAGCAGCAGAAGAGGGTGAGCTGAAGGTCCTCGTCGGTGAGCGGGTCGGCCGGGTCGAGCCCGTCGCCGAGCCCCGCCGGGAGGTCGTGCGGCGCCCGCCGCAGCGCGTCCAGCAGCGCCGCCGAGACCGGTCCACGGGGCTGCGGCAGGGGCGCGGGACCGTACCGGCGATCCGGGGACTCGGACAAGGTGACCTCCAACGTCGTACTGCCCGTCCTCAGTGCCCGTCGGGTGGGCCGTTAAACGAGGTCGTCGACCTCCACGGCCACCCCGGCGGCGAGCATGCGGTCGCGCACCCGTCGGGCGGCGTCGCCCTCGGCGAACACCTCGCGCAGGTCCGCGAACGCGGGCTCGGGCGGCGCCAGCCGCACCGCCGGGTCGACCACCGCCTCCAGTACGCAGGGCCGGTCGGCGGCCAGCGCCTCGTCCCAGGCCGCCCCCACCAGCTCCGGCCGGTCCACCCGCACCCCGTGCAGGCCGAGCAGGCGCGCCCAGCCGGCGTACGGCACATCGGGTCGGCGGAGCGTCGGGGCGGTGGGCGTACGGCCGCCGCCCATGCCGGAGTGGTCCCGGTTGTTGAGCACCAGCACCACCAGGCGGGGATCGCGCCACTCCCGCCAGTGGTGCGCCACGGTGATCAGCTCCGCCAGCCCGTTGAGCTGCATCGCGCCGTCGCCGAGCAGGGCGATCACGGGCTGGTCCGGGGCGGCGAGCTTGGCCGCCACGGCGTACGGCAGGGCACAGCCCATCGAGCCGAGCGTGCCGCAGAGCTGGGCGGTGACGCCCGGGGGCAGTTCCAGGTGCCGGGCGTACCAGTACATGACCGATCCGACGTCCACCGCCACCGCCCCGCGGCGCGGGATCCGGGTGGAGAGTTCGTGCAGCACGAGCTGCGGGTTCACCGGCTCGGCGGGGGCGGCGGCCCGGTCCGCCCGCTCGGCCCGCCACCGGTCGACCGAGCCCTCGACGGTCTCCCGCCACCGGGCGTTCGGCCGGTCGGGCACGCGGGCCAGCAACGCCCGCAGCGTCTCCTGGGCGTCGCCCACGAGCGGCACGTCCACCGGGTAGCGGGTGCCGATCCGGCGCCCGTCGATGTCGATCTGCACCGTGCGCGCCTGCCCCGGCATCGGGAAGTAGTCCGTCCACGGGTCGTTCGTGCCGACCAGCAGCAGCGTGTCGCAGCCGCCCATCAGCTCGGCGGCGGCCGGGGTGCCGACCTCGCCGAGCACGCCGGCGTGGAAGGGCAGCCGCTCGTCGAGCACCGGCTTGCCCAGCAGCGAGGCCGCCACCCCGGCGCCGAGCCGGTCGGCGAGGGCGACGATCTCTCCGGCCGCGCCCCGGCCGCCCTGGCCGACCAGGATCGCGGTCCGCTGGCCGTTGGCGAACAGCTGGGCGGCCGCGTCCAGGTCGGCGTCGTGCGGCAGGACCCGCGCCAGCGGCTCCCCCGGCGTCGCCGAGAGCACCCCGGCCGCGTGCGACTGCAGGTCGGGCACGGTGGCCTCCTGCAACTGGCGCGGCAGCACCACGCAGACCGGGCTGCGGGTGGCGGCGGCGGTTCGGAACGCCTGGTCGAGCAGGGCCGGCACCCCGTCGGGGACGCGGCCGTAGCGGACGAACTGGTTGCAGGCGTCGGCGAACAGCCGGCTCAGCCCGATCTCCTGGTGGGCGGCGCCGAGCGGACCCGAAACGTCCTCGCCGACGATCGCCACCACCGGCTTGCTGTCCAGCTTGGCGTCGTAGAGGCCGTTGAGCAGCTGGACGGCGCTCGGCCCCTGGGTGGCCAGGCAGACCCCGATCCCGCCGGTGAACTTGGCGTGCCCGGTGGCCATGTAGGAGGCGGTCTCCTCGTGCCGGGCCGGCACGAACGCCGGGTCCCCGCCCGAGGCGTCCAACGCCTCGACCACCGGGGCGATGGCCTCCCCGGGGTAGCCGAAGACCCGCGGCACCCGCCAGGCGCGCAGTCGCTCGACCACCAGGTCGGCCACCGTACGCTCAGCCATCGCCACGCCCCGGCGTGCCGGCGTCGACGTACCGCAGCACCGCGCCGACGCCGTCGGTCAACTCCGGCGCCTCGTCCGGACCCAGCACGGTCAGCTCGGCGTCGGTGCCGACCAGCGCGCGCACGAGGGCGGCGTCGGCGCGGACCTTCTCCGGGTCGCGTACGGACATGGCGGCGAGCTGCCCCGGGTCGGTGGCGATCTCGGTCGGGTCCGGCCCGATCCAGAGTTCCCCAGTGGCGGACGGGTCGTCGACGATCAGCATCGTCTCGACCTGGTTGCGTTGCAGGGCGGACACCACGGCGTCCAGCCCGGCGCCGACGTCCTCCTGCATGCCGAACCGGTCCAGCACTGCGGAGATCCGCTGGTCGGCCACCTCGGCGATGGTCTGCACCGTGAGGTCGTCGAGCAGGCTCTGGTCGGCGCCGCCGCCCCGGGACCCGGCGTCGGTGCGGACCATCAGGTCCTGCCAGCGTTCCGGCATCTGGGCGGCGATCACGCCGGTGGCGCGCACGTCGCCGGCGACCACCACCACCTCCGCGCCGACCTTCTCGGCCAGCTCCACCGTGGCCGCGGTGACGTCGCCCGCGTTGTGGTGCCAGGCCTCCATCGCGGCCCGCTGGTGGTGCGACTGCGACCAGCCGCCGGGCTGCACCCGACGCAGTTGGAAGTCCTCCCGGCCGGTCACGTGGGCGCGGCGCGGCACGCCGCCGGCGCTGATCGCCATGGCGTCGGCACCGGTGCGGTCGGCCAGCACCCGCACCCAGGCGACCTGCTCGCCGCGCTGCGCCAGCATGGGCATCACGTGCGGCAGCGAGGTGTACGCGGCCAGGTCCCGCAGCGGCGGGGCGGAGAGGTACTCCGACAGCACCACCCGGCCCCGGGCGCCGAAGACCGCCAGCCCGTAGCTGCCGGGCATCGGATCGTGGCCCCGGACGACGCGTTCGACGGCGTCGATGGTGTCCACGTCGGCGCGCTGCTGCTGAAGTTGTTGACGCAGGGCCCGCCAGCGCAGATCGAGCGCCGGGTGGGCGTCCTCGGTGTTGGCGGACGCGTCCAGGTACACCGAGACCCACGGTCCCGGCCGGTCGTAGAGCGGGCGCAGGAAGGACAGCTGCATGCTCGACCCCTTTCCAGCTCGGCCCCCCGCTTACCCGCGCCGCTGCGGTTGTCACCTGGCCCGCCGCGAGCGCGTGAGGGCATTTCATTCATGTCGTTCAACCCGGACGACCGATACCATGAGTGAACGCAACCGGACTCTGGGTGGTGGAGATGGACAGCGACCTGCACATCCGGCGGATCGTCCACCCGACCGACCGGATCGTGACGGGGCGGATCGTCCGGCTGATGGACGGCTACCCGCGCGAGGTGCGCATCGGCCAGCCGGTGCTGGTGGCGGTGCTCGCGGCGGCCGGGGTGGCCGGACTGCTGATGGCGCTGGTCCGATCCCTGTTCTCCGCCGGCTCCGGCGCCGCGCGTCGACGGTTCAAGGACCTGAAGAAGGGCCCGGAATACCTGGTCACCCCGGTGCGGCTGCGCGACACGGCCGGGCGGCTCTGCGAGGTCGAGCTGCACGGGCACCTGCCGCAGAGCGCCCTGCACCCCGCCGACCACGTGCAGCTCACGCTGCGCCGGCAGGGCGACCCGGACCTGCCGCCGAAGATCGAGCGGATCGTGAACCTGACGACGGGCCAGCTGCTCATCCCGCGTACCGCCACCCTGTGGTCGCACCTCGGGCCGCCGCTGCTGCTCCAGGCGGTGCTGGGCGCGCTGCTGGTCGCCGCCGTGGTGGCCTGGTCCGCGCTGACCTGACGGCCGGCACGGTTTCCGGCGGCGCGCCGGCGGGCACCGTGGCGAGCATGTTCGAGGGATTCACGCTGGAGCGCATCGACGTCGGCGAGGTCCGGCTGCGGGTACGACACGGCGGTTCGGGCCCACCCGTGGTGCTGCTGCACGGGCATCCGCGCACCCACGCGACCTGGCACCGGGTCGCGCCGCTGCTGGCCCGCGAACACACGGTCATCTGCCCGGACCTGCGCGGCTACGGCGGCTCGTCGAAGCCGCCGAGCGACCCCGGGCACACCGCGTACGCCAAGCGGGCGATGGCCCGCGACGTGGTCGGCCTGCTCGACGCGCTCGGACACGACCGCGCGGCGGTGGTCGGGCACGACCGGGGCTGCTACGTGGCGATGCGCACGGCGCTGGACCACCCGGAGCGGGTCAGCCGGCTGGGCGTGCTCGACGGGGTACCGATCGGCGAGGCCCTGGCACGCGCCGACGCGAGGTTCGCGGCCCGCTGGTGGCACTGGTTCTTCCTCGGCCAGTCGGACAAGCCGGCGGAGCGGGTGATCACCGCCGACCCGGACGCCTGGTACGACGGGTCGCCGGCGGCCATGGGCGAGGAGGCGTACGCCGACTACCGCCGGGCCATCCACGACCCGGCGACGGTGCACGCGATGTGCGAGGACTACCGGGCCGGGCTCGGCCCGGACCGGGCGGCCGACGACGCCGACCGGGCCGCCGGGCGGCGGATCGCCTGCCCGGTGCTGTTCTGCTGGTCTGAGCGCGACGACATGGTCGAGCTGTACGGCGACCCGGCGGCCATCTGGCGGGACTGGGCCGACGACGTGCGGGTGGCCTCGGTCGACTCGGGCCACCACATGGCCGAGGAGGCCCCGGAGCAGCTCGCCGCCGCGCTGGCCGACTTCCTCGCGGGCTGACCGCGCGGCTGCCGGCCGGCCCTCCGGCCTGCGGGGCGGCGGTCAGCCGACGGGGGTCAGCGGCCGGTCCGGTTCGCCCGCGGCGCGCAGCATCCCCCGCCGGGCGGCCCAGCGCTCGAAGATCAGGGTGGCGAACGGCGGTACGGCGCAGGCCAGGGCCACGAGGGTGGGCCAGAGCCGCCACCGGTGCAGCCGGGCCACCGCGAGGACCAGCAGGCCGTACGCGACGAAGAGCGCGCCGTGGACCGGGCCGAAGATCTTCACGCCGATCTCGTTGCCCGGGGGGCCGTACTTGACGGCCATGCCGATCAGCAGGGCCAGCCAGGAGCAGGCCTCGGCGATCGCCGCCGCCACGAAGAGCCTGGTGATCTTCTCGCGCATCGTCACTCCCCCACCGGTTGCCGCACATGCTAGCCACCCCGCCGGCCCGGACGGACGCACGAGCGGTGGAGGCGACAGGGATCACGCGGGCCCGAGGTGGGTACGTACAAGAAGCTTCGGGTCTTCCCCGGCCCGCCCCGGACGTGCGAGGTTAGGGGAACCAACGGTGACAGGGCGGTGACCATGGGCGAGGACGTCGGCGTACGGACCTTCAGTCGCGAGGACCGGGCCCGCTATCGCGAGAAGGTACGGCGGTGCCTGGACGTCTTCGCCGAGATGCTCCGGGAGTCCCGGTTCGACGTCGAACGGCCGATGACCGGGCTGGAGATCGAGCTGAACCTGGTCGACGACGACTCGATGCCGACCATGCGCAACGCCGACGTGCTGGCCGCCATCGCCGACCCGAGCTTCCAGACGGAGCTGGGCCAGTTCAACGTCGAGATCAACGTGGCCCCGCGCCGGCTGGCCGGCACCGGCACCCGCGAGTTCGAGGAGACCGTACGGGCCAGCCTCAACGCCGCCGAGACCAGGGCCCGCGACGTCGACGCGCACATGGTGATGATCGGCATCCTGCCGACGCTGCGGCCGGAGCACCTGACCGCCGAGACGCTGTCGGCCAACCCGCGCTACGCGCTGCTCAACGAGCAGATCTTCGCCGCCCGCGGCGAGGACCTGCGGATCGCGATCAACGGCGTGGAACGGCTCGCGGTCACCGCCGACACCATCACCCCGGAGGCGGCCTGCACGAGCACCCAGTTCCACCTCCAGGTCAGCCCGGCCCAGTTCGCCGACTACTGGAACGCCGCGCAGGTGATCGCCGGCATCCAGGTGGCCCTGGGGGCGAACTCGCCGCTGCTCTTCGGCCGGGAGTTGTGGCGGGAGACCCGCATCCCACTGTTCCAGCAGGCGACCGACACCCGTCCGGAGGAGATCAAGGCCCAGGGCGTACGCCCCCGGGTGTGGTTCGGCGAGCGGTGGATCACCACGGTGTTCGACCTGTTCGAGGAGAACGTGCGCTACTTCCCGGCGCTGCTGCCCGTCTGCGACGCGGAGGACCCGGCCGAGGCCCTGGCCCGGGGGGACGTGCCGAAGCTCGCCGAGCTGCGGCTGCACAACGGCACCGTCTACCGCTGGAACCGCCCCGTGTACGACGTGCTGAAGGGCCGCCCGCACCTGCGGGTGGAGAACCGTGTGCTGCCGGCCGGGCCGACGGTGCTCGACACCGTGGCCAACGGCGCCTTCTACTTCGGTCTCGTCCGGGCGCTCGCCGAGGCCGACCGGCCGCTGTGGTCGCAGATGTCGTTCAGCGCGGCCGAGGAGAACTTCAACGCCTGCGCCCGGCACGGCATCGATGCCCAGGTCTTCTGGCCCGGCCTCGGTTACCTCCCGGTCACCGAACTGGTGCTGCGCCGGCTGCTGCCGCTGGCCCACCACGGGCTGGACCGGTGGGGCCTCGACCCGGACGAGCGGGACCGGCTGCTCGGCGTCATCGAGCAACGGTGCCTGACCGGGCGCAACGGGGCGAGCTGGCAGGTGGAGACCCTGCACCGGCTGGAGTCAGCCGACCATCTCGACCGGCCGGAGGCGCTGCGCGAGGTGGTGCGGCACTACGTGACGCTGATGCACAGCAACCGGCCGGTCCACGAGTGGCCCATCCCCTGACCGGGGCCACCACGCGCCACCGTCCACGGGTCGGCTCCGCCCGTCGCCCGGCTCGGCCGGACGTCAGGTCGGGCCCGGGTCCTCCCTGAGGTACGCCCCCGACACGTCCGACCGCACCGTCCAGCCGAGCGCGCGGTACAGGGCGCGTCCGTCGTCGGTGGCGACGAGGATCCCGGTGCGCATCCCGAGCCTCGCCGCGTGGTCGCAGAGCGCCCGCACGACGGCGCTACCCAGCCCGCGCCGCCGATGGGCGGGCTCCGTCTCGACCTGGTCGACGATGCCGAACTCCCCGGCGCCGGCCAGCCGCCCGGACGCCGCCCGGTGCCCGGCCGCGTCCAGGACCGTCGCGACGACGCCCCCGCCCTCGACGACGACCCGCGTCGCGTACGGGGCGGGCGGCTCGACCGCGCCCGGGGTCAGCGGCGCGCTCATGAGGTGTCCGACGTCGTCCAGCGTCCAGGCGTCGGGCAGGGCGGCGCGGAGGCCGGCGCGGTCCCCGCTGACCTTGATCCAGGTGCCCGGCTCCGTCAGCTCCCGGCCGAGCCGCCCGAGCGAGCAGGCGTCGTAGGTGTGCAGCACGTGGCGTACGCGGTGACCGGGCAGGCCCACGTCGACCCGGAAGCCGCCGGGAACGGCGACGGGGGCGGGGGTGCCCCGGCAGACGGCCCAGCCGCGCCCCCAGGCCGTCATCAGCTCGGACACGGTGTGCGGCGAGCCGTCCACGGCGGTCCGGGTGAGCGCGTCCGGCATGCGTGGTCCTTTCGGGGAAGCCGTCGTCCCGCCCAGCTTATTGCAACCTCTTGGCAACAAGCGCAACGTGGTCGCCCTTCCGATCGCGCGCCCGACGACAGGCCCGACGGGGTGGACGCCGCACGTTCCCGGTCTCAGGCCGGCGCCACCGCGCCCGGCGTTGTTCCTGCCGCCGCCGGGGTTGTTCCCGCAGCCGCCCGCATCGTTCCTTGCCGCGACCGGCATTGCTCCCCGCCGCAACCGGCGTCGCGTCCCGCCGGCCGGCGTTGTTCCTTGCCACCTCAGGATTCACCAGGGTGCGCCGAGCGCGGGCCGAGGCGGGCAGTCGGCTGGTTCAGGAGTTGACCGGTACCCGGAGCGGGCAGAACGGCCCGGGAGACTGCGCACGATGGAAGAACCGGGCCGACGACGGCCACCCCATGATGAAACGCGGACATCGACCCGCGCCATTGTTCCCCGGAGGCGCCGTGCGGGCGCGTCCACGTCGATCGGCGACCGTCGACGCGCTCCCGGGCGTCGGTGCCCGCGTCGCCACGGCACCCGCGTTCCCACCCACCGGTCCCTCCCCCACAGGTCCCTCCCCTGACCCCGAGGAGCGCATGTGACGCAGACCCAGAGGTCCCCCCAGCGACTCGACGCGCCCGTCCGGCTCGGCCCCGACACCGCGCGGATCGGGACGTCCGCCTTCGTCAACGGGCACTTTCCCCGGCGGCGAGGGCTGATCATCCTCCTCAGCGTCCTCGGCGGGTTCCTGCTGACCGTCATCTGGTCGGCGGAGTTCGTGGACCGGACCATCGGCGACAACGTCGCCAACACGCTGCTCGGCCACGACGCCAAGGAGACGCCCATCCAGGGCATCGCGGCCGGCATCATGTTCGCCTTCGTCTCCGGCATCGCGGGCACGTTCACCGCCTGCAACATCGCCGCGTTCGGCGCCCTGGCCCCGCTGACCGGCACCACGGGCGGCAGGTTCAGCCGGATCGTCGCGCCGCTGAAGCCGCTGGGTTGGATGTCAGTGGGCATGGTCGCGGTGTCGGCCGCCTACGGCGCGGTCGTCGGCCTGGTCGGCACGTCGATGCCGCAGTTCTCCACCGCGCCCAATGCCCCCGGCGGGCTGTCGCCGAGGAGCATCCAGTCCATGGTGGTCTTCGGTGTGATCGGGCTCATCATGATCTATCTCGGTCTGGCCGCGCTGGGCGTCGTGCCGGACCCGTTCGCCCGCATCGCCCGACGGTTCCCCCACGCCCCGATGGTCTTCATGGGCGCACTGATCGCCGGCTTCCTGATCGGCCGGCCCTTCGCGTTGTTCCGGCAGATGTTCCGCGACGCCGCCGAGAGCGGCAACCCGCTCTACGGCGCGGCGGCGTTCACGCTGCAGTCCCTCGGCAACATCGTCATCATGGCGGTGCTGTTCCTGCTGCTGGCCTGGCTCGCCGGTTCCCGCCTGCAACGCTGGTTCAGCGCCCGGCCGAGCCGCCTGGCGGTCCTGACCGCGGTCGCGTTCATCGTCGCCGGCGCCTTCACGTTCCTGTACTGGGACGTGCGGCTGCTGGCCCGCCGCGAGATCATCCCCTGGTACCCGACGGCCCCCTGGGCCTGAGCCGGCCCTGACGAGGTCCGGGGACGGCGGTGCCCCGCCGTTCCCGGGCCCGGCCGACCGCAGGGCCGCCCGCCCCACCGGACCGGGTGACCCACGGCAGCCGCACGCCGTCGCGGGCCACGTCCGCGCCCGGGTACGTCGATCGACCTGTCGCCCTCCCGGCACGGTGCCGGCCCGCCGGCACCGGCGCGGCCCCGGAATACAGGGCCCTGCCGACGGCCGGCTCAGACCTTGAGGACGACCTTGGTGCACTCGTCCTGCTTCTTCTGGAAGATCTTGTAGCCCTTGGCCGCGTCCTTGAGCCGCATGCGGTGGCTGATGATGAAGCTGGGGTCGATGTCGCCGCGCTGGATGCGGTTGAGCAACGGACGGGTGTAGCGCTGGACGTGACACTGACCCGTACGCATGATCAACGACCGGTTCATGAACGCGCCCATCGGGAACTTGTCGACGACGCCCCCGTACGCGCCGATCACCGAGACGACGCCGCCGCTGCGGCAGGCGAGGATGGCCTGGCGCAGCGCGAACGGCCGTTCCGTCTCGACCCGGGCGGCCTGCTTGGCCCGGTCGTACGCGTAGACGGCGGTGTTGCCGTGGTGTCCTTCCAGGCCGACGGCGTCGATGCAGGCGTCGGGCCCCCGGCCGGCGGTCATCGCGTTCAACGCGTCGAGCACGTCGGTGTCGTCGTAGTTGATGGTCTCCGCGCCGGTGTGCTCCTCGGCGAGCCGCAGCCGGTACGGGTACCGGTCGATGACGATCACCCGTTCCGCGCCGAGCATCCGGGCGCTGGCGGCGGCGAGCAGCCCCACCGGGCCGGCCCCCCACACGGCGATCACGTCGCCCGGCTTGATGTCGCACATCTCCGCGCCCATGAAGCCGGTCGGCAGCACGTCGGCGAGCATCACAGCCTGGTCGTCGGGCACCTCGTCGGGAACCTTGATCGGGCCGACGTCGGCGAACGGCACCCGGGCGTACTCGGCCTGGCCGCCGGCGTAGCCGCCGAGCAGGTGGGAGTAGCCGAAGATGCCGGCCGGCGAGTGCCCCATGATCTTCTCGGCCACCCCTGCGTTGGGGTTGGAGTTCTCGCAGACCGAGAAGAGCCCGCGCTGGCACGAGGAGCAGTGCCCGCAGGCGATCGGGAACGGCACCACCACCCGGTCGCCGGGGCGCAGGTTGCGTACCTGCGGGCCGACCTCCACCACCTCGCCCATGAACTCGTGGCCGAGGATGTCGCCCTTGCGCATGGCGGGGATGTAGCCGTGGTAGAGGTGCAGGTCGGAACCGCAGATGGCGGTCGTGGTGATCCGTACGATCGCGTCGCGCGCGTTCATGATGGTCGGGTCGGGCACGTCGACGACCTTGACGCTGTCCTTGCCCATCCAGGCGGTGGCCTTCATCGTTCGTCCTCTCGGGTGGCCGGTGGTCAGCGGCGGGCGATGGGCAGCGGCTGGGCGGGGCGTTGCATGACCTGCTGGCGTACGGAGATGCCGTCCGGGCTGCCCTCGGAGCGGACCACCTCGCCGGTCTCCACCACCTGCTTGAACCGGCGCAGGTCGTCGCGTACCTGCTGCTCGGGTTCCTCGCCGAAGAGCTTCGCCACGGCCCGGCCCAGCGCGCCGGCCGGCGGGGCGTAGCGCAGCCGCACCCGGACCTCGGTCCCGCGATCGCCCGGCGCGGGCACGAACCGGACCCGGCCCGCGTTGGGCACGCGGGTGCCGGGCAGCGACCGCCAGGCGAGCGACCGGTTCGGCTGGTCGTCAACGATCTCCGCGTCCCACTCGACCCTGCGGCCGGCCGGGCCGCGCGCGGTCCAGTGCGACCGGCGCAGATCGTCGGCGCGTACCGACTCCAGGTGGGACATGAAGCGGGGCAGGTTCTCCAGGTCCCGCCAGAACCGGTACGCCTCGGCCGGGGACCGGTTCACGGTTACCGCGACCTCCATGTCGATGACCCGTCGGCGCGCGGCCCGGGCCCGTCCGGCGCGCACGGCGGCAACCAGGTCGACGGCGGCGATGCCGGCGACGGCGGCGGTGGTGAGGCCGACCCGCCGACGCCGCTCGCCGCACCGGTCCGCCCAGGCCCGCCCGAGCAGGGTGAGGTCCAGCGCGTCGCCGGCCACCCGGGTCCACGCCCAGCCGGCCGGCCGGCGGCCGCCGAGCAGGCCCGCCGCGTGGACCAGCTCGCGGGCGCCCACGGCCATGATCACCCCGCCCGCGGCGGGTGAGTCGTCCACGCCGGTCAGCCGTGCCACCGCGCGCGGGGCGAGCAGGCTGCCGGCCCCGAGGGCGAGGCTGACCACGCCCAGCAGCCGGGGCAGCCCGGCGCCCTGGCCGCGTCGTCCCCGCTGATCCAGCATCATCGGATCGGTCTCGTCCACGTCGCACCACCGTCAGATCGTCCTGACCCGCCCCCGGTTGGCCCGGCGGCGGGAAGCCGCCACGCCTGACGCTATGCCCGAGAATCGCCTAACGAACCCCGAATCGGCACACAACCCGCCCCCCGTCGTCGCGGGTCCGCGCCTGCCGGTCCGACCGCGCCGACGAGCGCGGACGGCGCTCGCCGTACTGCGGCGTTCAGCCGGCGTCGGGCCCCGGCCGGCGGCGGTACGCCCGGTCCAGGATCCCGATCAGCTCGTCGGCGGCGCGGCCACCGTCGAACCCGGGCCTGGCGAGCTGCTCGGCGACGATGGCGTCGATCGCGCCGTTGACCACGATGGCGAGCAGGTCGGCGTCGGTGTCCTCGCGGTAGTCCCCGGCGGAGCGGGCCGCCTCGATGAGGTCCGCGACGCTCCGCCGCCGGCTGGGCGCGTCCGGCCCGTCGCTGATGCCGGTCTCCTCAGTGACGGCCTCGATGATCATCCGAGCGTGCTCGGGGTGCATCCGCAGGTGGGCCACGAGCGAGCGGACGTACGCCGCCACCGCGGCGGCCCCGGAGGCCTGCTCGACGGCCGCGCCGACGTCCGCGATGAGGGCCTCGATGACCGTCGCGTACGCGGCCTGCACCACCGCGTCCTTCGACGGGAAGTGGTAAAGGACAGCGGCCTTGGACAGGCCCGCCGCCTCGGCGATGCGCGCCAGCGAGGTGCCGGCGTAGCCGTGCCGGGCGACGAGGTCGGTGGTCACCCGGACGAGCTGGGCGCGACGGGCCTGTTCGGTGATGGTCAGCGGCCGGCGCGACCGGTCCTTCCGGGTGGCGGCATCCCGTGTCATTCGGCGTCCCTCGGGTGTCGTGGCGGCCCGTGCCCGGAAAAGGGTAGCCGCGCCACGCGCAGGATAACCGCTCGGTCAGATTTTCTACCACGCATTAGAAAATCTGACCGAGCGGTAGAATTATGGAACGCGCAGGGCGACATCGACGACCACCACGGAAACGGAAGGTGGCACCATGCGAGTACGCGCACCTCGGATCAGGCACCGCCGGCGTTGGCTCGTCGGCGGCGGCGCCGCGCTCGCCACCGCCCTCGTGGTGGCTGCGGGGTTCGCCCTGCATCACCCCGCCCCCGTCGGCTACTTCGTCTCCGCCCAGGCGCAGGACCGCTTCCTGCGCGCCTACGACCGGGCGATGGCGGACCTGCCCGAACCGGACCGCATGCTCGACGTGCGGACCAGCTACGGGGTGGTCCGCGTCTACCACTTCGCCGGCCCCGCCTCCTCTTCCTCCGCCCCTCCGCTGCTGCTGCTGCCGGGCCGGGCCGCCCCCTCCCCCGTCTGGGCCGACAACCTGCCCTCGCTGCTGCGGTTGCGCAGCGTGTACACGGTGGACCTGCTGGGCGAGCCGGGCATGAGCGTCCAGCAACGACCGATCAGTTCCGCCCGCGACCACGCGCAGTGGCTGCACGAGCTGCTGCGGGGCCTGCCCGAGGCACGGCTCCACCTGGTCGGGCTGTCCATCGGCGGCTGGACCGCGACCAACCTGGCGGCGCGCCGCCCGGAGAAGGTCGCCAGCGTGATCCTGCTGGATCCGGTCCTGGTCTTCACCGATCTGTCACCGGCGGCGATCGTCCGTTCCATCCCGGCCAGCGTGCGCTGGCTGCCCCGCTCCTGGCGGGACGACTTCGCGAGCTGGACGGCCAACGGGGCACCCGTCGAGGACGTCCCGGTCGCCGAGATGATCGAGGCCGGGATGCAGTCCTACGTGCTCAAGCTCTCCGCTCCCGGCCGGCTCACCGACGAACGTCTCGCCGGGGTGCGGATGCCGGTCCTCACGCTGTTCGCCGGGAAGTCCCGGATGCACGACGCCGCGGCCGGTGCCGCGCACGCCCGGCACGTCCTGCCGCACGCCGTGGTGAAGGTCTACCCCGATGCCTCGCACGCCATCAACGGCGAGCAGCCGGAGCAGATCGCCGCCGACATCGCCGCGCACCTGGCACGGCTCCCCTGACGCCGGGTTGTCGTAGCGCCGACGGTCCCGCCGTCGTCCTCGGCTTCGGCGACCTGAACGCGCACGCCGTCCGGTCCGGCATCGCCCGCATCGCCGTCTTGCTCCCGCCGCTCGCAATTGAGGGGTATGGCGATCGATCGATGGCTTGTAGCGTGGGTCCCTCCTCACCCACCCCAGGAGGGAAGTGGTCATGCCCACGGTCACCGTTCGCGTCCTCGGTGCCCTCAGTGCGAGCGTGCTGAGCGCGACTCTCGGCGTCCTGGCGGTCGCCGCGCCCGCCCAGGCCGCGGCCCGCGACGGAGCCTGCAACACCGGCGAGTTCTGTTACTACTACAACAGCGACCACGCGGGCTCGGTCTCGGATCACGCCGGCTCGCTGGCCGACTACGGCTCGACCCAGCCGGGCTGCTACGAGTTCAAGGGCGCCGGCGGCGGCAAGGGCCAGTGCATCAAGAACAACGCCGCTTCGGCGTGGAACCGCACCGGCAAGACGGTGCGCGTCTACTACAACACCGGCTACAACGGCTCCCACGCGTACCAGGACTTCGCGCCCGGGGCGAAGAAGAACCTCAGCTCCACGCTGAAGAACAACAACGCCTCCCACCAGCTGATCTCCGCCGGGTCCAGCTACCCGGCCAAGGACGACTACCCCTACAAGGGTCAGACCTCCGGCATCGATCCCTGGAACTTCTACAAGGGACAGTGCACCAGCTTCGCGGCCTGGGCGGTGCGCAGCCGGGTCGGCGTCGCCTTCCACAATCAGTACAAGGGCCAGGCGCGCTGGGGCAACGCCAAGGAGTGGGTCGCCGCCGCCGGACGCGCCGGCGTGCCGGTGTACAACAGCCCGAAGGCCGGTGACGTCGCGGTCCGCCTGGGCGGCACCTACGGTCACGTCGCGTTCGTGACCCGGGTGAACGCGAACGGCACCTTCGAGATCGACGAGTACAACTACGTCTCCGCCGACAGGTACAGCCACCGGACGGTGTCGGTGGGAACCGCCAACAACCAGTTCTCCAAGTTCATCCGCTTCAAGTGACCCTCCGCCCCGGAGGGGAGCCTTTCCGCCGATGACGGAGCACCACGCGCAGAGCCCCGGCCGGTGGCCGGGGCTCTGCCGTTTCATGCCTTACGCCGGGGAGAGACCCTCCGCGAAGTCGTAGAGGCTCTTGATGTCGTCGTCGAAGTACGGGCCGTCGAACTGACCGTTGCCCGGGTTGTCGCCGTGACTCACGACGCTATTGATGAACCCGAGGCCGTTCTGGTCGTTGTACTCCTGCAACCACGGTCCGCCGCTGGAGCCGTAGGTCATGTTGCACCACATCCGGATCTGCTGGCTACCGGCGTGCCAGGTGCCGCTCTGGCAGTAGTACTGGCTCTCGCCGCCGCCGAGGTTGGACGGGTAGCCGAGGGCGGTCATCAGGGAGATGTTGTAGCCCCAGTTCCAGCGCATGCCGTGGCCGCCGACGGTCTCCACGACCTTCAGGCCCCAGTTACCGCCGTTGTGCATGATGGCGATGGCCATGTCCTCGTCGTAGCTGCTGCTGTTGATCCACGCGGTGCGGGCCGCGAGCTGGTACGCCACGAACGTGCCGAACGGCCGCGCGCCGTCGCGGTACCGCGGCACGAACTGCCAGTTGCTGTACCACTGCCCGCCGGCGCCCTGGTGCACGCAGTGCCCGGCGGTCATGACCAGTCGTGCCTTGCCGCTGGCGACCGCGCTCGCGGAGCAGGAGGCGCCGCCGCCGTTGGGGGTGGTGAAGTAGACCTTGCCGACGACCGCCGACTCGTTGAGCTGGATGCCGACGTCGGCGCCGCTGGCGACGCTCGGTCGCACCGGCGCGACCGAGCCCGCCGGCCCGTCCGGCTTCGGCGCCCGGGTCGTCGACTCGGTGGCCTTCGGCGACTTCGCGAGGTCGAGGTCGACGGCGTTCGCCATCCGCTCCGGCGTCCAGAACCTGGTGACCTCCTGGGCGATCTTTTCGTTGGTGATCGCACGGCCGTCACTGGTGCGGGCGACGGCGGTGGTGTTGCCGTTCGTCTCGACCGGGGTCGGCTTCGCCTGGGCGACCGCCGGAGCGGTCAGCACCATCGCGAGCGCCAGGCTGGCCGATGCCGACCAGCGTAGGGTTGATCTCAACAGTTGCCCCCTCTTCCGGGTACTCCTTTGTGGACCAGTGAAAGGTAGCGATCGAATTCCTTTGATCGCAACGTGATGGAATGACAGGTAATTGACACTGGCTTCCTGGCGGCCGAAAAGGACCACGACCGGCGGCAAACAAAGCGTGCCCACCCCGAACAGAAGCCCCGAAATTGACCTCGCAAATCCCATCGCCGCAAATCCGCGCTCTCGATTTCAGGGCGCTCGCCGCTGTCGACAGGTGGGAATTGCGAATCGCGGCAGTTGAGGACGTTGTCCAGAGCGCGTCCGGCTGCCCGTTCGCACCGCGACCGCAGCCACTCGCGTACGCGGCGATCCCGCTCACCCGGGAGGGGCGGGCGGGGAGGGGCTGACGCGCACAAAGGTCGGCTCGACCACGCGGTCCACGACCGCACCGCGGATGCCGCGCTGTCCCCGCCGGTCAGCACTGCCACCGCCGACGCCGCGCTGGTCTGCGACGGCGTCTTCCTCATGCGTCCGGAACTGATCGGCAGGTGGGACCTGGGCATCTTCGTGTCAACCGCGCTTGAGAAGACCGTGGATCGTGCCGTGCTCCGAGAGCGCCGGACGTCATCTCGGGCTGAAATCGAACGGCGCTGGCGCGAGCGCTACATCCCCTCCCAGAAGTTGTACTTCGCCACCGTCCGCCCGGCCGATCACGCCGACACCTGCATCACCACAACAATAAAAGGTTGCATTCTACTGTGAAAATCCACACACCTCGCGAAGCACGTATCTGCTATCGTCGATTCATTGCCCTCGCGGCATGAAACTCCGGTGTCCGGTCCCGGGATAAAACCTCACTGAAAGGAACGGGGACATGAAGAAGAAGGTTCTTGGCGCCGTCGCCGCCGCCGTCATGCTGGCGCCCGCCCTGGCGGCTAGCCCGGCTCACGCGGCGGGGCCTGTCGTGAAGGTCTGGAGCGGGATCGGCTGGTCAGGTGTCTCCCAATGGCTGTACACGGCCGAGGACAACTACTGCACGGGCGTCGGTGCGTGGAACGACGGAATCCGGTCCGCTCGCACGGAGAGCAGCGGCACAGTGGAGATGTGGGAGCACAGCAACTGCACCGGCTACTCCATCGTCGTTGACAGCAGCGGCTGGAGCAACATCGGCCCCTGGGTCAGCGCCATCAAATCCCACAGCTAGCACCCAGCGAAACTGGGGGACGCCCCCGCACCAAGCCGGTGCGGGGGCGTCGTGCCGTTCGGTCAGCGGCGGGCGGTCAGCTCGCTCCTCGGCTCCCGCAACGGAAGGCTGACTGGCCGGCCCGGCCCTTGTTGGGCCGGGCAAGCTGGGCCTGCTCCTCCGCCGAGAACACATCCCGAGTCGCCACCCGGCACCCGCCCCTGCCTCGATCAGCATCATTGTCGTGCACAACGACGAGCCCCAGGAGCCAATCTGGGAGGAGCGACGACACTGACCGCGCTCGATTCAGCAGAAACGGATACCCATTGGGTCGATACCGGCCGCCGGTTCCCACTCGAACAGCTGCCGTAGCAGCCCGCGGCGACTCCGGTGGTTACGCCACCCGCACTGACGCGCAGGCGGGGCCACGTGCGATGCCCGGCCCTCAGCCGGTCGAGGTACCCACCCCTGCCGCGCACTGCCCACCAGCCATCGGCTAGGAACGTGACATGCCCCGCTACCTGCTCTTTCCCGGCCGCCATCACCTGCTGACCCGCTTCCAGGCCGCGTACCTCCGCCAGCTCGCGGCGCAGGGCGACGCCCCTCCCGCCGACGGTGACACTCCTCTCGCCGACGGTGACGGCGCGACCGGAGGCGAGGACGCCGGCGGGGCGACCGTGGTCTGGGCGGTCACCTCGGCCAACCACGAGAACACCCGGCGCAACCCGGTCCCGTACCACCGGCGGGAGGCGGCGATCGAACGGTTCAGCGTGCTCGCCGGGCTCCGGTCCGTGGTGGTACCGGTCTTCGACACCGTACCGACGGACAGGTTCGCGGAGGTGACCCTCAAGACCGTCGCGGCGTCCACCGGGTTGGAGCTGACCCCGGCGGACACGGTGGTCGCCTGCTCGACGCCGGAGGTCGCCGCGATGTACGAGCGGCTCGGTTTCCGGATCGCCGGCGTGGAGGCCGATGTCGAGCCGACGCCGGTCCGGCCGTGGGACGTCCTGCTGCGGCTGGCGGACGACGACCCGTCGTGGCGGGACCTGACCCACCCGGCGACCGTCGACGTGTACCGCCGCTACCGGCTCGACGAGCTGGTCCGTTCGGTGGTGAACGACCCGGTGGTCGGCGACGAGGGCGGACTGACCGCCACCCGCGACTACCGGACGTACGCCGAGGCGTTCAGCGACGCCGCGCAGCGCAAGTGGGACGCGGTGCGCGAGCACGTGCGGCCGGGGCGGATCGTCGACGTCGGCTGCGGCGCGGGCGCCGTGCTGGAGCTGGCCGACCGGGAGCCGGCCCTGCGGGAGAGCGACCTGATCGGCGTCGAGGTGGCCCGGCACCTGTTCGAGGAGTGCGTCCACAAGAAGGCGCAGGGCGTGTTCACCAACCCGAACGTCTTCTTCTACCGGCGCAACGTGCTCGGCGGGGCGGTGTTCGCGCCGCGCTCGGTGGACACCACGATGACCTTCGCGCTGACCCACGAGATCTGGTCGTACGGCGAGCGGATGGCCTCGCTGCGCCGGTTCGTGCAGGCCCTCTACGACCACACCGTGCCCGGCGGGGTGTGGATCAACAGTGACGTGTGCGGGCCGGACGGTCAGGACCGGACGGTGCACCTGCGGCTGGCGACGACGGACGGCGTCAACCCGCCCGGGCCGCGTACCGACCTGGCGGCCGGGCCGGCCGACGAGGTGGCGGCGTACGTCGGGGCGCTGTCGACCCGGGCCCGGCTGGACCAGTTCGCCGTCGACTACCGGTTCCCGTTCGCCTACCGCCCGGTGGACGGGGCGGACGGCGTGGTCGAGCTGACCCTCGGCGCGGCGATGGACTTCCTCACCCGCAAGGACTACACCGACAACTGGCTGTCGGAGACCCAGGAGCAGTTCTGCGGCCTGGAGTACGCCGACTGGAAGTCGTTGCTCACCGACGTCGGCTTCGAGATCGACGCCGCGAGCGGAACGTCCCGCAACGACTGGATCGTCACCAACCGTCTCGCCCCGGTGGCCGCCCTCAGCACCCCGGCCGGCGAACCGCTGGACTGGCCGGTCACCCACGTGCGCCTGGTCGCCCGCCGCCCGGTCAATACCTGACGCCCCGGTAACCGAACACACGGCCGGTGCCGTCACCAGAGCCAGACACCGCACAGCCACCACGCCCGGCAGGCCTCCACCGAGCCATCCTCATGATCCCGGCCGGAGTACTAGTCTGGGCGGCAAGGTGTGCGACCGCGGCGCGTCATCCTCGGAAGGTGGAAACGTGGACCTGGAGAGGACCCGGCTGTTCGGCGTGGGAGAGTCGTACGGCTTCACCACCGCGGCGGGTCAGCGCGGCGCCGTGATCGTGCACTTCGACGGCCGACGCGACATCGTGCTCTACGACCCCGCCGACCCCGAACGGGTCAGGCACACGTTGACGCTGGAGGGCACGGAGCCGCGGACGATCGCCGAACTGCTCGGTCTGCCCCTGGTCATGGACCACCTGACGGAGCTGACGCCGCCGCTGGAGGGCGTCGAGACCGTACGCCTGCCGGTTCCCGCCCGGTCGCCGTTCGTCGGGCGCCGGCTCGGTGAGACGCGGGCGCGGACCCGCACCGGCGCGTCGATCGTCGCGGTGATCCGCGACGACCGCGTGATCCCGTCGCCCGACCCCGACTTCGTCTTCCAGTCCGGTGACTCGCTGGTGGTCGTCGGCGACGGTGCCAGCCTCGTCAAGCTTCGCGAGGTGTTCACCGACGGCTGACCCGCCAGCGGCGCGGGGATCATGCTGGTCGTCCGCCGACGGAGGTGCCGGTCCGTCAGCGGGTCAGGCCGACCAGCGTCGCCAGGCGCGCCACGCCGGCCGGCGCCGGGTGGGCCCGGGCGACCTCGGCGACGACCGTACGCGCCAACGGCCGGCACCGGACCTCGGCGGGCGCGACGGCGTCCGCGTCGACGAGCGCCCGCGCGGCGTCCACCAGGTAGGCGGCCCGGTACTCGGTCGGCAGCCGCCGCCACGCCTGCCCCCGTACCGTCTGCTCGTGCCGGCGCACCGCCTCCTCGGCGTCCCCCCGCTCGAGAGCTGCCACCACCCGGGCGGCCTCGACGGCGCCCGGCCCGAAGCCGGTCCGGTGCGGGTCGTCCCCGGCGACCCGCGCCGCCACCTCGGCAGCCCGCTCGATCAGTTCCTCGGCCCGGTGGGCGTCGCCGCAGCCGGCGGCGGCCAGCGCGGCCTGGAGCAGCAACGCCCCGTGCACCGCCTCCGACGCGGGCGCGGCACGACGCGCGGCGGCCAGCGTCGCCACCAGCGCCAGCCGGTCGCGGCCCAGCGCGCGCAGCGCCTGACCGACCGACACGGCTGCCGCCCCCGCCAGCGCCGCGTCGCCACCGGCCACGGCCACCGCCCGGTCGGCGGCCAGCCACCCGAGGTCGGCCTCGCCGAGCTTCACCAGCACCGACGAGGTGATCCGGTACGCCTGCACCAGCAACCCCGGCTCCTGCGCCCGCACGCCCTGCGCGGCGTGCAGCAGCCTCGGCAGCAGCCGCACCACCTGGGCGTAGTGCGCGTGCTGGTAGGTCAGCCAGGCGTGCGCGACGTGCCGGCCCGTCTCTGCCACGGACGCCGTCGCCCGGTGGTCGTCGTAGCGGGCGAGGGCGGCCCGGATGCCGTCGACCCCGTCCACCGGACCGGCCCCGATCGGCGGCGGGCGGTGCTCGCCGAGCAGCACCAGCGGGTCGACCCGCAGCACGCGGGCGATCTCCTGGATGACCGGGTAGCGGTCGAGCGGACGTACGCCCCGCTCGGTCTTGTCCACCCAGCTCTTCGACCTGCCGAGCCGGTCGGCGAACATCTGCTGCGTCATCCGCCGCCGCGCCCGCCAGCGGGCGACGCGGCGACCGATCGGCTCGTCAGCGCTGGTCACGCCGCCACCGTCGGTCCGGCACCGCCCGGGTGGTCTCCTCCACCGGTACGCGCTCCGCCTCGGCCTGTTCCAGGAGGCGTTGCTTGGCAGCCTCCCGCTCCGCCGCCTCGACCTGCTCACTTCGACTCTGTGCCGACTCGTTGCCCTGCATGCGATCTCCCTCGATCGAGGGGCGCGGCGGTAGGGCCTGGAAGCACCCCCTGTCGCCGCGCCCACCGGCTCCTGAGACCAGCGAAGTCGACTGGTGAGCGGCGGACCAGATGGCAAGCGATGCGCGCGGTTGCGTCGCCCTCGTGCCGTGTTGCGTCGGGTTGCGTGGGGCCCCATGGTGCCGCAGTAGCCGCATAGGCTCGTCACTGCTGGTAGTCGCTCGATACCTGGAGGCTCATCCATGGCGCGGCCGGTCACGAATACGGCGTTCGAGGCTCTTCTTCGCGCCGCCGGCTACGGCAACGCCCACGCCGCCTTCGCGCGTCAGCTCAACTACGCGGGTCGCGTCCACGGCACGTGGCGCTACGACGCGGCCAGCGTGTACTGGTGGCTCCGAGGACGTCGCCCGGCCGAGCACGTCCAAGTCACGATGGCGGACGTCTTCGTGCGAAAGCTCGGCCGTCCCGTCACCGTCGCGGAGCTGGGATTCGCCGCCGCTCCGCTCGTCCCCAATATCGCCTATCCCCTGTCCGTGAGCCACGGGATCAAGGTCGCCGAGCAACTCTGGGCGATGCTCGCCAAGCAACTCGGTCCGCAGTCCGGCGGGACGTTCCAGAACGACGTCGCCCTACATGCTGCGCTCGCCTGGCGGTACGACCTCCCGGATGGGACGGTCACGCACAGCGGCCGGCAGCCCGTCACCACTGCTGACATCGACTCCCTGTACGCACTCGCCGACCATTTCACCGACCTCGACCGACGTCATGGAGGTGGTTCGCCGCGCACGCGGACGCTCATGACCGACTTCCTTGTACGCCAGGTCTCGCCCATGCTGGGCGGTACCTACACGGATGCCATCGGGCGCGATCTCATGCGAGCAGTCGCAACGCTCTCCGGGCAGCTCGCCTTCATGTCCTACGACGCAGGCGAACACGGCGTCGCTCAACATCTTCTGACCGTCGCCTTACGGCTAGCCAAGGCTGCCAACGACCGCCTTTACGGCGCCCATCTGCTGGCCAACCTCGCCACGCAGGCCGTCTACCTCGGGCATGCCCAGGACGCTGCTCGGCTCGCCGAGGCAGCTATCGACGGAGCAGGCCGTGCGCCCGCCGCAGTGCGCGCCCGGCTGTACACGACCGCCGCAAGCGCATACGGCCGATCGGGCGAACGACGTGCCTGTCAAAACGCACTCGCCAAGGCGGAACGTGCCCTGGACCGGACGGACGCGGGCAGCAGCCCACGCTGGGCCGCATACTTCAGCGCGGCCCACTTTTCCGGCACTGCACTGAAGTCCCTGAGCGACCTGCACCTGCACCGGCAGGCCCTGCGACATGCGCCCGGCGCGGTCGATCTGGCCAATCGAAACGCCCGAACGTGCGCTCTACATACGGCGCTCGTTGCAACGATCCACGCCCGTTCCGGGGACGTCGAAGCCGCCTGCGAGTGGGGACGAAAACTGGCGGCGCACGTGCCGGCCGTCCGCTCCGCTCGCGTGACGCATCGCATCCGCGAACTCACCGCCACGCTGAGCCCTTATCGAGCAATGCCTGAGGTCAACGAATTGCTTGTGCATCTCCCAGCCCTTGCAGGGCACAACTGACGCGAGACAACACCGGGATATGAGGGCTAGCGTCACAGAGGTGACCTGGACGGACCCCGCCACCTGGTATGCCAACCTGCCCACCTTCCACGCAGCCGCAGGAGCACTTATCACGGACCCTGCGGGCAAGAACCTTCTGCTCGTCAAGCCCACGTACCGCGACCACTGGGCTTTCCCCGGCGGGTACGTGGAAGAGGACGAGTATCCGCATCACGCCTGCACTCGCGAGCTCCGCGAAGAGCTGGGTCTGGCCGTGGCTGTAGGCGATCTCCTCGTTGTGGACTGGGCGCCTCCTGCGGGCCCGCGGCCACGCGCCCTGATCCACTTCACCTTCGACTGCGGGACACTCGTCGGCCTCGACAGTATTGACCTGCCTGGACAGGAGCTGGAGGATGTCGCCTTCTTCTCGCCTCAGGAGGCCGAGCAGCGACTGCCAGTCAACGTCGCGCCCCGAGCCAACGCGGCGATACAAGCCCGGGCCCGGCAAACCCCGGTATACCTCGCCAGCGGCGTCACTACCTCGCCGTGATGCTGGATGTTGGTGGCACATCACCGTGGCCGCCAATGGCGGGGCAGTCACCGGAGGACCTGGCACAGGAAATGGGTCTTTCCAAGGAGCGGCGCAGACCTCCCACTCTTCTCGATCCTGGTTTCATCTAAGTGGGGGGCCAAGCCCAGCGAGGACCAGTTGGTCCTCTACGTCGGCTATCAGTGACCGCTTTTCTGTGTAGGCGGCTGGTCAGAACCGACATCTATGGGTTATGACGGCGGTCGTCCGCCGAACGCCCAACCGTGGACCTCGATCTCGGCGTACCGGTCCGGGGTGAGCAGGGCACGCGCCTCGTCCGGGTCCTCCGCTCGGACCAGCGCCGCCGTGCCCAGCCAGTTTGCGCCGTCGTCGGACAGCAGCGGCCCGTACGCGATCAACTCGTCCCGGTCCGCGCTCACGTCCAGGTCGGCCGCCTGCCCCGCGCCGAGTCCGAGCACCAGGTAGCGGTCGCCGCCGCTACGGCCGCCGGGCCAGTCCCACATGGTGCGTCCCAGCGTGTTGTGCCACCGGCGCAGCAGCACGTCCCGGTACGCGCCGGCCTGGTAGTTGGGCTCGTCGAAGGCGAACGCGCGGGCGGCGGCGGAATTTGGCAGGTCGACGATGTGCACGCTGCCCGTGGGGGTCCTCCCGTCGGGGGCGAAGGTTGGCCCACGGGCGATCATCCGGGCTGCATACCGGTCCATGTAGGACCAGTGCTCCTCGCGCAGCTCGGTGCGAAGTCCCAGCGAGTCGCGCCGGTCGCGGTGGTAGCAGAAGAACTCCATGCCGCAGATCCTGACGCCGGCACGGGCGGCCGGGGCGAGTGGGTGCCGCTCCACGGCGCGTGGCGCCCGTTCTGTCACCCCTCGGTCGTACGCTCGCCGGCATGACGACGATGGAGACCCACACCCTCGCCGCGCCCGGCGTCGACCTGGTCTATGACGTGTGCAGTCCGCTGTCGGCCTCCGGCGGGCACCGCACCCTGCTCATGATCGGCCAACCGATGACGGCGGAGGGCTTCAACGCGCTCGCCCCCCACTTCACCGACCGGACGGTCGTGACCTACGACCCGCGCGGCCTGGGCCGCAGCCTACGCACCGACGGGCGGACGGACCACACGCCGCAGCAGCAGGCGGCCGACCTGCACCTGCTGATCGAGGCGCTCGGCGCGGCTCCGGTCGACGTGTTCGCCAGCAGCGGCGGGGCGGTGACCGCGCTGGAGCTGGTCGCGTCCCACCCCGGCGACGTCGCCACGCTGGTGGCGCACGAGCCGCCGATCAACTCCGTGCTTCCCGACGCGGCGGCGGCCGAGCGCGCGCAGGCCGCCGTCCACGAGGCTTACCAGGCGAAGGGCCAGGGCGCGGGCATGGCCGCGTTCATCGCGATGACGTCCTGGCAGGGCGAGTACACCGACGCCTACTTCGCCCAGCCCACGCCCGACCCGGCGGCGTTCGGCCTGCCGACCGAGGACGACGGCTCCCGCGACGACCCGCTGCTGTCGAAGGCCTCCGAGGCGGTCATCGACTACCGGCCCGACGCGGCGGCGCTCACGGCGGCGCCGACCCGGATCGTGATTGCGGTCGGCGAGGAGACGGCGGGGACGTACACGGCCCGTACGGCCGTCGCCACCGCGGCGCTGCTCGGGCAGGAGGCCGTGGTGTTCCCGAGCCACCACGGCGGCTTCCTCGGCGGCGAGTTCGGCTACGCGGGCAAGCCCGCCGAGTTCGCGGCCAAGCTGCGCGAGGTGCTGGCCGCCGGCTGACCACCGCCAGCGGGGACGGGCCTGACCGCCGCCGGCAGCCGCGACGCCACTGCCGGCGGCGAAGCGACGCCGAGCGCCCCTCAGAGCGCCACGATCGCCGCCGACTCCGCCGGCAGTTCGATGCGGTCCCGCATCACCGTGACCCCCTCCCCCGTCGCGAGCAGCACCCGGCGCGCCACCCCCGGCAGCGTGATCCGCTGCGGCTTGGCGGCCAGGTTCGCCGCCACCAGCGTCCCGCCCCGGCGCATCACCAGGAACTGGTCGCCGGGGCGTACGTCCACGGCGTGCAGCCTCGGGTCGGACAGGTCGGGGCGGCTCTTGCGCAGCGCGATGAGCCGCTTGTGGAACTCGTACATCTCGCGGTGTTCGGGTTTGTCCAGCTCGGCCCAGTCGAGCCGGGAGCGGACGAAGGTCTGCGGGTCCTGCGGGTCCGGCACGTCGCCCTCCGGCCAGCCGTGCGCGGCGAACTCCCGCTTGCGGCCGGTGGCGACGGCGGTCGCCAGCTCCGGCTCGGGGTGGCTGGTGAAGAACTGCCACGGGGTGCTGGCCGCCCACTCCTCCCCCATGAACAGCATCGGGGTGAACGGGGCGGTGAACAGCAGCGTCGCGCCGACGCGCAGCAGCCCCGGGGAGAGGGTGGCGGAGATCCGGTCGCCGGTGGCCCGGTTGCCGATCTGGTCGTGGTTCTGCAGGTACGCGACGAACCGGTGGCCGGGGGTGCGCTGCCGGTCGACGGGCCGGCCGTGGTGGCGGTTGCGGAAGCTGGACCAGGTGCCGGCGTGGAAGAACCCGCCGGTGAGCACGTCGGTGAGGCATTCCAGCGAGCCGAAGTCGCCGTAGTAGCCCTGCCGTTCGCCGGTGAGCAGGGTGTGCAGGGCGTGGTGGGCGTCGTCGTTCCACTGGGCGTGCAGGCCGAAGCCGCCGGCCTCCCGGGGCGTGATCAGCCGGGGGTCGTTGAGGTCGGACTCGGCGATCAGCGACAGCGGCCGGCCGAGGTGGGTGGCGAGCGCCTCGACCTCGACGGCCACCTCCTCGAGCCAGGGTGTGGCGCGCGAGTCGGGCATGGCGTGCACGGCGTCGAGCCGCAGGCCGTCGACGTGGTAGTCGCGCAGCCACATCAGGATGCTGTCGACGATGTAGCGGCGCACGCCGTCGGAGTGCGGTCCGTCGAGGTTGACGGTGCGGCCCCAGGTGTTGCTCTGCTCGGTGAGGTACGGCGCGAACATCGGCGCGTAGGCCCCGGAGGGCCCGAAATGGTTGTAGACGACGTCGAGGATCACCCCCCAGGCCCTTGGCGTGGGCGGCGTCGACCAGTCGTTTCAGGCCGTCCGGCCCGCCGTAGGGCTGGTGCGGGGCATACCAGCAGACCCCGTCGTAGCCCCAGTTGTGCTCGCCGTTGAAGGCGTTGACCGGCAGCAGCTCGATCATGTCGACGCCGAGGTCGACGAGGTGGTCGAGGCGGCCGATGGCGGCGTCGAAGGTGCCCTCGGGGGTGAAGGTGCCGACGTGCAGCTCGTAGAGGACGGCGCCGGGCAGCTGCCGGCCGGTCCAGGCCTCGTCGGTCCACGCGAACGCCGCGTGGTCGTAGCGCCGGCTCGGCCCGTGCACGCCCTCCGGCTGCCAGGGCGAGCGAGGATCGGGCAGGGCCCGCTCGTCGTCGTCGAGCAGGAAGGCGTAGTCGGTGCCGGGGCCGGCGGCGGGCACCTCGACCCGCCACCAGCCGTCCGGGCCGGAGCGCATCTCGTGGTCGGCGTCGCCCGGCAGGCGCAGCCGGACGCGGGCGGCCTGCGGCGCCCACACCGTGAACTCGGTCATGAAGCCTCCACGGACTCGTTGGTGGGAGCCAGCAGCGCGACGGGGTAGGTGGCCAGCAGGTCGGCCAGCGGGGTCTGTCCGCCACTGTAGGCCCGGCCCGTGAACACGTCGGTCAGCTCGTGAACGGGGAGTGACAGGGTGGTGTCGCCCCAGCCACCGGCGCGCGCCAGGCCGAGCGGCAGCCGGGTGGCGACCGCGACGGCGCCGCCCCGGTCGAAGGCGAGCGCATGCCGGCCGGCGCGCCCGTGGGCGGGCACCGGCCGGTAGCCGCCGAACAGCTCCGGGCGGTCGCGGCGCAGCCGCAGGGTCCGCGACACCACCAGCAGCTTCGCCGCGCCGTCCGCGTCCACCGGTGGGGGCGGTCCGGCGTCGAGGCGGGCCAGCAGCTGCCGGCGTACGGCGAAGTCGACCGGGCGACGGTTGTCGGGGTCCACCAGCGAGTTGTCCCACAGCTCGGTGCCCTGGTAGGTGTCGGGCACCCCGGGCATGGCGAGCTGCACCAGCTTCTGCCCCAGCGAGTTGGACCAGCCGGCGGGGGCGATCTCGTCGGCGAAGGCGGTCAGCTCGGCGTGCAGCTGCGGGTCGTCGTACATCGCGTCGACCACGTCGTGCATGGCCCGCTCGAAGACCGGGTCAGGGTCGGCCCAGCTCGTGGCGGCCGACGCCTCGCGGGCGGCCTTCTCCACGTACGCGTGCAGCCGCTCCCGTTCGATCGGCCAGGCGCCCACGGCGGTCTGCCACAGCAGGTGCGCGAAGGCCGGGTCGGGCAGCGGCGCGCGGGCCGTCCACGCGCCGACGAGGTCGGCCCAGCGCCCCGGCAGCTCGCTGAGCACCGCGAGGCGGGCCCGCACGTCCTCGGAGCGCTTGGTGTCGTGGGTGGAGAGCGTGGTCATGCTCGCCGGCCAGCGCACCTGCCGGGCGGCGGCGAAGCGGTGGAACTCGGCCGGCGGCACGCCGAAGTGCGCGGGGCTGCCGCCGACCTCGTTGAGCGCGACGAAGCGGCTCCACCGGTAGAAGGCGGTGTCCTCCACGCCCTTGGCCATGACCGCGCCGGTGAGCTGCGGGAAGCGCTTCGCCAGCTCGTCGTCGGGGTCGCGCAGCCGGCGGGTGAGCGCGTCCAGCACGGCGGTCAGGTCGGGGCGGCGGCGGCCGGCCTCGGCGCGGGCGGTGGCCAAGTGCCGGGCGCCGTGCGGCGGGTAGCCCCGGTAAACCGGGAACGCGGCGGCCAGCTCGGCCAGTCCCGCGCGGGCGGCGTCGGGGTCGACGTCGGGGGCGAGCGCGGCGAGGCGGGTCAGCTCGGCCGAAAGCAGCCGGGTGGCCGCGGCGAGCTTGGTGTCGTGGGTGAGGTCCTGCCAGGAGGTGCGCCGGCCGACGAGGTGGGTGTCCAGGGCGGTGAAGTCACCCTCCGCGTCGGGGTCGACGAAGAGCCCGCAGACGGCGGCGAGGGCGTCGTAGCCGGTGGTGCCGTCCACCGGCCAGTCCGGCAGCTCCTCGCCGTACTCCAGGATCTTCTCCACCACCAGCCACGCGTCACCGGCGGCGGCGCGCAGCCGGGCCAGGTAGGCCGAGGGGTCGCGCAGCCCGTCCGGGTGGTCGACGCGGATGCCGTCGACCTCGCCGGCCGCCGCCCACCGCAGGACCTGCTCGTGGGTGGCGGCGAACACCTCCGGGTCCTCCACCCGCAGCCCGGCCAGGTCGGAGACGGCGAAGAACCGGCGGTACGTCAGTTCGGTGTCGCCGCGCCGCCAGGAGACCAGCTCGTAGTGCTGCCGGTCGTGCACCTCGCGGGGGGTGCCGTCGCCGGTGCCGTCGGCGACCGGGAAGCGGTGCTCGTGGTAGCGCAGCTCCCCGTCGGCGAGCTTGAGGTCGTCGAGGGCGTCCGGGGAGTCGGCCAACACCGGCAGCAGCAGCCGCCCCCGGTCCCAGTCGACGTCGAACCAGGCCGCGTACGCCGAGTCCCGGCCCCGGCGCAGCACGTCCCACCAGGCGGGGTTCGCGGCGGGCACGGCCACGCCGGCGTGGTTGGGCACGATGTCGACGACCAGGCCGAGGCCGGCCGCGCGCAGTGCCCGCAGCAGCCGCTGCCGGGCCGCCTCGCCGCCCAGCTCGGGGTTGACGGCGCGGTGGTCGACCACGTCGTAGCCGTGCGCGGAGCCGGGGGTGGCGGTGAGCAGGGGCGCGCTGTAGAGGTGGGTGACGCCGAGGCCGGCGAGGTAGTCGGTCAGCTCGGCGGTGGCGTCCAGGTCGAAGCCGGGGCGGACCTGCACCCGGTAGGTGGCGCCCACCCGGGGCGCGTCGGGTCGAGGGGTCGACATGTCAGGCCTTCCTCTCCAGCACCACGACGCACCGGTCGGGCACGCAGAGGGTGCCGCCCGCCTCGACCACCGTGGTCTTCTCCGGTTCCGGTTCCGCGGTGCTGATCACCAGTTCCCAGCGCTGCCCGAACTCGGGGCCGGGCACGGTGAAGTCCAGCGGGGCGTCGTGGGCGTTGAAGCAGAGCAGGAAGGAGGCGTCCAGGTGGCGCTGGCCGTACGGGCCGCGCTCGCGGATGCCCTCGCCGTTGACGAAGAGCGCGACGGCGCGGCCGAAGTCGTTGCCCCAGTCCTCGCCGGTCATCTCCCGCCCGTCGGGGGTGTACCAGGCCAGGTCCGGCAGGGGCTCGTCGACCAGCCGGGAGCGCACCGGCAGGCCGGTGAAGAAGCGCCGCCGGCGGAACACCTGGTGGCGGCGGCGGAAGTCGACCAGCTTGCGGGTGAACTCCAGCAGGTCGGTGTCGGCGTCGTCCCAGTCGACCCAGGCCAGCTCGCTGTCCTGGCAGTAGGCGTTGTTGTTGCCGCGCTGGGTGCGGCCCAGCTCGTCGCCGTGGCCGATCATCGGCACGCCCTGCGACAGCACCAGGGTGGCCAGGAAGTTGCGCCGCTGTCGGGCCCGCAGGGCGCGTACGGCCTCGTCGTCGGTGTCGCCCTCGACGCCGCAGTTCCAGGACCGGTTGTGGCTCTCGCCGTCGCGGTTGGACTCCCCGTTGGCCTCGTTGTGCTTGTCGTTGTACGACACCAGGTCACGCAGGGTGAAGCCGTCGTGGCAGGTGACGAAGTTGATGCTGTGGAACGGACGGCGCCCGTCGTCCTGGTAGAGGTCGGCGGAGCCGGAGATGCGGGAGGCGAACTCGGCGAGGGTGGCCGGCTCGCCGCGCCAGAAGTCGCGCACGGTGTCGCGGTACTTGCCGTTCCACTCGGTCCACACCGGCGGGAAGTTGCCCACCTGGTAGCCGCCCGGCCCGACGTCCCACGGCTCGGCGATCAGCTTGACCTGGCTGACCACCGGGTCCTGCTGCACCACCTCGAAGAAGGTGGAGAGGCGGTCGACCTCGTAGAACTCCCGGGCGAGGGTGGCGGCGAGGTCGAAGCGGAACCCGTCGACGTGCATCTCGGTCACCCAGTACCGCAGCGAGTCCATGATCAGCTGGAGCGAGTGGGGGCTGCGGACGTTGAGGCTGTTGCCGGTGCCGGTGTAGTCGACGTAGTAGCGGCGGTCGTCCTCGCTGAGCCGGTAGTAGCTGGCGTTGTCGACGCCCTTGAAGCTCAGCGTCGGGCCGAGGTGGTTGCCCTCGGCGGTGTGGTTGTAGACCACGTCGAGGATGACCTCGATGCCGGCGGCGTGCAGCGCCTTGACCATGCCCCGGAACTCCTGCACCTGCTGGCCGAGGTGCCCGAGCGCCGAGTAGCCGTGGTGCGGGGCGAAGAAGCCGATGGTGTTGTAGCCCCAGTAGTTGCGCAGCCCCAGGTCGGTCAGCCGGTGGTCGTGCACGAACTGGTGCACCGGCATCAGCTCGATGGCGGTCACGCCGAGCTTCGTCAGGTGCTCGATCATCGGCGGGGAGGCGAGGCCCGCGTACGTGCCGCGCAGCTCGTCGGGGATGTCCGGGTGGCGCATCGTCAGGCCGCGCACGTGCGCCTCGTAGATCACCGAGTGGTGGTAGGGGATGCGGGGCGGGGAGTCGTTGCCCCAGTCGAAGTACGGGTTGACCACCACGGACTTCGGCATGAACGGCGCCGAGTCGGTGGTGTTCATCCGCTCCGGGTCGCCGTGCTCGTAGTCGTAGACGGCCGGGTCCCAGCGCACGTCGCCGTCGACCGCCTTGGCGTACGGGTCGAGCAGCAGCTTGGCCGGGTTGCAGCGCAGCCCGTTCGCCGGGTCGTAGGGCCCGTGCACGCGGTAGCCGTAGCGCTGCCCCGGCTCGATGCCGGGGATGTACGCGTGCCAGACGTACGCGTCGACCTCACGCAGCTCGACCCGCCGCTCCGCGCCGGTGTCCCACTCGTCGAACAGGCACAGCTCGATCCGCTCGGCCACCTCCGAGAAGATGGCGAAGTTGGTGCCCATCCCGTCATAGGTGGCCCCCAGGGGGTACCGCTCACCCGGCCAGACCTGCATGTCGCTCCCTATGCGCAAGATCATGAGCGCGCACCGCACCATGAGCGCACCACACGGCGGGGCCGGTGGCGCGCGTGCGGGTATTGCCCCGCGCGTTCCGCCGTCAATCCACCCGATCGGTGGATGCCCGGAACACCCCCGACTGGTAGCCGCCGGAGGGTTCGGCGGCCCCCGTCACCGAGGCCCCGCTGTCGGGTCCGGATCGGATCATGCTGCGGTCACGATCTTGCGTCCGCACTGGTCAAGTCGATGATCGTCGGCAAGACTCGCATGATCCGGCGGCGACGAGGTCCGGGGGGATGTGCGTGCGGGTACTCCTGGTCGAAGACGACCTACGCGTGGCGTCTGCCCTCGGCAAGGCGCTGCGCCGCCGGGGGCACGAGGTGGTGTCGGCGCTGACGGCCGCCGAGGCGGTCCGGGCCGGCGCCGTCGACCTGGTCCTGCTGGACCTCAACCTGCCCGACGGCGACGGCCTGGAGGTGTGCCGGCGGCTGCGGCAGGCCGACGAGGACGTCGCCATCATCGCGGTCACCGCCCGCGCCGAGGAGCACGACCGGGTGGCCGGCCTGCGGGCCGGCGCCGACGACTACGTCGTCAAGCCGTTCTCGATGGTGGAGTTGCAGGCCCGCATCGAGGCGGTGATGCGGCGTACCGCCCGCAGCGTCCGGAGCACGAGCGAGCTGCGGGTCGGCAGGCTGCGCATCGACGTGCACGCCCGGCAGGTCTGGCTGGGCGAGCGGGAGGTCGGGCTGGCCCGCAAGGAGTTCGACCTGCTGGTGGCGCTGGCCCGGCAGGCCGGCACGGTGGTGCCCCGGGACCGGTTGCAGCTGGACGTCTGGCAGACCACCTGGGGCACCCGGCACAACCTCGACGTCCACGTCGCGGCCCTGCGGGGCAAGCTCGACGACGCCGGCCTGGTCGAGACCGTGCGCGGCGTCGGCTACCGGCTGCGCGCGGGCTGACGACGGTCGGTGCACGGCCGGGACGACCGGCGTGCCGGCCGAGGTCCGGTGACCGGCCCGCAAATCTCAGGTGATCCTCAAGAATCGCAGGTTGTGCGCCTACGGTGGGCCGACTGCGGGTGTGCTGGGCGCACCCAGCCATCCCTCCTGTTTGGAGATCCCTTTGAGATACAGACGGACAACGGCCGGTGTGTTCTCCGCGCTGGTCGCCGCCGCCCTCGTGGCGACGGCGGTGCCCGCGCAGGCGCAGGGGCGGCCGAGCGCGGCCCTGCAGCAGGCGGAGCCGAACCAGGTGCAGGGCCTCACGGTCGTGCAGGGTGACGGGTACGCCACGCTGGCGTGGACCCGGGTGGAAGGGGCCACCGACTACCAGATCGAGCGGACCCCGCTCGCCGCGGACGGCACGCCCGGCACTCCGGTGATCGCCGGCGTGTGGCGCCCGAACCGGCAGGTCAACAACGACGAGCCGACCTTCGCCGACGCCGGCTTCGCCCCGGGCAACGGCTTCCAGTGGCGGGTGCGGGCCCGGTTCGGCACCGAGGCCCAGCCCTACTCGGCGCCGGTCAGCGGCACCACCCGCGGCCACTGGGGCGACCCGGGCACCCCGGGTGAGAACCTGCGCACCCAGTGGGAGGAGACGCTGGGCGCGCAGTACACCAGCGACGTCAACGAGTACGCGTACACCGCCGCGCTCGACGGGGCCAGCGACCGGGTCCGCGTCGTCGAGATCGGCCGTACCGTGCTGAACCGGCCGATCAACATGCTGGTCATCGGCTACCCCCGGCCGGCGGCGACGCCGGAGGCGGTGGCCGCGACCAACCCGCTGATGGTCAACTGCAACGTGCACGGCAACGAGCCGGGCGACCGCGAGGCCTGCCTGATCATGGCCCGGCAGCTCGCCTTCACCAAGGACGCCAGGACCCTCGACCTGCTGTCGAAGACCACCATGCTGATCGTCCCGACGCTCAACGGCGACGGCCGGGCGGCCAACACCCGGGGCAACTCCACCGGTCAGGACCTCAACCGGGACCACTCGCTGATCCGCCAGCCGGAGACCCACGCGCTGGCCGGGATGGTCCGCGACTACCGGCCGATCGCCGGTTACGACGGCCACGAGTACGGCAACACCAACACCGGTGACCTGCCGATGCTGCCGCCGCGGCACCAGAACGTGGCGCAGGGCATCTTCGACGAGTCACAGAAGATGATCGAGGGGCACATGTACTCGCAGGGCGCCCGGGACGGCTGGTGGGCCTGCCCGTACGGGTGCACCGCCGGAGCCACCGTGGGCCTGAGCGAGGAGACCATCCTGCGCAACACCCTCGGCCTGAAGAACGTGGTCAACTCCCTGCTGGAGCTGCGCAGCTCCGGCGGCCCGACGCGACCCGACGAGTCCAACACCGCCAACAACCGCCGGCGCAAGACCTACTCCGCGCTGTGGACGTTCACCGAGTTCCTGCGCTACCACGGCGCCAGCGTCCAGGCCATCACGAAGGCCCGCGCCGAGGCGATCACGTCGCAGTCCGCCAACGAGGGACGGATCGTGTTCCGGGGCTCCCGCAAGATCGAGGCGTACCCGGCCCCGCACCCGGGTGAGGCCCCGCCGCCCGCGGACGCCCCCACCCCGGAGCGGATCCTCGAACAGCCGCCGTGCGCCTACCGGCTGACCGAGCAGCAGTACCACGGCGAGCGCACCGACGGCCCGACCGGCCAGCGCACCACCGTCGCCCAGCGGCTCGCCGCCCACGGCTGGAAGGTGATCAAGGTCGGCGACAGCTACCTGGTGCCGCTGTCCCAGCCGCAGCGGGGCCTGATCCCGCTGCTGCTCGACGAGCAGGCCGTCGAGGGCCTGGTCGCCGGCGAGCGGGTCGCCCCCACCCTGACCGGCACCCGCAACGGCCCGCTGGTCGTCTCCGGCGTCGCCTGCCTGGACGGGGCCACCGTCCGGGGACCGGTCCAGGTGCGCCCCGGCGCCGCGCTGATCGTCAACGGCAGCTCGATCAACGGTCCCGTCGACGCCACCGGCGCCGCCGGGTTCGTCCTGACCGACAGCAGGGTCAACGGCCCGGTGCGCGCCACCGGCACCCAGGGCCCGGTCGTCCTGGTCGGCAACCAGGTGACCGGCCCGGTCGGCGTGGTCGGCAGCGGGGTCGTGGCCCCGCTGGTGGCCGGCAACACCGTCAACGGTCCGCTGACCTGCACCGGCAACTCCCCGGCGCCGACGAACATGGAGGTCGCCAACTCCGTGAGTGGTCCGAAGTTCAGCCAGTGCGCCCAGCTGTGACCTGCTGAGTCCGCCCGAGGTGCCGGCAGGTCGGCCCACCGCCGACCTGCCGGCGCCTCCCGTACCGGTTCTGGAGTGGAGAGAGCGTGTCCGAGACCCTCATCCCCGGCCCCGCGTCCCGGGCCACCTGCCGCCGGCGGGCGGTGGCCGGGACGGCCCTGGCCCTCCTGGTCACGGTGACCGGATGCACCGGCTCGCCGGTGCGGTCCGCCGCGGCGGAGGGCACCGGCGACAGCACACCGGTCGCGGTCACCGGACCGCTGTGCGACGTGCTGCCCTCGGGGACCGAGCCGGGTAGCCCGGGCTCGCTGGTGGACCGGTCCCCCGCCCAGGCCCTGACCTGGATTCCCGTGCTCACCACGTTCGAGGCGGCGGTGCGGGCCACCGGGATGGCCGAGGAGTTGTCCGCCGCCGGCGGGCTCACGATCCTCGCCCCGACCGACGACGCCTTCCGGGCCAAGTTCTCCACCGCCAACGTGGACCAACTGCTGCTCAAGGACACCGCGACGCTGCGCGGGCTGCTCAGGGAGCACCTGGTCGCCGGGGCTCGCCCGGTGGCCGACCTGGCCTCCGCCGGCACCGTCACCACCCTGGCGGGCACCACCCTCGCCGTCACCCCGGCCGGGTCGGGGGCCCGGCTGGCCGACCGGGCCGAGACGGTCTGCGCCGACTACCGGGCGACCGGCGCCCGGATCCACGTGATCGACAAGGTGCTCGGCGGCCTGCCGGACACCGCCCACGAGGAGGAGCACCACCACTGAGTGGCCCGACGACGCCGGCCGCCGACCCGTTTCGCGGGGTCGGCGGCCGGCGTCCTTCGTGGCGCTCGCCGAACGGGTGCGCGAGGCGAACCAGGTCCGGCCGTTTTCGCCCGATCAGACGATGACCGGAATCCACCCGACTGACACGACCCGAGACTTTCGGGTGTCCTCCGTCACCTTGGCCCCTTTCGAGATGCGGGATCGGTCGGGATGCCTTTTGCTTGTTCGCGGGGCGCGCCCGCGCGCCCCCGCCCGGCCCCTCGGCCATCCCTCAGCACTGTTCCGCCGCCACCGCTGCCGGCGCGTTCTTCCACCATGCACGGACGGAGATCGATGTGACGACCCTGCGGGTCGGCGAGCAGCCCACCAGCATCCCGGGCCGGGTCCACCGGCCCACCCTCACCTCCCGGCCCCAGGTTCCGGCGCATTCCGGGACGACGGGCACGCCCCCGCAGACCCGCCGCATCCTCATGCTCTCCTGGGAGTACCCGCCGGTCCTGGTCGGCGGCCTCGGCCGGCACGTGCACGCCCTCTCGGTCGCCCTCGCCGCCGGGCACGAGGTCACCGTCGTCACCCGACACACCGACGGCGCACCCCTGGAGGAGTACGCCGACGGCGTCCGCATCGTCCGCGCCGCCGAGGACCCCGTCACCTTCCCCCTGGCCACCTCCTCCCTGCTGGCCTGGACCATGGCGTTCAACCACACCCTCACCCGCGCCGCGCTGCGCGCCACCGAGGCCGGCACCTACGACGTCATCCACGCCCACGACTGGCTCGTCGCCCACACCGCCATGACCCTGCGCGAGCACCTCGACATCCCGCTGGTCAGCACGATCCACGCCACCGAGGCCGGCCGGCACCAGGGCTGGCTGCCCGAGGAGATGAACCGCACCATCCACGGCGTGGAGCACTGGCTGGCCGGCGAGTCGGGCCGGGTGATCGTCTGCTCCGGCTACATGCGCGACGAGGTGACCGGGCTGTTCGGCGTACCGGCCGGCCGGGTCGACGTGGTGCCCAACGGCGTGGAGCCGCACCGCTGGCGGGTCCCGGCCGCCGCGGTGGCGCAGGCCCGCGCCCGCTTCGCCGGGGACGGGCCACTGGTCACCTTCGCCGGCCGGCTGGTCTACGAGAAGGGCGTGCAGCACCTGATCGCCGGGCTGCCCCGGCTGCGCGAGCGGCACCCCGGGCTGCGCGCGGTCATCGTCGGCGACGGGCCGTACCGCGGCGAACTGGAGGCCGAGGTGCACCGCCTGGGCCTCGGCGGCACGGTCAGCCTCCCCGGCTTCCTCGGCGGCACCGACCTGCCCGCCGTGATGGCCGCGTCGGACTGCTTCGCCGTGCCGAGCATCTACGAGCCGTTCGGCATGGTGGCCCTGGAGGGCGCCGCCGCCGGCGCGCCCCTGGCCGTCGCCGCGACCGGCGGGCTCGCCGAGATCGTCGAGCCCGGGGTGACCGGGATGACCTTCCGGCCGCACGACCCGGACGGGCTGACCGAGGCCGTCGACGCGCTGCTGTCGGACCGGGAGCGGGCCCGCCAGCTCGCCCGCCGGGCCCGCGTCATGGTGCACGAGCGGTACGGCTGGTCGGCCATCGCACAGCGCACGGCCGCCGCCTACGCCGCGGCGATCGCCACCGCCGGGTCGTTCGCCGCCGAGCGGGTGACCCGGGGTCGCGCCGTGCCGTCGATCGCCGAGGGCAACCTGCTGGCCGCCGCCGGCCTGCGCTGACGGGCGCCGGGAGCACGACACGACGAAGGCCGCCGACCCGGTGCGGGTCGGCGGCCTTCGTCGTCGGTACGGCCGGAGCTCAGCGCTCCGAGAACGGGGCGTACGCCCGCTCGGGGGCACCGGTGTAGATCTGGCGCGGGCGGCCGATCTTGGTCTCCGGGTCGTTGATCATCTCGCGCCACTGCGCGATCCAGCCGGGGAGCCGGCCCAGCGCGAAGAGCACCGTGAACATCTTGGTCGGGAAGCCCATGGCCTTGTAGATCAGGCCGGTGTAGAAGTCCACGTTCGGGTAGAGCTTGCGGGAGACGAAGAACTCGTCGGCGAGGGCGATCTCCTCCAGCTGCATGGCGATGTCCAGCAGCGGGTCGGGCTTGGCCATCCGGCCGAGCACGTCCTGGGCCGCCTTCTTCACGATCGCCGCGCGCGGGTCGTAGTTCTTGTAGACCCGGTGGCCGAAGCCCATCAGCTTCACGCCGTCCTGCTTGTCCTTCACCTTGCGCACGAAGGACCCGACGTCGCCGCCGTCGGCCTGGATCTGCTCCAGCATCTCCAGCACGGCCTGGTTGGCGCCGCCGTGCAGCGGGCCGAAGAGCGCGTTCACGCCCGCCGAGACCGAGGCGAAGAGGTTGGCGTTGCTGGAGCCGACCAGCCGCACGGTCGACGTGGAGCAGTTCTGCTCGTGGTCGGCGTGCAGGATGAACAGCATGTCCAGCACCTTGGCCATCACCGGGTCGACCTCGTACGGCTCCGCCGGCACGCCGAAGGTCATCCGCAGGAAGTTCTCCACGTAGCCCAGCGAGTTGTCCGGGTACAGCAGCGGCTGGCCGATCGACTTCTTGTAGGCGTACGAGGCGATGGTGGGCACCTTCGCCATCAGGCGCACCGTGGACATCTCGACGTGCCTGGAGTCGAACGGGTCCAGGCTGTCCTGGTAGAAGGTGGAGATGGCGCTGACGGCCGACGAGAGCACGGCCATCGGGTGCGCGTCGCGCGGGAAGCCGTCGAAGAAGCGGCGCATCTCCTCGTGCAGCAGCGAGTGCCGACGGATCCGCTCGGTGAACTCGGTCAACTGCTGCTGGGTCGGCAGCTCACCGTAGATCAGCAGGTAGGAGACCTCCAGGAACGAGGACTTCTCCGCGAGCTGCTCGATCGGGTACCCACGGTAACGCAGGATCCCCGCGTCGCCGTCGATGTAGGTGATGTCGGACGAGCAGGCCGCGGTGTTGACGAAACCGGGGTCGTACGTCGTCATCCCGGTTTCCTTCAGCAGCTTGCCCACCCCGATGCCGGCGGGGCCCTCGACCGCGGATTGCACCGGCATCGAAAGCTGCCCACCGGGGTGATCGAGCTTGACTTCCGTCATGGTTCCCTCGCTTCGCCGGCAGATCTGCGTTGAATTGCCTTCGCTTTTACCGTAATCACGGTCGAGGAGATACCGCCTGTCGTGGTTCGACGGTGAGGCATGCGTCACCCGTTTCCCGACCAGGGAGCCGGGAAACCCGCGCAATCCGGACGCGCCGGCGCCGACGAGGCATGGGAACGCTACCGTCCCCGCCCCGGCGCCCGCCCACGCTCCGCCGCCCCCCGCCCCCCGGCCCCCGTTCCCCGGCCCGCCCCCGCGTGGCCTCGCGTGGCCTCGCGCGCCCCCGCCCGGCCCTCGCCCAGCCCTCGCGCGGCCCCTCGCGCGGCCCCTCGCGCGGTCCCTCGGCGGTGATCATGAGGTTTGCGTCCTGGGTAAGCGCGTTCCCAGACGCAAACCTCATGATCACCAGCACCCGGGGACGGCGCCGAGCGCCCCGGGCCGGGGCCGAGGGCGGGGGCCGAGGGCGGGGGCCGGGGGGCCGGGGGCCCGAGGGCGGAGGGCGGAGGCCGGGGGCGGGGGCGGGGCCCGGAACGGCGGCGAGCGCCCCGGGGCCGGGTGAGGGGTGAGCGGCGGGTCAGGTGAGGGTCAGGTGGAGGAGGGTGTTGTCGGTGGTGATGCGGTAGACGGTGAGGCGGTTGGCGCCGGCGTGGAAGAGCCGGTCGTCGGCGAGCAGGGCGGCGAACCGGCGTCCGCCGGCGTCGCGGGGCACCACCGGGACGACCGCGCCGACCCGGCCGTTGACGGCGATCGCCAGCCGTGTGCCGTCGGGTACGTCGTCCGGCACGTCGCCCCAGACGGCGGCTGGCAGCCGCCCGGTGTCCGGGTCCACGGCGTCGAACGCGGCCAGGTCGGCGACGCGGATGGTGCCGCCGGTCGGACGGGCGCCGACGGCGGTGCCCACCAGCGGATGGGGCGCGGGCGGCGCGATCGGGGCCGGCACGCCGCCCGTGATGGGGGTCGGCTGGCCGGGGCGGTCGTAGAAGACCTTGCCCGCCTCGGTACGCGGGGCCTGCCGGGCGGACCGGCCGTCGACGGGCCAGGGGAGCCGGATGGCCGCCTCGTCGGCGATGGTGGGCAGCAGGTCGACGTGCTGCCAGTTCCGGTCGTCGATCCGCCCGGCGCGCTGGCCCGGTGTCTTGACGAACGTGGGCACCCAGGCGACCTCGCCGGGGGCGGTCCGGATGGCGCCCATGCCCCGGCCCTGGGCGCCGGGGGTGAAGCTGACGCCGTGGTCGGCGGTGACCACCAGCAGCGCCTGGTCGTAGAGGCCGGTGGAGCGCAGGGTACGCAGGGTCTCGCCGATCAGCCGGTCGGTGTAGCCGAGCTGCGCCAGGTGCCGCCGGCGGGCCAGTTCCGCCCAGCCGTCGCCGTCGTTCGGCAGGTCCGCCGGGGCGTCGTAGCGCGCCCCCGACGGCAGGTACGCCCACGGCGAGTGCGGCATCAGCAGGTGCAGGAAGTGCAGGGTGGGCCGGGGCGCCGGCCGGAGCCCGGCGAGGAAGCTGGTGAACCGGGCCGGCTGGTTGTCGTCGAGGCTGTCCCAGCGGAACTTCGGGTCCGCCGGCACCGGCTCGGCGGCGTCGATGCCCGCCTCCGCGCGGGTCTGCTCGCGGTACGAGTCCTCCGGGTCGACGCGGCTGTCGACCGGGGCGGTGACCTGGCGCAGCAGCCCGCCGGCCTGGCGGATCAGCACGCCCATCCCCTGCTCGGGGCTGACCGGCTGCTCGCAGCGGCTGGGTGGGCAGAGCCGGGTGATGCTCTCCTCGGCGCGGACGTCGTACAGGCCGCCGAGGGCGGTGAAGAGGTTGTCCGGGTACTGCGAGTAGTGCGGCGCCGCCTCGCGCTGCGGGTACCGGCCGGTGAGCATGGCCGGCAGCGCGTAGGGCGTCCAGCCGCTGACGCCGGTGGCGTTGCGGTACCAGGTGGAGCCGCCGGCCAGCTCCGCGAAGTGCGGGAACCGGGCGGCGTCGACGCGCCCGTCCGGGCCGAGCAGGGACACCAGGGGCAGCTCGTCGAGGACCAGCACGACCACCGGCGGATGGTTGCCGGGCCCGGCCACCCCGGCGGCGCCGCCCTCGCCCCGGGGCAGCACCACCGTGGAGGTGGGCGAGGCGAACACGAACAGCCCCACGAACAGCAGCGGCCCGACCGCGGCCAGCCGCAGCACCCGCCCGGGCGCGCGCCACCGCCGGTGTGCGGCGGCCCCGGCGGCCCCGGCCACCGCGGCGAGCAGCAGCAGCGGTACGCCCCGCAGCGGCGTACCGTGCCGGCCGACCTGCACGGCCAGCGCGGCGAGCAGCAGGCCCACCAGCAGGGTGTGCGTGGCGGAGCGGGCGGCGCGTCCGGCCAGGCGGGACAGCGCGCCGGGCAGCGCGAGGGCGGCGGTGGGCACCAGCGCGACCAACGCCACCAGCAGCATGATCTCGCGGCGGTCCGCCCGGTGGAACAGGAAGAAGTCGGGACTGCGCCCGAGGACGTCCAGCAGCGGCTGGGTGACCACGAGCCCGACCAGCCCCGCCACCTCGGCCAGCCGGCCCAGCTCCGTACGCCAGCCGCCCGGCCGGCCACCGGAAGCCCGGTCGCCCGACGGCCGGCCACCGGAGGCCCGATCGCCGGACAGCGGGTCGCCCGGCGGCCGGTCGCCGCACGCGCGGTCCGGCGCGGGCGCCGGCTCAGCCACCCACGACCGCCGTGTAGAGCGTCCGGGTGCCCGAGGGCAGGTCGAGTCGCCGCGCGATCCGGCAGCGCGCGGCGAGCAGCCGCTCGAACTCGGCCGGCCGGTAGTCCGGGAAGAGTCCCTCGGGCTTGTTGGCCAGCAGCCGTCGGGCCATCGGGTCCTCGGGGTGGACGAACTCCACCACCACCCGGGCACCGGGGGCGGCGAGCCCGACGAGCCAGTCCAGCACCTCGGGCAGCGGCACGTTGCGCCCGATCGCCAGGTGGTGCACCACGGCCAGGGCGAGGACCGCGTCCGCCTCGACCCGGTCCGCGAACGAGGCCCGCTCGACGCCGCGCCAGCCGCCGCCCGGCGACGGGTCGGCGAGGTCCATCACCAGGGGCAGGATCCGCCGCTCCCCGGCCGCGCGCAGATCCCGGTAGAGCCCGTCCACCACGCCGGGGTCCTGCTCGACCGCGACGACGTAGTCGGCGTGCCGGGCGGCGAGGCGGGCGTACCGCCCGTCGTTGGCGCCGAGGTCCAGCGCCAGGCGGGGCCGCGCCCCGTCGGCCAGCGCCTCGGCGACGAAGCGTTCCTTCGCGGCCCGGTCTTCGGCGGTGTACGCGCAGGTGCGCTGGTAGTCGACCCAGTGGCTGGCCGCCGGGCGGGGCTCCAGCCGCCGGACGAGCTTCTCGATCCCGCGTACGGTGGCCAGCGCCAGCTCCCGGGAGTAGCCGGCGGCCCGCAACTGGGACCGGACGTCGGCGGTGCTGGCCCGGGCGTTGCGCCGCTGCATGGAGTCGTGCAGGTGCACGTGGGTGGGCACGCCGGGCAGCAGCCGCCGGACGCCGCCGAACAGCCGGCGCATCTGGTCGGGCTCGATGCCGTCGACCCGCGCGCGCAGCCAGGGCTGGAAGTCCAGCCCGAGGTGGGCGCCGATCAGCAGCGGGTAGAGCAGCGTCTGGCAGAACTGCCGGTAGCCGGCCCAGGGCTCCCCGTCGCGTGCCGGGGTGAACGAGCCGACGTCGATGAACACCGGTTCCGCACCCCGCCACTGGAGGTTGTAGGCCGAGCCGTCCTTCGTGGTGAACCCGGCCGGCAGGGCCGCCCGCAGGATCTCCAGGTGCAGCAGCGCCGCGTCGCGCAGCATGGTGAACGACCACTCGTACGGGTGGGAGACGAACGGGATGCGCTCGTGGCGGAGGACGGCGGCCCACCGGTCGGCCGACGGCACGGCCGGCGACTCGACCGCCTCGGTGCCGCACACCTTGCCGGCGGCGAGCAGCGGCGGGAAGAACTCGGTGGCGGTCAGCGCCCGCCACTCCCCGGCGGCCTGCGCGTCCAGCCCGCGCAGCACGTCGCCGTCGAGGTGGAAGACCCGGTTGGCGGGGTCGCGGAAGGAGCCGGGCTCGGCGCGCAGGCCGGTGCGGGAGTTCGCCATCGGCCGGGGTCAGCGCTGGTCGGTGGGCTGGCGGCGGAACCGGTCGACCAGTCGCCGCCAGTAGAGCTTGGCCGCCACCGCGGCGCCGGCCACCCCGCCGACCACCGCCTGCACGATCAGGCTGCCGGACCCCGCGTCCAGGTAGGCCAGGTGTTCCACCGACCGCTCCTTCCGTCGCGTCTCGAGATCGGCGTACGCGGACAGCCCCCCTGAGGGATTTGCCCGGAAAGCCGGACTTGTCTGACACGCTACGCCGATCGTCCCGGTCGTGAAGGGCACACCCGGCACTCCGCCCGGTTGTCCGTTTCGTTCAAGACGAGCACCGGGGGACGTCCCTACGGTGATGGCCATGGCACCGACACTCGACCTCATCGGCATGGTCACCAGTGACCTGCCCCGTTCCCTCGCCTTCTACCGGCGGCTCGGCCTCGACATCCCCGCCGACGCCGACACCGCGCCGCACGTGGAGGTCACCCTGCCCGGGGGCCTGCGGCTGGCCTGGGACACCGCCGACACCGTCCGCGCGTTCGACCCCGACTGGAAGCCCGGGGGCGGCGGCGGGGCCAGCCTCGCCTTCCGGTGCGCAGACCCGGCCGAGGTGGACCGGCTCTACGCGGAGTTGGTCGCGGAGGGCCACGAGGGTCACCTGCCCCCGTGGGACGCCTACTGGGGCCAGCGGTACGCGGTGGTGCTCGACCCCGACGGCAACGGCGTGGACCTGTTCGCTCCCCTCCCGCGGGGATGAACGGGCCCGCCCGCGCGGCCGGCTCAACGGGGCAGCAGGGCGGTGGGTGGCACCCCGGCCAGGTCCCGCACGTCACGGGTCAGGTGGGCCTGGTCGGCGTAACCGCAGCGGACCGCCACCTCGGCCAGCGGGGTGCCGGCGCGGGCCAGCGCCAGCGCGCGCCGCATCCGCAGGATCCGGGCCAGGGTCTTCGGGCCGTACCCGAACAGGTGTCGACACCGACGGTGCAGGGTGCGCGGATCGAGGCCGGTACCGGCGGCGGTCTCGGTCACGCTGGCGCCGGCGGCCAGCGCGGCGGCGATCCGAGCCCCGATCGGATCGGGCCCGCCGACCGCCCGCAGCCGCCGCACGACGACCTCCGTCAGCACCTCGGCCGGGGCCGCCTCCGCCCGCTCGGCCAGCCGGGCGACGTCCCGGTCGCCCCACAGCTCGGCCAGGGGAACCCGCCGGTCGCGCAGCTCGACGGCCGGTACGTCGAGCACCGCCGGGCCGGTCCCCGGCGGCAGCCGCAGCCCCACCCAGCGCTGCGCCGGCCCGCCGCCGCTGAGGTGCGCGGTGCGGTCCGGACCGGCCACCGTCAGCCCCGAGCGGCTCGACCAGAGCAGGTCGAGGCAGCCGTCGGGGAGCACCCTGGTCGGCGCGGCGCCCGCCGTCGTGGCGCTGGTCCAGAGCACCGCGCCGGCGAACCCGGCCGGACGTTCCCGGTACATGCCGCCCAGCCTGCCACGACCGGGCTAGCCTCCGGGTGTGCGATGGTCGGTGCTGGACGCTCCCCTCGACTCCTCCGGACGCGGCCGGGGCGAGCACCGCGCGCCTGCGGCGCTGCGGGCCGCCGGGCTGCTGGGCCGGGTGGGCGCGGCCGACGCCGGCGCGGCCGACGCCCTGATCACCGACCCGGTACGGGACCCGGAGACCGGGGTGATCGGCGTCGACCAGGTGCGCCGCGCCGGCCGGGCGATCGCCGCCCGCACCACGACGCTGATCGGCGCGGGACGGCACCCGCTGGTGCTCGGGGGCGACTGCGCGATCCTGCCCGGCATCCTGCAGGGGCTGCCCTCCGGCTTCGACCTGTGGTTCCTCGACGCCCACCTCGACTTCGAGGACGGTCGCACCTCGCCCACCGGCGAGGGGGCGGACATGGACCTGTCGATCGTCACCGACCACGGTCCGGCGGGGGTCCTCGACCGCGAGGGGCCGCTGGTCGACCCCGACCAGGTGTACCTGCTCGGTCACCGGCCGCTCGACCGGGCCGCGACGGACGGGAAGGAGGCCTCCCGGGTCGACCCCGCCGTCCACCTGGTGCCGGCCACCCGGCTGCGGGGCGCCGACGCGGCGGCGGTGGGCCGGGATCTCGCCGTCGGTACGACGCCGGCCTGGCTGCACCTCGACCTCGACGTGCTCGACCCGCTCGTGCTCCCGGCGGTCAGCTACCCCGAGCCGGACGGGCTGGACTGGGCCGACCTCGTCGCGCTGGCCCGCCCACTGGTGTGCTCGGGTCGGCTGATCGGGATGAGCGTCACCGACTTCAACGCCGACGAGGACCCGGACGGGCGGCACGCGGAGCGGATCGGGCAGACCCTCGCCGAGCTGCTGGCCGACTGACCGACGCCGCGCGCTCAGGCGTCGGTGGTGGCGCCCGGCAGCCGGACGGTGAACACGGTCCGGCCGGGCCGGCTGTCCAGCTCGACCGTGCCGCGGTGGGCCTCCACCACGGCGGCCACGATCGCCAGGCCCAGACCGGTGCTGCCGTGCGCCCGGGACCGGGAGCTGTCACCCCGGGAGAAGCGCTCGAACACCTCGGCCCGCAGCGCCGGCGGCACGCCGGGCCCGTCGTCGGCGACGCCGAGCACGGCGACGTCGCCGGTGACCCCCAGGGTGGTGGTGACCGTGGTGCCGGGCGGGGTGTGCACCCGGGCGTTGGCCAGCAGGTTCGCCAGCACCTGGTGCAGCCGGGCCGGGTCGCCGGGGACGCGGACCACGGTGTCCGACAGGTCGAGCCGCCACCGGTGCTCCGGCCCCGCCACGTGCGCGTCGCCGACCGCGTCCACCGCCAGCGCGGACAGGTCCACCGGCTCGACCACGAGCGGCCGGCCCGAGTCGAGCCGGGCGAGCAGCAGCAGGTCGTCGACGAGGCGGGTCATCCGGGTGCTCTCGGACTCGACCCGGCGCAACGCGTGGGCCACGTCGGGCGGCACCTCGTCCCGGCCGCGCCGGGCGACCTCGGCGTAGCCCCGGATGGCCGCCAGCGGCGTACGCAGCTCGTGGCTGGCGTCGGCGACGAACTGGCGTACCCGGGTCTCGGTGGCCTGGCGGGCGGCGAGCGCGGCGCCGACGTGCCCCAGCATCCGGTTCAGCGCCGCGCCCACCTGCCCGACCTCGGTACGCGGGTCGGTGTCGGCGGCCGGGACCCGCACCGACAGCGCGACCTCGCCGCGGTCCAGGGGCAGCTCGCTGACCCGGCCGGCGGTGGTGGCGACCCGGCGCAGCGGGCGCAGGGTCGCCCGCACGATCAGGGCACCGGCCCCACCGGCGACGAGCAGCCCTGCGGTCGCCACGCCGGCCTGCGCGGCGACCAGCCACCAGACGGTCTCCGACACGCCCGACAGCGGCAGGCCGAGCACCCGCACGGTCCCGCCCGGAAGCTGGCGCGCCACCACCCGGTAGTCGCCGCGCTCCCCCAGCTCGCGGGTGCGGGGTCGGCCGTCCGTGGGCAGGTCGGCGAGGCCGGCCAGGTCCTCGGCGGGGACGGCGCGTTCCTGCCGGTCGGCCAGGGTCCAGGCCCGGACCACCCGGCCGTCGGCCAGCTCGGCGGCGACGGTCCCCGGCGGAAGGCCCCGGGGGATGCGCGCGTCCGGCCCGCCGGGTGGCACCTCGAAGGGCGACGGCGCCCCCCGACCGGGACCGGCCCGCATCGGCGTCAGCTGGTCGTCGACCCGGTCGATCAGGAACTGCCGCAGCGCGACCGTGGTGATGCCGCCGATGGCGACGCTGACCAGGGCCAGCAGACCGACCAGGATGACCACCAGGCGGGTCAGCAGCGACACCCCGGCCAGCCGGCGGCGGAGCCGGCCGGCGGCCCGCTCACTCCGCCGGCCGGAGGACATACCCCGCGCCGCGCAGCGTGTGGATCATCGGCTTCCGGCCCGCGTCGATCTTCTTCCGCAGGTACGAGATGTACAGCTCCACCACGTTGGCCTGGCCGCCGAAGTCGTAGTTCCAGACCCGGTCGAGGATCTGCGCCTTGCTGAGCACCCGGCGCGGGTTGCGCATGAGGTAACGCAGCAGCTCGAACTCGGTGACGGTGAGGGTGATGGGGCAGCCGTCGCGGCGCACCTCGTGGCTGTCCTCGTCGAGGCTGAGGTCGCCGACGGTGAGCACGGCGTCGGGGCGGGCGGCGACGGCGAAGCCCGAGCGGCGCAGCAGCGCCCGCAGCCGGGCGATCACCTCCTCCAGGCTGAACGGCTTGGTGACGTAGTCGTCGCCGCCGACGGTCAGCCCGGCGATCCGCTCCTCCACCGCGTCGCGGGCGGTCAGGAAGAGCACCGGCACCGTCGGGGCCTGCTCACGCAGCCGGCGCAGCACCTGGAAGCCGTCCAGGTCGGGCAGCATCACGTCGAGCACCACGGCGTCCGGCCGGAACTGCCGCGCCGCGCTCAGCGCCGACGTGCCGTCGCCCGCCGTACGCACCTGCCAGCCCTCGTAGCGCAACGCCATCGACAGCAGGTCGGCCAAGGTCGGCTCGTCGTCGACCACCAGCACCCGCACCGGCTCCCCGTCGGGGCGGCGCAGCTCGACCCGGCCCGCCCCGGCCCGCCCGTCCGTCACCATGGCCCCCATCGTGCGCCGGGCCGCTGTGCCCGGCTTGTGCGCCACCTGTGCCCCCGCTGTGCGTCGGCCGCCCCGTCCACCGTCGGGCGGCCGACCGCCCCGGTGGGCGCTCGGACCGACGTGCGACGGACGGTCTCACTCGGTCATGCCCACCGGGTAGGTGTGCACGAAGCGCATCGTCCAGGTGCCGCCGCCGGTGGGACGCTCGCGCCGGTAGAGGTGGTCCGGTCCGCCGCCCGTGGCCGGCCCGACGCCGTCGGGGTGGCGCAGGATCCAGTGCGCCGGCGGGGAGCCGTCCGGCTCGGCGGGCACCGCCCGGACCAGGTCGTGGGCCGGGCCGCCGACGAAGCGTACGGTCACCTCGCTCATCCGCGCGCCCGCCTTCCCGCAGTGCCGCCCCGACAGCGGCCCCGGCTCGCAAGCTACCGCAGCAGCGGGCGGCCCCGCCCGGATCCGGCAGCGGTTTGCCCTGATCGGAGCCCGGGTACCGCAGCATCGGGCGCCCGTCGAGGGACGGGCCAGGAGGCGCAGGGAGCGGTCGATGAGAACGCTGGACGGGCGGTACCGGCTCGAACAGCGCATCGGCATCGGCGGCATGTCGGAGGTCTGGCGGGCCCACGACGCGGTGCTGGACCGACCGGTCGCGGTGAAGGTGATGTCCCCCGGGCAGGAGGGTGAGGACACCTCTGTGGAGCGCATCCGCGCGGAGGCCCGCTCCGCCGCCCGGCTGGTGCACCCGAACGTGGCCTTCGTGCACGACTTCGGCACCTGCGGGACGGGCCCCGAGGGGCAGGTGCCCTACATCGTCATGGAGTTGGCCGAGGGCGAGACGCTGGCCGCGCACCTGCGGGCCGGACCATTGGACTGGCGCATCGCCGTACGCGTCTGCGCCGAGGTGAGCGCCGCGCTGGCCGCGGCCCACGCGCACGGCATCGTGCACCGCGACGTCAAGCCGGCGAACGTGATCCTGACCCCGGCCGGCGTGAAGGTGCTCGACTTCGGCATCGCCACCCCGTCCGGCACCCCGGACCGGTCACCGGAGGGGATGGTGGTCGGCACGCCGGCCTACCTCGCGCCGGAGCAGCTGGAGCGGGCGCCCGCCACACCGGCCGCCGACATGTACGCCCTCGGCGTCCTGCTCTACTACTGCCTGACCGGGCGGCTGCCGTACCAGGCGGGCACCACGACCCAACTGCTCGGCGCGCGCCGGCGGCAACCGCCGAGGCCGCTACCGGAGATCGAGGGGCTGCCGCCGGAGGTGGCCGACCTGTGCGCGAGCTGCCTCGCCGACGACCCGGCCGACCGACCGTCCAGCCTGATGGCGGCCCTGTTGCTGGCCGAGGCGGTGGACGCCCGGGTGTACGTGCCGCTGGGGCAGCCCACGGCGCCCCGGCAGCGCGTCGGGTCGATGTCGCCGTGGACCGAGCGGGCGGCGGCCGAGGTGACCGAGGCGGCCCCCCTTCCCGACTGGTCCACCCAGGCCGGCTGAGCCTCCTCCCGCGCCCCGGCACGCCGGCGTCGTGGCCGCTCCCGTCCGGCGTCCTCGGGCCCTCCCACCCGTCGCCTGCGGTTTCACCGCCCGGGGGCCGGGTAGCCGGGCGGGTGAGCGACGGGAGGAACGCGATGCCGGAATCGAGCTCCTGGCTGAACGAGACGGCCACCGCGACCGCCGAGGGCGGCCACGTACGCACCGACGACGGGAGCCTGTCCACGCCCCTGGCGTCCCCACTGGCACCGCACTGCTCGGGACTGACCCCGGAGCAGCTGCTCGCCGCCGCCTTCGCGTCCTGCCTGCACCACGCGGCGGTGGAGGCGGCGGGCGAGATCACCGACGAGGCGCACACCGTGCAGGTACGCGCGGAGGCGAAGCTCGGGCGCGACGACGACGGCCGGTACCGGGCCGACGTGCACGCCTCCATCTCGTCGGCGGGACTGAGCCGGCAACAGCTGGCCGAGCTGGTCGAGCACGCGGACCGGCTGTGGCCCTTCTCCAGCGGCGACGGCAGCCGGCACCGGCTCACCGTCACCCCGGCGGAGAACGGCCGGCACTGACCGCCCGCCACGCGGGTCCGGCACCGACCGGCCGCCGGGTGGGCCCGTCACTGGTCAACTGTGAGGGCCCGGCACCGACCGCCCCTCCGTGGCGGGCCCAGTGGCGGGACGGGACTCCGTCACCGTCGCGGGTGGCACGACCCGCGCGTTCGCCTCCGGGCCGACGGGCGGTCGTCCGGGCGGTCCGAAGCGGCCTCCACCGTTCGGTGGAGGCTCGGCTCGGCTCGCACGCGCCGGCGCAAGATCGGTTCCCCGCCCGGTTAGGCACTCCTTATCGCATATATGCGAAAGAATAGACACGATGAGATCGCGGCATTGATGGCCCGTCGGGCGTAATCGCCCCGCAGATCGGCGCAAATTGTGGCGCATGCCACCAACCAGGCCGATGGCAAGACGGGCTCGCCTTTCTAGCCTCGGCGGGTGCACCCCGACGACCCCCTCGACCAGACGCTGTCCCAGGATCGGCCGGCCGCCCGCCCGGACGACCCCGCCTCGACCAAACGGACGATCGGCCGTCATCGCGCTGCGGAGCGGCAGCGTCGCGGCGGCCGGGCCCTGCTCGCCTCGACCCCCGTCCGGGTCGCGCTCGCCACCGGTGTGACCTGCTGCCTCGGCGTGGCCGCGTTCGCCTCCACGCGCGAGGACGCCGACGCCGCGCGGGAACCCGTGGCCGAGGCGCTGGCCGAGCGGGCCGTCGACGACGACCGCGCCTCACGGTCCCTGGACCGGGCCGTCTCCCCCTCGCCCTCGCCCTCGCTCAGTCCCAGCCCGACGCCGAAGCCGGCCCCCTCGGCCACCCGCAAGGCCCCGCGCAAGCCGGCCCCGCCGCCCCGCCCACGCCCGGTCGCCGGGCTCACCCAGGCGCAGATGGACAACGCCAAGGTCATCGTCGACGTGGGCGCCGAGCTGAAGATGCCCCGCCGCGCCATGGTGGTCGCCGTGGCGACCGCGATGCAGGAGAGCCGGCTCTACAACCTCGCCAGCGACGTGCTTCCGGAGTCCAGCCGGTACCCGCACCAGGGCAGCGGCTCCGACCACGACTCCGTGGGCCTGTTCCAGCAGCGCCCGAGCAGCGGCTGGGGCACCGTACGCGAGCTGATGCGCCCGTCGTACGCCGCGCGGGCCTTCTACCTGGCGCTGCGGGACGTCCCGGGCTGGCAGCAGATGAGCGTTGCCGGCGCCGCCCAGGCCGTGCAGATCTCGGCCTTCCCCGACGCGTACGCCCAGCACGAGCAGCTGGCCACGACGGTCGTCGCCGCGCTGACCTGACGCGGTCGTCGGCCCGGGCCGACGAGGGTCAGCGGATCCCGGCGCGGCCGCCCGGTGGCTCGGTGGAGGCTTCCGCGCCGCCACCGGCGGCGATCCGGGTCGCCGGCACCCCGTTGCCGGGCACCCCGGCCGCGGCGGTCGGGGTGTCCGCCGGGACCGGTTCGACGGTCAACCCGTCGAGGATCCGGTCCACCCGGGCCTCGCGCCTGCGCCGGGCGTACAGCGCCTCCTCGAAGTCCCGGCGGGCCTGCACGGCCTCGGCGTAGACGCGCTCGCGCACCTGCCGGGCCTCCTCCCGGGCCGCGTCGAGCTCGACCCGCGCCCGGGTCAGCAGGTCGGCCGCCTCGCGGCCGGCGTCGTCCGCGCCGCGCCGGGCCCGGTCCGCGTCGCCGAGGTCCAGCCGTTCGAGCAGGCCGCGGAGCGCCGTCGCCTCGTCACGGATCTCGTCCCACTCGCGACCGGCCCTCGCGGCGCCCTCCGCCCGGGCGGCGAGCCGGGCCAACCGGACGCCGATCTGGTCCAGGCAGGAATCGACCTGCCGCTGGTCGTAGCCGGTCTCCACGACGCAGAACCTCATACTGTCGCCCCCCAGGCAGCTGGTGTTTCCTTCCCCACCCTGGATCCTCGACGCTGGGGGCGGCAGCGGAGGGGCTTCGGGAAAATTGTTCACCATGCGGACGCGCCCGGGACCGGGCGCGTCGCGGGTGCCGGCGCGCGGCCCGGCGTGGACGACCGCCCGGGGGCGCCTCAGGAGCGCTTCGGGAGCACGACCACCCGGCCGAAGAACTCGTCGATCCGGCGCACCACGTCGTTGAAGTCGTCCAGGTCGATCGGCTTGGTCACGTAGGCGTTGGCCTGGAGGGTGTAGCTGCCCACGATGTCCGTGTCGGCGTTGGAGGTGGTCAGCACGACGATCGGGATCGTGCGCAGGTCCTCGTCGCTCTTGACCTCGCCGAGCACCTGCCGCCCGTCCATCCGGGGCATGTTCAGGTCGAGCAGGATGACGTCCGGCCGCCGGGCGTCGGTGTGCCGCCCCTCGCGGCGCAGGAACTCCATCGCCTCCTGGCCGTCGCTGACGACGTCGATGACCTTGTCGACGTCGGAGTCCGCGAGGGCCTCCTCGATCATCAACACGTCACCCGGGTCGTCGTCCACCACCAGGATGCGAACCGGACTCGGGCTGTCTGCACCCATCACTACCTGCTTCGGGTCGGTGGAACGGAGAATCGCAAGGCGCTCTGTGCCGGCGGGGAAATCTAGCCCATCAGCCGGCGGACCGCGCTGTCGGGTCGGCCCTGCCGGACTCGTGTCGCAGCACCTCGGCCAGCCCCGTCACCTGGAGCACGCGGTCGACCCGGCCGGTGGCGCCGGTCACCCGCAGCCACCCGCCGTCGGCGGCGACCCGGTTGTCGCCCCGGACGAAGGCGGCGATCCCGGTGGAGTCGCAGAAGGTCAGCTCCGTCAGGTCGACCAGCAGGCGGCGCTCGCCGGCGTCGACCAGCCGGTCGATGGCGGCGTTGAGTTCGGGCGCGGTGCTCAGGTCGAGTTCGCCGGTCAGCCGCAGGCGCGTCGCCCCGCCCTCGCGGTCGGCGTACGTGACGGTGAACGTCACCCCTGGTCCCCCTCGCTCCACCGCAGGCGGATGCTTGCAGTGTGGCAAGTATAAGCAGGGGTGCCGGACGCGGTCGCACCGGCGCTCAGCGCGACCCGGCGCCGCCCACCGTGGCCACGGACGCCCGCGCCGCCCCGAGGAACCGCGCGGCCCGGGGGAAGTCGCGCAGGACCCGTCCGTAGTGTTCCAGAGTCGACCGCAGCGTGGGGGCCGGCACACCCCGGCTGGTGAGGATCTCGACCAGCCAGTCGACGAACTCGGTGAACAGCGAGCCGTCGTCGACGTAGAGCGCGGCGGCCAGGAAGTCCACGATGTAGCCGAGGTCGCTGACGGTGGAGTCCAGCTGGCTGGGCGTGTAGTCCCGCGTCCCGGGGCTGCGTTCCCGCAGGTCCGCCAGCGCGCCGTCGATCAGCTCGCCGCGCCGCTTGACCAGGCTGGTGTACTCGTCGTCGGCCAGGTGGCTCAACTCCGCCGGCGGGACGCGGCGCAGCGCGCGCTCGTCGGCGACCAGGTCTGCGGCGGTCGGGGCGTCGGGCGCCCAGGCGACGCCGAGCCGCCGGGCCCAGCGGCCGTCCGCGCCGAACCCCCGGCCCCCCACCACCACGGGGACGTCCACGCGCCGGCACGCCTCGATCATGCGGTGCGCGTGCGGCAGGCGCATCGGCAGCGCGCAGGCGAGCGCGACCGCGTGGGCGTCGTGCCGGTGCAGGTACGACACCAGGTGCGGGGCGGGGACGCTCGCGCCGAGGAAGGTGACCTGCCAGCCCCGCAGCCGCAGCACCTCGGCGACCAGCCGGGGCGGCAGGGCGTGCCACTCGCCGTCCATGCAGGCCACCACGACCCGGCCCCGCGTCGGGCGCGGGTTCGCGTACGCCGCCACCGCCGCCACCACCCGCTCGCTGATGTGTGTCGCGGCGTGCTCCTGGGCGACGCTCCACTCGTTGCGCGCCCACCGCTCCCCCACCTCGGCCTGCGCCGGGGCGACCAGGTCGAGCAGGACACGCTCGGCGGGCACGCCGGCCTCGAGCAGGCCGGTGGCCACCTCGATGGCGGCGTACTCGTCCGCCTCCTGGAGGCAGTCCAGGTATCCGCTCCAGGCGTCGGCCGGGGTGACCCCGGCGGTCGGGGCGGCGGTCACGGTCGGGTCTCCCTCACCTCGGCGGTGCCGCTCGCGTCGGGCACCGCGTGCAGGTGCCTGGGCGTACGCCCGCCCGGACCGGTCGCGCGCAGCGCGAGCACGGCGATGTCGTCGTGGTCGCCGTGGGCCAGCCAGTCGCAGGTCACCTGCTCGACGCGCTCGGCCAGGGCGGGTGCGGGCATCCGCTGGCAGCCGGTGACCGCGTGCACCAGCCGCTCCGTGCCGAACTGCTCGTTGCCGCGGCGGCCCCCGCGCGCCTCGGTGACCCCGTCGCTGTAGAGCAGGCAGGTCTCGCCCGGCTCCAGCCGGACGGTCACCTCCCCGATCCGGGGATCGGGGACCACGCCGACCAGCATGCCCGACAGCGGGACCGGCTCGACCTCGCCGGAGCCGCGCAGCACCAGCGGCGGCAGGTGACCACCGCCGGCCAGCGTCAGGGTGAGGCCACCCTCGCGGTGCGCGCGGACCACTCCCAGCACCATTGTCGCGAAACGTCCCTGCCCCTGCGCCTGGCTGGTCTCCAGCAGCGCGTCGTTGAGCAGCTTCAGCAGGCGCCCCGGCTGCGACTCGACCCGGTGCAGCGCCTGAAGGCACTGACGCAGCTGGCCGGTGAAGACCGCCGCCTCGACGCCCTTGCCGGAGACGTCGCCCAGGAAGAACACGGAGCCGCCGTCGGCCAGCCGGTGCGAGCCGTAGAAGTCGCCACCGATGCGCAACCCGGCCTGGGCCGGCCGGTAGGCGGTGCCCCACTGCACCCCGGTCGCCTCGGCCGGCTCCACCGGCACCAGGCTCGCCTGGAGCGTGTCGGCGACCTCGGCCTGGTCGCGGTAGAGCAGCGCCGTGGTCAGCGCCGCCCCCGCCCGGGCCGCGAAGGCACGGGCCAGGTCCAGGTCGGCCTCGTCGTACCAGCGGTCGACGCGCCGCGCGACCAGCAGCACGCCGGCCGGGGCGTCGCGACCGGGCAGCGGCACCACCCGCGCGCAGGCCTCCGCCGCGGTCAGCCCGGGCAGCCAGCCGGCGTCCACGGCCTGCTCCGCCAGCCAGTCGACGGTGTGCGGTTCCACGCCGTCCAGCCCCTCGGTGATCGCCGCGGGCAGGTCGACGGCAGGCAGTACGCCGCTGTCCACCACGGGGGCGTCGTCGTCGCTGCGGGCGGCCCGCCACCAGCGGGCCCGACCGGAACGGGGTGCCAGCACCAGCACCGCCACCTCGGCCAACGTCGGCACGGCGAGGCGGACCACCGCCGCGGCGGCCCGGTCCGGGTGCAGGGGATTGCCCAGCTTCTCGCCGACGACCGCCAGGAACGCCGAGCGGGCCCGCTCGGCGAGCAGGGCGTCGGCACGGGTGACGCTCTCGGTGACGTCCTCGACGTACCAGCAGCAGCGGGCGGCCGACAGCGGCACCCGGCGCGCGCGCAGTCGACGGCCGTGGTGGGTGAACTCGCCGTCGGCGCTCAGCCCCGAGACATTGGCCGCCGCGAGCAGCTCGCCCGGGGTGACCTCGGGCAGCAGCCGCTCGGCCACCGGGCTGACGTGCCGGACGACGCCCTGCGCGTCGCAGACGACCAGGCCCTCGCGGAAGTGCTCGACGACCTCGGACCAGTCGGGCGTCGCGTGCTCCCGGTCGGCCGCGAGCCCGGGCAGCGCGGAGGCCGGGCGTGCCGGGGTGCCGGCGGACCACGCCGTGGCCCGTGCGGCACTCGGCGTGGAGATCCGCCCGTCGCCGGGATCCCAGTCCCGGACGTCCGCAGCAGTCACCAGCTGAGCCCCACTCCTTGTCGACACCCGTACCACCGCGAGGCGGCACATGTGGTCAGATCTCTGACACCCACCCTACGCCCGTGTGCCGCGACCGCCACCCGACGCCCGTCGTGCGGTCGGCGGTCGCGTGCCGGGCGGGACCTGCTCCGCGTTGTTACGATCCCCTCACCCCGCCCCTCGGCGGCCGGCGAAAGGGCGTGATCGTTGCTGTCCCATCGGAGCCAACCCGAGGCGACTCCGTTGAGCATGACCGTCGACCGGTCGGATCCGGCCGCACCGCTCATCCGGGTCGGGGGCGACCTCGCCTACACCACCGCCGGGCCGCTGCGCGCCGAGGTCGACCGGGTGCTCGCCGACGCTCCGGCGGCCCTCGTCCTCGACTTCTCCGGCCTGCTCTTCATCGACAGCACCGGCCTGGGGGTGATCGTGCACGCGTGGCGCGAGGGGCAGCAGTGCGGCACCGCCCTCCGGCTGCGCGCCGTGCCCCGGTTCCTGGAGACGATCCTCGACATGACCGGCGTCACGGGCCTGCTCGCCCGGCCGCTCGGCGAGGGCCTGGCGGCGGCGGAGGGTGCCACCGGCATGGCCTGACGAAGTTCGCCCGGCCCCCCGCTTTGCACCCGGCCCCGCGACTGGGAACATGGGCGCATGGCCGCCCAGCTGTTGACCATCGAGGTGACCCGGCTCGACGCCGGGCGCGCCCGGCTCCGGCTGTCCGGTGAGCTGGACTTCGACACCGCCCCGCAGCTCGTCGCCGCCGCCGCCGAACTGCGCCGCGACGGCCACCAGGAGCTCCTGTTCGATCTGAGCGCCGTCAGCCTGTGCGACTCGTCCGGGCTCAGCGCGTTGCTGACCGCCCGTCACGGCGGCCCGGGCGCGGTCCGGCTCGCCGGGGTCGGTCCCCAGCTCCGGCAGCTGCTCGACCGCACCGGCCTGACCGAGCTGCTCGCGGTGGAACACGCCATCGACGGCGCCGCCCGCCGGGCGGGCTGAGTCCGGCCCGCTCCGCACGGGCGAGGGGTGGCCCCCGACCCTGGGACCAGGGGCCGGGGGCCGGAGTGAGGATCAGGGTGCGGTGAGCGGTTGCAGCCGGGGTCCGGTGGTCCGCCGCTGCCCCGTCGACGGCGGCTCGGCGTCCTCCGGCGGCCCGGAATCGGGAGTCTGGAAGAGATAACGGACGAACACCCCACCCGCCTCGTTGTCGTCCGCTCCGGGCCACTGCCCGATGCAGTCCACCCCGACCACCTCGCGACCCGAGCCGTCGCCCTCCTCCAGCAGCGCCCACAGGCTCACCGGGTAGCAGCGGGTGTCCTCGGCCGAGAGGCGCCAGCGGGCGTACCAGCCGGGCCGGGCGGGAACGATCTCGACGATCCTCTTCATCACGACCTGTCCTTCCGCGTTCTCGGAAGTTCTCCGGTCCGCTGCGATCGTCGGCTCCCGCCGGGTGACCGCCCCTCACCCCCGCCGGATGAAGCTGTCCCGCCGCCCGCCCGGGCGTCGCCGGCCCGGCCGCCGGCGTCCGTTTCGGTGCCGGCGACGGCGGGAAGGCGACCGGCGGAAGCGAGGAACACCAGCGGAAGCGAGGTGTCACCATGCGCAAGCAGATGGAGGGCGACAACCAGCGTCGCCGCGCGCTGGCCCGCCAGGCCCGCGAGCGCGGCATGCAGGCCAGCGAGACGGGGGCCAGCCTGAGCGCCTCCAAGCAGCTCACCCACCTGGAGCAGGGCAAGCGCGCCGGTCCGCCGCCGGCCGGCAGCCGCCACAAGCCGGACAGCACCCGGGGCGGGCCGGCGCCGCCACCGGCGGGCGTCGCGGAGTCCCCCCGCCCCCTGCCCGACCAGGGCGCGGGCACGCCGGAGGGGACTCCGCTGGGCTACCACGCGCTGGTCGACGACGTCGTCCGCCGTACCGGGGCCGACTTCCGGACCGCCAAGGTGGGCGTCGAGTCGACCGTGCTGGTGCTGGCCTTCGCCCTCGGCGAGACGGAACGCCGGCGGCTGCTGGCGGCGGTGCCGACGAAGCTGCACGACGTCCTGCCGGTGGACGGTATCAGGCGACGCCCGGACCTGCCCGGCTTCCTGGCCGAGGTGGGCCGGATCAGCGGCCGTACCCCGGAGCAGGCCCGCTACCAGGCGGAGGCGACCGTGGCGGCGCTGGCCGACCACGACGGCGACCTGATCGAGTCGCTGCACGTGCCGGACGGCCTGCGTGACCTGCTGGAGCCGCCGTCCGTCGGCGGCGGGGTGGTCGGCGCGGTCAGCGCGACACCCCCGCTGCGCGACACGGACCTGCGGGAGGCGCTCAGCGAGCTGCCGTACTGGTCTGGCGACGGCGAGGCGCTGTCCCGCACGCTGGAACTGCCGGCGGACAACCTGGACCGGGTGCTGGACCGGATCGACCGGCTGCGGCAGGAGACCGGTCGCGGCCCGCGCATCGGCCGCCCCGACCCGACCACCGCCGTGCTGACCGTACGGTCCCGGCAGGCCGGCGCGGTGACCGCGATGGACGTGGACCTCGCCCACGCCGTCGACGACGCGATCGACGAGGCGGGCGCCGGGATGGCGGCCGGCTGACCGGCGTACGGGCCGGCGGGCGCCACCCGCCGGCCCGCCCCGGCTCGGCTAGCCTGCCGGAGTGGACCACCCCTCCGACGCGCCCCGGCTGGAGCTGGTCGTCGACCCGGCCCGCCCCACCGGGCGTACGCTCCTCGCCGCCGGCGTCGAGCAGTCCTATGTGGACGTGGCGGACCCCCGGCACCTGCACTTCGAGTACGTGCGGCGGATGGCCGCCGTGGCCGACCTGGCGGCGCCGTCCGGCCGCCCGCTGGACGTGCTGCACCTGGGCGGCGGCGCGCTGACCCTGCCCCGCTACGTGGCCGCCACCCGGCCCGGCTCGCCGCAGCTGGTCGTGGAACGCGATCCCGCCGTGGTCGACCTGGTGGCGCGGCACCTGCCCGCGCTGCCCGCCAGCATCGACGTGCGGGTGGCCGACGCCCGGGACGCGGTGACCCGGGCGCCCTCGGCCGGCTACGACCTGGTGCTCGCCGACATCTACCGGGCGGCGCGGATGCCCGCCCACGTGCGCAGCGTCGAGTTCGTCGCCGAGGTGGCCCGGACGCTGCGCCCCGACGGGGTACTCCTGGTCAACGTGACCGACCTGCCGCCGCTGGTCTTCGCCCGGGTCCAGGCGGCCACCCTGCGGGCGGTCTTCGCCGACGTCTGCCTGGTCGCCGACCGCCGGATGCTGCGCGGGCGGCGGTACGGCAACGTGGTGTTCGCCGCCGCGCCGAGCCCCGGCCGGCTGCCGGTGGCCCGGTTGTCCGCCCGGGTCGCACGGGATCCGGTGCCCGGCGGGGTGCTGCACGGGGCGGCCCTGGACGCGTTCGTCGCCGGTGCCCGTCCCGCCACCGACGCCGCCCTCGCCGCGCGCTGAGGCGGCCCTGCCCCGGGACTCTCGGCGCGGGCGGCCCCTGGGGCAGGGCACCGGGGCGGGCCTTCCGTTCCGCACACGCGCGCCGGGAGGCCGTGACCACCTCCATGGCGGCGGCGGGCGCCAGGTTCAGCGTCTCCTCGCCCGGTCGACGGCGGGTCAGCGCGCCCGGACGGCCACCTCCGGCGAGGAGCTCTCCAGCGGCACGGCGTTGGCCGGGACCAGGCCGAGCTGCACGGCCGGGCGCGGCAGCGCGGCGTCGAGCATCCAGTCGGCGCCCACCCGGATCCGGTTGCCCGGCATCGCCAGCAGGTGGTAGCCGCGGGTGACCGCCTTGGCGGGCAGCCCGGACAGCGACACCTTCAGCGGGTTCGCCGCCGCGTCCTTGCCCCCCAGGTCGACCACCCAGCCCAGGTCGTGGTGCCGGTACGGCCGGCGCTTCCCCTGCCCGTAGGAGGCGGCGATGTTGTGCGCGGCCAGCTTGCCCTGCCGCTGCGCGTGCTGCGCCGTCATGGTGCAGATCTCCCCGGGCCGGGTCAGGTCCGGTACGGCGGCCGCGTCGCCGCAGGCGTACACCTCGGGGAAGCCGGGGACGCTGAGGAACTCGTCGACGACCAGGCGGCCCCGCTCGGTGCGCAGTCCCAGCTCCGCGACGAACGGGTCGGGACGCACGCCGACGCACCAGACCAGGGTGCAGGTGGGCACGTAGTCGCCGTCGGTGAGCGTCACCCCGTCGGCGGTCGCCACGGCCACCGAGGTGCCCATCCGCACGTCCACGCCCCGGCGGCGCAGCACCCGGTCGGCGGTCTTTGACATCCGCTGGTCCAGCTCCGGCAGCACCCGGGGCGCGACGTCGAGCAGCAGCCACTTCGGGCGGATCTTGAGTCGGGGCCGCTGGGAGACCAGTTCGTCGGTGAAGAGCTGGCCGTGCGCGGCCACCTCGGTACCGGTGTAGCCGGCGCCGACGACCACGAAGGTGGCGCGCGCCTGCTGCTCGGCCGGGTCCTCGGTCTGCTCGGCCAGCTCGATCTGCCGGATCACGTGGTCGTGCAGATAGAGGGCCTCCGGCAGGCCGCGGAAGCCGTGGGCGTACTCGGTCACGCCGGGGATCGGCAGCAGCTTGTTGACGCTGCCGACGGCCAGCACCAGCCGGTCGTACGCGATCCGGTTACGGTCCCCCTCCGGCTGGGTGAAGCCGACCCAGCGGTTCTGCAGGTCGACGTGGTCGGCCTCGCCGATCAGCACCCGCACCCCGTCGAGCGTCCCGGTCAGCGGCACGGAGATCCGCCGGGGCTCGACCACGCCGGCGGCCACCTCGGGCAGCAGCGGCAGGTAGAGGAAGTAGTCGGTGGAGTTCAGCACCACGATCTCGGCCCGACCCCGGGCCAGCCGGCTCAACGTCTTCGCCGCGTGGTAACCGGCGAACCCGGCCCCCACGATCACCACACGAGGTTTCGTCATTGCGGCCCCGTTCCCACCCCGGGGCGGGACAAACGTGGCGGGTCGGACGTTTCAGCACTCGGCCAGCCGGACGTGTCCGGTCCGCCCGACCGCCTCCACCTCCCAGCAGCGTCCGAAGGCCCGCACCCGGTCGGCGGCGATCCGCCCGATCTCGGGCGGGATGTCGGGATCGAGCACCAGCCGGCCGTCCACCGGGTTGATGTCGAGCATCGCCCTGACCAGGGCCAGCGGGGTGCCGGTCGCCCACGCCTGCGGGCTGCACGCGGTCGGGTACGGCACGGCGAACAGCAGCCGCTCCCGGGGAAACCCGCTGATCGCTTCCGGCAGGCGGTGACCGAACTGCTCGGCCGCCTCCAGCAGGGCCAGGCTGACCCGGTTCGCCTCCGCGCGGTAGCCGTAACGGGCCATGCCGAGCACCGCGAGCGAGTTGTCGTGCGGCCAGACGGTGCCCAGGTGGTAGCCGAGGGCGTTGTAGAGCCGCTCGTCTTTGGAGAGGGTGCGGATCCCCCAGCCGGAGAACATGTCGTCGGCCATCAGCTGCCGCACGACCGTCCCGGCCCGCTCCGCCGGCACGATCCCGCTCCACAGCAGGTGGCCCATGTTCGAGGTCTTCGAGTCGATCGGGTTCTTGTCGCCGTCCAGCCCGACGGCGTAGAAGCCACCCCGCTCGTCGAGCCAGTAGTCGCGGTTGAACCGCTCGTACAACGCGGCTGCCTCGGCGCGCAGCCGCCGGGCGAGGCCGGCGTCGGCGAGCGGGCCGTCGGCCAGCTCGGCCAGCCGCAGCTTCGCGTCGTAGGTGTAGCCCTGCAGGTCGCTGGTGGCGATCGGCAGCACCGGGATGCGGCCGTCGGCGAAGCAGACCCCGTCCGGGGAGTCGCGCCAGCACTGGTTGCCGAGCCCCTCCGGGGAGCGCGTCGCGTACTCGACGTAGCCGTCGTCGTCCCGGTCGCCGTACCGGTCGATCCAGTGCAGCGCGGCGAGCGCGTCGTCGCGCAGGAAGCGGACGGTGTCGTCGTCGCCGGTCCACCGCCAGTACTCCGAGAGCAGGATCAGCCAGAGCTGGGTGGCGTCCGCCGAGCCGTAGTAGGGCCCGTACGGCTTCAGCCCCGTCCGGGTCAGCTCACCGCTGCGCACCTCGTGCAGGATCTTGCCGGGCTCCTCGTCGGTGAAGTCGTCGCACGTGTCGCCCTGCAACCGGGCCAGCGCGAGCAGCGCGCCCTTGGCCAGGGTCGGGCCCGCGACCAGCGTCTGGTAGGCGGTGATCAGCGTGTCGCGGCCGAAGACGGAGAGGAACCAGGGCAGGCCGGCACCGGGGAGCATGATGCGCTGCCCCTTGACCTCCAGGTCCAACCGCAGGGCCGCCAGGTCGTCGCGGGACTGCCGGATCGTCCGTTCCAGGGCCTGGTTGTCGCTGCGCAGCACCGCCCGCCCGAGGGTCCACCGGCGCACCGGGTCGTCCGCCCGCCGGTGGAACACGTCGGCGATGTCGCCCCGGACCGGCTCCACCACCCCCATCCCCGGCGGCAGCGGCACGTGCAGGTCGAGCTGCCACTCCTCGCGGCGGTCGAGGGTGACGTCCCAGACCAACTCGTCGCCCTCGACGCGGTCGGCCGGCCGGGAACAGCGGACCCGGGTCTCGGCGGCGAAGTCCCCCCGCGCGTAGAAGAAGCACAGCTCCGAGCCGTCCGGCGCGTGGTCGCGGGTGATCTCCGCGGAGCGGTCCCGGACCCCGGACTTGACCTCGAACAGGTCCGCGAAGTCGGCGCCGACGGCCAGCCGCAGCTCGAACCGGACCGGCTCCGGCCGGAAGGAGACCATCTCCACCCGCTCGTGGAAGCCGTCGCCGACGTAGCGCAGCCGCCGGATGCCCAGGCTGTCCGGCGGCAGGTCCGGCTGGGCCGGGTTGGTCAGCACGTACTGGGCCGAGTAGTGGTCGATGGTCTCGGCGCGCAGCACCAGCAGTTGCTCGCCGTTGACGGTGAGCACCCAGCCGCTGAGCAGCCGGGTGTCCAGGTGCACCAGGCCGCCGATGCTGCCCGGCGGCACGTCCCCGCAGGGGTCGGAGTACATGAAGGTCGGGCCGCTGAGCACGGCGATGGAGTCAGGGCCCAGCTCGGGCGGCATGGCCCGCTGGTCGCCGCTCTCCCCGGCGGTGGCCCGCAGGCCGGGTGTGGGGTCGGCGGGGGTCGGACGGACGACAGCCATGACTCCACCGTAGGAAGACCGTCGCTGTGAGTCATCACCCGCTCCGGGTGAAGCGGCGCGGACCGAAGCGGCGCGGACCGTGTGCGGCGAACGACGCGCACGCGACCGACGGGGCACCGAGGCCGGGAGCCGACAGCGGCGGACTTGCGACACGCGACTGTGCGGTTGCCGACTGTGACGGCCCGGATGACGGGCGCATGCTGCTTGCCCACCGTCCCTCGTCACCAGGAGGAAAGATGCGACTCCGTTCGCTCGCCGCCGCCGCGCTGACCGCCGTGCTGGCGGCCGGCACGCTCGCGCCCGCCAGCCCGGCCGCGGCGGCCACCGCCGACCGGTGGGGCTTCGCCTACGTCCAGGACCCGACCGTTCCGGCCTGGACGGTGCTCGACACCACCCGGCAGTGGGGCAGTTGGAAGACCGCCTTCCCCGCCGCCTGGGCGCAGGGCGGCAAGCTCGCCCCGGGCCGCTTCCAGGTGCGCTTCCCGCAGATCGGCGCCGGCGCGCGGGGGGTGCCGCACGTGACCCCGGTCAACCGCACCGGCCACTACTGCGAGGTCGTCCGCTGGTTCTCCTCCGGCGCCGACCAGATCGTCGACGTGCAGTGCCACAAGCCGGGCGGGGACCGCGACGACACCCCGTTCACCGTCCTGTGGACCACCAGCAGCGGCGTGCTGCCGGCGGGCACCGCCCACGCGTACGTCCAGCAGGCCGGCGGGGCGTTGGTCCAGTCGTACAACTCGACGGGGGCGGCGAACGGCCTCGGCCCGCTGGGGATCGGCCAGTGGGCGGTGAAGCTGCCGGGCGTCGGGCTCGCCGGCGCACTGGCCGGTGACGTGCAGGTCACCGCGGTGCAGCCGAACGCGGCGCCGCGCCGTTGCAAGATCGACAGCTGGTCCGCCGCCGGGATCGACGTGGCCGCGAACGTGTCCTGCTTCGACCAGGCCGGGGCGCCGGCGGCCACCGACTTCGCCCTGTCCTACCACCGGCGGCGGCCGGTGATCGGCTCGCTCGCCCCGCCGTCGCGCTTCGGTTACCTGGGCACCGCGGTCGGCGGGCCGACCAACGACAACTCGGTGCTGGGCGTCGGCGCCAACACCGTCGGCGCGATCGCCCCGGCCGGCCGCTACCTGGCGAAGTTCCCGCAGCTCGGGGTCAGCCAGACGCACGCCCAGGTGGTGGCGCAGGGCGTCGGGTCGAACTACTGCCACCTGACCCAGCCCTGGTCCACGGGGCTGGACGTCGAGGTGGACGTGGTCTGTTTCGACAACGCCGGGGTGATCACCCCGCACCGGTTCCTGGCGACCTTCACCTCGCGCGCCTGACGCGACCGCGTCGCTTCGGCCGCGCCGGATCACCCGGGGCGGGTGGGTTCACCTCACCCGCCCCGGCGGCACGGTGGTGCTCCACCGCCACCCGAGCGACGGGAGGACAGCGCCATGAGCACACCGATGTCGAACGACCGGCGGCAGCCGATCTACCTGCGGCAGAGCGGTCGCACGCGGCTCACGCCCCGGCAGCGTCGGCGCGTCGAGCACAAGCAGGGGCGGTTCGTGCGCCTCGACGGCCAGCGGCCCGAGGCACGCCGGCCCGGACGCTGACCCGGCGGCCGGTGGCGGTCGTGACCGGCCGCCACCGGCCTACGTACGCGCCGGCGCCGTGATCGCCCACCGTTCGTGGTCGCGCCACGCCCCGTCGATGAACAGGTAGTCCGGCGAGTAGCCCTCCAGCCGGAAACCGAGCTTGCGGGCCACCCGGCGGGACGGCTCGTTGCCCGGCTGGATGTTCGCCTCCAGCCGGTGCAGGCCGAGCGCCTCGAAGGCGTGCCGCACCACCAGGCCGATGCCGGCGGAGGCGTGCCCGGTGCCGCTGTACGGCAGGAAGGCGGCGTAGCCGAGGTAGCCGCCGCGCAGCGCGCCCATGAGGATCCCGCTGATGTTCACGTAGCCGGCGATCGCCCCGGAGTCCCGGTCGCAGATCAGGTAACCGGCGTGGTCCCGACGGCGGATCTTGCGCAGGTAGGCGGCGTACCGCGCCGGGTCGTCGGGCGCGGCGAGCCAGGGATGGTGCAGGTCGCGGCTGCGCCGGGCCGCCGCGACGAACTCGGCCTCGTCGTCCGGCCGGGGGCGACGGATGGCGGCCGGTCCCGCCGTACGCAGATATCTCACGGCGAACCACTGTCGCCGTGGTCTGTGCCGTTGTCCAGTCGCTCCCGGGCGCGCCCCGGCCCTCACGGACCCGCGGGAGGGTCCGCCTCCCCGGCGACCCGCTCCACGGTGTAGTGGATGGTCTGGGCGACGATCCAGCCCTGCTCGATGAGGAACGAGTCCGCCCCGTCGCGGACCCGTACGCCCTCGATCCGCGCCGTCCACTCCAGGAACGCCACCCGGCCCTCGACCAGCCGGTTCGTGTACACGTAGCGGGCGCCGGGCAGTTCCTCCTCCAGCAGGCGCGCCAGCTCCCCGACGCCCGCGTGCCCGCGGAACACGCCCCGGCGTTCCAGGACCACGCACGACGGCGAGACGTTGCGCGCCAGGTCCTCCGCGAACCGGTGCTCGGCGGCCAGCCGCAGGTGGTCGTCGAACACCTCCCGCGCCGACCGCGTCCGCAGGGCCTCGTCCGTCACGTCGCCCCCGTCCGGCCCGGCCGCCGGCGTCGGGTCGCCCTCACCCGCCGTCACAGCGGGCCCGGGTACGGCTGCTCGGCCGGCATCGGCACCCGCAGGAAGGTGGCCCCGCGCAGGTCCAGCCAGGCGTGCCCGGGCGAGCGGACGAGCCGCAGCATCACCTCGGCGCAGTTCGGGCAGCGGCCGACGAGGCCGGGCGCGTGCGGGTAGACCCGCAGCCCGGCCAGCGGGCCGAGCGCGCGGCAGTGTTCGCACCGCCCGGCGGCGGTGCTCAGGTCGACGGCGAACAGCTCCCGCAGCGGGCCGTCGAGCATGTTGCCGTCCAGGTACGACGTGTCGGTCATCGGGTGCTCCTCCTCGACGCTCAGCCGGTGGGGCCGAACCGTTCGGTCTTCACCCGCCGGCTCTGGTGGCCGAGCCCGACCAGCACGTCCGCCACCGTCTCGACGAAGCCGGTCGGGCCGCAGACGTAACAGAGCGGCTCCAGCTCGGGCGGCCAGCCGTGGCTGTTGACGTCGGCCAGCCCGATCCGGTGCGGCTCGCCCCGCCAGCCCGGCGGCGCCTCGCGGGTGTACACGTACGCGACGTCCAGGCCCAGGTCGTCGCGGACCCGGCGGCGCAGCTCGTCGGCGTAGAACACGTCGGCCGGGGTGCGCACCGAGTAGATCAGCCGGAACGGCACCCGGCTGCCGGCGGCGCGGCGGGCGCGGACCATCGCCATCAGCGGCACGACGCCCGACCCGCCGGCCACCAGCAGCACCGGGGCGGTCTCCTCCGGCCGCCAGACGAACCAGCCGCCGACCGGGCCGCGCACCTCGACCGGGTCGCCCTCGGCGTAGACGTCGATCAGGTACGGCGACACCTCGCCGTCGGGCACCCGCTGCACGGTCAGCACGATCCGGTCGCCCTCGGCCGGGCCGGCCAGCGAGTACGACCGGGCCGCCTGGTAGCCGTCGGGGGCGGTCAGCCGCACGTCGACGTGCTGCCCGGGCAGGTGCCCCGGCCAGCCGGGCGCCTCCAGCACCAGGGTGTGCGCGGTCGGCGTCTCCACCCGGCGTTCGCACAGCCGGGCCACCCGCCAACGCAGCGGGGCGGTCAATCGCCCTGATACCGCTGCTCACGCCACGGGTCACCGTAGTCGTGGTAGCCGGCGGTCTCCCAGAACCCGGGCTGGTCGTCCGTGGTGAGCCGGATGCCGCGCACCCACTTGGCGGACTTCCAGAAGTAGAGGTGCGGCACGAGCAGCCGGGCCGGGCCGCCGTGCTCGGCCGGCAGCGGGCCGCCGTCGTACCGGTGTGCGATCCAGGCCCGCCCGCCGCGCAGGTCGGCCAGCGGCAGGTTCGTGGTGTAGCCGCCGTACGAGTGGGCCTGCGCGTACCGGGCGCCGGTGCCGATGCCCTCCAGCAGCGTGTCCAGGGAGACCCCCTGCCAGTCGGTGTTCCGCTTCGACCAGCGGGTGACGCAGTGGATGTCCACGGCCGGGGTCTCCTGGGGCAGCGCCATCAGCTCGTCCCAGCTCCAACGGAACTCGGCGCCGGACTCGGTGGAGACGACGAACTCCCAGGTCTCCAGCGGCACCCGCGGCGTCGGGCCGGCGGAGAGCACCGGGAAGTCCTGCGTCAGGTACTGCCCCGGCGGCAGGGCCGGCTCCGCGGAGCGGGGCCGGCCCTGGAAGCCCGGTGACACGATTCCCACCCGTCAGTCGTACCACCGGGGCTGCGGCGGCGGGGCGGCGTCGGCCGGACCGCACCGTGACGGGTGACGCCTCAGTTCCGTTCGACCACGACCTCCTTCTCCTTCCCGCCGGCCTTGCTGGTGGCCCGCAGGCTGGTGAGGGTGACGATCACCAGCACGCCGATGATGACGCCCAGGGAGGCGAGGGTCGGGATCTCCGGCACGCCCTTCCAGATGCCGTGCGCCCAGTGCAGGCCGAGCTTGAGGCCGATGAACGCCAGGATGATCGCCAGGCCGTAGCTGAGGTGCACGAGCCGGCTGAGCGCGGCGTGCAGCACGAAGTAGAGCGCCCGCAGCCCCAGCAGGGCGAACGCGTTGGTGGCGAAGACCAGGTACGGGTCCTTGGTGATGCCGTAGACGGCGGGCACGGAGTCGACGGCGAAGACGATGTCCGTGGCGAGCAGCGCGGTCACCACGAGGGCGAACGGGGTGAGCGTCCGCCGGCCGGCGAGGCGGACGACCATCTTGGGGCCGTGGTAGTCCTCGGTGACCGGCATGAACCTGCGCAGCAGCCGCACCGAGCGCATCTTGCTGATGTCGACTTCCTGCTCGTGCCCGGTGACGGCGTCGCGCAGCAGCTTCGCCGCCGTGAGCAGCAGGATGATCGCGAAGAGCAGGAAGGCGAAGTCCAGGGTCTGCAGGGCCGCCGCGCCGACGGCGATGAACACCGCCCGCAGCACCAGCGCGCCGGCGATGCCGTAGAGCAGGGCCCGCTGGGCCAGCTCGGCCGGCACCGCGAACGCGGCCAGCAGCAGCATGAAGACGAACAGGTTGTCGACCGAGAGGGACTTCTCGACCAGGTAACCGGTGAGGTACTCCACGCCCTGCTTCGAGCCGAAGCGGGACCAGACCCAGACGCCGAAGGCCAGCGGCAGGGCGATGTAGAAGGCGGACCAGCCCAGCGCCTCCCGCATCGACACCTCGTGCGGCTTGCGGGTGACCAGGAAGTCCAGCACCAGCAGGGCGATCACGGCGGCGATGGTGACGCCCCACAGCGTGGGGGTGCCGACCGACTGGAGACTGGTGGCAGCAAGATATGGCAAATCGGACATGGAGCCTCCTCGAACACCCTGTCATGTTCGAGGTCTCCTTCACCCACTTTTCGTGGGCAGCCACCCGAGGCGTGCTCCGGGCACGCCGTACTGACCGGGATGGCTCGTGGGAAGTACTCCCCTCGTCGCGACAAGGTTAGGGCAGGCCCGTGGGCTCGGCAAACGGGGCACGCCGGAGCACGCGCGCACGGTGTGGTACGGGTCGTCGAGGGGCTTTCGTCCCCGCTCAGCGGGCGGTGACGGCGGCGAGCACGGTTGCCACGTCGAGGTCGGCCATGCACGCCGGGCCGGCCGCGTCGAGCGGGCAGCGCGCCTCCCACCAGCAGGGCTGCTCGGTGATGGCGGTGGCCCGCCGGTAGCCGCAGCCGGGCAGGCCCTGGAGGTCGGTGCCGCCCATCCCGTACCGCCGGGCGTCGGTGGGGCCGAACAGCGCCACGGTCGTGGCGCCGGTCGCGGCGGCGAGGCGCACCGGCCCGGTGTCCGGCCCGACCACCACCCCGCCGCGCCGGCCCACCGCCGCGAACTGCCCGGCGAGGGTGGGCAGGTCGGCCCGGGGAAGCGGCACCCCGAGCGGCGCGGCGGGGTCGACCGGGCCGACGGTGAGCACCGGGTGTCCGCGCCGGGTCAGGGCGCCGGCCAGCCCCCGCCAGTGCCGGTCCGGCCAGCGCTTGACCGCCATCCCGGCGTCGGTGACGAGCACCACCGGCGGCGCGAGGGGCTCCCCCACCAGCCGAGCCACCGCCCGCTCCCCCGCGCGCCGGGCCTCGTCGCCCAGGTGCACCCGGGGCCGGGCGGCCTGGTCGGCCGTGCCGAGCAGCCCTTCGGCGCGGAGGATCTCCAGGTAGCGGTCGCCGACCGGCTGCTCCGGCGGCGGGCCGCGCCACAGGTTCGTCACGGCCCGCCCGGCCCCGGCCTCGAGCAGCTCGGGGATGCCGTCGTAGCGGGTGGTGGTGACCGCCAGGTCCGGCCGGGAGGCCGCGAGGGCCTCGACGACCGCGTCCCGCTCGGCGCCCGGCCGGCCGTGCCGGGGGGTGCGCACCTCGGCGACCGCCGGGTCGGCGCGCACCAGCTCCGCCCCGGGATCGTGGGTGAGCACCCGCAGTCGCGCGCCGGGGTTGCGGCGGGCCAGGCCGTGCACCGCCGGCAGCAGCATCAGCAGGTCGCCGATCCCGCCGAGCAGGTCGACCACCAGGATGTCCGCGTACCGGTCAGGCATCCGCGCGCCCCAGGGTCCGGGCGTAGAGGTCACGGTGCGCGGCGGCGCCCCTCGGCCAGGAGTACGCGGCGGCGAAGGCCCGCCCGCGTTCGGCGAGCCGGCGGCGCAGCACCGGGTCGGCGAGCAGCCTGCCGACGGTACGTGCGACCGCCGCGCTGTCCCGGCGGGCGCCGATCACCGCCACCGCGCCGCTGCGCCGCAATCCGTCGTCGCCGGCGTCGGACTGCGTCACCGCGGTCGGCACGCCGTGCGCGAGCGCGGCGAGCAGGGCCCCGCTCTTCGTGCTCGCCCCCGTGGTGAACGGCAGCACCGCCACGTCGGCGGCGTGCAGCGCGGCGGAGACCCGGTCGGCGGGCAGGTGCCCGGTGAACGTCACCGCGTCGGCCACACCGCACCGCCCGGCCAGCCCGGTCAGCTCGGCGCGGAACGCCCGCGCCTCCCGCTCGGGCAGCGCCTGGGAGGTGAAGCCGCCGACCACCAGCAGCCGGAGGTCCGGGTGGTCGCGCCGCAGCTCGGGCAGCGCCTCGACGAGGTACCGCAGTCCCTTCACCGGATGCACGAAACCGAAGAAGGCCAGCAGCGGCGCGCCCTCCGGCAGGCCCAGCTCCGCCCGCAGGCGCAGCCCCGCGGTGGACGCGCCGACGTGGTCGACGACGTTCGGGGCGATCGGGATGTGCGTGGCCCGGCGGCCGGTACGCGCGTGGACCACGTCGCCGTGGCCGGGGTTCGTGACGATCACGGCCGCGCTGGCGGGCACCAGCCGGCCGGACTCCCGGTCCCAGCAGCGGGCCCGCTCCACCGCCGACCAGAGCCGCCCCGGCAGCCAGCCGGGGCAGGCCCACCAGCCGTACTCGTGCAGGGTGGTGACCAGCGGCACCCGCCGGGGCAGCCGCCACGGCAGCAGTCCGGGCTGCCCCGAGAACCGGTACGCCGACGGGGCGAACTGCACGTGCACCACGTCGGGGGCCAACTCGCGGACCCGGCGGGCGGCCCGGGCGGTGGCGGCCCGCCAGCGTCCCCGGTCGGCGTCGGGGCGCACCGGCACCGGGGTCACCTCGACACCGACGCCGTCGAGCGCCTCGACCAGGTGCGTCACGTAGTCGCTGACGCCGTCGGCGTCGGGCCGACCGGGACCGTGCAGCATCGCCACCCTGATCCGGTCGTCGGCCACGCCACCTCCCGCTTCTCGGCGGGCGGGTTCCCGACCCCTTACCACGCAAACGCGCCTCGCCTATGGTGTGCCGATGACCGAGGACGTCCCGGCCGGCCCGCTGGCCGGCGTGCGGGTGATCGAGCTGGCCGGCATCGGTCCCGGCCCGTTCGCCGCGATGATGCTGGCCGACCTGGGCGCGGACGTGGTCCGGGTGGACCGGGCCACGGACGTCGACCCGGACGCCTTCGGCACCCCGCACCCGGACCTGCTCAACCGGGGACGCCGCTCGATCGGGGTCGACCTGAAGTCCCCCGGCGGCCGGGAGGTGGTGCTGGCCCTGGTCGCCGGCGCCGACGCGCTGATCGAGGGATTCCGCCCGGGGGTCACCGAGCGGCTCGGTGTCGGCCCGGCAGACTGCCTCGCGGTGAATCCCCGGCTGGTGTACGGGCGGATGACCGGCTGGGGGCAGGACGGGCCGGCGGCGCCGTACGCGGGGCACGACATCGACTACCTGGCGTTGACGGGCGCGCTGCACGGCATCGGCCGGGCCGGCGAGCGCCCGGTGCCGCCGATGAACCTGCTCGGCGACTTCGGCGGCGGCGGCATGATGCTCGCCCTCGGCCTGGTCTCCGCCCTGTACGCGGTGCGCGGCGGCGCGCGGGGGCAGGTGGTCGACGCGGCCATCGTCGACGGCGTGGCGGTGCTCAGCACCCAGATCCACGCGCTGCGCCGGCTCGGCATGTGGCAGGACCCGCGCGGGGTGAACCTGCTCGACGGCGGCGCTCCCTTCTACGACACCTACGAGTGCGCCGACGGCCGGTACCTGGCGGTCGGCGCGCTGGAGCCGCGGTTCTACGACGAACTCGTCCGGCGCACCGGCTTCCCGCTGGCCCCGGACGAGGCGCTGGACCGCACCGACCCGGCGAACTGGCCGGCGCTGCGCCGGTCGTGGGCGCGGCTGTTGCGCACCCGGACCAGGGACGAGTGGACGGCGCTGCTGGGCTCCTCCGACGCCTGCGTGGCGCCGGTGCTCGACTGGCGGGAGGCGCCGGAGCACCCGCACCTGGCCGCGCGGGGCACCTTCGTGGAGCGGGACGGGGTCACCCAGCCGGCCCCGGCGCCCCGTTTCTCGGGCACCCCCACCGCGCTGCGCCGCCCCCCGCCCCAGCCGGGCGAGCACACCGACGAACTGCTGGCCGGGGCGGGCTTCGCCCCGGAGCGGGTCGCCGCCCTGCGCGCCGCCGGCGCCGTCGCCTGAGGCGGCGTACCACCACGGGCGGCGCGTGCGGGCGGTGCCGCTACCGTCCGGTTCCCACCGCGGCTTGGTCTTCACGACCGGCACCGCCGGGCGGGCGGCGCGGTCAGGAACGGCGCAGGGTCGCGCCCGGCGCCATCGCGGGCTCGACCATGTCCCGGAAGTCGCGCGGGAGCTGAACCACCACGTCGTCGAACTCGCCGCCGCTGATCGCCTCGCGCAGGGTGACGAAGACCGCCCGGGCGGCGTCGCGCGCCGCGGGCTCGGTCACGCCGGCCCGCACGGCGACGCGGGCGACGAACTCGGCCGCGCCGAACCGCTCCGCCGACTCGGTGCGCGGGCTCGGCTTCAGCACGAGCTGCAACGGCCTGGGTAGCTGCGCGGCCAGGTCCAGCACCTCCCCACCGGTCAGCCGCTCGGCGAGGGTCTCCAGCGTCGCCCGGGTCAGCGCCACCGCCTGCTCCGAGGAGGTACGGGTGCGCTGGGCGACCTGGTCGACGAAGGTGTCGTAGTTCATCCGGGCTCCTTGGGGCTGCGTCGGGGCCTGCGCGTACCCGCCGACGCGGCCGGGAAACGACGGGGATTTCCGCGCGGGACGGCGCGTGACGGCCCGCCGGGCGGGTAACCGCCGCCGGTCGTGACCGGATCGATGCCCCGGAGGAGCCGACACCATGGCGAGTTACGCCGACGTGCTGCAGTACCTGTCGAGCCTGGACTACCCGGCCGAGAAGGACGACGTGGTACGCGAGGCCGAACGGGAGGGCGCCCCGCCGGACGTACTGCGGGCGTTGCGGGCCCTGCCGCCGGTCGACTACGCCAACGGCAACGAGGTGGCCCGCTCCGCGGGCATCGAGGCGGCCCCCGAGGTCGGCCCCGCGCAGCGGGCGGCGCAGGCCCGGGAGCGGCACCAGCGCGTGTCGCAACACCTGCGCGGCATCTGAGCCTTGCCGTCGCGGGCCAGCAGCGCGCCCGGCCCGGGCGTTCCCGGGCCGGAGCGTGGCGCCCGCGCCGGGCGGGCCCGCGCCGGTGACGGGTGACGACGCGCGGGCCGGTCGGGCACACCCCGGCCGCGGTCCAGCTCACCGTGATGGGCGCGATCGGCCTGCTGGTCGGCGGGCTCACCGCGCTGGCCGCCACGCCGGCGCTGGCGCCGCTGGCCGGCTGGGACGCCGCGGCGCTGAGCTGGCTGGTGCTGGTCTGGCACAAGCTGTGGCCGATGGACGCGCGGCGGACGGCCCGACTGGCGGTGTACGAGGACCCGAACCGGGCGGCGCGTGACGCGCTGCTGCTCGCCGCCTGCCTGGCCAGCCTGCTGGCCGTCGGCGTCGTGTTGACCAGCGCGCACGGGGGGCCCGCCACGGCCGCCCGCAACGTCTACGGCGGGCTGGGCGTGCTGAGCGTGCTGCTGTCCTGGCTGGTGGTGCACACCGTGTTCGCCGCCCGGTACGCGCGGATCTACTACACCGGGCCGGACGGTGGGATCGACTTCAACCAGTCGGAGCCGCCCCGCTACTCGGACTTCGCCTACGTGGCGTTCACCGTCGGGACGACCTTCCAGGTCTCCGACACGTCACTGACCAGCAACGAGATGCGCCGGACGGCACTGCGACACTCGATGGTGTCGTACCTGTTCGGGGCGTTCGTCATCGCGGTCACGGTGAACCTGCTGGCCGGCCTGGCGAGATGAGCCGGCGCCCGGGTGCGGTGCGGTGCGGTGCGGTGGGCCCGGCGCCCGGCGGAGTGCCGGACAGGCGGGCGCCCCCGTCGCGAACCGCGACCGGGGCGCCACACAGAACCTGTCCGGTGGCCGGTCGGGCCCGAACCGGGCCGCGACCACCAGGCTGTCGATGTACGCCCGAACCGGGCGGGCATCAGTGCCGCGACCATCATACGATGGAACATCACCCGTTCGGACGATTACGAAGGAAGTGTGGGCCAGCCCACCACGGCGTCAGGCGGTCAACTCCGCGTAGCGCTTCTCCAGGTCGACCCGGGCCAGCGCCCCGACCAGCCAGGCCAGGCGCTCGGACTCCCCGCTGCCGGCCAGGCCCGCCAGGTCGTCGGCGGAGCGGCCCAGCCCCAGCCGGCGGGCCGCGACGAGCGCCCTCCGGTCGGCCACCGGCGCCACCTCCCGCCACAGTGCCTGGGCCTCGCGCAGGAACAGGTCGACCACCGCGGCGTCGACCCCGGGCAGCTCGGTGAGCAGTTCCCGCTCCCGGGCCGGGTCGTGGTGGGCCACCGTACGCAGCCGGCGCAGGTCGCCCCGGTAGCGCTCCACTACGGCGCGGGCCAGGTCGCCGAGCGTGTCGGCGAGCGCGTCGACGTCGCCGCGTTGGCCGCTGTCGCGCAGCACGCGTACCCGGTCGCCGTGCAGGGACCGGGCCAGCCGGGCGGCGCTGTCCCAGCCCGCGGCGGGCAGGGCGTGCGCGCTGTCCACGGCCCGCCGGAAGTCGCCCCGGCGGGCCAGCAGCACGGCGAGGCAGAGCACCTGGAACAGGCTCGACGGGTTGTTGACGACCCGGAAGCCGTACTGCTCGGCGAAGCCGCGCCCACTGCCGGCGAGCCGGCGTACCAGGCGTTTCCTGTCCTCGACGTGGGAAATGGCTGTGGTCGGCATGCCGGCGACTACCCGCGCCGCGCCCGGCCACGCCTGCCTGCCTCAGCCGTGCAGCCCGCCGCTGCGGTCGCGCGCCTTGAGGCGGGTGGTCGGCAGTGCCGGGGCGGGCAACGGCGGGGCGGGATCGTCGGCGACGACGCCAAAACGCCGCCCGGCCATCCAGTCCTCCCGCGCGGCGGCCACCTCCTCGTGCGAGCGGCCCACGAAGTTCCACCACATCACCAGCGGCTCCTCGAACGGGGCCCCGCCGAGCAGCAGCAGCCGGCTCCCCGGCACGCCCGTCAGGGCGAGCCGCTCCCGGCCGGCGCCGAGGTAGAGCAGCGCCCCGGGGGCGAAGCGCACCCCGTCGACCTCGGCGGCGCCGGACATGGCCAGCAGCCCGTACTCGAAGTCTGGCCGCAGCGGCAGCGTGGCCGGCGCGGGCCCGTGCAGCTCCACCTGCGCGCCGAGCAGCGGGGTGTACGTCAGGGCCGGTGACCGCTCGCCCGCGAGCTCGCCGACCAGCAGGGTGACGTCCAGTTCACCGTCGCGCCAGCGCGGCAGGTCGGCGTGGTGGGCGAAGTCGGCGGCCCCGGCGCGGGCCGGGTCCGGCAGCGCGACCCAGAGCTGCATGCCGTGCATCAGTGGCGGATGCCGCTCGGGCGACCGCTCGGAGTGCGCGATCCCGTGCCCCGAGGTCATCACGTTGAGCTGGCCCGGGCGGATCGGCTGCACGTTGCCCAGGCTGTCCCGGTGCAGGATCTCCCCGTCGAGCAGCCAGGTCACGGTCTGCAGGCCGGTGTGCGGATGCGGCGGCACCTCCATGCCGGGCCGCTCGGCCACGTCGTCCGGACCGAAGTGGTCCACGAAGCACCAGGCGCCGACCATTCGCCGCTGCCGCTGCGGGAGCAGCCGACGAACGGTCGTGTAGCGGCCCAGCGGCACGTCGTGGCCCGGCAGCAGGACGCTGCCGGGATCGGCGGTGGCCACGCCGGGTGGTCGGGTCTCCGCGGGCATCTTCTCGGTGCGCTCCACCGCCCGACTGTACGCCCGGGCAGGACCCGAACCCGTCGGTCGCCCCACCGCTCAGCCAACTGCGGCGCCGGCTCCGTCCGTCGCCGCCTGGCCATGCATTCGCTGGGCCGTGCATTCGCTGGGCCCTGCGTCCGCTGGTCCGTGCATTCGCTGGGCCCTGCGTTCGCTGGGCCGGTGCGGCGACGCCGGGACTCCGGACATGCGGCTGGCCGGCACCCCGGGGTGGGGTGCCGGCCAGCGGCGTTCATGTCTTGCTGTCAGCTGTTCCAGTGCTCGGCGACGAGGTCGGCGGCCTGCTGCTCCCACTGGGCGTAGTGGTCGGGGTACGCCGACACCTGCACCGTCTGCGCCGCCTCGGTCAGCGGCATGTCCTGCCAGCCGTCGACCTGCTTGAGGCCCTTGAGGAACGCCGTCGTCGAGTACTCGGGGTCGGTGATCTGCTCGACGGTGCCCCACCCGCTGGAGGGGCGCTGCTGGAACAGGCCCTGCGAGTCGTGGTCGTTGCGGTCACCCAGGTGACCCAGGTTCTCCAGCTTCGACTCCTGCAGCGCGGTCGCGATCGAGACCACGGCGGCGCGCTCGTTCATGCCGGCCTTCTTCGTCGCGGCGATGATGGCCTTGACGTTGGCGACCTGCTCGTCGGACAGGTCGATACGCGACTGCGCACCCTGCACACCATGCGGCACCAGCACGCCCATGTCCGGCTTGTCCACCGCCACGGCAGTGATCGGGGCCGCCGACTGCACCACGGCGGCGCCGTCACTGTGGTTCAGCGGACCGGCAGCCAGACCACCGGCAAACGCCAGACCCGCAACACCAAGAACGCTCTTACGCAGGATCGTGTTCATCGAAGATGCTCCATTCGGGGGTTGGCACCCACACCGAGGGGGATCGGCTACGCGGATGCATGCAAGCACCGTCCGGCGCCCATGAACTTCAAGAGGGAAACTCCAGCACGAACTGGAGGGATCTCCGGCGTCACACCGAAGGAAGATCAGATCGGCCCTACCGGCCACTGTCCGAGCCGTAGAGGCCGGCACCGGGGCTGTCTCGCGGGGGCGGGGGTTGCCCTCACGTCGGCCGGACCATGTGTAACGACCGCCGGCCCGCCATCATTCCGGGGCCCCGGCCCACCATCCCATCGGGCGGCGTGGCCTTGCCTTGCTCGGTCGTACGCAGGGTGTAACGACCCCACCCCCGCCACGATTCCGCCCCCACGATGCCCCCGATCACACCCCGAAACCGGACAACCGCCTCATTGCGCCATCCCAGGGCGATCGACCACCGACACCCCCACCGAACGACAACCCCGAACCCGGACAACCGGCGCACCGGATCCGCCCGCACGTCCCAGATCTTGGTAGGTAAACGCCCCTCAAAGGGCCCCTACCTACCAAGATCTCCCGAACACCCGAACACCCGAACACCCGAACACCCGAGCACCCGGGCACCCAGACAGACGGGCAGGCAGGCGGGCGCCGATCATGCAGTTGTGGAGTTCCGCATAAGGCGCAATTCAGGGCACGACGCCCACCACAACTGCATGATCGCCCCGACGAGCGGCGTGCTACCGGCTCAGTGGGACAGGTCGCGGTCGGGCGCCTGGCCGTCCGAGTACGCGCTGCGGTAGATCGTGCCCCGCCCCGTCGGGTCCGGCGCGTAGGGCAGCGGGGCGGGGTCGACGGGCGGGACGGGTTCGACGTCCGCCGCCGCGCCGCGCCGGGCCCGGATGATCCGGGAGACCACGAACCAGCCGGCGGCCGCCACGCAGGCGACGATGACCACCTTCTGGAGCACGCCGGCGTACCCCTCGACCAGGTGCCAGTTGTCGCCGAGCAGGTAGCCGGCCATCACGAAGGTGGTGTTCCAGATCAGGCTGCCGAGCGTCGTGTAGACCGCGAAGGTCAGCACCGGCATCCGCTCCACGCCGGCCGGGATGGAGATCAGGCTACGGAAGATGGGGATCATCCGGCCGAAGAAGACGGCCTTCACCCCGTGCCGCAGGAACCACTCCTCCGTGCGGTCCACGTCGCTGAGCTTGACCAGCGGCAGCCGCTGCGCGATCGCGCGGATCCGTTCCCGGCCCAGCGCGGCGCCGATCCAATACAGGGCGAGGGCGCCGATCAGCGAGCCGAGGGTGGTCCAGAAGATCGCGCTGACCACGCTCATCCGGCCCTGACCGGCGACGAAACCGGCCAGCGGCAGGATCACCTCGCTGGGGATCGGCGGGAAGAGATTCTCCAGTGCCACGGCCAGACCCGCGCCGGGGCCGCCGAGCCGCTCGACCAGGCCGATGACGAAGCCGACCAGTCCGTCCTCGGGCGGCGCGGCCTCCCCGGTGGTGGAGCCGGAGGCGAGCAGGGCGTGCGCGGTACGAATCATGGCTCACACGCTACGAACCGATCCTGGGAGCCCGCCAAGGGGCCGGCCCTTGCGTCCCGCGGACGGTCCACAGCGGCGGGAGGCGGCAGACCACAGGGGCCGTCCGGGTCCGGCGGGCCGCCCGCGTGGCGACCTCGTCGGGCGATCCGACGGTACGCGACGCTCCCGCCGCACGACCCACCGACACACGACAGCCCCGCCGCACGACCCACCGACACACGACGACCCCGCCGCACGACCCACCGACACACGACAGCCCCGCCGCACGACCCACCGACACACGACGACCCCGCCGCACGACCCGGCGGCACGCGGTGGGCCTCGTCGGACGGCCCGGCGCCGGCCGCGCCGTCGGCGAGGTGAGGTGCGCTCGTCGGGGCGGTCCGGATCGGGGGTTCGCACTAGGGTGGCCCCGTGACGACGCGCACCACGATCGCCGACGCGGCCCCGATCCGGGTTGCGGCGCCCCGCACCGGGACGGCGGCACGATGACCGGCCGGCTGGCGCAGCTGTGGCGGTACCCGGTGAAGTCGATGCTGGGTGAGCGGCTGCCCGCCGCCGACGTCGGCCCGGCGGGCGTGGCGGGCGACCGGCGGCTGGCCCTGCGGCACCGGGACACCGGACGGGTGGCCAGCGCGAAGCATCCCCGGCTCTGGCGCGACCTGCTCACGCTCCGCGCGGCCGGCGCCGCACCCGACCCGGTACGGATCACGCTGCCCGACGGGCGGTCGCTGTCCAGCGTGGACGCCGACGTCGACGACGTGCTGTCCCGGGTGCTCGACGTCCCGGTGACGCTGATCGACCGGCCGCCCGCCGGGGCGGTCCTGGACCGGGCCGACCCGGACGCGGTGCTGGCGGCCGGTCTCGCCGCCGAGGTGCCGGTCGACGCCAACCCGCTCGGGGCGGCGGCACCGGGCACCTTCTTCGACTTCGCCCCGGTGCACCTGGTCACGGCGGCCACCCTGGCCCGGGTGGCCGCCGAGCTTCCAGGCGGCGCCGTCGAGGCGGTCCGCTACCGGCCCAACCTCGTGCTCGACGTCGACGTGGACGGCTTCGCCGAGAACGACTGGGTCGGCCGCGAGCTGCGGATCGGCCCCGAGCTGGTGCTGCGGGTGATCGCCCCCACCCCGCGGTGCGCGGTGCCGACCCTGGCGCACGGGTCGCTCCCCCGGCAGATCGAGGCGTTGCGCGTCCCGGCCCGCCTCAACCGGGTCGCGCCGCTGCCGCAGCTCGGTCCGCAGCCGTGCGTGGGCGCGTACGCGCAGGTGGTGCGAGGTGGACGGGTGGAACAGGGGTCCGTGGTCGAGGTCGGCTGAGCCGGTTCAGTCGTCGTCCTCGCCGTCGTCCTGCGACGGCGTGGCGACCCGGTCGAGCAGGGCGTCGAGTCGGGCCGCCGTGTCGGGCGGGATCTGTCCCTCCTCGGCCGCCTCGGCGAGGCGCTCCCGCAGCTGCTCGACCCGCTTGGCCCGGTCCTTCTGCTTGCCCCGGCTCAGGTCCGCGAGCTTGTCCCGTAGCCCCTCGACAGTCTTGCGGTCGATCTCGCCGCGGGCCTGCGCCCAGGCGAGCACCGCGGCGAACTCGGCGACGAACTGCGGCAGGCCGACCGGCTCGGGCCGCGCGGTCACCGGCGGCGGGGCGGAGGTCCTGGTCGGCGTCGGCGTCGGCCTGGACGAGGTCGGTTTGGCGGCCGGTGCGCCGGTGGCGGGGGCCGCCGCCGGGGGCGGGCTTCCGCCGTCGCCGAGGACGAGCGCCCCGACGAGCCCGACGAGCAGCGCGACGCCGACGGCGACCAGCGCGGTGCCGGGCCTGTTGCGCGTCGCCCCCGCGCCGCCGGCCGGGGCGGGACGGCCGGGGCGGGCGACCACGGGATGGCGCCCGCCCGGCGGGGCGGGGTACGGCACCCCCGCGCGGCCGGTGCCGGTGGGATTCGGGGACGGCGGTGAGCGGTCGATCAGGGTCGGCGGGTGCTCGGCGCTTGCCGACGAAGGGGAAGTCGCAGACGATGCGCCGGCGGACACGGTCGGCAGGACGGCCGTGGTCGGGTGGGCCGGCGCCTGTGGGCCGAAGCGGGCGGCGAGCTGGGCCGCGCTCGGCCGCCGCGCCGGATCGGTGGCGAGGCAGGCCAGGGTCAACTCGGCGATGTCGGGCGGCAGCCCGGGGACCCGCGGGGGCGGCACCGGTGGGTGCCCGGCGTGCACCTCCAGCGCGTCCTCCCAGGTCTGCACGGGCAGCGGGGCCCGGCCGGTGAGGGTGCGGTAGAGCAGCGCACCGAGGGCGTAGACGTCGCTGGCCGGGTTCGGCGGCCCGGGCCGCATCCGCTCCGGGGCGAAGTACGCGGGTGTGCCCATCAGCAGCTCGCCGGTCTGCCCCGCCCGCGGGTGGTGCGGCCCCGCGAGCGCGGCGATGCCGAAGTCGAGCACCTTGGCGCCGGTCTCGGTGAGCATGACGTTGCCGGGCTTGACGTCGCGGTGCACCACGCCGATGCGGTGGGCGGCGGCGAGCGCCGCTGCGATCTGGCCGGCCATCCGGACCGCCTCCGGCCAGGGCAGCGGCCCGGCGGCGAGCCGGTCGGCGAGGCTGCGCCCCTCCACCAGCTCCATCACCAGGTACGGCACGACGATGCCGCCGTCCAGGGCCGCCTCGCCGTAGTCGTACACCTGGGTGACGTGCGGGTGGGTCAGCCGCGCGGCGGCGCGGGCCTCGCGCTGGATGGTGGCCCGCAGTTGCGGGTCGGTGGCGAACTCCCGGGTGAGGGCCTTGACGGCGACGGGCCGGTGCAGCACCTCGTCGTCGGCGCGCCACACCTCGGACATCCCGCCGAGGCCGATGCGCTCGCGCAGGACGTAACGGTCGTGCAACCGCAGGGTGGGCGAGAACGGCGACATAGCCGTTCAGTCTGCCCTGCCGCCGGGGTCGGCCACCAGCGTGGTGCCCGGTCGCGGGCCGGTCGTCGCGGTTCGGGCGGCGACGACCGGCCCGTACCGACGTCAGGAGCAGCGCGGCGCGGCGGCGACCGGCGGCGGCTGGATGCGGTCGGCGAGCCGGCGCAGGACGCCGGCGGCGGCCAGCCGGGTGGGGGCGAGTCGCGCGACGCGGGGCCGCTCCGGGCGGACGGGGGCGTCCGGCCGGGCGGAGTTGACGTGTCGGGTCACCGCGTCGACGGCGAGGACGAAGCCGGTGGGCTGTTCCATGGTCAGCTCCCTGGGACGGGTCCGGTGGAGGACCGGACGACGAGTGCGGTGGGTAGCAGGACGTGGCCGGCCGCCGGGTCGGCGGGCGGGTCGAGCAGGAGCCGGGCGGCGATGCGCCCCTTCTCCTCGGCTGGTTGCCGCACGGTGGTCAGGCCGGCGGTGGCGGCCTCGGCGATGTCGTCGAAGCCGGTGACCGACACGGGCGGCCGGCCGGCCTCGACGAGCGCGTCGAGGACGCCGAGGGCGAGCACGTCCGCGCAGGCCAGTACCGCCGTGGGCGGTTCGGGGGCGGCGAGGGCGGCGGCGACGGCCGTGGCGCCCGCCGACCGGCTGTTGTCGGTGGCGGCGAGCACGGTCAGCTCGGACCAGGCGACCCCGACCTCGGCGAAGGCGTCGGCGAACCCGGCCAGCCGCGCCCGGGTCGTCGGGTGGGCGACGTCGGCCACGTCGGCGAGGCGCAGTTCGCCCGGGGCCGCGCCGGGGCGCACGGCGTCGCCGAGCAGGGCGACCCGCCGGTGCCCGAGCCCCGCCACGTGGGCGGCGACGGCCCGGGCGGCGGCCCGCTCGTCGATGCCGACGTAGCGGTCGTCGGGGCCGGCGTCGTCGCGGGGGGCGGTCGTGACGACGGGCAGGCCGCGCTCTCGGAGCACGTCGACGACCCAGCCCTCGTCGCCGACGCAGTAGACGCAGAAGCCGTCGACGGCGGCGTTCTCCACCGCCCGCCGCGCTGCCGGCTCGTCGGCCGGCAGCGGCACGAGCAGCAGGCTGGTGCCGTGCCGCTCGGCCGCCTCGGCGACGCCGGCCAGGAAGCGGACCGCGAAGGGGTCGGTGAAGGCGTACGACAGCCGCGACTCGAAGAGCACTCCGATGGCGCCCACGTACCCGCGCCGCAGCGACCGGGCGGTGGGGTTGGGGCCGGGGTAGCCGAGCTGCCGTGCGGCGTCCAGGATCCGCTGGCGCAGGGCGGCGGAGAGCTGGTCGGGTCGGCTGTAGGCGTTGGAGACGGTGCTGCGGGACACGCCGACGGCGTCCGCGACGGCCTGCAGGGTCGGCTTCACCGCACCCCCTCTGTATCGATTCAGACTGGATCGATACAGAGACTAGGTCAAGGGGCCACCTCCGTCAACGCCGTCCGGTGGGCGCAACGAATCCACCCCGCCCGGTCGGCCGGACGGGGTGGTCGGAGTGGACGGTCAGCCCTTGCGGGCCACCCCGCCGTACATGCTGACCTCGGCCGCCGCCGGGCGGGGCTGCGGCGCGTCCTCGGCACGCCACTCGGCGACCGAGGTGACGCCGGGCTCCATCAGCTCCAGCCCGTCGAAGAACCGGGTGAACTCGGCCCGGGTGCGCAGGTTGATCAGGCCGTGCGGGCTGCCGCCCCGGGCCGCCGCCTTCGCCTCCTGCGCCACGTGCGGGGGCAGGTAGTCGTGGGTGGCGTGCGAGGCCGCCAGGTAGCTGCCCGGCGGCAGCGCGTCGAGCAGCCGCGTGACCACGGCGTACGGGTCGTCCTCGTCGCCGACGAAGTGCAGGATCGCGACCAGCATCAGGCCGACCGGCCGGGACAGGTCGATGGTGCGCAGCAGGTCGGGGTGGCGCAGGATCCGTTCCGGGTCGCGCAGGTCGGCGTCGATGTAGGCGGTGGCGCCCTCGGGCGAGCTGGTCAGCAGCGCCCGGGCGTGTGCGAGCACGATCGGGTCGTTGTCGACGTAGACCACCCGCGACTCGGGGGCGATCGCCTGCGCGACCTCGTGGGTGTTGTCGGCGGTCGGGATGCCGGTGCCGATGTCGAGGAACTGGCGGATGCCCGCCTCCCGGGCGAGGTGACGCACGGCCCGCTGGAGAAAACGGCGGTTCTCCAAGGCGGCGGTGCGGATGGTCGGGAAGGACGCCGCCACGATGTCGCCGGAGTCCCGGTCGGCCTGGAAGTTGTCCTTGCCACCGAGCCAGTAGTTGTACCGGCGGGCGGGGTGGGCCACCGAGGTGTCGATGCGGTCGCTCGGGTGGGCGGGGCCGGTCGTCGTACCCGGGGCATCGGTGGTCAAGGCAGCCTCCACGACTCTGCGCCACCCGCGACCGGGGGCGTCCGTCCACTGTCGCCGGTCGGCGACCATGCTAGCCGCACCGCCACCCGGGCGAGGCCCCGCGGTGGTCACCCCGGGTAGAGGTCGTCCAGGATCGCGCCGAGGATCTCCGGCGTACGCTCCGGCGGCTCGGCCTCCACGCAGAGGCGTTCCATCGCCACCGCGTAGTAGTCGAGGTCGTCGCGCTTGTCGAGGTAGAGCGCGCTGGTGAGCTGTTCGATGTAGACGATGTCGGGCAGCTCCCGGTCACCGAAGCGCAGGATGGTGAAGGCCCCGCCCGCGGCGGCGTGCCCACCGGCGGCGAACGGGATGACCTGGAGCCGGATGTTCGGCGACTTGGTGGCCTCGATCAACGCCGCCACCTGCTCACGCATCACCCGTGGGCCGCCCATCGGCCGGCGCAGCGCGGCCTCGTCCACCACCGCCCAGAGCTGCGGCGGGTTCTCGCGGTGCAGCAACCGCTGGCGCTGCATGCGCAACGCGACCCGACGCTCGATCTCCGCCGGGGCGGCCCGGCCGTGCCCGAGCAGCACCACCGCCCGGGCGTACTCCCGGGTCTGGAGCAGGCCGGGAACGAACTGAACCTCGTAGCTGCGGATGAGCGCGGCGGCCGCCTCCAGCCCGAGGTACGACTGGAACCAGTTCGGCAGCACGTCGCCGTAGCGGTGCCACCAGCCCGGGCTGTTGGCGTCGCGGGCGAGCTTGAGCAGCGCCTCCCGCTCCTCGGGCGCGGTGACGCCGTAGAGGGTGAGCAGGTCCGCGACGTCGCGCTCCTTGAAGCCGACCCGGCCCAGCTCCATCCGGCTGATCTTCGACTCGGAGGCGCGGATCTCCCAGCCGGCGCCCTCCCGGGTCACGCCGCTGGACTCGCGCAGCCGGCGCAACTGGGCGCCGAGCAACATGCGCAGCACGGTCGGGCCGGTCCCCGGACCGCCCTCGGCGGGACCCATCGTCACAGCCGACCTCCACATGCCGGTTCGTGCCGACCAGGTGCCCTCCCGCGGCCGACGTGTAAGCATGCCATGAACCGTGAGTGAGGTGAACTTCCTCGGTGCGGACAATTCGTCCCGGTCATCGGGACGCGCTCGGCGACGCGCTCGCCGCCGGCAGGCGAGCGTCAGGCGATCAGATTGTCGAAGTCCCCGTCGCGGGCGCCGAGCACGAAGGCGGCGATCTCGTCCACCGTGTAGATCAACGCCGGCCCCTCCGGGTGCCGGGAGTTGCGCAGTGCGATGCCGGCGCCGCCGGGCAGTTCGGCCAGCTCGACGCAGTTGCCGCTGGGATTGCTCCGGCGGCTCTTCTGCCAGGCGAGCGGGGGCAGCTGGTCGGTGGGAACGCCGTTCGGAGGCTGCTGCATGGACGTCTTTCTCTCGCGAGCCCCCCGTGACGCCGGGCAGCGGTGCCTGACAGAGGGGGCACGATATCGACGAAGGGGCTTCCTGCACGTGCATCTGCTATTGCATCTGCATCGGACAGCGAGCATGATAACGCACGTGAACAGTGCCCATCTGTTCACTCTGAGTTACCTGACCTGGGCTGCGACCAGGAAGGACGGGGCCCGATGCGCGGGCGCGGACCGCCGCGCGCGGGGGCCGGCGGCATCGTGCTGATGGGAGGTCTCGTGCCGGATCCGTTGACCATCGCGTCCGGCATCTGTGCCGCCGGGGCTCTCGTCACCTCCTGGCAGCTGCACCGCCGCGCGGTCCAGGCCGAGGTCGAGATCAGGCACCTCCAGGCCGAGCTCGCCGCCGAGCGGCACGCCGCCAGCCACGATCCCCTGACCGGCCTGCCCAACCGCCGCGCGTTCTACCGCCTGGCCGCCACGCTGCTCACCGACGCGGCCGGGCAGCCGCTGATCGCCGTGGTGCTCGATCTCGACGACTTCAAGCAGATCAACGACCGCTACGGTCACGCCGCCGGCGACCAGGTGCTGGTCAGCGTCGCCCAACGGCTCGCCGCGTTCGCCGGGGACAACCTGGTCGCCCGGCTCGGCGGCGACGAGTTCGCCGGGCTGCTGGCCAGCCCGACGATCGACCGGCGGTGGATCGAGCACGCCACCCGGCGGCTCTGCGACAGCCTTGCCGCGCCGATCCCGCTGGGTGGGCTGAGCGTCCGGGTGACCGCCTCCGTCGGGCTCGCCCCCGTCACCGGGCCGGGGCAGCTCACCGAGGCGCTCGACCGCGCCGACGCCGCGATGTACCGGGCCAAGAGCCTCGGAGTGGCCCGCCCGCCCCGGCAACTCGTCGACACCGCCCACCTGGCGGAGTGCTGAGCGCGCAAGCCGCGCCACCGGACCGCCGGTCGGGACACGACGCGTTTGGACGTGTCTCGCGCCGGTTGCCGGGTATGCCGGCATGGTCAGCGCCGCGCCGGCCGAGGGAGGAACCACCGTGGCGAGCATCCGGGCCCTGGTCCTGAACTGCACCCTCAAGCGCTCCCCCGCCCCGTCGAGCGCCGAGGTGCTCGGGCGCGAGGTGCTCGACGCCCTCGCCGAGCAGAGTGTGGCCGGCGACCTGATCCGGGTCGTCGACCACGACGTGCGCTTCGGCGTCTCCACCGACGAGGGCGACGGCGACGGCTGGCCGGTCATCCGGTCCCGGCTGATGGCCGCGCAGATCCTCGTCATCGCCACGCCGATCTGGCTCGGTCAGCCGTCCGCCGTGTGCAAGATGGTCCTCGAACGGCTCGACGCCGAGCTCTCCGAGACCGACGCCGAGGGCCGGCTGCTCACCTACGGCAAGGTGGGCGCAGTCGCGGTCGTCGGCAACGAGGACGGCGCGCACCACACCATCGGCGAGGTCCAGCAGGCCCTCAACGAGGTCGGTTTCACCTGCCCCGCGGCGGGCGCCACCTACTGGGTCGGCGAGGCGCTGCACAAGGTGGACTACATCGACGCCCGGCCCAAGCCCGACACCACGGGACGCACCACGAAGGCGCTGGCGCTCAACAGCGCACACCTGGCCCGGCTGCTGGCCGAGCAGCCGTACCCGCCGCCGGACGCCCACGGCGCCGGGATCGGGCCGAGCCGCGAGCCGGCCTGACGGTCAGCGCCAGCCGTAGCCGGCGCGCAGGGCCCGCCCCACCCGGTCGAAACGGGCCCGGTCCAACACCGCGCCCTCCCGGCGGATGCCGTCCTCCCGCATGGTCAGCACCCGGTCCAGCCGCACCCAGCTCGGCCGGTTGTCCCGGTCCCACTCGCCCGGGCCGAGCGCGAGCCAGTGCCGCTGCCCGTCGCGCTCGGCCTGGCTGGACAGCATCAGCCCGAACAACGTCCGGCTGTGCCGGCCCACCACCAGCACGGGGCGGTCCTTGCCCTGGCGCGGGTCGTCCTCGTACGGCACCCAGGTCCAGACGATCTCGCCCGGATCGGCGTGCCCGTCGAGCTCCGGGGCGTACGCCAGTTGCCGGCGCTGCAACGCGGCGACCTGGCGGGGGCGGGCGACCTGCGCCGGGCCCGGCCGGGGCCGGCGCGGCGACGGGATCACCCCGCCGATACGGGCCGCCACACTCCTGAGAAGACCTGCCACGACCGGCAGCCTATCCCCCGTCGGAGGCGCCGGCCCGGGCGGGACAATCCGGTGGACCGGGCCCGGACGATCGGTCAGGATCAGCGCCATGCCGGTCCCCGCCCACCAGGTTCGCGCCCGCTTCACCGCCGACACCGTGACCGTGTACCAGGCGTACCCGCCGGAGATCGCCCACCCGGCGCTGGCCGCCGGCCGCTTCGTCCCGCCGTTCAAACGGGAACGGATGACGTGGATCAAGCCGTCGTTCCGGTGGATGATGTACCGCTGCGGCTGGGGCGCGAAGCCCGGGCAGGAGCGGGTGCTGGCCGTCGAGATCACCCGCGCCGGCTTCGAGTGGGCGCTGACCAACTCCTGCCTGAGCGGCTTCGACCGCGCCCGCCACCCGGACCGGGAGGACTGGTCGCGACGGCTGCGGGCCAGCCCGGTGCGGGTGCAGTGGGACCCGGAACGGTCGCTGCGCCTGGCCCCGCTGCCGCACCGTTCCCTACAGGTGGGTCTCTCCGGCGAAGCGGTGCGCCGGTACGTCGAGGAGTGGCTGGTCGGTCTCAGCGACGTGACCCCGACCGCCCACGCGGTGCGCGCGGCGCTCGACGCCGGCGACGACGCCGCCGCCGGGGCGCTGCTGCCCCCGGAGCGCCCGTACCCGCTGCCGCCCGACGTGGCCGCCGTGATCGGCGCGTCCGCGCCGTGACCGGACCCCCTACCCCCGCCGGGCACCGGTCCGCCTCCGCCCGCCACGCGCCACGGCTCCAGCCGGTGCTCGAGGTGGGTCGCCTCGACGACTTCCCGCTCTGGCCGGTGGCCGACGTCGGGCCGTGGCTGGCGCTCTCCGAGGCCCTGACCTCCGCCGAGGTGGGCGCCGCCGTGGCGCGGATCGCGGCGTACAACCATCTCGACGACCGCACGGTGTGGCCCGGGGGCGACGATCCGCTGACCGCCGTGCTGCCGCTGGTGGCGGCCGGCCCGGAGCCCGGTTCCCTGCTGGTGCCCGGCGGCCTGCGCCTCACCGACCCGACGACGGGGGCACGGGTCGACCCGGGCTGCTGCAGTGACCTCAACGACTGGCGCGAGTGGTACGAGATCCCGGCGGGCCGCTCACCGAACCTGGGCCACGACCCCGACCCCTGGGTGGAGCGGCGCCCCGACGGCACGGTCCGGGTGTGGGCGGACGAGGAGGGCAGTTCCTGGGTGGACGTCCCCGTCGACGAGCTGACGGGGCTCGTCGACGGCGTCCGGACGAACCTGGCCGGGTTCCTGCGGGCACTGCGGAGCTGGGCCGACGACGTCGTTCCCGCCGGCGCGGACGAGCTGGTGGCGAACCTGGACCGGCACCTGCGGGTGTCGGAACCGGACGCCCCGGCGAGGCCCTGAGCCGACCGGCGGCGCGGGGCGGTCGGGCGACCGCCGTCCCCCCTGGCGCGTGCTTCACTGGGGTGTCGGTGCCGGCACGGACGGAGGCGGTGGCGGATGGTCTTCGAGACACGCACGCGGAGCCTGGCCGCGCCGCCGGCGGCGGTCGGCCCGGGCGCCCGCCCCCGGCGGCGGGTCGCGGGCGCCGCGGCCGCCGCCCTGGTCCTGCTGGCCGGCGCGACCGGTTGCACCGGCAGCGGGCGTTCGCAGCCGCCGCCGGCCGACGCCGCGTCCGCCACCGCCGCCACGGGCCCGTCGCCCACGCCGACCGCGCCGGCCGTCGAGGTCCGCGACGACCTGGCAGGCCTGTTCCGGCAGGCCGGCCTCCGGGGCACCTTCGTGATGTACGACGTGACCGCCGGACGCGTCGTCATGGTCGACCGGGAGCGGGCCGAGCGGCGCTTCGTCCCCGCCTCGACGTTCAAGATCGCGCACAGCCTGATCGCGCTCGAGACCGGCGTGGTGCGCGACGAGCGGGAGAAGGTGCCGTACGGCGGCGGCCCGCAGCGCGTCGCCGCCTGGGAGCGGGACATGGGGCTGCGCGACGCGGTCCGGGTCTCCAACGTGCCGGTGTTCCAGGAGCTGGCCCGCCGCATCGGGCCGGACCGGGAGCGGGAGTGGCTGCACCGGCTCGGCTACGGCAACGGCGAGGTCGGGCCGGCCGTGGACCGGTTCTGGTTGAACGGGCCGCTGGAGATCTCGGCCGACGAGCAGGCGCGGTGGCTGGCCCGGCTGGCCCGGGGCGAGCTGCCGGCCGACCGGGGGCATCAGGCCACCGTCCGGGACATCCTGCGCCTGGAGCGCACCGCCGGGTACGCCCTGTACGGCAAGACCGGCTGGACGGACGCCACCGACCCGGGCACGGGATGGTGGGTCGGCTGGGTCGAGCGCGGCGACCGGCTGTACTGCTTCGCGCTGAACGTGGACGTCCGCGCGGACGGCGACGCCGACAAGCGCCTGCCGCTGGGCCGGCAGCTGCTGCACCGCCTCGGCGCCCTACCCGCCCCCTGACCCACCGCGCGCCGCCGCGACGACCCGGGACCCTGGCGGGGCGTCGCACAGGTCGCCGGCGCGGGGGAAAGTCGGTTGCCGCAGGCGGCCGGCTCCGGAATGGTGTCGTCCATGACGTTCTGACGGGCAGCATCCCCATCGCCGAGGCGCGCGGCACCGACCGGTGTCGTGGTGCCGTCCGTCCATTCCCGTTTCCGCGAGAAGCGAGCGTCCTTGTCTCAGCACCAGTCCCTGCCGCAGTCCACCCCGGCCACCGTCACCGTCTTCGCCTCTCCCACGAGCTGGATCGAGTCCGAGGCCCTGACGCAGTGCCGGCAGGTGGCCGCCCTCCCCGGCATGATCCATGTCGCCGCCATGCCGGACCTGCACCCGGGCAAGGGTGCCCCCATCGGCGCCGCCATGGCGTCGACCGTGCTGTACCCGTTCCTGGTGGGCTCCGACATCGGCTGCGGCATCGCCGTGTTCCCCATCAGGCTCAAGCGTGCCGTGCCGGAGCGGCTCGCCGCCCGGTTCCCCGACCTCGACCGCCCGCTCGACCCCGAGCGGGACGCCGGCGACCCCGCCTGGGCCGTCGTGGCGGGCGACATCCCCGCCGGTCACGTCGACGGACTCGGGACGGTCGGTCGGGGCAACCACTTCGTCGAGCTGGCGCGCGTCGACACGGTCTTCGAGCCGGGGCACGCGAGTCGTCTCGGGCTCGACGCTGGCGATCTCGTGCTCGTCGTCCACACCGGCTCCCGGGGTCTGGGTGAGCGCATCCTGCGGGCGCACACCGAGGTCCACGGCGCGGGCGCCGCCCCTGATCCCGCCGCCTACCTGGCGGCGCACGACGACGCCGTACGGTGGGGCTCGCTCAACCGGCGGCTGCTGGCCGCCCGGGTCGCCCACGCCCTGGGGGCCGAGCCCACCGAGCCCGTCGTCGACCAGTGCCACAACCTGGTGGCGGTCCACGACGGGGTCTACCTGCACCGCAAGGGCGCGGCGCCGGGCGACGGCCGCGACGTGCTCGTCGCCGGCACCCGGGGCACCGCCTCCTACCTCGTGGCCGCCCACGCCGGTCCGGACGCCAACCACTCGGTGGCGCACGGCGCGGGCCGCAAGATGTCCCGCGCCGACGCCCTGCGGCGCAGCCGGGCCAAGCACACCGTCGAGGAACTGCGGCGCACCCCGGTGGGGTCGCTGGTGGTGTGCGGCGACCGCCAACTGCTCTTCGAGGAGGCGCCCACGGCCTACAAGCGCATCGAACGCGTGATCGCGGATCTCGTCGACCACGACCTGGCCACGCCCGTGGCCACCACGGTCCCCCTGGTCACCTACAAGACGCCCGACGCCGGCTCCACCACCCGATCCGACCGTCGCGACGACCGCCGCAAGCGGGGTCGGGCATGAGCCTGCACCTGCTCATGTCCGCCGGGCGCGGCCCGCAGGAGTGCGCCTGGGCGCTGGCCCGGCTGCTGCACCGCCTGGAAGCCGAGGCCGCCCGACAGGGCCTGACGACCCATCGGGTCCGGACCGTGCCCGGCGACCGGCCCGACACCTACCGGTCGGCCCTGATCCGGATCACCGGCGGCGGCGCCGAGGCGTTCGCCGCCGCGTGGACCGGCACCCTGTGCTGGCAGGCCTCCAGCCCCTACCGGGCGAGCACCGGCCGGAAGAACTGGTACGTCGTCGCCCGACCGTGCCAGCTCGACAGCCCGACGACGGCGTTCGCGGAGGCGGATGTCGACATCGTGGCCTGCCGTACCGGCGGCCCCGGCGGCCAGCACCGGAACAAGGCCAGCACGGCGGTACGGGCGACCCACCGCCCGTCGGGCATCGTCGTCGTGGTCGACACCGAACGGCAGTTCTGCCTCAACCGCCGCCTCGCCATCCAGTTGCTGCGGCAGCGGATCGCACACGACGACGAGGCCACTGAGCGCGCCGTCGTCACCGCCCGCTGGCGTATCCACGACGAACTCGTCCGCGGCGACCCCACCCGCGTCGAACGCCCGGAACCGCCGGGGCAGGAGGCAGGCCCGCCGCGGCGGACGCGCCGAGACCGGGGGCGCTCCCCCCGCCGCCGGGACGCGTCAGCCTCGTGACCGGCGGGACCCGGACGCCGCGCCCATGCCGACCAGCGCCACCGAAGCGATGCTGCCCGGCTCCTGCTCGTTCTGCCTGGATGGCCTGGAACGCGGCCGGATCCGCGCCCTAGCTGAGGCAGGCGAGGAGGGCCCGGTAGGCCTCGTCCACCCTGCCGTGCTCGCTGCGCACCACCCTGGTCCCGGGCCGGGCGGCGACGACCGCGAGCAGGCGGTCGTACATCGCCGCCAGCTCGGTGGTCCCGCCGTGCCGGTCGAGCATGCGCTGGGCGTCGAGATGCGCCGGATCCGTGGAGGTACGGCTGCGTTCGGCGAATCGCCGCAGCGCGTTCTCCTTGCCGTCGAGCAGGACGATCTCGTGGAACCGGGCGCCGGTGTCGTGCGCCACCCGCTCGGCCTGTTCGATGAACTCGGGACGGCCGAGGAACTGCGGGACGATCACGTCGTGGTGGCCGGCCAGGTGCGCCCGGGCCGCCGCCAGCGCGACGGCGCGCGCGAGCAGACCGGCGGGACCGGCATGGTCACGCCACTGCCCGATGAGGTCACGGATCCGGTCGATGTCGAGGTCGAGCGCGAGAGGGTGGTCCTCGACGTACCTGCGGGCCAGCGTCGACTTGCCGCACCCGGGTGGCCCGTTGAGCACGATCAGGCGCGGCGCCGACGCGGCAGCCGGCTGAGCCTGTGTCACGACACGCCTCCTCGGTCGGCCCGCGCCGCCGGGAGGCGCCGCCCGTACGGACGCCACGATGGTACGTCCGCCGGCCCGGAGCCCACGTGCGGCCCGGGCCGCCCCAGGTTCGGGGACGGCCCGGGCCGCACGCGCCGGCTCAGGAGGATTCGGGCTTCGTGGCGGCCGGTGGCGCGCCGGCGGTCACGAGGGCCCGCAGTTGCGGGGCCATCGTGGCGCTGTCGGGCTCGCGACGCAGCTCGCGGAGCAGCCCGACGACCATGCCGACCATCACGAACAGGAACGGCAGCGCGGCGAGGATGGTCAGCGACTGCAGGGCGGACAGCCCGCCGGCGAGCAGCAGCACCGCGGCCACCAGGCCGGTCAGGACGCCCCACATCGAGACCAGCCAGGCCTTCGGCTCCAGGTTGCCGCGCGAGGAGAGCGTGCCCATCACCACCGAGGCGGCGTCGGCGCCGCTGACGAAGAAGAGCGCCACCAGCACCATGACCAGGATCGCGGTGACGGTGAAGAACGGGAACTCCCGCAGGACCGCGAAGAGCGCCGCCTCCGGGCTCTCCTTCACCGCGGCCGACAGGTCCGTGCCGTTGAGTTGCAGGTTGATGGCGGTACCGCCGAACACCGAGAACCAGACGAAGCTGACGAGGCTCGGGATGGCCACCACACCGAGGACGAACTGGCGGATGGTGCGGCCCTTGGAGATGCGGGCGATGAAGGCGCCGACGAACGGGGTCCAGGAGATCCACCACGCCCAGTAGAAGATGGTCCAGCCCGCCATCCACTGCTCGCCGCCGAAGGCGCCGGTGCGGAAGCTCATCGGGATGAGGTCGTAGAGGTACCCGCCGGTCGACGCGGTGAGCGTGTTGAGGACGAAGACCGTCGGGCCCACCACGAGCAGGAAGAACATCAGCGCCACCGCGAGCACCATGTTGGTGTTCGACAGGAACTGGATGCCCCGCTTGACGCCCGTGACGGCGGAGACCACGAACGCCACGGTGAGCACCGCGATGATGCCGATCGCCAGTGGGGTGGACTTCGGCACGTCCCAGAGGTTCGTCAGGCCGCTGTTGATCTGCAGGGCGCCCAGACCGAGGGAGACGGCCGACCCGAACAGCGTCGCGAAGATCGCGAAGATGTCGATGGCCCGGCCGGGTCCACGGTCGGCGCGCTCCCCGATGAGCGGGAAGAAGGCGCTGCTGATCAGGCCGCGCCGCCCCTTGCGGAAGGTGAAGTAGGCCAGCGCGAGGCCCACCACGGCGTAGATCGCCCACGGGTGCAGCGCCCAGTGGAAGAAGGAGTACTCCATGGCCTCCCGCGCGGCCTGCGGTGAGTTCGGTTCGTTGAGGCCGCGCGGCGGGGTCGCCAGGTGCGACAGCGGCTCGGCGGCGCCCCAGAACATCAGGCCGATGCCCATGCCGGCGCTGAACATCATCGCCACCCAGGAGACGGTGGAGAACTCGGGTTCGTCGTCGTCGCGGCCGAGCTTGATCCGGCCGTACCGGCTGAGCGCCAACCAGGCCGACAGCACCACGAAGCCCGTGCTGGCCAGCACGAAGACCCAGCCGAACGACCGGACCACCCAGTCGAGCGCGGTGCCGGTGACCGAGGCGAGGTTGTCGGTGGCCAGGATGCCCCACGCGACGAAGAGGACGGTCACCGCGGCGGCGACGCCCAGCACCGTCCGGTCGATGCCCTGCGCGGGGCGGCCCGGTCGGGGTGGCGCGTCGCCCGGCGGGGTGTTGTCGTCGGTTGCCGGACCTGTCGCGGACACGGTCATGGTCTGTGGACCTCCGTGGGCTGCCGGGCCCGCAGGCCGCGTTCCCGGCTCCGCGCGCGCCGGTCGGCCCGCATCTCGGGTTGTCCCGCACCCCTTCTGGGCGCCCGGGAACTCGGAAAGTTGTCGCTGACCGTGCCGACGTCGTTCCGGCGGGCGTACGGTCCGCCGGGGCTCGGTTGCCGCGGACGTCGGCGACGACCGGCGATTACTTTCGGCGTCGATGTTGGAGGGGACCCTGCGGTTTCGTGACAGTCCAGTGACAAAACCGGCGGGCCGGCGGATCACCGGTTCCCGTCCCCGCTGAGTAGACAGGTGGTGAGCGGCCCCCCGAGCGGACACAGTGAAGCGGTGACGACCGACATCCGTACCCCCCTGGCCCGCTACGCCGACCGCCTGCACGCCGTGATCGGCGATGGGCACCACGTCGCCTCACCGCTCGGCGCGTGGCTGCTGCTGGCGCTCGCCGCGCCGGCCGCCACCGGCCCGACCCGTGCGGCGCTGGAGGAGGTGCTCGGCACCGACGTGGCGGCCGCCGCCGAGGCGGCTCACGGCCTGCTGGCGGCGCCGCACCCGCTGGTGCCCTCGGCGACCGCGTTCTGGCACCGGCCCGGCGTCGAGACGCCCGGGCTCGACGGGTGGCGGGCCGCCCTGCCCGCGTCGACCGGGACCGGGCCGCTGCCGGACCAGGCCGGGCTCGACGCGTGGGCCCGCGAGCACACGCTCGGCCTGATCGAGGCGTTCCCGCTGACGGTCACGCCGCAGGTGCTGCTGGTGCTGGCCAGCGCCCTGGCCACCCGGGTCTCGTGGGCGGCCCCGTTCGAGGTGGCGCCGGCCGACGCGCTCGGGCCCGGCAGCGCCTGGGCCGGCGGGCTGCGCCGGGCGCTGCGCAGCCCGGAGCACGGCCACCGCTGCTGGATCGCCGACACCGCGCGGGCCGGCACCGTCGCCGCGCACGCCGCCCCCGCCCAGCCGGCGCGGACCGCCGACGGGGCTGCCGGGCTGCTGGTGGTCTCCGTCGTCGCGGCACCCGACGTGCCCGCCGGGGACGTCCTCGCGGCGGCCCACGAGCTGGCGACGACCGCCGCCGACACGCCCGAGCGTGAGCTGCCCGCACGGCGGCGTTCCCTGTTCGACGTGCCGCTGGGCGAGGGCCCGCTGTGGACGCTGCGCGAGGAGCCGACCCGGACGTACGCGCCGGACGGCCGGGAGGAGCGGGCGACGGCGGTGCTGCCCTGCTGGTCGGCCCGCAGCCGGCACGAGCTGACCGCGCCCGGGCTGGGCTTCCCCGCCGTCGCGCGGGCGTTCGGCGAGTTGCTGGATTCGCCGGGGCTCGAGTTCGAGGCGGCCCAGGCGGCCATGGCCCGCTACGGCCGGTACGGCTTCGAGGCGGCGGCCGTCACCGCCTTCGGCGCGACGCTCAGCCTGCCGCCGGAGGGGGTGGCCCGGGTCGCGGAGCTGCGCTTCGGCCACCCGTACGCCGTGGTGGCGGTCGCCACCGACGAGCGGGCCGGCGACGGCGCGGCCGGCCCGTGGCACGGGGTGCCGGTCTTCTCCGCCTGGGTCGCCGACCCGGAGGAGCTGCCGGAGGCCGACGTCGCGGACCGCTACGAGGCGTAGCCCTGACCGGGACGCGACCCGGATCAGGGGGTGTGCGGCTCGGCCATGGCGACGGCGATCTTGCGGGGGCCGGTGAACGGCTCCCGCCCGTGCGCGGCGGTCATGTTGTCCACGACCAGCACGTCGTCGCGCCGGTAGTCGAAGCGGACGCTGGCCGCCCGGTACGCGGCCCGCAGGTGGTCCACGACGTCGGCGGGGATCTCGCCGCCGTCGCCGTAGTACGTGTTGGCCGGCAGTCCCTCGGTGCCGAACATGGCCAGCAGCCCTTCCTGGAGGTCCTCGGCGAGGGTGCTCACGTGGAAGAACGTGGCGTGGTTGAACCAGCGCGGGGTGTCCGAGCCGGGCCGGTGGTGCACGACGTCACGCACGGCGCGGGTACGCAGCCCGTCGGCGCCCCGCCACTCCAGCTCGATCCGGTTCGCCGCCGCGTACGCCTCGACCTCGGCACGGTCGTCGGTGCCGAAGACGTGCTGCCACGGGGTGCCGAAGTCACCGTGGAAGTTGCGCACCAGCATCCAACGGCGGCGGACAAACTCCTCGCGTACCGCCGGATCGATCTCGGCGTACACCCGGCGGACGTCGGCCAGCGGGGTGGCGCCCCGCGTCTGCGGCGGGGTGAGGCAGTAGAAGAACAACGTCAGCGGCCAGCGGGCCTGGTACGAGTTCTCGTTGTGCAGGAAGATCTCCTCGTTCGGCGGGTAGTCGGTCGAGGTGTAGACCCGGCCGGCGATGGCGTGCCGGGGCGACGAACGCTCGGTGTAGACCAGCGGCTCACCGGACAGCGCCCGCACCGCCCGGTCGAAGCCCTCGACGCCGCCGACGTCGAACCCGCGGAACAACAGCCCGCCGTGCTCCACCAGGCTCGCCCGCAACTCCGCGCGCCGGGCGGCGATCAGCTCGGTCAGCTCGCGGCCGTCGTTCTCGACGACGACCGGCAGCGTGGCGGTCCGGTCACTCATGCTCTCACTCCTGTCGTCGCCCGCCGTCGCCGCGGGCGGTCGCGGGACAGCGGGATGGCGGCCCCGACGGCGGCCGGGGCGGGCGGCTCACCCGTGGTGGCGGGTGGCCGCGTCGGTGCGGGCGGCGGTGAGGTCCGCCCGGATCACGGCGAGCAGATCGGGCAGCCGCTCGTTGAGAAAGAAGTGCCCGCCGTCGATCTCGTGCAGGGTGAAGCCGGCGGCGCTGTGCTCCCGCCAGCCGTCGCTGTGCTCCCGGCTGACGGTGTTGTCGCCGCGGCCGCTGAACGCCACGATCGGCATCGGCAGCGGCTCCTCGGGGGTGTAGCGGTAGTCGTCCACCTGGGCGAAGTCGGCGCGCAGCAGGGGTAGCAGCAACTCGACCAGCTCCGGATACTCCAGCAGCCCGGCCGGCATCCCGCCGCCGGCCTCCAGGCGGCGCAGCAGCTCGCCGTCGTCCACCCGGGACAGCCCGTCGAAGTGGCTGGGCGCGTGGACGTGCGGGGCGCGGGCGCCGCCGACGTAGAGCCGCAGCGGCAGTGGACGTCCGGCGCGGCGCAGTTCACGGACGACCTCGAAGCCGACCCGGCCGCCCATCGAGTGACCGTAGATCGCGTACGGGCCACGGATCCGTTCGGCGATGGCGTACGCGACGTCGACGACCTCGAACACCGGGTTCTCGCCGATCCGGTTCTCGCGGCCGGGCAGTTGCACCGGCAGCACCTCGACGTCGGGGCCGAGCCCGTCCTGCCAGCGCCGGAAGACGGTCGCGCCTCCGCCCGCGTAGGGCAGGCAGAACAGTTGGACCGGCGCCGGGTGCCAGCCGCCGGCGGAGAGGAACCAGGTCACCGCGCGCCTTCCGTCGAGGGGGACCGCTCCGGTGCCGCTGCCGCCGGAACGGGGTGACGGGTCGGTCCGGCGCGCCGGACCGACCGAGGTGCGGCGCCCTCCGAGGCATCGGCGGGCCGACCGCGATCGGGCCGCTCGCCATGCTCCAGGAGGGGCCTCATGGTCTGCCTATACCTTCACGTCGGAAGCAGCATAGGCTCGATGCCCGCGCCCCGCGAGGATCCGCGTGGCATGCCGCGGCGACGGGTGAGCGGGCGGTGACGGAGTGGCCGGTCAGGCGTCGTCCGGCCGGGGGATCGGTTGGGTCATGCCGTCGAAGTCCCGGGGCAGCCGGGCCACCATCTCGCGGAACTCGTCGACGGTGACCGCCTCCCGCAGGGTGGCGAAGACGGCACCGGTTCCCGCCCGGGCGGTGGCCTCGTCCGTCCCGGCCCGCTCCCCCACCCGACGCACGAAGTCCGCCGGACCGGGCGCGCCGCCCGGGCCGTCGCCGGAGCCGGTCCCCGCGAGATAGCCGTCGAGTTCGTCGGGGAGGCGACCGGCCGCACCGCCGCCCATCCGTTCCACCATGGTCTGCAACACGGCCCGGGCGATCGTGGCGGCCTGGGCGGTGGGCAGTCCGGCGCGGCGGGACACCGCATCGACGAATAGGGGAAACCGCACGGCAGGCTCCTGTCGTCACCGGGCCCGCGCTTACCCGCCCCCGGTGCCGGCAAACGGCCTCCCCGCCGGGGGCGGGCGTCGCGCGTACGGAAGGTGCGCCGCGCCACCGCCGCTTGACACCGACCAGATAGCTCAGTCATGGTTGAGTCAATGAACGCTGAAGCTTCCCTGGCTGCGCGCGCCCGGATCCACGCCGCCCTCGGCGACCCGGCGCGCCTGGCGATCGTGGACGCGCTGCTGCTCGGCGACGCCTCCCCCGGCGAGATAGCCCACGCCCTGGACCTGCCAACCAACCTGGTGGCCCACCACGTCAAGGTGCTCACCGACGCCGGCCTGGTCACCCGCACGCGTTCCGAGGGCGACCGGCGCCGCACCTACCTGCGGCTGCGCCCGGCGGCCCTGTCGACGCTGGCCCCGCCGCCACTGGCCGAGGCGGGCCGGGTGGTCTTCGTCTGCACCCACAACTCGGCCCGCTCCCAGCTCGCCGCCGCCCTCTGGGCGCGGCGCACGCACGCCCCGGCCGCGTCGGCAGGCACCGACCCCGCCCCCCGGGTGCACCCGCGCGCCGTGGCGGTGGCCCGCCGCCACGGACTGCGCCTCGACCCGGTCGGCACCGCCCACGTCGACGACGTCGTCCGCGCCGGGGACCTGGTCGTCGCCGTCTGCGACAACGCGCACGAGGGCTTCGGCGGTGCGGCCCGGCCCCGCCTGCACTGGTCGGTGCCGGATCCCGTCCGCGTCGACACCGACGAGGCGTTCGAGGCGGCGTACGCCGAACTCGAGGCGCGGGTCGACCGGCTCGCCCCCGCCGTCGCCGCCGCCGGAGCGCCGAGCTGACCGCCGTCCGCCCGCACCACCCGACCGCCGCACCCGCACCGACGACCCGAACGGGAGCCCCGTGAGCACCACCACCCACGACGATCCGGCCGACGTGGCCGTGGTGGGACGCCTGTCCCGCCTCGACCGGTTCCTGCCGCTCTGGATCGGCCTCGCGATGGCTGCCGGCCTCCTCCTCGGCCGGCTGGTCCCGGGCCTGGACGCCGCGCTGGACGCGGTACGGATCGGCGGCGTCTCGCTGCCCATCGCCCTCGGGCTGCTGATCATGATGTACCCGGTGCTGGCCAAGGTCCGCTACGACCGGCTCGGCGCCGTCACCGGTGACCGGCGGCTGCTGCTCTCCTCGCTGGCCCTGAACTGGATCGTCGGGCCCGCGCTGATGTTCGCGCTGGCCTGGTTCTTCCTGGCCGACCAGCCGGAGTACCGCACCGGCCTGATCATCGTCGGGCTGGCCCGCTGCATCGCCATGGTGGTCATCTGGAACGACCTGGCCTGCGGCGACCGGGACGCCGCCGCCGTGCTGGTCGCGCTCAACTCGGTGTTCCAGGTGCTCGCGTTCGGCGTGCTCGGCTGGTTCTACCTCGCGGTCCTGCCGGGCTGGCTGGGCCTGGAGGGCGCCGAGCTGACCGTGTCGGGCTGGGACATCGCCCGTAACGTGCTGATCTTCCTCGGCGTCCCGCTGCTCGCCGGCTACCTCACCCGCCGTCTCGGCGAGCGGGCCCGGGGCCGCGACTGGTACGAGCGCCGGTTCCTGCCGAGGATCGGCCCCACGGCGCTGTACGGGCTGCTCTTCACCATCGTCGTCCTGTTCGCCCTCCAGGGCGAGGCGATCACCGACCGACCGCTGGACGTGGCCCGCATCGCCCTGCCGCTGCTGGTCTACTTCGCGGTGATGTGGGCCGGGTCGTACGCCCTCGGACGGGCGGTCGGCCTCAGCTACGCGCGCACCACGACGCTGGCCTTCACCGCCGCCGGCAACAACTTCGAGCTCGCCATCGCCGTCGCCATCGGCACCTTCGGCGTCACGTCCGGGCAGGCCCTGGCGGGCGTGGTCGGGCCGCTGATCGAGGTGCCGGTCCTGGTCGCCCTCGTCCACGTCTCGCTGTGGGCACGCCACCGGTTCTTCCCGTCGCCCGTCCCGGGCCGGCCCACCGTCCCCGTCGCGCGCTGAGAGGAAGCACCTTCCATGACCACGAAGCCCACCGTCCTCTTCGTCTGCGTACACAACGCCGGCCGTTCGCAGATGGCCGCCGGCTGGCTGCGGCACCTCGCCGGCGACGCCGTCGAGGTGCGCTCCGCCGGGTCGGCGCCGGCCGGGACCGTCAACCCGGCCGCCGTCGAGGCGATGCGGGAGGTCGGCATCGACATCAGCGCACAGACGCCGACCCTGCTCGAGTACGCCACCGCCGAGTCCTCCGACGTGATCGTCACGATGGGCTGCGGCGACGCCTGCCCGGTCTTCCCCGGCCGGCGCTACGAGGACTGGCAGCTCGACGACCCGGCCGGCAAGGGCGTCGAGGACGTCCGGCCGATCCGCGACGAGATCCGGGCGCGGGTGCAGCGGCTGCTGCGCGAGCTGGTCCCGGCCGGCTGAGCGGCGCGGGCCGGCTCAGCCGGCCGGGTCGTCGGCGAGGACGTCGAGCAGCAGCGCGGCCGTCCAGCCGAACGCCGGCGAGCCCAGCCCGGCCCCGGTGTCCGGGTGGAAGTACTCGTGGCAGCCGGAGCGGGCCACCAGCTCGATCATCGAGTCGCGCAGGCCGGCCGCCAGGTCCGGGCGGCCGTGGCGCAGCAGCCCCCGACGCACCAGCCAGTTGACGTTCATCCAGCTCGGCCCGCGCCAGTAGCGCAGCGGCTCGAAGTCCGGCGCGGTGCGGTCGTGGCTGGGCAGCGGCCGGTCCATCCGGGCGGCCAGCCCGAAGCGCGGCGAGCACGCCTCCGCGACCAGCGCCGACACCTGCCGCGCGGGCAGGTCGGGCAGGACCAGCGGGGCCAGGCCGAGCACCGTGCGGGCCGGCACGAGGCGGTCGGCGCGCAGGTCCCGGGGGTGGAAGGTGCCGGTCGTCGGGTCGTACAGCCGGCGCACCAGGGCCTCGGTGATCCGCGCGGCGCGCTCCCGGTGCGGGCCGGGGTCGGCGCCGACCAGCGGCGCGATCCGGGCGAGGGCGTGCTCCGCGGCGCCCATGGCGGCGTTAACCAGCGGGCACTCCACCAGGAACGGGTGCCGGCCGGCGAGGTCGTCGTCGCGGTAGCGGCGCTCGCGGTAGGCCGCCACGATCGCGACGTAGCGCGCGTAGTCGAGGTCCGTGGGGCGGTGCGCGGCGTCGGCGTGCGCGGTGTCGTGCCGGCGGTACGCGCGCATGACGGCCGCGTCGGCGGGCACTGCCGCCATCGGGGCGTCCCAGGCGGGGCTGTTGTCCAGCCCGGACTCCCACGGGTGGACGATGCAGGCCAGCCCGCCCCCGCCGACGTCCCGGCGGGTGGCGAGGTAGCGCTGCTGGGCCACCAGCCGGGGATAGAGCCGGCGCAGCGCCGCCCGCCCGGCCCCGGAGGGGGACCGCCGGTACGCCAGCCAGGCGGCGGGCGCGTGCACGGGCGGCTGGATCAGCCCGGAGGTGGCGACCGCCGGGGCGCCCTCGGCGAGCCCCGACTCCCAGAACTCCGGCCCCGGGAAGTACGAGCCGACCCGCAGCGCGGGGTTGAACACGATGTGCGGCACCCGCCCGTCGACCCACTGGGCCCGGAACAGGCTGGCCAGCTCGCACCAGGCGCGGTCGGGGCGGACGTGGGACCAGCCGATGGCGATGAACGCCGAGTCCCAGCTCCACTGGTGCGGGTAGAGGGTGCGCGAGGGCACCGTGTGGTCGTGTTCCCAGTTGGCTTCGAGGGTGGCGACGGCGAGGCGGCGCAGGGCCGCGACGTCGCGGGCCCCGGCGGTGGTGTGCGGGCCGCCGGCGGTCCCGGTGCTCACGCCGCCGCCTGCCGGGGCTGGGCGTGCCGCAGCACGGCGGCGGCCTGGTGCAGGGCGCGTACGGGGTCGCCGCGCAGCCGGCACTCCAGCGCCAGCCAGCCCCGGTAGTCGATCTCCAGCAGGGTGCGGACCAGTGCCGGCCAGTCGAGGTGCCCGGCGCCGGGCTGGTGGCGGTTGGAGTCGCTGACCTGCACGTGCCCGAGGTACGGCGCGGCGGCGCGCACCGCCCGGTGCACGTCGTCCTCCTCGATGTTCATGTGGAAGGTGTCCGCCACCACCCGCACCGAGGGCAGCCCGACGGCCGCGCAGAGGGCGACCGCGTCGGCGAGCCGGTTGACCATGTGGTCCTCGTACCGGTTGAGCGGTTCCAGGAAGAGGGTGACCCCCTCGGCGCGGGCGTGCTCCCCCAGCTCGCCCAGGGCGTCGACGAGCACCTGCCGGTCGCCGGCGGGTGAGCGGGGCGGCTCGAACGGCGGCAGCCGCCGGGAGAACATCCCCCACGCGGCCGGGGTCATCGCGCCGACGCCGCCGACCTCGGCGATCACGGAGAGCTGGGAGCGCAGGTTGCGCACCGCGTCGCGGGAGCGATCGGGGTCGAAGTCGCCGATGAAGTGGTCCATCTCCACGCAGACGGTGGGCATGAGCACCCCGGCGGCGCGGGCCCGGCGCAGCTCGGGCAGCCGGCGGGCGAGGCCGAGGTCGCCGGAGCCGCGCAGCTCGATCGCGTCGTAGCCGAGCGCGGTGGCGAGCGCGTACTTCTGGATCAGGTCGGTGCCCGGCAGGAGCTGCTCCTGACAGGCCAGGGGAATCGTCATCAGAACCTCAGCACCACTTGGAGGACGTCAGCGTCACCGCGGTCGAGCAGCGCCAGCGCGTCGGCCACCGCGCTCGCGTCGACGACGTGGCTCACCAGCGGCAGCGGGTCGACGCTGCCCTCGGCCACCAGGTCCATGAAGGTGTGTGCGACGCGGGCCCCGGTCCACCGGCCGGCCATGCCGGGCGCCGGGGTCGGCCCGGAGACCTGGGCCGCCACCAGCTGGATCCGGTTGTGGTGGAACTCCTCACCCAGGCCGAGCCCGTCGGCCTGTCCCTGGTAGAAGCCGGCGGCCACGACGCGGCCGGCGTGGGCGGTGGAGCGGATCGCCTCGTGCAGCGCCGGGTACGCCCCGGACAGTTCCAGGCAGACGTCCGCGCCCCGGCCGCCGGTGGCCCGGCGCAACACGGCCGCGGCCGACTCGGCGCCCGCGTCGACGACGGTCCGGGCGCCAAGCCGGCCGGCGTGCGCCAGCCGGGCGGGCACCCGGTCGACGGCGACCACCCGCGCGCCGGAGAGGACGGCGAGCCGGGTGGCGAGCAGCCCGATGACGCCCTGCCCGAAGACCGCGACCCAGTCGCCCAGGTGCAGGTCACCGGCGAGCACGGTGGTGAGGGCGATCTCCCCGGGGCGGGCGAAGACCGCGGCGAGGGGGTCCAGCCCGGCGGGCAGCGGATGCACCGCGTCGGCGGGCACGACCGCCTCGGCGCGGTGCCCCCAGATGCCCCAGACGACCTGCCCGGCCCGGCGGTCGGCCACGTCGGGCGCGACCTCGACGATCTCGCCGACCTCCTCGTAGCCGAAGCCCACCAGCGGGTACGGCACGGCGGTCTGCCGGGGCACGAACATCCGGCTGACGTCGTCCCAGTCCTTGCTCAGCCGGGGATTGCTGCCCCGGTAGAGGGTGAGCTCCGTGCCGGCCGAGATGCCGGAGTAGCAGGTGCGGATCCGGACCTGGCCGGGGCCGAGCGGATCCGGGGGGCAGGGCTCGAGGCTGATCCGTCGGGGCCCGGCGAGTGAGACAACCCAGTTGACCATGAGTCACATCCCGGTAGCACTGGGCTCCATCGTAGGCAGAAAATCGGTATATGTCTTGTAATTGATCAATCCAACGCGTTGAATCCCTTCTATACCCTTCGAGAGGAGTGCCACCGATGTCAGCACCTCCGATGCGGATACTCGCCGCCACCCTGATCATGGCAGTCACCGGGGCCGGCCTGCTGGCCTGCGGCGACGAAGAATCCGACAGCAACAGCAAAAAGATCACCGTGTGGAGCCTGGAGGACGTGGCCGACCGGGTCACCGCAACCAAGGCGATCATCGCGGACTTCACCGCCAGCACCGGCATCGCCGTCGACCTGGTCACCGTCAACGAGGACCAGTTCCCCGCCCTGATCGCCTCCAGCGCCGCCGCCGGTGAACTGCCCGACGTGGTCGGTTCGGTGTCGCTCGCCGGCGTGCGCACCCTCGCCGGCAACGAACTGCTGCACCCCTCGGCGAACGCGGAGGTCGTCGAGAAGCTCGGTCGGCAGACCTTCTCGCCGCGGGCCCTGGAGCTGACCGCCGACGACGGCCGGCAGCTCGCCGTGCCCAGCGACGGCTGGGGCCAACTGCTCGTCTACCGCAAGGACCTGTTCGCCGCCGCCGGGCTGCCCGCCCCCGACACGTACGAGAGGATCGTCGCCGCCGCGACGAAGCTCAACACCGGCGGCGTCGCGGGCATCACCGCCGCCACCGCCCCCGGCGACGTGTTCACCCAGCAGACCTTCGAACACCTCGCGCTGGCCAACAACTGCCAGCTCACCGACGACTCCGGGGCCGTGCGGCTGGACTCACCGGAGTGCGTCGAGGCGTTCCGGTTCTACGGCGACCTGATGCGCACCAGCTCGGTCAAGGGCGCGCAGGACGTCGACACCACCCGGGCCACCTACTTCGCCGGCAAGGCGGCCATGCTGGTCTGGTCGCCGTTCATCCTCGACGAGCTGGCCGGCCTGCGCAACGACGCCAAGCCGACCTGCCCGCAGTGCCAGGCCGACCCGACGTTCCTCGCGAAGAACAGCGGCTTCGTCACCGCGGTCAAGGGCCCGAACGGCGCCGAACCCGCCCAGTACGGCGAGATCAGCTCCTGGGCCGTGCTCGACGGCGCCGCCGCCGACCCGGCGAGGTCCTTCGTGGAGCACATGCTCGGCGACGGCTACCCGCGCTGGTTCGGCATGTCCCCCGAGGGGCGCTTCCCCGTCCGTAAGGGCACCGCCCAGGAGCCGGAGAAGTTCCTCACCGCCTGGAACACCAGTCAGGCCGGCGTCGACGCCAAGAAGCCGCTCTCCGAGGTCTACGGCGACGAGGTGCTGGCGGCCCTGCGCCGCAGCCCCGACACCTTCCAGCGCTGGGGCCTCACGCAGGGCCAGGGCAAGCTCGTCGGCGCGATCCTCGGCGAGCTGCCGGTGCCCAAGGCCCTGAACGACGTGGTCGCCGGCAAGACCGACGCCGCCGCGGCCGCCGGGCGGGCGAAGAAGGACGTGGAGGCGATCAAGGCGGGCGTCAATTGACCACCGCCCCACCGGACACCGGCCGCTCCCCCGCCCGGGAGCGGCCGGCCCCGGCCCGCCGCCGCAGACCACTGACCCTGCGCCGCCGCGAGTCCCGCGCCGGGCTCGCGCTGGTCGCCCCGACCCTGCTCGTCGTGGTCGCCGTGATCGGCATCCCCATCGTCTGGACCGTCGTGCTGGCCTTCCAGCGCGTACGCCTGGCGACGCTGCGGCGTACGGGGCTGTTCGGCGAGTTCACGATGGACAACGTCCAGCGGGTGCTGAACACCCCGGGCTTCGCCGACACGCTGTGGACCACCCTGGTCTACGCCGTGGCGAGCACCGCCGGCTCGATCGTGCTCGGCCTGGTGGCGGCGCTGGTCGTCCGCCGGCCGTTCCGGGGTCGCACCCTGGTGCGCGCGTCGATGCTGCTGCCGTACGTGGCGCCGGTGGTCGCGGTCACCTTCGTCTGGCAGGTGATGCTCGACCCGCAGCTCGGCATCGTCAACGACTGGGGCCGGCGGTTCCTGGGCTGGGACACCCCGGTGCCGTTCCTGTCCCAGGAGTCGACCGCCCTGGCCACGGTCGTCGCCTTCGAGGCGTGGCGCTACTTCCCCTTCGCCTTCCTGTTCCTGCTCGCCCGGCTCCAGGCGGTGCCAGGGGAGCTGGAGGAGGCGGCCCGGGTCGACGGGGCCACGCCCAGCCAGCGGTTCCGGCACATCCTGCTGCCGCAGCTGCTGCCGGTGATCGGCCTGCTGGGGGTGCTGCGGTTCATCATGACGTTCAACAAGTTCGACGACGTCTACCTGCTCACCGGCGGGGCCGCCGGCACCGAGGTGGTCAGCGTCCGGGTCTACGAGTTCCTGACCGCGCGTACGGACATCGGCGCGGCGGCGGCGCAGGCGGTCGTGCTCGCCGTGGTGCTCATCGTGTTCGTGGTGGTGTACCTGCGCTTCTTCGGCGGACGGAGGGACGGCTGATGGACCGGGACCGGATCGAGACGGTGGGCCTGCGCTGGCTGCGCCGGTTGGTGATCGCCGCGTTCCTGCTGGTCACCGTCTTCCCCTTCTACTACATGCTGGTGCTCTCGGTGCGCCCCATCGAGCGGCTGCTGCTCGACCCCGGCTCGCTGGTGGTGGGCCTCGGCGAGCTGACCTTCGACACGTACGCCGAGGTGGTGAAGGCCGTCGACGACGGCGGCCAGGGGTTCCTCACCTTCATGCGCAACAGCGGCCTGGTCGCCGTCGCGGCGACGCTGCTGACGCTGGCCGTGGCGATCCCCGGCGCGTACGCGGTCGCCCGGCTGCGGTTCTTCGGCCGGCGGCAGGTCGACTTCCTCTTCCTGGCGGTCTACCTGTTCCCGTCGATCGTCATCGCCATCCCGCTCTTCGTGGTCTTCACCCGGGCCGGGCTGCGCGGCTCGCTGCTCGGCCTGGTGCTGGTCTACATCTCGCAGACCCTGCCGGTCTCGGTCTACATGCTGCGCAACTACTTCGAGACCATCCCGGTCAGCCTGGAGGAGTCGGCCGCGATCGACGGCGCCGGGCGGCTCGGCATCATCCGCCGGATCAGCCTCCCCCTGGCGGCGCCGTCCATCATGGCCGTCGCCCTGTACGACTTCATGATCGCCTGGAACGAGTTCCTGTTCGCCCTGCTGTTCCTGGTGGACAAGCCGCACCGGTGGACGGTGTCGCTGGGGCTGGCGCAGCTCGCGGACGGCGTCGAGGTGCCGAAGACGGTGCTGATGGCCGGCTCTGTGATCCTCACCCTGCCCATCGTGATCCTCTTCTTCGCCAGCGAGCGCCTGCTCACCGAGGGGCTCACCAGCGGCGCGGAGAAGGGCTGAGGCCGTGGGCGGGGTTGCCGCGCCGTTAGCGCTGACCGAGGATGTGCCGGGTGGATGCCTCCCCCGGCGCCGCCCCCGACGACGACGCGCCCACGGCTGCCCCGCCCGCGGTCGGTATGCGGCTGCGCGACGTGGAGCCGGGCGACCTCGACGCGTACGTGCGGATGCGCTGCGATCCGGCCGTGATGGCGGAGCTGGGCGGCCCGCAGCCGCGTGAGCGCGTGGCCGCCCAGCTTCGGCGTGACCTCGAGACCGTCCGCGACGGAAGCGCCTGGATCAAGATGATCGTCCCCGGCGGCTCCGCGCAGGTGGCGGGGACGGTGACGTTGTACTCCCACGGGGGCGTCTCCGAGATCGGCTGGATGGTCGTGCCGGAGTTCCAGGGCAGGGGCCTGGCGGGCAGAGCCGTCCGCGCCGTGCTCGCCCTGGCCCGGACGGACGGCCGGTGGAGCCGCATCCACGCCTTCCCCGCCACGACCAACGCCGCGTCGAACGCGATCTGCCGGTCGGTCGGCTTCGCCCTCGTCGGCGAGGAACAGAGGGAGTTCGCCGGCCGTCTCTTCCGCACCAACCACTGGGTCGTCGATCCGTCGGCCGGCGCTGCCGACTCGTCGGCGGGAGGCCCGGGCGGCGACGTCCCCCCGACCTGAGCGGCCACGGCTTCCCGGTCCACGACACCGGCGGGCATTGCCCCGTCCGCCCCGCCCCCCGGGGAGCACCGGGGACCCGGCTACGGTGGCGGCATGGGAAACCCGACCCGTTGGCAGACCGAGACCGGTCCGGAGCACTCGCAGTGGTACATCGACCGGTTCCGCCGGCTGGCCGCCGAGGGGGCCGACCTGGCCGGCGAGGCCCGCCTGCTGGACGCGCTGGTCGCGCCCGGGTCCCGGATCCTCGACGCCGGCTGCGGCACCGGCCGGGTGGGCGCGGCGCTGGCCGCCCGGGGCCACACCGTGGTCGGGGTGGACGCCGACCCGGCGCTGGTGGAGGCCGCCCGCACCGACCACCCGGGCCCGCGCTGGCTGGTCGCCGACCTGGCCGAGCTGGACCTGGCGGCGGCCGGCGAGCCGGAGCCGTTCGACGCGGCGGTCGTGGCCGGGAACGTGCTGGCCTTCGTCGCCCCCGGCACCGAGCGGGAGGTGCTGCGCCGCGTCGCCGCCCACCTGCGCCCCGACGGCGTGCTGGCGGTCGGCTTCGGCACCGACCGGGGCTACCCGCTGACCGGGTTCGACGCCGACGCGGTGGCCGCCGGCCTGCGGCTGGAGCACCGCTTCGCCACCTGGGACCTGCGCCCGTGGCGCGACGACGCCGACTTCGCCGTCACCGTGCTGCGCCGCCCCGCCGACTGAACCCGGGCCGGCCGGGCCCGACCGGTTCGCCCTCGCCGCGCTCACCCGAGGTCGCGGGGGCACCCGGCACCGGCCCAGCCGGCGGCGCGCTCAGGCGGGGGCGGCGACGATTCGCGCGGCGGCCGGGTCGAGCGTGGCGCCGGCGGGCACCAGGGCGACCAGGCTGGCCGGCAGCCGCACCGGCCGCACGTCGCGGTAGCCGAGCGTGCCCAGCACCTCACCGCCAGCGAGGACGTAGCGCCGGCCCAGGTCGGTGACCACGGAAACCGCGCCGCCGGTCGCACCGGGCGCCGCGACCGCCTCGACCACCGCGCCACGGCCCGGCTCCACCACGACGTGGTCGGCGCGCACCCCGCCCCCGGCCACCGGGACGGTGCGCGGCGCGGCGGCGAGGTCGGGCAGCCGTACGCCGAGCCGGACCTCCGTGACGCCGCCGTCGTCGCCCACCCGGGCGCAGAGCCCGGCCCCGTCGGAGGCGGCCAGCCGGGGCGGCACGGTCGGCGGGGCGGCGGGGCCCGTCGGAGCCAGGTCGGGCAGCTTGGGCAGCGCCGCGAACCGCCCGAGCGTGATCGGCTCCGGCTCGCCCTGGCCGGTGCGGGCCAGCAGCAGGCCGGCCTGCAACTCGGTGATGCCGGCCAGTCCGTCCCGCAGCGCGACGGCGTACTGCCGGCCGCCGCCGGAGTTGCGCACCAGGTAGACGTCGCCGATCCGCGCCCCGGACACCCGCGCGGAGCGCTCCCCCTCGGCCGGCAGGGCCAGCGGGGCGAGGTCGGCGCCGGCGGGCAGGCTGTTGAGCAGGGCCGGGGCCGCCGGGACCGCCCGGGCCCGGGTGGCCGCCAGGGCGGCCAGCACCCGGTTGGGGTCGCGCACCAGGTAGCGGCGCTGGTGCCAGACGAGGTGCAGTCCGCCGTCGGGGTGGCGCAGCAGCAGCGCGTCCTCGCCCAGGGCCCGGCCGCCGCCAGCGGTCGCGCCGATCAGCAGCGCCGAGCGGGGCGTCGTCCGGTCGGCCTCGGCGGCGACGGAGCAGACCGTCCACGGCGCGGTGGAGAGCCGGCCCCTGTCGGGCAGCGAGTCGGGGGCGTCGGCGATGCCCAGCGGCAGCCCGCGCGGCACCCCGTCGATGGCGCGCCGGGAGACGAGCACGGTCTTCGGCCGGTCCGCGCCGATGATCAGCAGAGCCGACGCGTAGTTGAGCACCGGGTGCAGCTTCTCCTCCCGGTAGACGAACCGGGCGCCGGACTCCTTCTCCACGATCACCGCGCCCGGGTCGCGCCAGGTGCTGCCGCCCCCGGTGAAGAGGCCGTAGAGGGCGAAGCCGCCCAGGCCGATGGCCGCGACCAGCACGCTGGCCAGGCCGGCGCCGGCGAGCCGCCGGAACGGCGACTGCGCCGGGTCGGTCTCCCGCATCACCAGGGCGGCGACGGCCCGCTGGACGGTGAACTGGTACGAGTGCAGCTGGTCCTGCCGCGACGGCATCGCATCCCTTCCCGTGGGGCGGTCGGGCCACAGGATAAGCGTTGCGTCGATGCCCCGAGGACCCTGCGTCGCGACGGCGTCGGGATCCCCGGCGGGCGACCGGGATCACCGCGCGGACGCGGACGCCTCTCGCCTGAGGGGATAGCATGGGCACGTCGGGTACCCCCCGGGGTATGCCGGGAGAGAGCGAGGAGGCGCGCGGTGAAGCTGCGACCCGAGATGACGAGCGAGGCCCTGACCCGCCTGAAGCGGGCCCGAGGTCAGCTCAACGCGGTCATCGAGATGATGGAGACCGGCCAGGACTGCCGCGAGGCGCTGACCCAGCTCGCGGCGGTGTCGAAGGCGATCGACCGGGCCGGCTTCAAGATCATCGCCTCCGGCATGCGGCACTGCACCGCCGCCCGCGAGCGGGGCGACTCCCCGGAGATGACCGAGGAGGAGCTGGAGAAGCTCTTCCTCGCCCTCGCCTGACCACCACGGGAAGAAACGCACCGCACACGTTGCGTGACAGCAACGTGTCCGGGTAGACAGATTGCACACGTCAAAACCCCGACGTGTGTCCGCCGCATACCCCCCGGGGTATTTGATCCCACAAGGAGCACGGCAATGGCAGTCGAGGTGTCCGTCATCGCGACGTCCTCGCTCGGCGACCGCAGCTACCTGGCCTCCGACGGCACGGTGGCGATCGTGGTCGACCCGCAGCGCGACGTCGACCGCATCCTGTACCTCGCGGGCGAGAAGGGCGTACGCGTCACCCACGTGGTGGAGACCCACATCCACAACGACTACGTCTCCGGCGGCCTGGAGCTGGCCCGGCTGACCGGCGCCCGCTACCTCGTCGCCGCGGACGACGAGGTCGACTTCGACCGGACGCCGGTCGCCGACGGCGACACCGTGCCCGTCTCCGGCGCGCTGCGGCTGCGGGTGCTCGCCACGCCGGGGCACACGTTCCACCACCTGTCGTACGTGCTCGACGAGGCGGACGACGCCGGCTGGCGCCCCGTCGGCGTGTTCACGGGCGGCTCGTTACTCTTCGGCACCACCGGCCGCACCGACCTGCTCGGCGAGCGGCACGCCCACGAACTCGCCCACCACCAGCACGCCTCGGCCCGGCGCCTGGCCGACCTGCTGCCCGACGGCGTCGAGGTGTGGCCCACCCACGGGTTCGGCAGCTTCTGCTCCGCCGGCCAGTCCGACGCGCCCGAGTCGACAATCGGCCGGGAGAAGCGGGCCAACCCCGTGCTGCGGCTGGCCGCCGACGAGTTCGTCACCGAGGCCCTGGCCGGGCTCGACGCCTACCCGGCGTACTACGCCCACATGGGCGTGGCGAACCTCGCCGGCCCGACGCCGGTGGACCTCACTCCGGTCGCCCGGGCCGACGCCGCCGAGCTGCGGGAGCGGATCGCCGCCGGCCAGTGGGTCGTCGACCTGCGCCACCGCAAGGCGTACGCCACGTCGCACCTGGCGGGCACGGTCGCCCTCGGGCTCGACGGCCCGATGTCGACCTGGCTTGGCTGGCTCATCGACTGGGGCGCACCGCTCACCCTGCTGGCGGAGACCGAGGAGCAGGTCGCCGACGCCCAGCGCGAGCTGGTCCGCATCGGCATCGACCGGCCGGCCGCCCAGGCCACCGGCGACCCCGACCGGTGGTCCACGGAGCCGGGACAGCTCCGCGAGCTGCGGATGGCCGACTTTCCCGCGCTGGCCGCCGCCCGGGCCGGCGACACCCCGGCGGGGCTGCCCGCCCCGGACGTGGTGCTCGACGTCCGGATGACCAACGAGTGGACCGCCGGTCACGTCGAGGGCGCCGTGCACATCCCCCTGCCCGACCTGCCCGGGCGCCTCGCCGAGGTGCCCGACGGCACCGTCTGGGTGCACTGCGGCTCCGGCTACCGGGCCACGGTCGCCGCCTCGCTGCTGGCCAACGCGGGCCGCGAGGTCGTCGTGATCGACGACAAGTTCGGCCGGGCCGAAGCCGCCGGGGTCGCCATGAGCCCCGGCGACGCCTGACCGCCCCCCGCACCGCCGGCCCCGCCCCCTGCGTACGCCACCGGTCGTCCGCACGGCGACGCGCGCCCGCCGCCGATCGGCGCCGGGCCGACTCACCCTGCCCTTCCACGGGCGATCGACCTCTGAACGAGGAGAGATGACCACTTCACCGAGCGCCCTGCCCACCCTCGACGCCGTCACGCTGCGCGAGCTGATCGAATCCGGCCACGCTCCCCGCATGCTGGACGTGCGCACCCCCGCCGAGTTCGAGACGGCCCACGTCCCCGGCGCCTACAACGTGCCGCTCGACGTGCTCAGGGAGCACCGCGAGGAGCTGCGGCGGCACCTCGACGAGACCGTGGTGCTCATCTGCCGCTCCGGGGCCCGCGCCGCCCGGGCCGGGCAGGCCCTCGCGGGTGTCGGGCTGCCCGACCTCAGGATCCTCGACGGCGGGATGACCGCGTGGCAGGCCGCCCGGGGACCGGTCCGACGGGGTACGCCCCGCTGGGAACTGGAGCGGCAGGTCCGCCTCGTCGCCGGCTCGATCGTCCTGCTCAGCATCCTCGGTTCGGTGTTCGTACCCGGCCTGAAGTGGGTCGCCGGCCTTGTCGGCGCCGGCCTCACCTTCGCCGCCGTCACCGACACCTGCGCGATGGGCATGCTGCTCGGCAGGCTCCCCTACAACCGCGGCGCGAGCTGCGACGTGGAGACCGTCGTCGGTCGGCTCGGAGACCACCCGACGCCCCGGCCCCTGCCGTGACCGGCAGCCTCGCGCTGACCGTCGCGCTGGCCGTCCTCATCGGGGTGAGCCTCGGCCTGCTCGGCGGCGGCGGATCCATCCTCGCCGTACCGCTGCTGGTCTACGTGGCCGACCTGCCGGCCCGCGAGGCGATCGCCACCTCGCTGCTCGTCGTCGGGGTGACCAGTGCCGTCGGCGCGCTGCCGCACGCCCGGGCCGGCCGGGTCCGGTGGCGCACCGGCCTGCTCTTCGGGGCCGCAGGCATGGCCGGCGCGTACGGCGGCGGACGCCTCGCCGCGTTCGTCCCGCCCGCCGTCCTGCTCGCCGGCTTCGCCGTCATGATGCTCGCCACCGCGACGGCCATGCTGCGGGGCCGGCGCGACAGCCCCGGGCGGCAGCGGCGTGAGCTGCCCGTGGCGCGGGTGCTCCTCGACGGCGTCGTGGTCGGACTGGTCACCGGGCTGGTCGGCGCCGGCGGCGGGTTCCTGGTGGTGCCGGCCCTCGCGCTGCTGGGCGGCCTGCCGATGCCGGTCGCGGTCGGCACCTCGCTCGTGGTCATCGCGATGAAGTCGTTCGCCGGGCTGGCCGGCTACCTGTCCACCGTCGACATCGACCCGGGCCTGGCCACCGCCGTGACGACCGCCGCCGTGGTCGGCAGCCTCGCCGGCGGCCGGCTCGCGGGGCGCGTCCGGGAGGACGTGCTGCGCCGGGCGTTCGGCTGGTTCGTGGCGGCGATGGGCGTGCTCGTCCTGGCCGGGCAACTGCCCGCGCACCTGCGGACGGACCCCCGGCTGTGGACCGTCGCCCTGGCGACGGCGGCGACGGCGGTCGCGGTGGCGGGGGTGCGACGCCGGCGTTCCCGCCGGCCCGATCATCGGAGCCGGCCCGACCGCTCGGACCGGCCGGACCGGACGTAGCGGAACCGGTCAGGGGCGCAGGATCAGCCGGATCGGGTCGCCCTGCTTGGTCTGCACCCGCCGCACCGCCTCCTCGGCGTCGGCCAGCGGCAGCACGTCGCTGATCGACGCCGACAGGTCGAGCCGCCCCTGCCGGGCCAGGGACACCAACCGCTCGACATGCTCGGGCTCCGAGCCGTAGTGGCCGAGCACCGCCTGCTGGAAGTAGTTGAACGGGCTGTCCGAGGCGATCGTCACCGGCTTGTTGGCGATGCCCGCGAGGACCAGCCGGCCCCGGCGGGCGAGCACGGTCAACGCCTGCTCGCGTACGGCGGTCACCCCGGCGAAGTCGAACGCGACGTCCAGCCCTCGCCCGCCCGTCAACTCCAGCACGGCCTCGCGGAACGCGGTGTCGGCCGGGTCGAGCACCGCGTCGGCCCCCAGGGCCGCCGCCCGGTCCCGCGCCGCCGCCAGCGGTTCCACCGCGATCACCGGGGCCGCGCCCACCAGGCGCAGCAGTTGCACGGCGTGCGCGCCCAGCCCGCCCACGCCCCACACCCCGACCGCCTCGCCGGGGCGGGTCCGCGCGGTGTCCGTCACCGCCGCCCAGGGGGTGGAGACCGCGTCGGGAATGATGCAGGCCTGCTCGAAGGGCAGGTCGTCCGGGATCGGCACCACCGTGTCCTCGCTGGCGACGACGTACTCGGCCCAGCCGCCGTCGTAGTCCACGCCCCGGGTCAGCACGGTGCCGCGCCGGTCCCGCTCCCCCGCCTGGAGCAGCACCCGCTGGCCGGGCTGCCAGCCCTCGACGTCGTCGCCGAACGCGTCGACCACCCCGGCGACCTCGTGCCCCAGCGTCACCACGTCGCCGGGCAGGTACAGCGGTGTGAGGGTGCCGTCGATCAGGTGCACGTCGGACAGGCAGACCCCCGCCGCCTCGACCCGGATGCGCACCTGCCCGTCCTGCGGCTCGGGCACCGGCACCGACTCCATCCGCAGCGCCCGTTCCGTCAGGTGCAGCCGTCCGGCCAGCATGTCCGCCACCGCGCGCCCCCTGCCCGGCCCCCGATCGGGTGGCCCTCGACGGGTGGGCATACCCGGCCGGGCGAGAGGAATGCGCGTGCCGGCCACCGGGGCCCGGGGCGGCGACGGGTAGCATCCGGGCCCGTGGGCGTGCGATTCGAGGAACTAGCCTGGCGGGAGACCCCGATCGGCCTCATCAGCCTGCGCCGGCGCCGCGACCCGTCGCTCGACGTCGAGGTGTACGAGGTCAAGCTCGACGACGAGTTCCTGATGTCCAGCCTCTTTCCCGTCGCGGAGATCGAGCTGGCCCGGCTGGGCCTGGCTCCCCTGTCCGGGCAGGGGCTCGACGTGGTCGTCGGCGGCCTCGGCCTCGGCTACACCGCCCGCACCGCGCTCTCCGACGACCGGGTCGGCTCGCTGCTGGTGGTGGAGGCGATCGAGGACGTCATCGACTGGCACCGCCGGGGGCTGCTGCCCTTCGCCGCCGGGCTGGCCGCCGACCCGCGTACCCGGTTCGTGCGGGCCGACTTCTTCGCCGCGGTGGCCGACGGCACCGGCTTCGACCCGCAGGAGCCGGGCCGGCGGTTCCACGCCGTGCTGCTCGACGTGGACCACTCGCCGCGCAACGTGCTGCACCCCGGCCACGCCCCCTTCTACACCGCCGACGGCCTGCGCCGGCTCGCCGCCCACCTGCACCCGGACGGGGTGTTCGCCCTCTGGTCGGACGACCCGCCCGATGCCGACTTCGAGGCGGTCCTCACCGCGGTGTTCCGCACCGCGCGGACGCACGTCGTCCCGTTCGCCAACCCGCTGACCGGCGGGCAGTCGGCCAACACGGTCTACGTCGCCCAGCGCTGACCCGGCCCTGCGGCCCGTCGGGCCCCCGGCATCGGGGTCGCGGCGGCATGGCCCGGGACGGACCGGGAAGGCGGGCCCGGAGGCCGCGCCGCTGCGGCCGGAGTCACGGGAGGTGGACATGCGGAGCATGCTCTGGGTCGTCGGCGTCATCGCCGGCGCGCTCGTCCTGCTCGGGCTGCTGCTGGAGGCGGTCCGCTGGCTGGTGATCATCGGCGCGGTGGCGCTGGCCGTGGTCGTCGTCCTGGCGGTGGTCAAGGGACGGCAGGCGATGCGCCATTCCGCCGGGCACCGCTGACGACGCCTGGTCGAGGCCGAGCCCCGGCGTGCCCGCGACCGGTGCCCCCGGAGACCCCGGCCGCTACCTACGCGACCGTAGGTTACCGTGGGGTAGGCGATCGTACGTGCGGGCGGAGGAGAGACATGGACCTGAGCGCGGATCGGCCCTGGCTGCGCAGCTACGCCCCGGGCGTACCGGCGACCGTCGCGCCGTCCGACGAGTCCCTGGTCGACCTGCTGCGCGACGCCGCCCGCCGGTTCGGTCCCCGGGTCGCCCTGGACTTCTTCGGCGCCAGCACCACGTACGCCGAGCTGGACGACCAGGTGGGCCGGGCGGCCGAGGCGCTGCGCCGGCTCGGCGTCGGCCGGGGCGACCGGGTGGCGCTGGTGCTGCCGAACTGCCCGCAGCACGTGGTCGCCTTCTACGCCGTGCTGCGACTCGGCGCGGTGGTGGTGGAGCACAACCCGCTCTACACCGCGCAGGAGCTCACCCGGCAGCTCGCCGACCACGGCGCCCGGGTCGCGGTGGTCTGGGACAAGATCGTCCCCCTCGTCCGCGACAGCGCCGGCGCGACGGCCGTCGAGACGGTGGTCGCGGTGGACCTCACCCGGGCGCTGCCCCGGCGCAAGCGCTGGGCGCTGCGGCTGCCGCTGGCCCGGGCGCGGGCCACCCGCGCGGCGATGACCGGTCCCGCGCCCGGGGCGCTGTCCTGGGAACGGATGGTGGCCGCGACCACCCCCCTCGACGCCGCGCACCGCGCCCCCGGCCCGGACGACACGGCGCTGTTGCAGTACACGGGCGGCACCACCGGCACGCCGAAGGGCGCCATCCTGAGCCATCGCAACCTGCGGACCAACGCGGCGCAGGGCCGCGCCTGGGTGCCCGGCCTGCGCGACGGCGAGGAGACGGTGTACGCGGTGCTGCCGCTGTTCCACGCGTACGGGCTGACGCTCTGCCTCACCTTCTCGGTGGGCATCGGCGCCACGCTGGTGCTCTTCCCCCGCTTCGACCTGGACCAGACGCTGGAGGCGGTGCGTCGCCGGCCGCCGACCTTCCTGCCCGCCGTCCCGCCGATCTACGAGAAGCTCGCCACTACCGCCCGGGAACGCGGGGTCGACCTCTCCTCGGCCCGGTACGCCATCTCCGGCGCCATGGCGCTGCCCCCGGCGACGGTCGAGCTGTGGGAGTCGGTCACCGGCGGGCTGCTCGTCGAGGGCTACGGCATGACCGAGACCTCCCCTGTCGCGCTCGGCAACCCGGTCTCCCCCGCCCGCCGGCCGGGCACGGTCGGCGTGCCGTTCCCGTCCACCGACATCCGCATCGTCGACCCCGAGGACCCGTCGCGCGACCGCGCCCCGGGCGAGGCGGGCGAGCTGCTGATCCGGGGCCCGCAGGTGTTCGCCGGCTACTGGAACCGCCCGGCGGAGACGGCGGCGGCGCTGCTGCCCGACGGCTGGCTGCGCACCGGGGACGTCGTGGTGGCCGACGCCGACGGCTTCGTCAGCGTGGTCGACCGGATCAAGGAGCTGATCATCACCGGCGGGTTCAACGTCTACCCGTCGGAGGTGGAGGACGCGCTGCGCCGCGTCCCCGGCGTCCGCGACGCCGCGGTGGTCGGCCTGCCCGGCGAGCACGGCGGCGAGGAGGTGGTGGGGGCGGTCGTCCTGGAGGAGGGCGCCGAGCCGCCTGACGAGGCGGACGTCCGGGCGGCGTGCCGGCGGCACCTGGCCGGGTACAAGGTGCCCCGCCGCGTGGTCGTCGTCGAGGACCTGCCCCGCTCCCAGATCGGCAAGGTCCTGCGCCGCGAGGTCCGCGACCGGCTGCTCGCCGACGGCTGACACCGCCGGGCCCGGCCGTCCGTGGTGGGCGACCCGGTGTCACAGGTCAGGCGGTGCCGCCGCGGGGGTGCGGTTCGGGGCGGCCGGCACCCCGTCGGGCGTCATCGCGGTTGCCCCGGCCGCGGCCCGGTCAGGCGACGGGTGGGCCGGCCCGCAGGACGCGCCGGGCCCGGCGGCGGTCGAGCCACCGTGGCTCGGGCGGGTCCGTCGGATCGACGCCGGTGGCCAGGTCCAGCAGGATCAGCACCCAGAAGCCGGCCGCGCTGAGGATGTTGCGGGCGCGGCCCGGTTCCGGCGCTCCCGGCGGCAGCACGACCTGCGCCCACCGCCAGGCCACCCAGGCGATCTCCCGGTCCGGGTGGTGCCGTCCGGAGCGGCTGAGCAGCCGGACCTCGCGTCGCGCGGGAGCCGGCAGCCGCCACCAGCGCCGCAGGATCTCCAGCCGTTCCTCGGCGCCGTCGGCTGGCGGTGGGGCGGTCACGTCACCGGGGTTCATGGCTGGCAAGGATAGGCGGGCCGCGCACGGGCGGTCCCGACGGCGGCGGTCAATCCCGACAGGCTGCGGCCGGTCGCGGCGGGCGGCGGTCCCGGCGGGGCGGTGATCGCGGCAGAGGGGCGGTCGCGGCGGGGCGGCGGTCAGAACCAGTCGTCGCGCATCTCCAGCGTGGTCCGGTCGAGGCTGTCCAGCAGGTCGAACTGCGGGCCGGTGCGGGGCAGCTCGTGTCGGAAGAAGTACCGGGCGGCCTGCCGCTTGCCGGCGTGCAGGTCGGCGTCCGGGCCGTCGCCGGGGCCGCCGGCCGCCTCGACGACGAGCAGCTGCTCCAGCCACATCCACGCGATCACCACGTGGCCGACCGCCTCCAGGTAGACGCTGGCGTTGGCCAGCGCCACCTCCGGATCGCCGGTGCTCCACAGCCGCCGGGTGACCAGGGCGACCCGGTCGAGGGCGGCGCCGAGCGAGGCGGCCAGGTCGGCGGCCTCGCCCCCGGCCTTCCATGCGCGGGTGGTCGTGGCCCGGACCGTCTCCACCAGCAGCGCCAACCCGGCCCCGTCGCGCATGGTGACCTTGCGCCCCAGCAGGTCCAGCGCCTGGATGCCGTGGGTGCCCTCGTGGATCGGGTTGAGCCGGTTGTCCCGCCAGTGCTGCTCGACGTCGTAGTCGCGGGTGTAGCCGGAGCCGCCGTGCACCTGGATGGCCAGGTCGTTGGCGGCCAGGCACCACTGCGACGGCCAGCTCTTCGCGATCGGGGTGAGCACGTCCAACAGCAGCCGCGCCCGCTCCCGGTCCGCCGCCTCCGGCGCGGTGTGCTCCTCGTCGAGCAGCCGACCGCAGTAGAGGACGAGCGCCATGGCGCCCTCCACGTAACTCTTCTGCGCCAGCAGCATCCGTCGTACGTCCGGGTGGGCGACGATGGGCACCTGCGGCGTGGCCGGGTCCTTGTCTGCCAGCGGGCGGCCCTGCGGCCGCTGCCGGGCGTACGCGAGGGACTTGAGGTAGCCGGTGTAGCCGAGGGCGGTGGCGCCGGCCCCCACCCCGATGCGCGCCTCGTTCATCATGTGGAACATCTGCGCCAGTCCCTGGTGCGGCTCGCCGACCAGGTAGCCGACCGCGCCGGGGCGCCCGCCGGGGCGGTGCACGCCCTCGCCGAAGTTGAGCAGCGTGTTGGTGGTGCCCCGGTAGCCCATCTTGTGGTTGAGGCCGACCAGCACGACGTCGTTGCGGGCGCCGAGCGTGCCGTCGTCGCGCAGCAGCACCTTCGGGACGATGAACAGCGAGATCCCCTTGACCCCGGGCGGGCCGCCGGGGATCCGGGCGAGCACCAGGTGGACGATGTTCTCCGACAGCTCGTGGTCGCCGCCGGAGATCCACATCTTGGTGCCGTGCAGCCGGTACGTCCCGTCGTCCTGCGGCTCGGCGCGGGTGGTGATGTCGGCCAGCGAGCTGCCGGCCTGCGGCTCGGACAGGCACATGGTGCCGAAGAAGCGCCCCTGCACCATCGGCCGGACCCAGGTGTCGATCTGCTCGGCGCTGCCGTGCGCCAGCAGCAGGTTGGCGTTGCCGAGGGTCAGCAGCGGGTACGCCGAGGTGCCGACGTTGGCGGCCTGGAGCCAGGCGAAGCAGGCGGCCCGTACGACGTGCGGAAGCTGCATGCCGCCGACCGACGCGTCCATGCCGGCACCCAGCAGCCCGGTCTCGGCGAAGACGTCGAGGGCCTGCTTGACCTGCGGGATGGTGTGCACCCGGCGGCCGTCGAAGGTGGGCTCGGCGAGGTCGGCGGCCCGGTTGTGCGGGGCGAACCGCTCGGCGGCGACCCGCTCGGCGAGCTCCAGTACGGCGTCGAAGGTCTCCCGGGAGTGCTCGGCATAGCGGTGCCGCTCGGTCAGCCGGGTCACGTCCAGCCAGTCGTGCAGCAGGAAGCGCAGGTCACGACGGGAGAGCAGGGTGGACGACACGGGTCTCCTTCCGTCGACGGGCGGGCCGTCGGCCGCGGCGCGGCCCGGCATGCCCTCGCGCAGGTCATCCTGACTGATCCGGCCGGCCGCCGCACCACCCGACGCCGGTGGCCGGTGGGCGGGGCGCGGCGACCGCCGCCGGCCGCTGCGGCGGGCGGAGCGGGGCATCACACCGCAATCCGGACAGGTTCTTGCCATAGCGATAGACAGGTCCCTATCCTCGCTGGAAAGCGCTTTCCGGGACACGGGCGACGGCACCACCACAGGCGGAACGGGCGGAAGCACGGTCAGGGCGGCCTCGCGGTCGACGCTGACGACCTCGACGGGTCGAGGCCGGAGCGGAACCGCCGACCCGATCCATATCGAGAAGAGCACCCCACAGCCGGGTCGACGAGCGACCCGTCCGGCGACCGGCGCCACGTCGGCAGCCACGACGGCACCGCCGGCAGGACACGGCTCGTGGCAGCAACACCCGGCATTTCACACGAGGTGAGGCGAAGATGAGACGACCAGTCGCACTGCGACTCCAGGTGGCACTGGCCACGACAGCCGTCGGGGCCGCGATCGGCGTGGCGGTCCTGCCGACGCAGGAGGCCTCGGCGGCCGCCGGCGCCGCCACCGGCTACGCGACCCAGAACGGCGGGACCACCGGCGGCGCGGGCGGGCAGACGGTGCGGGTCAGCACGGGCACCGGAATCCACACGGCCCTGTGCACCCGGGCCAGCAGCAGCACCCCGATCATCATCGAGGTCCAGGGGACCATCAACCACGGCAACACCACCAAGGTGTCGGGCGGCAGCTGCAGCACCGCCGACGGCGTGATCGAGCTCAAGCAGATCAGCAACGTCACGATCATCGGGGTCGGCACCGGAGCCGTCTTCGACCAACTGGGCATCCACATCCGCGAGTCCCGCAACATCATCATCCGGAACGTGACCATCCGGAACGTCAAGAAGTCCGGCTCGCCCACCTCCAACGGCGGTGACGCCATCGGCATGGAGAGCGGCGTCCGCAACGTCTGGGTGGACCACGCCACCCTGGAGGCCTCGGGCGGGGAGTCGGAGGGCTTCGACGGCCTCTTCGACATGAAGGACAACACCCAGTACGTCACCCTGTCGTACAGCATCCTGCGCAACTCCGGCCGCGGCGGCCTCATCGGGTCCAGCGAGAGCGACCGCTCGAACGGCTTCGTCACGTTCCACCACAACCTGTACGAGAACATCGACTCCCGCACGCCCCTGCTGCGCGGTGGCATCGCCCACATCTACAACAACCACTACGTGAGCCTCCACGAGTCCGGCATCAACTCGCGGGCCGGGGCCAGGGCCAAGGTGGAGAACAACTACTTCCGCAACTCCAAGGACGTCCTGGGCACCTTCTACACCAGCGAGGCCGGCTACTGGCAGGTCGCCGGCAACGTCTTCGACAACGTGACCTGGTCCAGCCCCGGCACCGACAACAACCCCGCCGGGCCCAACCCGCAGTCCAACACCAGCGTCAGCATCCCGTACCCGTACAGCCTGGACGGGGCCGCCTGCGTGCCGGACGTCGTGCGCCAGACGGCGGGCGCCAACACGGGCCTGCGGGAGTCGAACGGCAGTTGCTCGCCGCAGACGCCGGCACCGACGCCGACCACCCCCACGCCCGGGCCCACCACCAGCCCCACGCCGGGACCGACCCAGCAGCCCGGCGGGCCCAACCTCAGCATCGGGGCCGGCTCCGACGGCTCCAGCAAGGCCGACGGCACGAGTTACGGCAACGTGCGCGACGGCAGCCTGAGCACCCACTGGTCGCCGTCCGGCGCGACCGGCGACATCTCGATCAAGTGGGGCTCCGCCACCAGGGTGGCCAGAGTCGTCATCCGTGAGCCGTCGGGCACCCAGGGCAGCATCGGGTCCTGGCAGCTCGTCAACCACGGCACCGGCGCCGTCCTGGCCGCCGGCAGCGGGGCGGGCGTCATCACCTTCCCCGCGACGTCCCTGACCAAGATCACCTTCAGGATCACCGGCTCGAGTGGCGCGCCGAAGGTCGCCGAGTTCGAGACCTACGCCAGCTAGTTGCCAGCTCCCGCTGCCGTCCGGGACCGGAGTCGCCGGTCCCGGACGGCAGCGGCGGCCCGCCCGGGGAAACGGGCCGTACTCGCGAGGATGGCCGTCGGCACGGCGCGCACCGCGCGCCACCGGTGCGCCGCGACGGGCGACGCGGTCAGGCCACCTCGGCCAGCAGGCCGTCGACGAGGTCGCGCGGCAGGCCGTGGGTGTCGTGCAGGTCGCGGTAGTCCTCCTCGGTCAGCGGTCCCCGGGACCGGCGCCGGGAGACCACCGGCCGCCCGCGCCGCAGCAGCTCCCGGAACCGCCGCTCCTCGCCGGAGAACACGTCCCGCACCTCGTCGACGGTGACGGGCTGCCGGAACCCGTCGAGGGTGTGTCGCACCGGCCCGGTCGGCAGGTCGGACAGGGTCCTGGACGCGTCGTCGCGCCACAGCGTGGTGAGCGTGCGGCGCAACAGCCGGCGCAGCACGTAGCCGCGGCCGGTGTTCGAGGGCCGTACGCCGTCGCCGACCACCACCACGCCCGTGCGCAGGTGGTCGCCGACCACGCGCAGCGCCCCGTCCCGCAGGCCCCACACGTCGGACACGCCGCGCGCCCACGGCACGAGGCCCTCGCCCTCGTGGACCGAGCGGTGCCCGCGCAGCACCATCTCCAGCCGTTCGAGGCCCATCCCGGTGTCCACGTTGGGCTGCCGCAGCGGCGACAGCCGACCGTCGGGGTGCCGGTGGTAGCGCATCCCCACGTGGTTCCAGACCTCCATCCACCGCTCGTCGGTGCCGGGGGTGCCGTGGGGCGGGCCGTCGCCGGTCCAGAGGAAGATCTCCGTGTCGGGCCCGCACGGCCCGGTGGGCCCGTTGGACCACCAGTTCTCCTCCCCGGTCAGCTCCACGGGCAGGCCCAGCTCCCCCCACGTACGCAGCGACGGCTCGTCGGGGCCGACCTGGTCGTCGCCGCCGAAGACCGTCACGTGCATCCGGTCGTGCGGCACGCCGAAGCCGTCGCGCAGCAGCTCGTAGCCCCACCGCAGGCTGCGGGGCAGGTCGTAGTCGCCGAGCGACCAGGAGCCCAGCATCCGGAACAGGGTCAGGTGGGTCGGGTCGCCCACCTCGTCCAGGTCGGTGGTGCGCAGGCAGCGCTGCACGTTCACCAGCCGCCGGCCCAGCGGGTGGGGCCGACCCTCCAGGTAGGGGGTCAGGGGGTGCATCCCGGAGGTGGTGAAGAGCACCGGGTCGCCCGGCGGCGGGATCAGGGAGCCGTCGGGCACGAGTTCGTGGCCGCGCTCGCGAAAGAAGTCGAGGAAGGTGCGGCTGATCGGGTCGTACGTCATGGCGGTGGCCTTTCCGGGTCAGACGACCGGAAAGGGTCCGCCGCCGGAGACCGGCGGGCCGACGGGTACGAAGAAGCCGGCGGACCGTTTCCGGTCGCCGGCGGGTGTTGGTGAGGTCAGGCGGCGGCGACCGACGAGCGCGAAGCTCGCGCGGCCGTGGCGGCGAAGAGGTGCCTGATCTCCATGCCCCGACTGTACGCGGACGCCGGCGCCGCCGCCCAGCGCGTTTCGCGGCGGGCGGCGGCGCCGGCGGCGGGTCAGACCCCGGACGCGGCGAGGGCCGGGGCGGGGCGGTCGTCGACCCGGCGGGGCGCCTTGCGGTTCGGCAACGACAGCCGGACGACCTTCTTCCAGGCGGAGAAGACCTGCCGGGGCAGCGAGCCGGTGGTGTACTTCAGCCCGTAGCGGTCGAACAGGGCCCGCACCTCGGGGGCGATCTCCTGGTAGCGGTTGCTGGGCAGGTCCGGGAAGAGGTGGTGCTCGATCTGGAACGACAGGTTGCCGGTCATGATGTGCATCAGCCGGCTGCCGCTGATGTTGGCCGAGCCGAGCATCTGCCGCAGGTACCACTCGCCGCGGGTCTCGCCCTCGATCGAGCGCCTGGAGAAGGTCTCCACGCCCTCCGGGAAGTGCCCGCACATGATCACCGAGTGGCTCCACAGGTTGCGCAGGAGGTTGGCGGTGAAGGTGGCGGCCAGCGTGTGCAGGAACGAGGGCCCGGACAGCAGCGGGTGCACGATGTAGTCCTTGAGCACCTGCCGACGGATCTTTCGGCCCACGGCGCGCGCCCGGGCCCGGAACTCCGGTTTCTTGTGCCGGCCCTTGCGCAGGTTGCGCCCCAGCTCCAGGTCGTACGCGGCGATGCCGTACTCGAAGAAGCAGGCGTTGATGAAGTTCCACAGCGGCTGGCCCAGGTGGAACGGGTGCCACCGCTGGTCCTCGTCGACGCGCATGATGCCGTAGCCGAGGTCGTTGTCCTTGCCGAGGACGTTCGTGTACGTGTGGTGCAGCTCGTTGTGCGAGTGCTTCCACTGCTCGGCGGGCGAGACGTGGTCCCACTCCCAGGTGGTGGAGTGGATCTTCGGGTCGCGCATCCAGTCCCACTGGCCGTGCAGGACGTTGTGCCCGACCTCCATGTTCTCCAGGATCTTCGCCACCGTCAGGCCGGCCGTGCCCACGATCCAGGCGGGCGGGAAGAGGGAGAACAGCAGCACGACCCGGCTGCCGATCTCCAGCTTGCGCTGCGTGGAGATGACCCGGCGGATGTAGGCGGCGTCGCGCTCGCCCCGGCTGGCGACCACCCGTTCGCGGATCGCGTCGAGTTCCCTGCCGATGGTCTCGATGTCCTCGGCGCTCAGGTGGGCGATCGGGTTGTCGGGCTTGTTCTGGATCACGGTCACGTCGGCTACTCCGGTCAGTGGTCGATGTCGCAGGGGCCGGCGGCGGCCGACACGCAGGTCTGGATGCGGACGCCGTCACCGGGCACCGCCGTGGTCAGTTCCCCGTTGCGCAGGTCCCGAACCGCGCCCTGGCGCAGCGGCAGGACGCAGCCGAAGCAGATGCCCATCCGGCAGCCCGAGGGCATCAGCACCCCGGCGTTCTCGCCGGCGTCGAGCAGCGGGGTGGCGCCGTCGGCGTCGACGGTGACGCCCGAGCGGGCGAAGGTGACGGTGCCGCCCTCGCCGGGCGAGATGACGGTCGGCCGGAACCGCTCGGTGTGCAGCCGGTCGCCGTGCCCCGCGGCCGTCCAGTGCGCCTCCAGGGCGTCGAGCAGGCCGAGCGGGCCGCAGGCCCAGGTCTCCCGGTCGAGGTGGTCGGGCACTAGGCGGTCGAGGTCGGCCACGGTGAGCAGCCCGTCGGTGTCGGTGTGCCGCTCCACCAGCCGGATCGCGCCCCGCGCGGCCAGGTCCCGCAGCTCGGCGCCGAAGATCACGTCGGCGGGGGTGGGCGCCGAGTGCACCACGACGACGTCGGCGTCGCCCGGCGCGCCGGCGCGCAGCATCCCCATCACGGGGGTGACGCCGCTGCCCGCGGTCACGAAGAGCACCCGGGCCGGCGGCCGGCCCGGCAGCACGAAGTCGCCCTGGGCCTGGTCGAGCTGGACCAGCGTCCCGGGCCGGGTGCGGCGGACGAGGTGGTTGCTGACGACACCGTCGGGGATGGCCTTCACGGTGACCGAGATCGGCGCGCCCCGGCGGGCGGGGGCGGAGGTGACCGAGTAGGCCCGCCACTGGCGTACGCCGTCGACGTCGACGCCGAGGCGGACGTACTGCCCGGGGGTGTGCCCGCGCCAGTCGCGGCCGGGCCGGATCACCAGCGTCGCCGCGTCGGCGGTCTCGGGGCGCACGGCGAGGATCCGGCCGCGCAGGTCCGCGCCGGAGCGCAGCGGGGCGACCATGTCGAGGTAGTCGTCGGGCAGCAGCGGGGTGGTGACCGACGCGGCCAGCCGAAGGATCCGGCCCCGCAGGGCCGCCTTCCCGGAGGGGTTCGGGACGGTGGTGGTCATGATTCGATGGTCGCCCGCAGAATGGCATAAAATCTTGACCTGCGAAGGTGAACCGGACGAGGCTTTTTGTGCGGAGGGAACAAACGTGTCCGAACGCTCCGAGGCCACGCGGCGCGCGGCCCGCCTCGAGTTGGACGCCCGGGTGGCCGGCGCGCTGCACGACCGGCTGCCCCTGCTCGCCGAGCGCACGGTGACCGCCATCACCGCGGAGGTGCCAAGCTACTCCGGCGCCCTGACCGGCCAGATGCGCGAGAAGATCGAGACGGCGGTGCAGATCGCGCTCGGCACTTTCCTCCAGCTCATCGGGCGTACCCAGGGCGGCGACCCGAGCACCCCGCTCGTCGGCGCGCTGGAGGCCGCGTACGCCCTCGGCAGCGGGGAGGCACGCTCCGGCCGGAGCATGGACGCTTTGCTCGCCGCGTACCGCGTCGGCGCCCGGGTCTCCTGGCGGGAGATGTCCACCACCACCGTGCAGGGCGGGTCGTCGGCCGCCACCGTCGCCGAGTTCGCCGAGCTGATGTTCGCGTACATCGACGAGCTCTCCGCCGCCAGCGTGGCCGGTCACGCCGACGAGCTGGCCAGCGCTGGCCGGGCCCGGCGACGCAACCTGGAGCGGCTCACCCAGCGGCTGCTCGCCGGGGAGCCCGAGGAGGCCCTGCTGCGCAGCGCTGAGCGGGCCGACTGGCCGCCGCCGCAGACCCTCACCGTCGTCCTGCTGCCCCGGGCCAACCTCCGCGCGGCGCTCGCGCGGCTGCACCCGCACACCCTGGAGAGCGGCGACGACCTTCCGGCGGGCGGGGCGGGCGAGGACCTGGCGGTGCTGCTGGTGCCCGACACGCACGGCGACCGGCGGCGGCAGCTCGCCCGGGTGCTGCACGGCCGCCGCGCCGTGCTCGGCCCCGCCCGGCCCTGGGCCCTGGTCGCCTCGTCCTACCAGCGGGCGGTCCGGGCCCTGTCGCTCGGCCTGCGCCCGGCCGACGACGGGCCGGCGCTGGACACCGAGGAGCACCTCGCCGAGCTGGTGCTGAGCACCGACCCGGAAGGGCTCGCCGACCTGCGCGCCCGGGTCCTGGCGCCGCTCGCGGCACTGCCGCCCGGCACCGCCGACCGGCTCGCCGAGACCCTGCGCTCCTGGCTGCTGCACCAGGGCCGGCGCGACGACGTGGCCGCCGACCTCTTCGTGCACGCGCAGACCGTCCGCTACCGGATGGGCAAGCTCCGCGAGCTGTACGGCGAGCGCCTGACCGACCCGGCGACCGTCCTCGACCTCACCCTCGCCCTGGCCTTCCCGCCCCGGACCGAGGCCGACGACCCACCGTCCTGACCGGACCGGCCGTCTCCCGCCGTGGCCGGCCGGTGACGCTGAGGTCAGATACCGGACATACGCGTGCCACCCGTGCACCCGGGATGCCACCCTGGTCCTCCCCCGCCCGCGCTCACCCACCCCGGCTGCCGGCCTCCGCCGGAGGCCGCCGGTGTGACCGCCCGGCGGGGCGGACGGGGCCGTCTCCGGTACCGCGACGCCTTCCGCCAGGAGGCCGCCGGAGGGCCCACGGCGAGCGGGAGGACGGGCATGGCGTCGCACACGGGGGACGAGGCCGGGGTCGACCGGCCGGCTCCGGCCAGCCGGCCGACACGCTCCGGTGGCACGGGCCGGCTCCGCGACGCGCTCCGGACGACCCCGGCGCTGATCGTGCTCAGCGGCGCCGTACTGGTCGCCGCGCTGGCCGCCACCGCCGCCGTCGCCGTGCAGTCCCGCGCGTCGGCCACCACGCTGGGCGAGCGGTCCGCGGCGACCGCCGTGGGCACCAGCACGACCGCCCGGCAGATCTACCAGGGCCTCGCCGACGCGGACGTCGCCGCCAGCGCCGTCTTCCTGCTGCCGCCCGCCGAGGACCGGCGGGCCCCGCTGGTGGCCGCCTACGACGCGTCCGTGCACGAGGTGGAACGCACGCTGACCGACTCGATGGGCAACGCCGTCGGCGACCCGGACCGGCTGACCCGGCTGGCGACCATCGCCGCCCGGTTGAAGGTCTACCGCGACGTGGTGTGCGCCGCCCTGCGGGTCGCCGGTCCGCTCTCCACGGCGGCCACGGGCAACCGGCAACCCTGCCCGCCGGCCGGGGCGGCCGAGCAGGCCGGGACGGGCAGTCCGGCGGCCCGCGCGGTGCTCGCCTCGGCCTACGCACGGGAAGCGTCGCACTACATGTCCACCGAGCTGCTCACCGCGGCCCAGGGCCTGTGGAACTACGACACGAGGCTGCTGCTCGACGCCCGCGCCGACGCCCGACGCTGGCTGGCCGCGTCCGTGCTGGTGCCGCTGGCCACCCTCGCCGCCCTGGTGGTGGTGCAGGTGTGGCTGCGCCGGCGGACCCGGCGCCGGCTCAACGCGGGCCTGCTGCTGGCCTCGGTGGGCACCACCGCCGTCCTGGCCATGCTGGTCTCCTCGTGGTGGCACTGGCCGGACGCCGACCGGGGCTTCCCGGAACTGGAACGGGCGATCGACGCGCAGAGCGCCACCCAGCAGCGGCTCGGCGCCCTGCTCGCCGGCCGGGCCGACGTCTACCTGGGGCTCGGCGCGAGCGTCGACCCGGCCGGGCACAAGGCGGACTTCGACGGCCGGGACCTCTGCTTCGACCCGGCCGTCGGGCGGGAACCGCCAAAGGACCGGATCGACTGCACCGCCCTGACGGAGGACGTCTGGCCGGCCCGGCAGATCAAGACGCCCAACGCGTTCCGCGCCGCGGTCGACACCGTGCTCGCCGAGGGATCGGCGGGCCGGGCGTTCGTCGCCGCGGAGGGGCACCTGCTGACCGAACTGACCACCCGCAACGAGGAGGTCTCCCGGATGGTCGCCGACCTGCCCGAGGCGCGCCGCCACCTGGGCGGCCCGGCCGCCTGGGTCACCCTGCTCGCCGCCGCCGGTGTGGTGGCCGGGCTGCGCCAGCGCCACCTGGAGTACCAGTGACCGCGTCCCGGCGGACTCCGAAGCCGACCCGACGCCGGGTCGCGTCGCTCGCGCTCCTGGCGGCGCTGGCCGGGTGCGCCGCGCCCGCGACGCCCGCTCCCGCGCCCCCCGCGCGGCCACCGGGGGTGGCCACGACGCCGACCACCGACGCGACCGGCGGGGTCTGCCCGGTGCGCAGCAGCCTCCCGCCCGACCCGACGCCGCCGCGCCGGATCCTCGACAGGGGCGAACTGGTCGCGGGCGTGGACCCGTCCGACGCCACCATGAGCCACTGGGACGCCAGCACCCAGCGGTTCGAGGGTTTCAACATCGAGCTGATGCTGGCGGTGGCCCGCGCCCTCTGGCCGGCCGACGACCCGCGCAACCGGCTCACCTTCAAGGCGGTGCCGCCCGGTCAGGGCGCCTTCACCATGCTCGACAAGGGTGAGATCGACGTCGTCGCCACGTCGCTGACCGCGTCCTGCGAGCGGGCCCGGCGGGTGCTCTTCTCCAACGACTACCTCGACTCCGGGCAGACGGTGCTGGTCCGCAAGCGCGCCGACGGCACGCCCGAGTTCGCGGGCATGGAACAGCTCGGCGGCCGGCGGGTCTGCGCCGCCACGAACACCACCTCGCTGGCGATGATCGCCGGCTACCGCACCACGGGAGGCCTGCGTCCGGTCCCGGTGCACGCTCCGCACCCGGTCGACTGCCTGGTCATGCTGCGTCAGGGCCAGGTCGACGGGGTCAGCACCGACGACAACATCCTGCTGGGCTTCGCCCGGATGACCCCGGACACGACGCTGGTGACCGAGGCGCCCCGGTCGGAGCGGCGGTCCTGCGCGTACCACCGGGACGAGAACTGCACGTGGTTCACCGACGAGCCGCACGCCTTCGCGTTCCGCCTGACCGACGGCCGGGACCTGGTCGCGTTCGTCAACCACGTGCTGGCGCAGCCGCGTACGGCGGTGGTGTGGCAGCAGGCCCACGACCGGTGGCTCGCCGGCCACCGGGACCGGGGCATGCCGTCGCCGGGGCCGGTCACCACCGTGTGGCCGCCGCCGGACCCCGCGCCGGCCACCCCCCGGCCGGCCGACTGATGGGCGGTGGGCGAATGGCCGTGCGGGAAAGTCTCGACGCCACCCTGGCCGCGCACGCCTGGGTCTGCGAGCACCTGCTCGACGTGCAGCAACTGGTGACGGACGCCTTCCGGCAGCCCGACGGTCCGGCCGCCGCGCCCGCGCAGGAGGCCCGGGAGCTGCTGCACCGGCTCGGCTGCCTGTCGCTGGCCCTCGACCGGCTGGTCGACGACCTCGACGGGATCGACCGGTCGACGGACGCGGGCGAGCAGGCCCTGGCCCGGCTGCTGGCCGACCCGTGCCAGGTCCGGTTCACCGCCGCCACCGGCGAGCCGGTGCAGGTGCAGGCGATGGGTGTCCAGGAGATCCTGGTCGCGGCCCGCGAACACGTGGCCCGGATCCGCCGGATCGTCGACGCGTACGGCCGGGACCGGCTGGCGGTCCGGGCCCAGCGGCTGCGCTCCTCGGTCGAGCGGCTCCGGCAGCTCGCGACGGAGGCCGCCGGCGAGGGGCTGGGCGACGGGACGGATCCCCTGCCGGCGCTCGCGGTCGACGGGTTGCTGGACCGGCTGACCGCCGCCGAGGCGGCGGGCCGTGGCCAGTGGTGGCGGGGGGACGTCCAGCCGGAACGCGACGACGGGTCCCTTCGGGCCGCCGTCGACCGCGCGGTCGAGCGGACCGACACGGCGCGGCGCCGGCTGCGCCGGGGCTGCCACGCGGAGCTGACCGGCCGGCTGGAGGCGTACCGGCAGAAGGCCGCCGACGAGGGCCGGGCCGAGCACCCGCAGGTCGAGCGGGCCTACCGGGAGGCGCTCGCCGCGCTGCGCCCCGACGCCTTCGCCGTGACCGCCGCGAGCCGGGCGGTACGGGCCTACCAGCGAGCCGTGAACGGGGGTACGCGATGACGGCGAGCCGCGGCTGCGCGGAACGCAACTGCCCCGGCACCGTCGACCAGGACGGGTTCTGTCGACTGTGGGGGCACGAGTGCGTCGGGGCCGGTGCGGGTGCCGAGCCCGGCGCCGTCGGTGGGCCGGTCCGGCTCGCGGAGGCCGACCCACGGCCGCTGCGGACGACGTCCCGGCCGTGGGAGCGACCGGCCGTGCTGCCGACCGCGCGACCCCACGACCCCCTGACGGCGGTGGTGTCGCAGCCGGTCGTGCCCGAGCACTCCCGCTACTGCGGCAACACCAGGTGCCCCCGCCACCGCGGTCCCCGGCTGCCCCGGGTCGCCGGCTTCTGCCCCGACTGCGGCACCCGGTACTCCTTCACCCCGCCCCTGGCCGACGGCGACCTGCGCGCCGGGCGCTACCGGATCGAGGGCTGCCTGGGCAACGGCGGGGTCGGCTGGGTGTTCCTCGCCCGGGACGAGGACATGGACGGCGCCTGGCGGGTGCTGAAGGGGCAGCGCAACCCGGAGGACCGGGAGGCCATCGCGGCGTTCGTCGCCGAACGGCAGGCGCTGATCGCGCTGAACCACCCGAGGATCGTCACCATCACCCACGCGCTGCGGCCCGAGTCCGACCGGGACGCCGGCTACCTGGTGATGGAGTACGTCAACGGCGGCACCCTGGAGGAGGCCCGCAGCGCGGCCGGCCCGGGCGGCGGGTCCTGCGCCGTGGACGCGGCGCAGGCGCTGGGCTACGCCGTGCAGATCCTCGACGCCTTCGAGTACCTGCACGACCAGGGCTGGCTGTACTGCGACCTGAAGCCCGAGAACGTGATGCGGGTCGGCGGCCAGGGCGCCAACGACCCGATCAAGCTGGTCGACTTCGGCGCGGCCCGCCGGATCGACAACACGGTGAGCCCGGCGTGGGGCACCGTGGGCTACACCGCGCCGGAGGTGGAGCGGCTGGGACCCGCCGGTCCGAGCGTGCGGTCGGACCTCTACACCGTCGGCCGGACGCTGGCCGCGCTGACCCTGGTGCCCCGTTCCACCGAGGTGACCCGGATCCCGCCGGGGCAGGACGTGCTGCGGCTGCCCGTGCCCGCGCGGCTCGACCCGTTCCTGCGGCTGCTCGCCCGCGCCACCGCCGCCGAGCCGGAGGACCGGTTCGCCTCGGCGGCCGAGATGCGCGAACAGGTCCGGGGGGTACGACGGCAGGTCAGCTCGGCGACCGACGGGGTGCCCCGGCCGACCCGGTCCACCCTGTTCAGCCCGTCCGCGTGCGCCTTTGCTCTGCACACCGACCGCGACGCCCTGGACGTTGTGGAGATCATGCTCGGCCTGCCTGTGCCCCTGGTCGACGGCGCCGACCCGGCCGCCGGGTTCCTCGCTTCGCTCGGCTCCGCCGACCCGGCCGAGCTCATCGAGCTGTTGCGGACCGCCCCGGAACGAACCGCCCAGGTGACCTACCGCGCCGTCCGGGCCCACCTCGCCACCGGGCGGGTGGACGAGGCCGGCCCGTTGCTCGCCGACTTCCCCGAGGAGTTGCGGGACTGGGCACTGTGGTGGCACCGCGGCCTGGTGGCCCTGGTGGGGCGGGACGCCGCCACCGCCCGACGCTGGTTCGGGCAGGTCTACGGCTGGCTGCCCGGCGAGGTGTCCACGCGGCTCGCGTACGCGGTGGCCTGCGAACTCGACGGTGACCCGCGCACGGCGGCCGACCACTACCGGGGGGTGTGGGACGCCGACCCGGGCGTGGTGGGCGCGGCGTTCGGGCTGGCCCGCTGCCTGCTGGAGACGGCGGACGCGCGCAGCGCGGCGGACGCCCTGCTGCGGGTGCCGGAGTCCTCCCGCGCCTCGACGGCGGCGGTGACCTGTGCGGTGCGGATCCTGCTCGACGCGCCGGACGACGGGCACCGGCTCGACACGGCGCTCGACGCCGCCGCGATCGTCGACAAGCTGCCCCCGTTCGGCGAACGCGAGGAGGTGGAGGCGCACATCCTGCGGATCGCGCTGGACTGCGACCTGACCGAGGGGCGCCACGGCGGCCGGCGGCTGTTCGGTCACCGGCTCGACGAGGACGCCCTCCGCCGCGCCTTCGAACGCCGCTGCCGCTCCCGCGCCCGGCGCACCGCCGACCGGCGCGAACGGATCGCGCTCGTCGAACTGGCCAACGCGTACCGGCCGGTGACGTGGTGGTGATCCCGGCCGCCGGCCCCGACGGAAAGAGGTCACCCGTGTCCCCCGCCAACGATCTGCCGCTGCGGCTGCGCGTGCACCACACCGAGTGCGTCTCCGCCGACGGGGCGGTCCTCGACGTGGTCGCCACGGTCCGGGGCGAGGAACCCGTCCACGCGGGCGTCCGGCACGACGACCTCGCGGAGGTGATCCTGCTCGACTCCTCGGGCTCGATGGGCGCGCCCCAGGCCAAGATGCGCGCCGCCCGGCAGGCCACCGCCGCGGCCATCGAAGCCCTGCCCGACGGGGTCGCGTTCGCGGTGGTGTCCGGCACCGCCCACGCCACGATGGTCTACCCGGGCGACCGGCGGCTGGCGGTCGCCGACGAGACCACCCGGGCCGCCGCCCGCAACGCGCTGCGGCACGTGGCGCCGCACGGCGGCACCGCCATCGGCACGTGGCTGCTGCTGGCCCGCCACCTGCTGGCCACGCGGCCGGGCGCGATCGGGCACGTCATCCTGCTCACCGACGGGCGCAACGAGTCCCAGCGCCCCGCCGACCTGCGGGCGGCGGTGGACGACTGCGTGGGCCGCTTCACCGTCGACTGCCGCGCCATCGGCTCCGCCGACGGCGTGCACGACTGGGACGCGGCGGAACTGCTCGGCATCGCGGAGGCGTTGGGCGCCAACCCCGTCGTGCCGGTCGAGGACCTCACCGGGCTCGCCGACGACTTCCGGGCGGTGCTGACCCGCGCGATGTCCCGGCGGATCCCCGACGTCCGGCTCCGGGTGCGCACGACCGGGCTGGCCCGGGTCCGCTTCGTCAAGCAGGTGCACCCGGCGCTGGCCGACCTGAGCGGGCGCGGCGAGCCGGCCGGCGAGCTGGGCACCGACTACCCGGTCGGCGCGTGGAGCCCGCACGACCAGCGGGACTACCACGTCGCCCTGGAGGTCGACGCGATGGTGCCCGGGGCCCGGCGGCGCATCGGCTGGTTGAGCGTCCATGCGGGGGCGGACACCACGCCGGTGGAGGCGCCGCTCGACGTGGAGTGGACCGAGGACGCCCTGCGGTACTCGGAGATCAACGAGAGCGTCGCGTACTACACCCGCCAGCAGGACTACGCGGCGGCGGTCCAGCGAGGGCTGGCGGCCGCCCGGGCGGGTCGGGTCGCCGAGGCGGAGGAGCACCTCGGGCGCGCGGTGGCGCTCGCCCACGCCTCGGGCCGCGACGACGACGTCGCCCTGCTCGCCCGCGTCGTGGACGTCCTGGACGCCGCCGGCGGCCGGGTCCGGCTCAAGCCCGACGTCGACGCCCGACTCACGCAGTCCTCCCTGGTCGTGGCCCACCACACGTCCCGGTGGGGGCCGCAGGAGCCGCCGGCGCAGCGGGACAAGCCGGCCGGACCGTCCGCGCCGTGGCGGCACTGCGGCGAGGAGCAGAGCGGCGCGTACTGCGAGGGATGCGGCGCCCACCACCTGTCGGCGAACCAGCCGGGCGCGGGCCGGTCCTGACCGTCGATGGACCTTGACGTCTCGGACATGGTCGCCAGTGTCGTCGGCGGCTCGGTGACGCTCGTCACCGCGATCGTCACCGCGACCGTCGCCGTCCGCCGCCACACCCGGGGCCGGCGCGACTGGTGGACCTCGTTGCGCCCGGTCTGGCGCGGCGCGGCGGACGCCGGCATCGTGCACCCGCACCGCTTCGGCGGCTACGTCAAACCGCTGTCCGAGGTGTACGTGCCGCGCCGCGCGGTGCCGCGACTCGCCCCGTCCGGCGACGGCGTCGACGTGGCGGACCTGCTCACCGGCACCGGCAACGTGCTGCTGATCGGGGAGCCGGGCAGCGGGAAGACGGCGCTCGTCCGCTACGAGAGCGCCCGGTCGGCGCGGCGGTGGCTCGCCGGGCGCGGCCGACGCCGGCGCTCCCCGCCCGGTCCGGTGCTGGTGAGCCTGCCGGCCACCGCCCTGGTGCACCAGCCGCTGCCCGCGGCGCTCGCCGAGGCGTACCCGCGGGAGGGCGTCCCGCTCGACGTCGAGCAGGCCCCCGCCCCCGGCCGACGGTGGCTGGTCTGCGTCGACGCGCTCGACGCCGTCGCCGACCCGGACGAGCGGGCCGTCGTCCTCAACCGCCTCGCGGAGCTGGCCCGCTCCCCCGGCCCGTCCGGCCCGCCGAGGCCCTGGCGGGTCCTGGTGACCACGCGGCACCTGGCGGAGGACGAGCTGGCCGTGCTGGGCGACGGCTATCCGGCGTACCACCTGGCGCACTTCACCGACGCGGACGTGGCGCTGCTGGCGGCCCGCTGGTTCCCCGACGGCGCCACGGCCCGCAGGTTCCTGGACTGGACCCACGCCCAGCGCATCACCGAGCCGGTGCACAATCCGCTCACCGCCACCGTCGCGGTGCTGGTCTGGGAGGGCGGGCAGGCGGAGGCGGCCACGCGGCCCGGCCCGGCCGCCCTGCTCGACGAGTTCGTCCGCGCCCTGCTGCGCGGCGGCCGGACCAGCCTCGACGCCGCCTGCGCGGCGCTGCGGCGCAGCCCGCCCGAGGGCACGGCCGTCGCCGCCTGGCTGGACACCCGGCACACCGACCTCGTCGAGGTGGCGGCGACCGCCGCCGTCGCCGGGCGCGACCCGGTGGCGGCGGTCGTCGACTGGTCGGCGGCCCACGCCCCGGCTCCCCCGGCGGCGGTGCTGCCCGACTGGCCCGCGCACGTACGGCAGATCCTGCTCGCCACCGACCTCTTCCGGGCCGACCGCCACGCCCTGGCGTCGGTCTGGCCCAGCCTGGTGGAGTACCTGGCCGCCGGGCCGCTCGCCCGCGACTGGCGGCCGGACGAGTGGGTGACGCTGATGAACACCGGCTCGGCGCGGTTCGTCGCGTTGCAGGCGATCAGCCGGGCCGCCGTCACGCCGGCCTTCCTGCGCGCCCGGCTGACCGAGCCGGTCGGGGCGATCGCCGCCGGTCACCTGCTCGCCGGCCGGGGCACGGCCGCCGCCGGCGCGCCGTCGTTCCGGGCGGACGTGCTGGCGGCGCTGCTCACCCACTGGTCCGGCGGTGCGGACGGTCCCGGCGGCCGGGACGCCGCCCGCGAGTGCTTCTCGCTGTTGACGACGCTGGCGGCGGACCGGGCCGACCGGGACCTGCTGCACGAGATTGCCACGGATCCGCGACGACCGGGTGAGGTCCGCCGGGCCGCGGCGCTCTTCTTCGCCCTACGCACCCGCAACGCCCACCGCTCCCGGCCGGCGGAATGACCGCCGGCCCGACTTGAGCGGTGGGCGTTGCGGGCGTTCGCCTACGCCGCCCGCTGCGGGCCGACGACGGCCCAGCACAGGCCGGCGGGATCGCGCAGCGTCACCTGACGCGACGGATCCGCCGGTGTCTCCACGCGGGCACCGGCGGCCACCGCCCGCCGCAGCACCGACTCGGGGTCGGTCCGCTCGATGGTCAACACGTCGTCGCGGCCCTCGGCCGTCGACGGCGTGCCCGCCTCGTACCACTCGCTGACGGTCAGGCGGTGGCCGCCGACGGCCAGTTCCGCGTGCAGTACGCGCCCGTCGAGCAGGCACTCCCGCTCGATCGCGACGGCGTCGAAGACATCCGTGTAGAAGGCGATGGCCTCGTTCGTGTCGCCGACCGTCAGGTGGGGACCCGGCCGGTGGTTCTGTGCCCTCATGTGACTGGTGCCGCCCTTCCCCTACTCGGCGATCCGGGTCCGACCGGTCCAGCGGAAGACCACCGGAAGGTCGACCGCCGGCGGGGTGGCGCCCCGTTCGAAGTGCTCGTACCCGCCGTAGTGCAGGACCTTGATCTTCTCCTCCGCCCGCGCCACCTGGCGGCTGCGCAGGTCGGCCGGCAGATCGACCGGACCGCCCTCCAGGACGGCGTCGATGACGCCGACCGCGTCCCGGGTGACCGGATCAGCTTGCGAAACGTCCTTCATGGCACGACCTCCGTCGCATTCCGCACACCTCGGACGAGCCGCCGCACGGCGGCGGACGCGTCCACAGGCCTGACGACACCCGTTGCCGGGTGAACGGACGCTTCACGGTCGAACGTCCTTGTCCGGTGACCGGCCGCCCGTTCTACTCTGAACGTAATTCAGATCACATTTGGCGGACACCCTTAGGACACCCCTAGGAACGGCCCTGGGCAGCCACGACATCCCTCGCACCGACCACCGGAGTGCGGAGGATCACTCCCAGCGGAAGAACCGGGTGGCCGCTGCGGAACCGACCACGGCCGTCACCGCCAGGGCGATCAGCTGCGGCAGCTCCGGATTTGCGCCCGCCCACGCCGCACCGAGCGTGTCCACCGTGGCACCCAGCGGCGAGTAGTCGGCGATGGCGGCCAGCGCGCTCGGCATCCGGTCGCGGGGCAGCCACGCACCCGCCAGGAAGAGCAGCGGGAAGAACAGCGCGGGGCCGATCGACTGCGCCGCCCTGGCGGACGGCGCCAGCGCCGCGATCAGCAGACCGACGGCGAAGAGGCACGCCACCCCGAGAAGGAAGGCCAGCACGAACCCGGGAACGTTGGCCGGCGCCGGCTGGTCCAGCAGGAACCGTACGGCGATCGCGGTGACCACCGCCCCGAGGACGCCCATCACCAGGTTGACCACCACCTGGGCCACCAGCAGGAGGCCGGGCTGCACCGGGGTGGTCGCCAGGCGGCGCAGCACCCGGCGTTCCCGGTAGATGCCCAGCGCCATCGGCAGGGTGAAGAGCGCGAGCATGCCGATGGTGAGGGCCAGCGCCAGGGACGGCAGGAAGGTCTGCTCGGCGTGCTGGCCGGTGTCGGCGGCGGTGCCGGCGCGCTGCGGCAGCCCGAAGACGAGCATCAGGCCGATCGGCAGGGCGAAGACGAAGAACAACGACACCGGCTCCCGGAGGAACAGCTTCGTCTCGACGGCGATCAGCTTGGACAGGGCGCTCACGACGACCTCCCGTCGGTCGGGGACTGCGCGGCGGTCCGGCCCGAACGGCCGGTGAGGGAGACGAACGCGTCGTCGAGGGTGGGCTGCTCGACGCGGAGCGCCGTGTACTCGATCCCGCGCCCGTTGAGCACGGACATGACCGACTGGAGCACGTCCTTCGTGCCGGTCACCGTCACCTCGTCGCCGTGGCGGGACACCCCCGTCACGTCGGGCGCCGCGAGCAGCAGGGCGTCCTCGACCGGCTCGGCGGGACGGAAGTGCACCCGGTGCTCGCTGCCGACCCGGGTGAGCAGGCCGGCGGGGCTGTCGATGGCCACCACCCGCCCCTTGTCGATGATCGCGAGCCGGTCGCAGAGGCGTTGCGCCTCCTCCATGAAGTGGGTGACCAGCACGACGGTGACGCCCCGGTCGCGGATCCGCTCGACCAGGTCCCAGGTGTCCCGGCGACCCTGCGGGTCGAGGCCGGTGGTCAGCTCGTCGAGGATGGCGACCTCCGGCCTGCCGACCAGTGCCAGCGCCACCGACAACCGCTGCTTCTGCCCGCCGGAGAGCTTCTGGAAGTAGGTGTTGCGCTGCTCGGCCAGGCCGAGGTCGGTCAGCAGCTCGTCGATGTCGGCGCGGTTGCGGTAGAAGGACCGGTACAGGTCCAGCGCCTCCCATACCCGCACCTTGTCCGGCAGCTGGCTCTCCTGGAGCTGGGCGCCGACGCGCTGCCGTACCTCGGTGCGGTCGCGGATCGGGTCGAGCCCGAGCACCCGGATGGTGCCGCCGTCGGCACGACGCAACCCCTGCACGCACTCGACCGTGGTGGTCTTGCCGGCCCCGTTCGGGCCGAGCACGCCGAAGATCTCGCCCTGTTCCACGGTGAAGGAGACGTCGTCGACCGCGATCTTCTCGCCGTACCGTTTCTGCAGATGATCGACTTCGATGACCGGCATGGGGGGTGGTCCTCCTTCACGTGCGGGTTGCCGTCGAGAAGGGCGGGACCCCTCGGCTGATCGCGGCGTCGGCTTGCGGGAACGGGCCGGTGCCGGCCGGAGCCAGGCCGACCGACGCCCGACATCATCCGGCCAACCGATGCGTCGATCAACTGATCAGCTGACAAATCGGGGGTATCGAACCGGGAATCGGCCCGGGACAGGGGTGCCTACCGCGAACACGGCGCGGGGCAGGGGTGCCGACCGGTCACCGCAGGTGTCCGTCCAACGTGCCGGTCACCGACGGGCCGGGCAGAACGGCAACAGCTCGTCGAGTCGGGTCAGGACGACGTCCGGGCCGGCGGCACGCAGGGTCTCCTCGTCGGACTCGCCCCACAGCGCGGCCACCGCCAGCACCCCCGCCGCCCGCGCGCTGGCCAGGTCGCTGGGCGCGTCGCCGACCATCAGCGCCTCACCGGGGCGAGCCCCGAGCAGCCGCAGCGCCCGCCGCACGATGTCCGGAGCGGGCTTCGGCCGGCGCACCTCGTCCGAGCCCACCACGTGGTCGACCAGCGGCAGCAGATCGAGCCGGCCGAGCAGGTCGCGGGCGCGGACTCCGCTGCGGCCGGTGGCGACGGCCAGCCCGACCCCCCGCTCGCGCAGGGTGCGGAGGAGCTCCGGCACCCCGTCGACGGGAGTGACCCGGTGCGCGAGGCGGTTGCTCTCCCGCACGAACGGTCCGGCCAGCGCCGCCGGCAGGCCCATCAGCTCCAGCACCTCCGGCAGGTACCGGCCCGGGTGGCGGCAGTACTCCTCGACCGGGGCGACGCCGTCGCCGACCACCTCGGCGTACGCGAGGGCGAACGCCTCCCTGGCCACGGCGAGGCTGTCGACCAGCACCCCGTCGAGGTCGAGCACCACGGCCCGGACACCGCCCGGTACCGCCGTCCACGCCGCCGCCTCCGCGACCACCGGCGCCACCTCCCGTCCGACCCGCCCGCGCCCGTCCGTAGGGGTGGCCGGCCCCCGGGAGCCCCGACTACGGTCAGGACGTCGTTCCGGGCCCGCCGGCGCGGCGCGCGACCGCTTCGGATCCGCCGCGCCCACCGACCCTACCGGCGTTCCGGGTGCCCACCGTCGGGCGCCGGCGCGCCCGGCCGGGCCGGCCCGGGTCCGAGCCGCTGGAGAGGGGTCGCACCATGCCGCTGCTGAGCTGGCTCGCGAGAGGCACCGACGAGCGTCCGGACGCGATCCGGGTCGACGACCGGGCGGTGTCCTGGGTGGAGCTGCGCCGCCTGGCCGCCGCGGTGGCCGACGAGCTGCGCGGCGTCGACCGGGTGGCGATCGAGGCCACCGCCACCCTGGAGACGGTGGTCGGGGTGGTCGGCGCGCTGACCGCCGGAGCGGCGGTCGTCCCGGTCCCGCCGGACGCCGGGCCGATGGAGCGCGACCACATCCTGCGCGACTCGGGGTCGACGGCGCTGCTGGTCCCGGCCGGCGCGGAGCACACCGCCGCGGGCGCGGGCCGGGCCGTCGTGCCCGTCGACCTGACCCGGCGCTCGGACACCGTCCACCCCGAGCCGGACCCGGCCCGTACGGCGGTGATCCTCTACACCAGCGGCACCACCGGCGCCCCGAAGGGCGCCGTGATCTCCCGCCGTGCGGTCGCCGCCTGCCTGGACGGCCTCGCCGACGCCTGGGCGTGGACGCCGGACGACCTGCTGGTGCACGGCCTGCCGCTGTTCCACGTGCACGGGCTGGTGCTCGGCGTGCTCGGGCCGCTGCGGCTGGGCAGCCGGCTGCACCACGTGGGCCGGCCGCGACCCGAGCGCTACGCCGCCGCCAACGGCTCGATGTACTTCGGCGTGCCGACCGTGTGGTCCCGGATCGCCGCCGACCCGGACGCGGCACGGGCGCTGCGGCCGGCGCGGCTGCTCGTCTCGGGCAGCGCGGCGCTGCCGGCGGCGGTCTTCGCGGACCTCGCCACCCTCACCGGCCACCGACCCGTCGAGCGGTACGGGATGACCGAGACCCTGATCACGGTGAGTGCCCGGGCGGACGGCCCGCGCCGGCCGGGCACCGTCGGGCTGCCGCTGCCCGGGGTGCGTACGCGGCTGGCCGACGAGAACGGCGCCACGCTCCCCGCCGACGGCGCGGCGATGGGCGAGCTCCAGGTCGACGGCCCCACCCTGTTCGACGGGTACCTGAACCGACCGGATGCCGACGCGGCGAGCCGCACCCCGGACGGCTGGTTCCGCACCGGGGACGTCGCCACCGTCGACCCGGACGGCTGGCACCGGATCGTCGGCCGGGCGTCCACCGACCTGATCAAGAGCGGTGGCTACCGGATCGGCGCGGGCGAGGTGGAGGACGCCCTGCTGGCGCACCCGGGGGTCCGCGAGGCAGCCGTGGTGGGCACCCCGCACCCCGACCTCGGCCAGCAGGTCACCGCGTACGTGGTGGGCGACGGGGTGGACGGTGCCGAGCTGATCGACTTCGTGGCCCGGCACCTGTCGGCGCACAAGCGGCCCCGCGAGGTACGCCTGGTCGACGCGCTGCCCCGCAACGCCCTCGGCAAGGTGCAGAAGACCAGGCTGACGGCGGACTAGGGCTGGACGGCCGGGATGCTGATCGCGGTGGCCACCAGTCCCCGGTCGACCAGGAACCTGCCGGCGAAGGCCGTCACCGGGGTCCCGCCGAGGACCGGCCCGGGCACCAGCAGCCGGGCCTCGAAGGTGCCGGCCGGATCGATCACGATGTCCGCCTCGGAGAAGTCCAGCCACCGGCCGGTGAGCGGGAACCACGCCTTGTACACCGCCTCCTTCGCGCTGAACAGCAGGCGGTCCCAGCAGACGGCGGGGCGGGCCGCGCCCAGCGTGGCGGTGCGCTCCCGCTCGACCGGCAGGGCGATCGCGTCGAGCACCCCGTCGGGCAGCGGCGCGTGCGGCTCGGCGTCCACGCCGAGGGTGGCGAAGGCGGTCGTACGGCCGAGGACCGCCGCCCGGTAGCCGTCGCAGTGCGTCATGCTGCCGACCACCCCGGCCGGCCAGACCGGGGCGCCGCGGGCGCCGGAGACGATCGGCGCCGGCGCGAGGCCCAGCTCGCCGAGGGCGGTGCGGGCGCAGTGCCGCACGGTGGTGAACTCCCGGCGACGCTTCTCCACCGCCCGGGCCACCAGCGCCTCCTCCTCGGGGAACAGGGTCAGGCCGGCGGGGTCCGTGAAGGCCTCGGCCACCGCCACGGCGGGAGGCAGGATCTGCTCGATCACGTCCGCCGATGCTAGGCGCTGTGGCAACCCTCGCCGCCCCCGCACCGGCGGTACCGTGCACCATAGGGGTCGGGTACGGGTGCCGGGCCGCGCGGGCGGCTGCCAGTCTGGGGGCGGGCCCCGGTCCCACGGGCGGGGTACGCGGATCTTGGTCGGATGGATGCGGGAAAGCGATGCTCACTGGCAGGGTGGTGCGGTTCGACGAGGTGCGGGGCTACGGGTTCATCGCCCCGGACGACGGCAGCGACGACGTGTTCGTGCACGCGAACATGCTGGACGGCGACAAGTGGGCGCTGACGCCCGGTGTCCCGGTGGAGTACGAGGCGGTGGGGACCGATCGTGGCCCCAAGGCCGTGCTGGTGCGGGTGGTCGGCGCTGCCGCGGGAGCGGAGCGGACCGGCGCGGCCGGCACCGCGGGGCCCTCCCGGGCCGCCGGGTCGCTCGCCGGCGGGCGCAGCAGGGACAGCGGGCAGGGCGCGGAGGACGACGAGGGCCTGTGCGACGTGCTCTCCGAGCGGGCCTTCTGCACGGAGACCACCGAGGCGCTGGTGACCTCCGTGTCGGACCTGACCGGGGCGCAGATCGTGGCGGTGCGCGCCCGGATGCTGGACCTGGCGCGGCGGCACGGCTGGGTGGAGGGCTGAGCGCGGGGCGGAGGCCGACCGGGCCCCGCCCACGGCCGGGTCGGCTCAACCGGCGGCGATCAGCAGGGACTTCCTGATCCGGCCGAGCGGGCTGCGCGGCAGCTCGTCGACGAAGTGCACCCGCCGGGGCCGTTGACCCGCCGAGAGGTACCGGCCGACGTGGTCGATGACCATCTGCGCGGTCAACCCCTCGGCGACGACGTACGCGGTGACCTGCTCGCCGAGCGCGTCGTGCGGTGTGCCGACGACGGCGGCCTCCCGGACCCCGGGATGGCTCAGCAACGCCTCCTCGATCTGCCCGGCGTGCATCCGCCGGCCCCGGCTGTGCACCACGTCGAGCCCGCGCCGCCCGATGATCCGGTACGAGCCGTCGGCGGCCACGGTGGCCAGGTCGCCGGTGGCGTGCCAGTGACCGGTGGCAGAGCCCCGCCCGCCCCCGACGTAGCCGCTGAACAGCGTCGGCCCGCAGATGCTCAACTCGCCGACCGACTCGCCGTCGGCCGGCACCGGTCGGGCCTCGCGGTCCAGCACCCGGGTCTCCACCCCCGGCAGGGGGGTGCCGACGGCACCGGCGGCCGTGGGGTCGCCGGCCCGCCCGGTCAGCGCGATGAGCGTCTCGGTGGTGCCGTACGCCTGGACCGGCGTGTGCGAGGTGAGCAGCCGGAGACGTTCGGCCACGGCGCAGGCCAGTGGGGCGTCCGCGGAGACCAGGATCCGCGCCGCCGACAGCGACCGGGCCCACCTGGCGTTCAACGCGATCTTCGCCCACTGTTCGGGCAACCCCAGGTACATGGTGCCGACCGGTCCGGCGGCGGCGTTCCGGTCGAGGTGGACGAATCGGCTGCCGACCCGCAGCGCGCCGAGCAGGCCGACGATGAGGCCGTACGCTCGGAACAGCGGCGCGCCCTGGACCACGACGTCCTCCTCGCTCCACCGCCACGCGTCGGCCAGCAGGTCGAGGTCGGCGGCGATGGCGCGGCGCGAGATGCGCACCCCGCGCGGCGGCCCGCCGGCGCCCCCGGTGTAGAGGATGACGGCGTCGGTGCCCGGTGCGGGCTCGGGATGCGGGGTCGAGGAGCGCTGGCGCAGGTCGACCGGGACGGTGGGGAGCCCGTGGGTGTCGGACCGGCTATCGCCGAGGAGCACCGTCGCCCCGGACTGCCTCAGGATGCGGCCCCGTTCGCACTCGTCGGCGTCGGGGGGCAGCGGTACGAGCGGGACGCCCGCGTGGACGGCGCCGAGCATTCCGACCACCGTCTCCAGGGTCGGCGTGCCGTCAACCGCGACCGCGACCGCGCCCCTGATCCGGTCGGCGACCGCGGTGACGCAGCCGAGCAGGGCCTCGCTGGAGAGCGTGCCGCCGGCCACCGTGACCGCATCGGCCCGGTCCGCGCCGAATCCCCGCAGCGCCGGCAGCAGTGTCATCTGCGCTATCCCCTGCGGAGGGCGGCAACGAGTCGCGGCGGCAGGTGGGACATCACGACGGCCACAGAACCCTTCAGGTCATGGGGCACGCGTGGCCCCATATCCGGCTATCCCGATGTTGGAAACGGGTGCCCCGAAATTAGGCCGGGCTATCGGCCCGGCACAACCCCTAGCCGCCCGGCCCGGGGCCCCCTGCGAGGCCGACAGGCCAGGTAGGACAGGATCTCGTCCGGTTTTCGGCGACGGCAGGCCCGGCCGCCCTTTCCCGTGGCCGACACTATGGATGGACGACGAGCCGTCGGGAGTGGCAGACATTGGAGTCGACTTTTGACGCAAAATCGTCGGCCGGCGCGAGCGAATCGTAGATGCATTGATGCCGGTCACCATTGTCCGATCGCATTTCGTCGGTCACTTGACGCCGCCAACGTCCGACCACAGATCCCTGGGCACATAATTCTTTTTTAACAACATAATCGGCGATTTTCCCAAAGGTCCGAATCAGTGGCGCGCCGGCGGCGGGCGCCGAGTCCCGATCCCCGGCCCCGACCCGGCGGCCCGCAGTCGCACTCGGGCCGACAATGTTGCACGCCGCAACAATCGGGAACCTTTAACAATTGTCGAGCCGCCCGCCCGGGACCGGAGCGACTCCCTGCCGGTCCGGCCCGACAGGCGGGACGCGTCGGCGCCCCCGCGCCGGGCCGAGCCGCGCACATGGCCGCCGGACCGGCCGTTGACCATGTTGACACTGAGTTGAGCAGCGCTTACGCGGGATGACCTTCGAGGCTTCCGGCGCACCCCGCAGCGGGACGGCCCCGGAACGCCGCCGACGGAGGCGGCCCCGCCGCCGACGGGTCAATGGCCGGAGCCCCGTCGCGGCGACGACGCGGAAGCGCACCGGACACCTAGCACGCAAGAACTCGTCCGCCAATCGCCGAGCGGGTCGGAAAGGCGTGACCAATGGGGCCGCAACGGCATGCTGTCACGTTACGGGACCGCCCGGCGACTTTCCGCTGTCAACCGCGCACCGAAGGGCCCAGTCGGGCGGCGGGACACAGAACCGATGTTTGCCCATCCTTTACAAACCTCGGCTTGCCGCCCAATTGCCGAACTGCCATACTCCCACCATCACGGTGGTCGATAGGGGAGACCGGCCCGGAGGCCTGGGGAATATCGCCGACACTGATGGGAGCGCGACCGGAGTCACCCAGCAGGTCAAGTCGGTCGATGGTTCACAGGCCATGCTCGACGGTCGTCTATATTTGCTAATAATGGAATGGGTCAAGAATTGCCGGTCTCCGATTTCGTCGAGCTCCAGGGGCGCGCAGGGCGGGCGGCCCCTCCGGTGACCGCGGGCCGCACGTTCCTCCGGGGGCCGTGTCGATGGAGCTGACCGAGCGGTCGTGCCTGCTCAGCATGCTGGAACGCCGGCTGACGGACCTGTCCCGGAGCGACGCCTCCCCGACCAACCGGACCGTGACCGTGCTGACCGGTCCGGTCGGCTCCGGCAAGACCACGCTGTTGCAGACCTTCGCCCGGCGGGCCTGCGACTCCGGGGCGCGTGTCCTCGGCGCGAGCGCCTCCCGCGCCGAACGCACCGTCCCGCTGGAGGTCGTCCGGCAACTCGTCCGGGCGGCGCCGTTGAGTGGGGCCGGCAATCCCGACATCTGGGCCCGCCTCGGGCGGCTGCTGGACGCGGGCGCCCTCACCTGGGCCGACGCCGACGACACGGACCAGGAGGACACCGCCCTGGCCACCGCCGCGATCGGTGCGGCCCTGCTGGAGATGACCGCGCAGGGGCCGCTGGTCATCGCGGTCGACGACGTCCACCACGCCGACGTGCCGTCGCTGCGTTGCCTCGACTACGTGGCCCGCCGGATCTCCAATCTACCCGTGCTGATCATCCTGACGGAGGCGCCGCGCACCCGGCCGTGGCGGCCCGACGTACACGCCGAGCTGCTGCAACCCACGAGGCTCCAGCGCATCCGCCTGCCGCTGCTCACCGCCGAGGGGACGTTCCAACTGCTCGCCCAGCGACTCGGCGTTCCGGTCGCCCGGAGCATCGCCGAGGAGAGCCACCGGATCAGCGGCGGCAACCCGCTGCTGGTGCAGGCGCTTGCCGAGGATCAGGCGGCCGCGCCCCGGCCCACCGACCGCCCGGTGGTCGGGGAGTCGTTCCGGGAAGCCGTGCTGAGCTGCCTGTACCGCTGCGACCACCTGGTGCTCGACGCCGCCCGGGTACTGGCCGTGACCGGCGAGCCGCTGCACGGCAACCTGCTGCCCCACCTCGTGGACGCACGGTCACGGACCGCGCTCGGCGCGATCGACGACTCGACCAGCGCGGGGCTGATCACCGAGCAGGGGTTGCGCCATCCGGCGGTGAGCCAGGCCGTGATCGACGGAATGACGGCCGAGGAACGCGCACGGCTGCACCTGGAGGCGGCCTGCCTGCTGCACGACGACGGCGCGGTCCCGGCGCGGATCGCGCCGCACCTGGTCGGGATCGACGAGCTGGCCGAGCCCTGGATGGCGCAGACCCTGCTGGACGCCGGCGAGCAGGCGTTGGGCGACGGCGAGGTGGAGACCGCGCTGCGATACCTGCGCCGCGCGCACCGGGGCTGCGCCGGCGAATGCCTGCGGGCGCGGATCCGGTCCGCGCTGGCCCGCGCCGAGTGGCGCCTCGACCCGCAGGCCGCGATCCCCCATCTGGTCGACGTCGTCACCGCCATCCGCGCCGGGCACCTCGGCAGCCAGCAGGCCGCCGGTCCCATCCACTACCTGCTCTGGCACGGTGAGATCGACAAGGCCGTCGAGCTGGTCAACCACCTGAGCGAAGGGGCGGACACGAGGTCCGCCGCCGAACTGCTCGTCACCACGGCCTGGATGTCGACCCTCTACCCCGGTGTGATGGTCGACCGCCCGGCGCCCACCGTGGCCGCCCGGGACCCGCTCACGCTGGCCAAGGTCAAGCGCGGCATCGAGGGCGCCACCCTGCTCTCCGCCGTACTCGACCGTGGTGACGCCGGCGCGGTCGAGCAGGCCGAGCGGGCGCTGTCGACCACCGGGCTGGACGACGAGCCGAACATGTGGACCGCCGTCTGCGCCCTCATCGCCATGATCTACGCCGACCGGCTGGACCTGGCCGACGACTGGTGCGACCGGCTGAACCGCAACCCGGCCACCCCCCGCTACCCCACCCCGTCGGCGACGCTCGCGGCCCTGCGGGCAGCCGTCGCCGGACGGCTCGGCGATCTGCCCCGGGCGGAGAAGCTGGCCGACGAGGCGCTGAACCAGCTCTCGCCGAAGGGCTGGGGGGTGGTGATCGGCATACCGCTCGCCGTCCGGGTACGGGCCCTCACCTTCATGGACCAGCTCGACGCGGCGGCGGCCTCCCTCCAGGTGCCGGTGCCCCCGGCGATGTTCGAGACCCCGATCGGGCTGCACTACCTGCAGGCCCGCGGGATGCACGCCCTCGCCGCCGGGAGCCCGGAGGCCGCACTGGCCGACTTCCAGCTCTGCGGGCAGCTGATGAACCGTTGGCGGCTGGACTTCTCGGGCCTCGTCCCGTGGCGGACCGAGTCGGCGCGGGCGTTGCTCCGGATGGGCCGCCGCCAGCAGGCCGGCAGGTTGGTCCGCGACGAGCTGGCCCGGCTGCGTCCCGTCCACGTCCGGTACCGGGCCGCCGCCCTGCGGGTCCTGGCCGCCACGGAGGACGGGCCGGACCGCATCCCGCACCTGCGCAGCGCTGTCCGACTGCTGCGGCAGTGCGGTGACCGGATGGAGCTGGCGCACAACCTGGCCGACCTCGGTCAGGCCTACCAGCAGGTCGGCGACAGGCGGCAGGCCCGCGCCGCGGCGCGGTCGGCCCGGATGCTCGCCGAGGAGTGCGGGATCCCGATGCTGCGGCCCGGCCTCTCCACCGCCAGGAGCGGCGCCGCCGGGAGTGCCGGCGCGACGGTCGTCGTCCAGGGGCTGACCGACGCGGAGTGCAGTGTGGCCACCCTCGCCGCCCAGGGTCACACCAACCGCGAGATCGCCGAGAAGCTCTTCCTGACGGTCAGTGCGATCGAGCAGCGGCTGACCCGGATCTACCGGAAGCTGGACGTCAACTCGCGCAGCGAACTGGCCGCCCGACTGCGCATGAACCGACCCGGCGCGACGGTCCTGGACCCACCGCCGCGCGCTCTGGACGACCCGGGCCACCGGCCTTCCGGGCCCCGGCAGCGCTGACCGCCGGACCTCGGCGGCGCTGACCGCCGCCGCTCGACCACCGCCCCGGCCGTCACGGCCGCGGGTCACGCGGCGGTGCTCTGCGCTGTCCACCCTCGGCTCACGCCACCGCCGATCGTTGGCCGGCCGTTCACCCCGGCTTCCGCGGATCGTCGCCGGCAGTCGACTGCGAACTGCGCCGTCACCTCCGCCGACCGGCGCCGGCCGTTCACCCCGCCTTCCGCCGATCGTCGCCGGCCGTTCACTGGGGACTCCGCCCGCGCCGACCGTCGCCCGGTGTCCGCGCCCCACCACGGTCCGTGCAAGCGGGCGTGCGTCGCGACGCCCGATGTGACACCATCAAGCCGCACGCCCGACACCAGCCACTCATCGCGTGGCCATCTCCCCTGCCGGGTCGATGTCGACACCCCTCACTGCGCTCCGCGCAACCCCTAAATGCGTTTCAGGGCCGCAGGTTTGTGCGCGAAACGATGGGGTCTCGCGCCCGTTGTCGCACACCCGCGCCGGTGCCAGACTCCCCTCAGCACGCGGACCGTACGGCGAGAACCCCCGGTCCGCGAAAGATTTCCAGGTCCACCCGGCACGGCGGCCCGGTGCGCTCCACCCCTACCCGGAAGACGCGGGTGGAGGGGCGGCTGTCCGGCAAGGGGGAGGCGGCGTCGGTCACACCGGGGTTCCCGGTCCCGCGCCGCGTACGAGAGGGGCTGACACGCTGGTGTTGGTGCAGCAAGAGGAACAGACCACCCGCCTCCGGCGCGCATTCCGAGCTTGTGAGGACCAGCAGCGCGGCCACGTCGCGCTGGTCACCGGCGCCGTGGGCAGCGGCAAGACGAGCCTGCTGGAGTCGTTCAGCGAGTGGGCGGCGGGCGCCGGCGGGCAGGTGATGAGCGCCGCGGGCTCCCGGGCCGAGCGCGGGCTCCACCTGGGAGTGATCGGGCAGCTCTTCCACAGTGCACGGCTGACGCCGGAGGCGGCGGCCCGGGTCGAGAAGCTGATGCGGGACGGCACCTTCGCCGTACCGCTGCCCGAGCCCGGCGGTGAGGCGGCCGAGGGCGACCGGGCCTGGGCGCCGCTGCTGCACGGTCTCTTCGCCGCCCTGCTCGACCTGACCGCCGCCGGGCCCCTGGTCCTCGCCGTCGACGACGTGCACCACGCGGACCCCGCCTCGCTGCACTGCCTTCTCTACGTGACCCGCCGGCTGCGCCACGCCCGGATCATGGTCGTGCTCGCGGAGGCCTCGACGCTGCGCCCGCCGCACCCCCTGTTCCGGGCCGAGCTGCTCAGCCAGCCGCACTTCTCCCGGATCGGCCTGCCACCGCTGACCGTCGACGCCGTCGCCCGGCTGGTCGGCGGCGAAGCCGACAACGCCGACGCCCGCAGGACGGCGGAACGCTGCGTACGCATGACCGGTGGCAATCCGCTGCTCACCCGGGCGCTGCTCGAGGAGCGGGCCAGCGGGGAGACGAGCGACGAGTACGGCCCGTCGGTCGGCGACGCGTTCGACCAGGCCGTGCTCGGTTGCCTCTACCGGCACGAGCCGGGGGTGCGCCGGGTGGCCCAGGCGCTGGCGGTGCTCAACCGGCCCGCGACGACCGAACTGCTCGGCCACCTTCTCGACGTGGTGCCCGAGTCGACGGCCCCGGCGGTACGCGTGCTGCGTACCTCGGGCCTGATGGAGGCCGACCAGCTGCGCCACCCGCGCATCGTGCGCTCGATCCTGGGCGACATGTCGGCCGACGAACGGCGCAGCCTGCACCAGCGGGCCGCCGAGGTGCTGCACGACCACGGCGCCGAGCCGAGCGTGGTCGCCGAGCACCTGGTGGCCGCCGGCGCGGCGAGCGCGCCCTGGATGGTGCCGGTGCTCCAGGACGCCGCCGGCCACGCGCTGGCGTCGGGCCGGCCCGACGTGGCCGCCGCCTGCCTGCGCCTGGTCTCCCGCGCCCCGGTGGACGCGCAGCAGCGGACCGCCACCACCGAGATGCTGGTGAACGCCCGCTGGCAGATCAACCCGCTGACCGTGAACGGGCAGCTGACCGAGCTGGTGGAGACGGCGCGGGCCGCCGGTTGGTCCACCGACGCGGGCCTGTCCGCCGTGCCCTACCTGCTCTGGCAGGGCCGGGTGGACGAGGCCACCGAGGCGGTCAGCGCCTTCGCGTCGGACGAGGAGCACGGCTCGGTCGGCGCGGCCGGTCGCCTGCGGATGATGCAGCTGCTGGTCTCCCTCTCCCACCCGGACCACCTGGCCACCGTGCGGGAGACCCCGAGCACCTGGAGCCGGGCGGCGAACGCGCCGACCACGATCAGCCCGCTGCTCCAGGCGGTGACGGTGCTCGGCACCGCGCTGACGCCGGCTGCGGACAACGACACGGTGGCCACCGCCGAACAGCTTCTCCAGCGCCACCACACCGACGACGGCGCGCTGGGTCTGCTGACCGCTCCCCTGCTGGCGCTGCTCTGGGCGGGCCGGTCCGACCGGGCCGCGGTCTGGGGCGACGTGCTGCTCGGCCGGCCGGCCGCCCAGCACGCCCCGGTGTGGCGGGCCGTCATCCGGGCGGTCCGGGCGGAGGCGGCGTTGCGCGTCGGCGACCTGCCCGGCGCGGAGCACCACGCGCGGGCGGCCCTGGAGGACATGCCCGCCCCCGCGTGGGGGGTGGCGGTCGCCGGCCCGCTGGCCACGTTGGTCGCCTGCGCGACCGAGTCGGGCCGGTTCTCGGAGGCCGAACGGTGGCTCGCCCACCCCGTCCCGCCCGGCATGTTCCGCACGCCGCTGGGCCTGCACTACCTGGCCGCCCGGGCCCGGCACCACCTGGCCGTGCGCCGGCCGCACGCCGCCACCACGGACCTGCGACGCTGCGGCGAGCTGATGCGCGCCTGGGGCATCGACGCGGCCGGGCTGGTGCCGTGGCGGCTGGAGCTGGCCCGGGTGCAGCTCAGCGTCGGCAACAAGACGCAGGCCACCCAGCTGCTCCAGGAGCAGCTGCGGGTGCCGCACGGGGTCGACGACCGCACCCGGGGTCGCACGCTCCGGCTGCTCGCCACCACCGCCGCCCAGGACCACCGGCGCAAGCTGCTCTCCGAGGCGGTCAACCTGCTGCAGTCCAGTGGCGACCGGCTGGAACTCGTCCGGGCTCTCGGCGACACCGGTCAGACACTCCAACGCGCCGGGGACTCCGCCCGCGCCCGACTGCTCGTCCGCCGGGCCTACCAGCTCGCCCAGGACTGCGGGGCGTCGGTGCTGGCCCAGCGGCTGATCCGCCGGGAGCCGGGCAGCGGGCTGCCGGCGTATCCGGCCGCCGCCGAGTTGCAGGAGCCGGACGACGGGCTGAGCGACGCCGAACGGCGGGTCGCCGCGCTGGCCGCCCAGGGGCACACCAACCGGCAGATCTCCAGCAAGCTCTTCATCACGGTGAGCACTGTGGAGCAGCACCTGACCCGGGTCTACCGCAAGCTGGACGTCAAGCGGCGCACGGACCTGCCGTCCCGGCTCGTCGCGTACGCGGAGGCGCTGGCTGACGAGACCCAGGGCGCCGCGTCCTGACGGACGTCGGAGGGGCGCGGTGGGCCACACCCACCGCGCCCCTCCGACGCGTACGACGACCGGAAGCTCAGCCGACGGCCAGCCCGACGCCACGACGGGCCGCCGCCTCGTCGCGGTGCCGCAGCACGAGGTCGGCGGCGGCGGTGACCCCGCCGGCCTGCCGCATGCGCCGGCTCCACAGCCGCGCCCGCGCCCGGAACGTCTCCTCGCCCAGCAGCCGCTCCAGCTTGCCGAGGACGTCCTCGACGTCCAGCGAGTCGGCGCGCTCGACGGACAGCGCCACCCCGCTGTCGACCGCGCGCACCGCCCCGTCGGGGCAGTCCAGCCAGAAGGGCATCACCAGCTGCGGTACGGCGAAGTGGACGGCCTCGTGGATGGCGTTGGCGGCGCCGTGGTTGAAGAAGACCCGCACGTGCGGGTGGGCCAGCACCCGGTGCTGCGACGGCACCCACGCCTCCACCCGCAGGTTGCCCGGCAGCCGCTCCGCCGGCGGCAGGAGGTGCTGCTGGCGCGCGGGCACCTTCCACAGCACGGCGTGCTCGGGCCCGAGCCGCTCGGCGATCTCGACGATCGCGTCCACCTGGCGCCGCGTCAGTCGCATGATGGTGCCGAACCCGACGTAGACCACCGAGGGGTGCTCGTCGAGCCATCGGGTCAGCTCGTCGTCGCCGTCGGCCGGCGGCAGCTCCCGGGGCACGACGGGACCCAGCATCCGCAGCTTCTCCGGGGCGGTCGCGAACGGGTACTCGAAGCCGAAGACCGTGTACGCCATGAGCGCCTCGGCGGCCTCCACGTAGCCCGCCGGGCGCATCTCCGGGTTGCGGATGCCGGCCGCCTTCCGGGTGGCCACGGCGGCGAGGCTGCGCCGCAGCCGGTCCGGCTCCATCAGCGCCCGCACCAGCCGGTTCCGGAAGCCGACGTTGGCCGCCTGCTGCCGGGGCGTCATCCGCTCCGGCAGCCCCGAGAACGGGGCGGGGTAGCGCGACGGCAGCTGCTCCTGGAGGAAGTTGGACGGCGGCAGCGAGATGCTGACCACGAAGGGCAGCTGCCGGGTCTGCGCCGCGTCCATCGCCCAGCTGGCCAGGCTGTCCACCACGGCCACCACCGGCCGGATCTCGTCGATGACCTCGAGGCAGCGCCGGTAGAGCTGCTGCACGTGGTCGTAGTCGGTGCTGGCGTCGAGGTACCGGGCGAAGCTGATCGCCCGGTCGCCGGTGGTCAGCAGCCGGTACGTCGCGTCGTCCCAGGTGTCCGGTGACGACTGCGGCCGGGCCGGGCCGAGCGAGACGAACGAGACCTCGCCCGGCCCGCGCAGCCCTTCGACGTCCCCCCGGCGATCCTCGGTCGACGCGAACCAGACGTTCCCGACGCCCCGGGCCTTCAGCTCGCCGACGATGCTGAGCAGCGGGTTGAACATCCCCGCGCTGTTGTAGGCGACGACGAGTACCGCCCGGTCACGGTCGTTTCCGGTCATGTCCACCGTCCGTCACTCCTTCCCGCCTGTGCGGCGACCCGCGCCGTCCGGCCCTTGGAGTACGCCGCACCGGTGGCTGATCGTGGAGCCGTTCGGTCTGCGGCCGGGCCGGCACCGACGTTCGTCGGTGCGGCGACGTTCGGCGGAGCCGGATGGGATGGTTGCCACTCCAAGACAGCCGAAAGGGTGAACTACCGCCGTCCGTACAGCCTGCCACGGCTGACCTGGCGACGCCCAGCGGAGAGGTGAATTGTTCTCTCTATCCTCCCGGATGGAGTGACCCGATCTGCATTTGCGCTGGTAAATGGGGTGTGTTCGAGTGACTACGGAACGGGGCGACCGGGACGCCCGTCCCGGCCGGCAGGGTTCGACTCGCGTGATCCGGCGGGCCGGACGGGCCGAGGTGTCACCGGCGACACCGACGCCGATGGCCCGGGCCGCAGGAGCGGCTCGGGCCATCGGCGGATCGGATCCTGTCGGGCTAGTCCATGGCGCGGCGCATGAAGCCACGCATGCCGATCATCGAGAACACCACGAAGACCCCGGCGAGGACGCACATGCACAGCCAGAGCGGCAGCGACTCGACCCCCGGCGGACCGACGAGCGACCGGGTCCCCTCGCTGATGTAGGTCAGCGGGTTCAGCGAGCAGATCACCTGGTACCAGCGCAGCGAGTCCAGGCCGAGCAGCGGGAACTGGGTCGCGCCGGTGAACATGATCGGGGTCATCACCACGGTGAACATGATCTGGATGTGCTGCGTCGGCACCAGCGTGCCGAAGGCGAGGCCGACCGCCGCGCCGACCAGCGCGCCGATCGCCAACACCCCGACCACCTTGAGCACGACCGCCCAGGGCCAGGTGACACCGAGCATGAGCATGCCGACCGGGATCAGCACCACGCCGGCGATCAGGCCACGGATGCCACCGAAGACGATCTTCTCCAGGGCCACCAGCGGAATCGCCATGGGCGACAGGAGGCGGTCCTCGATCTCCCGGGTGAAGGAGAAGTCCATCATCATCGGCAGCGCGGTGTTCTCCAGCCCGATCAGGAAGGCGTTCAGCGCGATGACGCCGGGCAGCAGCACGTTGGAGAAGTCGGCGCTGGCGTAGCCCAGGTCGCTGAGCACCTTGCCGAAGATCAGCAGCATGAACAGCGGCTGGATGAAGACCTGGAGCAGGAAGCCGACCAGCTCCCGGCCGGTGACGAACAGGTCCCGCGAGAGCACCGCGCGGAACGTGGCGAACTGGTCCAGCGCGCTCACCGGCGGCGGCGCCGCGGCCGTCGAGGGCGCGGACGGGGGGGCGGGGGCGGCGACGCTCACCGAAGTTCCCTTCCGGTCAGGTGGATGAAGACATCTTCCAGGCTGGGCTGGCCGATGTTCAGGTCACGAACCTCGCAGCCCAGGTCGGCGAGGATCTTCATCGCCATCGGGATGGCGTTGGCCGGCTGACCGCTGGTGTAGACCCGGAAGGAGAGCGGGGCGTCCGGATCGGCGGGCGCGTCGGGGGCCGGCGCGGGCATCGGCATCGCCGGCATGCCGGGGAACGCCGGCGCGGCGACGGGCGCCGGGGCGGCCACCTTGAAGTGTTCCACCTGCTCCACGTCCGGGATCGCGTCGAGCGCGGCCCGCACCTCCTCGGCGGGGGCGCCGGGGGTCACCACGAGGGTCAGGGTGCTGCTGCCCGGCAGCGTACGGGTCAGCGCGGACGGGGTGTCCATGGTGAGCAGCTTGCCGTGGTCGACGATGCCGACGCGGTCGCAGAGCTTCTCCGCCTCGTCCATGTCGTGCGTGGTCACCACCACGGTCACCCCGGCCCGCTTCAGCTCGGCGATCCGGTCGTGCACGAAGAGCCGGGACTGCGGGTCGAGGCCAGCGGACGGCTCGTCGAGGAAGAGCACCCGGGGCGAGTGCATCAGCGCGCGGGCGATCATCGTGCGCTGGGCGAGGCCGCCGGACAGGAAGTCGGTACGGTGGTTCGCGAAGTCCTTGAGCCCCATCTGGTCCAGCAGCTCGTCCGCCCGCCGGATGCGCTCCGCCCGGGGCACCCGGTGGTACGCCGCGTGGAACAGCAGGTTCTGCCGGACGGTCAGCGCCCGGTCCAGGTTCACCCGCTGCGGTACGACCGCCAGCAGTTGCCGCGCGACGGCGGGCGCGCCGATCACGTCGGCGCCGCACACCCGGGCCCGGCCCGAGGTGGCCCGCACCCGAGTGGTCAGCACCCCGATCGTCGTCGTCTTGCCCGCGCCGTTCGGCCCGAGCAGGCCGAAGACCTCACCGGCGGCGACGGAGAAGCTCAGTCCGTCCACCGCCGGTGGCATGTTGGGCTGGTACCGCTTGACCAGCTCCGTGACCACCACTGCCTCGTCCACGTCGTCATGCTCCGTCCTGAAACGTCGGTCCGATAGATGTGTGTGCGCCGATAGGGGGCGCTAGGGGCACGCCAGGGGCGGGAACGGTCACAGGCCCCGCGCGGTCAGCCACCGCTGTAGCGTGCCGGCGAGTTCCGGCCCCCGGTCGGCGACCATGCTGAAGTGGTCACCGGCGGCGTCGGCGACCTCGTGCGGGTAGGGCCAGCGGGACCGCCAGCCGTCCTGTTCGCCGTCCCACTCCCCCAGCGGCTCGCTGGCCCGGACCAGCAGGGTCGGCGCCGCCATCTCGGTCGGCTGCCAGTCCAGGAACAGGGGCAGGTAGCCGGCCCACGCGGTCGTCCGCCAGTCGTCCATCGGCGTGTACGCGCTGTCCCGGTCGATCATCCCGTCGAGCAGCTGCGGCACCCACCCGCCGAGCACCTCGCTGTTCGCCGGGTAGGTGTCCATCAGCACCACCGCGTCCGGCGACCGGCCCTGACGTTCCAGCTCGCCGGCGAGCAGGTTGGCCACCATCGCGCCGCCCGAGTGGCCGGCCAGCACGAACGGGCCGGCGCCGACGGCGCGCAGCACCGTGTCGGCGTGCACCCGCAGCAGGGCGTCGAGGTCGGCGGGCAGCTCCTCGCCCACGCCGAACCCGGGGTTGGGCAGGGCCCAGACGTTGCGCACCCCCCGGAATCCGGAGGCGAGCCGGGCGTACTCGTGGGCGCCGGAGAGCAGGGACATGGTGCAGCAGCACACCAGCTGCGCCCCCGCATTCCCCTCGGCCAGCCGCAGGATGCCGGCCGGGCGGGTGAGCTGCGCCGGTTCGCTGAAGCTGGGCCGGAACTGGGCGAGCTTGACCAGGAGTTCGGCGTACCCGGCGGGATCCTCGCGCGCCTTCGGCTGGTTGAACAGCCCACCGAGCAGTCCACCGCCGGCACTCTGCGTGGCGGCTCCCCCGGCGGCGTCCGGGGTGGCCCCGGCCGCGTCGGCGCCGACGAGCTGGCCGAGCAGGTGGTGGGCCAGCGCGGTAGGGGTGGGGTGGTCGAAGAGCAGGGTGGCCGACAGCTCCGCCCCGGTCTCCTGGCGCAGCGCGTCGCGCAGTTCCAACGCGGTCAGCGAGTCGAAGCCGAGTTCCAGGAAGTCCCGGTCGGCCTCGACCGCCCCGGGTGAGGCGTGCCCGAGCACCGTGGCCACGCGCGCCCGCACCAGGTCCAGCAGGATCCCGTGCCGATCGCCGGCCGGGGCGCCGGCCAGCCGGTCCCGCAGCACGCGGGCCGGGTCGGTCGCCTCGCCACCGGGGCCGGCGTCCCGGTCCGCGGCGACCGCCGCCTCGGGCACGCCGCGCAGCAGCGGAGCGGGCCGTACGGCGGTGAAGGCCGGCACGAACGCCGGCCAGTCGAGGTCGGCGACCGCGAGCTGGTCGTCGCCGCGGCCCACGGCCTGCTGAAGCGCGGACACGGCCAGTTCGGCGGGGAGCGGACGGACCCCCCGGCGGCGCAGCTGCGCCGGGTCGGTGACCTCGTCCGCCCAGGGCACCCACGCGACGACGGTGGCCGGGTGGCCGGCGGCGCGCCGGCCGGCGGCCAACGCCTCCAGCCCGGCGCCGGCGGCGGCGGCGACGGCCGCGCCACCGCTGCCCCAGACGGCGGCGGTGGAGGTGAAGACGACGAACTCGTCGACCGGCCGGCCGGCGCAGGCCCGGTCGAGCAGCTCCACCGCGGCGGTGCGGGCGGCCACGGCGTCAGCCAGGTCGCGCGGGTCCAGCGCCGCGACCGGGTCGCCGGCCCCGTCGGAGTCGGCGACGTGCAGGACGGTGCGGACGACGGTGCCGGCGGCGGCCAGCCGGTCCAGCGCCCCGGGCAGCCCGTCGAGGTCGTCGACGACGGTGACGGCGACGTCCCGGCCGATCGTGGCGGCGGGCGCCCCGGCGGCGGCGAGGACGAGGTGGGTCGCGCCGCGGTCGGCGAGCCACCGCAGCAGGTGCGGGGTGCGCACCGCCGCTGTCCCGTGCACCAGGACCGCGCCCCGGGGCCGCCAGTCCGCGTCCGCGGCGGCGCCGGCCGGGGCGCGCGACAGCCGCCGCGCGTACACCCCGCCGGAGCGCACCGCCAGCTGGTCCTCGTCGCCGCCGGCCGCGACGAGCCGGGCGAGCGCGGCGAGCGCGGCGTCGTCCGGCTCCGCCGGCAGGTCGACCAGCCCACCCCACAGGCGCGGTTGTTCCAACGCCAGCACCCGACCCAGACCCCAGAGGTACGCGCCGGCGACGCCGGGCGCGGGATCGTCCGCGTCGACGGCCACGGCGCCCCGGGTCACGGTCCACACCGGCGCGTTGCTCCCGGCGCCGCCGAGGGCCCGCACGAGCGCGGCCGTCCCCGCCAGCGCGACCGTCCCGGTGCCTCCGGCCGGCTCCCCCGCCGCCAGCAGCGAGACCACGACCGACGGGGTGGCCCCGACGGGCAGGGCGCGGGCGACCTCGTCCGGGTCGTCGCCCACGGGCACGAGCACCGGGTCCAGGCCCTCGGCGCGCAGGGCGGCCAGCACGGCCGTGGCGTCGGTCCGCGCCCCGGCCACCACCAGGCATTCGCCGGTCGCCGCGGCGGTGGCGGGTACGGCGACGCGGACCCAGTCGGCGCGGTACCGCAGCCCGTCCAACGCGGAGCCGCGACGTCGCCGGTCCCGGTAGGACGCCAGGGCGGGCAACAGTTCGGCGAGCGCCTCCTGCCGGTCGGCGTCCAGGCCGAGCGCGGCGGCCAGCGCGGCCGGCCGGTCCTCCGCCACGGCGGCCCAGAACTCCTCGTCGTCGCTCGGCGCGACCGGCTGACGCAGGTCGACGGCGGGCGGATCCGGCCAGTAGCGCTCGTGGTGGAAGGCGTAGGTGGGCAGCTCGACGCGCGCGGCGTCGCTGCCGGCGAAGAGGGCCGGCCAGTCCACCCCGGCCCCGCGCAGGTCGACGGCGGCGAGCGCGGCGAGCAGGGTGGCCGGCTCGGGCTGGTCCCGGCGGCCGAGCGGCACGAAGGCCGCCGGCTCGACGTCGGGCAGACACTCGCGGGCCAGCGCGGTCAGGGCGCCGTCGGGGCCGAGCTCCAGGAAGGTCGTCACGCCGGCGGCGGCCAGGGTGGCGACGCCCTCGTGGAAGCGGACGGTGTCCCGGACGTGGTCGACCCAGTAGCCCGGGTCGGTGGCCTGGGCGGCGGTGAGCGCCTCGCCGGTGCGGTCGGAGACGACCGGCAGGGTCGGCGGATGCCAGGTGACCTTCTCCGCGACGACCCGGAAGTCGGCCAGCATGCCGTCCATCCGGGCGGAGTGGAAGGCGTGGCTGACCCGCAGCCGGCGGGACCGCCGGCCCTCGGCGGCGAGCCGCGCACCGGCCGCGAGCACGGCTTCCTCGTCGCCGGAGAGCACCACCGACCGGGGACCGTTCACGGCGGCCAGCGACACCCGCTCGTCGAGCAGCGGGGTCACCTCGGCCTCGGAGGCCCGCACCGCCAGCATCGCCCCGCCGGCCGGCAGTTGCTGCATCAGCCGGCCCCGGGCGGCCACCAGCGCCGCCGCGTCGGCCAGCGACAGCACGCCGGCGACGTGCGCCGCGGCCAGCTCGCCGACCGAGTGGCCGAGCAGGTGCTGCGGGCGCAGCCCCCACGCCGTGACCAGCCGGTAGGCGGCGACCTCGTAGGCGAACAGCGCCGGCTGGGTGAACTCGGTGCGGTCCAGCAGCGCCGCCTCGGGCGAGTCGGGCTCGGCGAAGACCACCTCCCGCAGCGGCCGGCTCAGGTGCCGGTCCAGCTCCCCAGCCACCTCGTCGAAGGCGGCGGCGAACACCGGGAAGCGGCGGCACAGCTCGGCGCCCATGCCGAGGCGCTGGGCGCCCTGGCCGGTGAAGAGGAACGCGACCTTGCCGGCCGGGCGGGCCACCCCGCGCACCACGCCGGGGGCGTTGCGCTCCTCGGCGACCGCGCGCAGGCCGGCCAGCAGCCCGTCGGGGTCGTCGCCGATCACGGCGGCGCGGTGCGGCAACGCCGCCCGGGTGGTGACCAACGAGTACGCCACGTCGGCGGGGGCCAGCCCGGGGTGGGCCCCGAGGTGGTCCAGCAGTCGTCGGGCCTGCCCGGCCAGGGCCGGCGCGGACCGGGCGGAGACGATCCAGGGGGTCGGCGGGGCGGGCGTACCGGCCGGCCGGGGGCGGTGGGTGTCCGCCTCGTCGGCCTGCTCGACGATGACGTGCGCGTTGGTGCCGCTGATGCCGAACGCGGAGACCCCGGCCCGGCGCGGCTGCCCGGTCTCCGGCCAGGGCTGCGCCCCGGTCAGCAGGGACACCGCCCCGGCCGACCAGTCGACGTGCGGGGTGGGCTCGTCCACGTGCAGGGTGGGCGGCAGCACCCCGTGCCGCATCGCCAGGACCATCTTCATCACCCCGGCCACACCGGCGGCGGCCTGGGTGTGCCCGATGTTCGACTTCACCGACCCCAGCCACAACGGCCGGTCGGCGCGGCGGTCCTTGCCGTACGTGGCCAGCAATGCCTGCGCCTCGATCGGGTCGCCGAGCGTGGTGCCCGTGCCGTGCGCCTCGACGACGTCCACCTGGTCGGCGGTCAGCCCCGCGTTGGTGAGGGCCTGCCGGATCACCCGGCGCTGGGACGGGCCGTTCGGGGCGGTCAGCCCGCTGCTCGCCCCGTCCTGGTTGACCGCGCTGCCGCGCACCACGGCGAGGATCGGGTGGCCGTTGCGGCGGGCGTCGGACAGCCGCTCGACCAGCAGCATGCCGGCCCCCTCGGACCAGCCGGTGCCGTCGGCGGCGGCGGCGAACGACTTGCACCGGCCGTCGGTTGACAGGCCGCGCTGCCGGGAGAACTCCACGAAGACCGTCGGGGTGGCCATCACCGACACCCCGCCGACCAGCGCCATGGTGCACTCCCCCAGCCGCAGCGCCTGGCAGGCGAGGTGCAACGCGACCAGGGACGAACTGCAGGCGGTGTCCACGGTGACCGCGGGCCCCTCCAGCCCCAGGGCGTACGAGATCCGGCCGCTGGCCACGGCGGCGGCGCTACCGGTGCCGAGGTAGCCCTCGACGCCGCCGCTGACCCCGGTGAGCAGCGCGGCGTAGTCGCCCTGGCTGCTGGTCGACGCGTACACGCCGGTGGGCGTGCCGCGCAGCGTGGCCGGGTCGATGCCGGCCCGCTCGAACGCCTCCCAGGCGGTCTCCAGCAGCAGCCGCTGCTGCGGGTCCATGGCGAGGGCCTCGCGGGGGCTGATGCCGAAGAAGGCGGGGTCGAAGTCCCCGGCGGAGTAGAGGAACCCGCCCTCCCGCACGTACGACGTGCCCCGGCTGTCCGGGTCGGGGTCGGGGTCGTAGAGCGCCCCCAGGTCCCAGCCCCGGTCGTCGGGGAACGCCGACATCGCGTCGGTGCCGGCGGCCACCAGGTCCCACAACTGCTCCGGCGACCCGACGCCGCCGGGGAACCGGCAGCTCATTCCGATGATCGCCACCGGCTCGCTGAGCGCGGCGGTGAGCTGCTGGTTCTGCTGCTTGAGCTTCTGGTTGTCGAGCAGGGACGCGCGCAGCGCGCCGACGACCTCGTCCAGGGAAACACTCATCGGGGGCTCCTCAGGGCCGGCCGGGTCACGAGTCGGAGCCTTCCAGGGCCATCCGGACCAGGCCGGCGACGTCGAGTTCGTGGATCTGGGCCTCGGGCGCGGCCGGGGCGGCGGGCGCCACGGCCGGCGTACCGGCGCTCGTGCGGGCCAGCTGGAGCAGCTGGTCGAGCAGGCCCGTCCGCCGCAGTTCGTCCAGCGGGATCGCGGCGAGGGCCCGGCGGACCGACTCCTCGTCGCCGTCGTCACCGAACTCCCCGTCGCCGTCCTCGAAGAGCTCCTCGTACAGGTGGTCGGCCAGGCCGGCCGGGGTCGGGTAGTCGAAGACGACCGTGGTGGGCAGGTCGTGCCCGGTCGCCGCGGTGAGCAGGTTGCGCAGCTCCACGGCGGTGAGCGAGTCGAAGCCGAGGTCCAGGAAGCCCCGGTCCGTCTCGATCACGTCGCCGGAGGAGTGGCCGAGCACCTTCGCCGCGTCGACCCGCACCATCTCCAGCAGCGCGGCCCGCCGCTCGTCACCGGGCAGCGCCCGCAACTCGGCGAGCAGGTCCCGGGCGACGGGCGCGGACGCGTCCGGCGCGTCGGCGGGGGCGGCGGCCAGCTCGCGTACGGCCGGCAGGTCGGCCAGCAGCGGGCTGGGCCGCAGCGAGGTGAACAGCGGCGCGAAGGTGGCCCAGTCGACGTCGGCGACGGTGACGCAGGTGTCCCCGGCGGCCAGGGCGTGCCGCAGCCCGGCCATCGCCACGCCCGGCGGCATCACCCGCAGGCCACGGCGGCGCAGCTGCTCCGGCGCGCCCTCGGTGAACATGCCCGACTCGGTCCACGGCCCCCACGCCACGGACGTGGCCGGCAGTCCCCGGCCGCGCCGCCGCTCGGCGAGCGCGTCCAGGTAGGCGTTGCCGGCCGCGTACGCGCCCTGCCCGCCGCTGCCCCACACCGCAGAGATGGACGAGAAGAGCACGAACGCGTCCAGCTCGGTGCCGTCGAGCAGCTCGTCGAGGTGCTCGGCGCCGGACAGCTTCGGGGCGATGACGTACGCCAGGTCCTCCAGGGTGGTGTCGGCCAGCGGCACCACCTCGCTGACGCCCGCGGCGTGCACCACCGCGCGCAGCGGCGGTCCCTCCCGCCCCAGGTCGGCCAGGAGTTCGGCCACCGCGCTCCGGTCGGCGGCGTCGCAGCGGGCGACCCGGCAGTCCACCCCGAGGCCGGTCAGCTCGGCGAGCAGCTCGGCGGCGCCGGGGGTGTCGGTGCCCCGCCGGCTGGTCAGGACCACCCGTTCCGCGCCGGCGCCGGCCACCCAGCGGGCCACGTGCCCGCCGAGCGCGCCGGTGCCGCCGGTGATCAGCACCGTGCCCCGGGGCTGCCACGGCGCGGGGTCCCCCGCGGTGACGGCCGGAACGAGCCGCCGCACCAGCACCCCGGACTCGCGGACGGCGAGTTGGTCCTCCAGGCCGCCGCCGGTGAGGATGCCGCCGAGCCGCATCGCCGTCCAGGGCTCGAGGTCGGTGGGCAGGTCCACCAGGCCGGCCCAGCGGGCGGGCTGTTCCAGCGCGGCCACCCGGCCCAGGCCCCACAGCATCGCCTGCCGCGGGTTGGCCGGGACGTCGCCGTCGTCGACGCCGACGGCGCCCTGGGTGACGCACCAGAGCCGGGCCGGGGCGTCGAGGTCGACGAGCTGCTGGAGCAGGTGCACGGTCGCGGCCAGGCCACGCGGCAGCGCCGGGTGCTCGGCGTGCGGGGCGTCGTCCAGGCCCAGGAAGGAGAGGATCGACAGCGGCCCCCCGCCCTCGCCGAGGGCCTCGGTGAGCACGTCGGCGAACCCGCCGCACAGCTCGTCGGAATCCGCGGCGGTGTCCACGGGCACGATGGTCACCTCGGTGCCCAGGGCCCAGGTGCAGGAGTTCAGGTCGGGGTCGTCGGCCCGGTCGGCGGGCAGCAGCACCAGCCAGCGGCCGGGATCCTGCTCCTCCGGGGCCTCCTCGATGGGCTCCCAGACGACCCGGTACCGGCTGCCGTCGACCAGGGCCCGCTCCCGGCCACGCCGCCGCCACGCGGACAGGGCGGGCAGCACGGTCCCGAACGGCTGGTCGCGGTGCACGTCCAGGTCGCGGGCCAGCGACTCGAGGTCCTCGGCCTCGACGGCCGCCCAGAAGCGGCGCTCGACGTCGGTGCGGTCGTCCTCGGCCGCCAGGGCGGCCCAGGGCGGCGGCTCCGGCCAGTAGCGCTGCCGGTCGAACGTGTAGGTGGGCAGGTCGACCCGCTGCGCGCCGGTGCCGTCGTAGAGGGCGGACCAGTCCGGGGAGACGCCGTGGGTGTGCAGCGCGGCGACCGCCCGCAGCAGGGTGGTCGGCTCGGAGCGGTCGCGGCGCAGGGCGGGCACGACCAGCGGGGCCCGGCCGCCGGCCGGGGCGTCCTCGGCCAGGACGGCCTGGGCGAGGGCGGTGAGCACCCCGTCCGGGCCGATCTCGACGTAGCCGGTGACGTTGCGCTCCCGCAGCGCCGTGACGGCGTCGGCGAAGCGCACCGCGTCGCGGGCGTGCCGCGCCCAGTACTCCGGCGTGCCGATCTCCGCCGCGTCGACCGGCGTGCCGGTGACGGTGGAGATCATCGGGATGGTCGGCTCCTGGTACCGCAGCCGTCCGGCGACGGCGGCCAGGTCGTCGAGCACCGGTTCCATCAGCGGGCTGTGGAACGCGTGGCTGACCGTCAGCCGCCGGATCCGGACGCCCCGCGCGGTCCACTCCGCGGCCAGTTCCTCGACGGCGTCGCCGGCCCCGGACACCACGACGGCGGCGGGACCGTTGACGGCGGCGACGGAGACCCGGTCGGCGCGGTCGCCGAGCGCGGCGGTGACCTCGGCCTCGGTGGCGGCGATGGCGAGCATCGCCCCGCCGGCCGGCAGCGCCTGCATCAGCCGGCCCCGGGCGGCGACCAGCTCGGCGGCGTCGGTCAGGGAGAGCACCCCGGCGGCGTGGGCGGCGGCGAACTCGCCGATGGAGTGCCCGGCGACCGCGTCGGGGTGGACGCCCCACGCCTCGAACAGCCGGAACAGCGCCACCTCCACGGCGAAGAGCGCCGGCTGGGTGAACTCGGTCCGGTCCAGCGACTCGGCCTCGGGGGTGTCGGGCTCGGCGAAGATCAGCGGCTTCAGCGGGCGGGGCAGGTGCGGGTCGAGGGCGGCGCAGGCCTCGTCGAGCGCGGCGGCGAAGACCGGGAACGCCTCGGCCAGCTCGCGCCCCATCCCGGCCCGCTGCGCCCCCTGCCCGGAGAACAGGTACGCCACCTTCGGCCGGGACGCGGCCACGCCGGTGACCACCAGCGGCGAGTCCTCGCCGGCGCCGAGGGCGCGCAGTCCGGCGCCCAGCGCGATCCGGTCGGTGGCGAGGACGACGGCCCGGTGCTCCAGGGTGGCCCGGGAGACCGCCGACGACCAGCCGACGTCGACCGTCCGGGGGGACTCCAGGCCGGTGAGTTGCTCGGCCCAGCGGTCCGCCTGGGCGGCCAGCGCGACCGCCGTACGTCCCGACAGCAGCACCGGCACCACCGGCAGCCGGGCCGGGTCCCCCGTCGGCGGCTCCACGACGGACGACTCCGGGGCCTGCTCCAGGATGGTGTGCGCGTTGGTGCCGCTGATGCCGAACGAGGAGACGGCGGCCCGGCGCGGGTGGCCGGTGACCGGCCACGGGCGGCCCTCGCCGAGCAGCTCGACCGCGCCGACGGTCCAGTCCACCTGGTCGGTCGGCTCGTCGACGTGCAGGGTCTGCGGGAGGTAGCCGTGCCGCAGCGCCAGCACCATCTTGATGATCCCGGCGACGCCGGCGGCGGCCTGGGTGTGCCCGATGTTGGACTTGATCGAGCCGAGCCAGAGCGGCTGGTCGGCGGGCCGCTCCCGGCCGTACGTGGCGAGCAGGGCCTGCGCCTCGATGGGGTCGCCGAGCTTGGTGCCGGTGCCGTGCGCCTCGACGGCGTCCACGTCGGCCGGGGTGAGGCCGGCGTTGGCGAGCGCCTGCCGGATCACCCGCTGCTGCGACGGCCCGTTCGGGGCGGTCAGGCCGTTGGAGGCGCCGTCCTGGTTGACGGCGCTGCCCCGGATCACCGCGAGCACCGGGTGGCCGTTGCGGCGGGCGTCGGAGAGCCGCTCGACGAGCAGCAGGCCGAGGCCCTCGCCCCAGCTGGTGCCGTCGGCGGCGGAGGCGAACGCCTTGACCCGGCTGTCCGGGGCGAGCCCCCGCTGCCGGCTGAAGCCGACGAAAACCCCGGGGGTGGACATGACGGTGACGCCGCCGACGAGGGCGAGGGAGCACTCCGAGCGGCGCAGCGCCTGGCAGGCCCAGTGCAGCGCGACCAGCGACGACGAGCAGGCGGTGTCCACCGAGACGGCGGGCCCCTCCAGCCCGAGGGTGTACGACACCCGGCCGGAGAGCACACTGCCGGCGTTGCCGGTCATCAGGTGCCCCTCGGCGCCCTCGGCGCTGAACATCAGGTTCCGGTAGTCCTGGTAGTTGGTGCCGACGAAGACACCGGTGGGGCTGCCGCGCAGCGCGTGCGGGTCGATCCCGGCCCGCTCGATCGCCTCCCAGGCCGCCTCCAGCAGGAGCCGCTGCTGCGGGTCCATCGCCAGGGCCTCGCGGGGGCTGATGCCGAAGAACCCGGCGTCGAAGTCGGCGGCCCCGGTGACGAAGCCGCCCTCGCGGGCGTAGCTGGTGCCCTCCTTCTCCGGGTCGGAGTCGAAGAGCCGGTCGAGGTCCCAGCCCCGGTCGGTGGGGAACTCGCCGATCGCGTCGCCGCCGGCGGCGAGGAGCTGCCAGAGCTGCTCCGGGGTGTCCGCCCCGCCGGGGAGGCGGCAGCTCATCGCCACGATGGCGATCGGGTCGTCGTCGTCCTCGGCCGGCGCGGCCGGGGCGGGGGTGGCCTCCGGGACGGCCCCGGTGAGCAGCTCGTCGAGGTGCGCGGCGAGCACCGTCGGGTTCGGGTAGTCGAAGGCGAGCGTCGCGGGCAGCCGCAGGTCGGTGGCGGTGGCCAGGAAGTTGCGCATGTCCACGGCGGTCAGCGAGTCCAGGCCGAGGTCGCGGAAGGGCAGGGTGGCCGGGATGTCGTCGGCCGCGCCGTAGCCGAGCGCGGTCGCCGCGCACTGGCGGACCAGCTCCAGCAGCGTCGCGGCGCGCTCCGCCGCGGCGAGCCCGGCGAGCCGCCGCGCCAGGGCCGACGGTACGTCCGGCTCCTCCTCGGCGGCCTCCTGCGGGTCCGGCCGCGTCGCCTCGCGCACCTCGGCGAGGTCGCCGATCAGCGGGCTGGGCCGGACCAGGGTGAACGCGGGGGCGAACCGGGTCCAGTCGATGTCGGCGATCAGGGTCGTGGTCTCGCCGCGCCGCAGCGCCCGGGCGAGGGCCTCGACGGCCAGGTCCGGGTCCATGCCGACCATGCCGCCCCGGCGCAGCCGCTGCTGGGCGCGTTCGTTGTCGGCGGGCAGGCCGGCCCCGCTCCACGCGCCCCAGGCCACCGAGAGGGCGGGCAGACCCTCGGCCCGGCGCCGCTCGGCGAGGGCGTCGAGGAACGCGTTCGCCGCCCCGTACGCGCCCTGCCCGGCGTTGCCGGTGGTGCCGGCGACCGAGGAGAACAGCACGAAGGCGTCCAGGTCGAGGTCCCGGGTCAGCTCGTCCAGGTGGACGGCGGCGGCGCACTTGGGCGCGGCGACGGTGTGCAGGCGCTGCGGGGTGACGGTGTCCACGATCCCGTCGTCGAGGACGGCGGCGGTGTGCAGCACGGCGGTCACCGGGGCGTCGGCGGGGGCGGCGGCCAGCAGGTCGGCCACCTGCGCCCGGTCGGCGACGTCGCAGCGGGCCACGGTGACCCGTACGCCGAGGTCGGTCAGCTCCGCCTCCAGCTCGGCGGCGCCCGGGGCGTCCGGGCCGCGCCGGCTGGCCAGCAGGACGTGCGCCGCGCCGGAGCGGGCCGCCCAGCGGGCCAGGTGCCCGCCCAGCCCGCCGGTGCCGCCGGTGATCAGCACGGTGCCGCGCATCCGCCAGGCGTCGTCCGCGGCGTCGCCGGACGCGGTCGGCTCGGGTCCGGTGATCCGGGCGAGCCGGCGGACGAAGACACCGGACTCGCGCACGGCGAGCTGGTCCTCGCCGGCGCCGAACTGCTCCGCGCCCTCGCCGTCGTCGAACTGGTCCGCGCCACCGCCGAACTGGTCCTCGCCGCCGGCGCCGAGCGCCGCGCAGAGCAGGGCGCCCGCCTGTGGGCCGAGGGTGTGCGGCAGGTCGAGCAGGCCGCCCCAGCGGGCGGGGTGTTCGAGGGCGACCGCGCGGCCGAGCCCCCAGACGGAGGCGGCGACGGGGCTCGGCGCCGGGTCGTCGGCGCAGGCCGCGACGGCTCCCCGGGTCGCGCACCACAGCGGCGCCTCGACGCCGAGCGCCCCGAGCGCCTGCACCAGCAGGGCGGTGCCCGAGACGGCCAGCGAGGTCGCCGGGTGCTCCGGGTGCGCCCGCTCGTCCAGGCCCAGCAGCGAGAGCACGGCGACGGGTCCGTCCGGGCCGGCGAGCGCGGCGCCCAGCAGCTCGACCAGCGCCGCCGGGTCGTCGGTGGCGTCCAGTTCCACGGGTACGACGTCCGCGCCGAAGTTGCCGAGCGCCGACAGCACGTCGGCGACCAGGGGGTCCCCGCCCAGCGCCGCGGGTACCGGGACGAGCCAGGTGCCGGCGAGCCAGGTCAGCGGCAGGTCGGGGACGGCCTGCCAGGTGACCCGGTAGCGCCATCCGTCGATGTCCGGCGCGCCGTCGGGCGCGGCGAGGAAGGCCGGCGGCGCGGGCCAGTACCGGTGGTGGTCGAAGGCGTACGTGGGCAGGTCGACGGTGGGTGTGGCGGGCAGGATCCTCGTCAGGTCGACGGGCAGGCCGATGGCGTGCGCGGTGGCGAGGTTGGTCAGCAGCCGGGTCGCGTCGTCGTCGTCCCGCCGCAGGCTGCCCAGGGTGTGGCCGGTGACTCCGGTGTCGTCGAGGATGGCCGTCACCGGCATCGTCAGCACGGGGTGCGGGCTGATCTCCACGAACGTGGTGTGCCCGGCGGCGACGGCCACCCGCACCGCCGCGTCGAAGAGCACCGTCCGGCGCAGGTTGTCGTACCAGTAGTCGGCGCCCATGGAGATCGGGTCGGCCCAGTCCCCGGTCAGGGTGGAGACCAGCCGGGTGTGGCCGACCTGCGGCGTCACGTCGGCCAGGTCGGCGCGCAGCTGCTCGGCGACTTCCTGCACGGCGGGCGAGTGCGAGGCGTAGTCCACCGGGATCAACCGGGCCCGGATCCCCTCGGCCTGGCACGCCGCCACGAGGTCGGCGACGTGCTGCGGCGGGCCGGAGACCACGACGGTGGACGGGCCGTTGACCGCCGCCACCCCCACGCCCGGGAAGGCCGGCAGCCGCTCGGCGACCGCGTCGGCCGACAGGTCCACCGACGCCATCGTGCCGGTGCCCCGCAGCACCGCCAGGGCGCGGGAGCGCAGCGCGACGGTCCGCGCGGCGTCCTCCAGGGTGAGGATGCCGGCCACGCAGGCGGCGCCGATCTCGCCCTGCGAGTGGCCGATCACCGCCTGCGGGGTCACCCCCGCGTGCTGCCACACCGCCGCCAGCGCCATGCCCACGGCCCACAGCACCGGCTGCACGACCTCGACCCGCTCCAGCCACGACTCGTCGTCGCCGGTCAGCACCGACACCAGGTCCACGCCCAGGTACGGGTCGAGCGCCCGCTGGCACTCGGCCAGCTTCGCGTCGAACACCGGCGTACGACCCACCAGGCCGGCGGCCATCCGCGCCGACTGCGCGCCCTGACCCGGGAAGACGAAGACCGGGCCCGCGCCGGGGCCCGACACCACACCGCCGACCACGTTTCCGGCCGGCAGGCCGGCCGCGACCGCGTCCAGCCCCGCCAGCAGCTCGTCGGCGGTCGACCCGACCACGGCGGCCCGGTGGTCGAACGTCGACCGGGTGGCCGCCAGGGACCAGCCCACCGCGGCCGGGTCCAGCCCGTCCCGCCGGCGCAGGTACGACGCGAGCCGGGCGGCCTGACCGGCCAGGGCGGCCTTCGACCGGGCCGACACCGACCAGAGGAGCGCGTCGGCGGTGACCAGGCCGGGGGTCGAGCCGGACGGGCGTTCCTCGGCCGGCTCGTCCGGCTGCTCGATGATCACGTGGGCGTTGGTGCCGGAGATGCCGAACGAGGAGACGGCGCCCCGCCGCACCCGGCCCGTCTCGGGCCACGGCCGGGCCTCGGTGGCCAGTTCCACCGCGCCGGCCGTCCAGTCGATGTGCGGGGACGGCGCGTCGACGTGCAGCGTCGCCGGGACGACGCCGTGGCGGATGGCGAGCACCAACTTGATCACCCCGGCCACGCCTGCGGCGGCCTGGGCGTGGCCGATGTTCGACTTCACCGAGCCGAGCAGCAGCGGCGGGGCCTCCCCCCGGTCCTGCCCGTACGTGGCGATGAGCGCCTGCGCCTCGATCGGGTCGCCCAGCTTGGTGCCGGTGCCGTGCGCCTCCACGACGTCGACGTCCGCCGTGGACAGCCGGGCGGAGGCGAGGGCCTGGCTGATCACCCGCTGCTGCGCCGGCCCGTTCGGGGCGGTCAGCCCGTTCGACGCGCCGTCCTGGTTGACGGCGGAGCCGCGTACCACCGCGAGGACGCGGTGGCCGTTGCGGCGGGCGTCCGACAGCCGCTCGACCAGCAGCCAGCCGACGCCCTCGGAGAACCCGGCGCCGTCGGCGCCGGCCGCGAACGACCTGCACCGCCCGTCCGGGGAGAGGGCGCGCTGCCGGCTGGATCCGATGTAGAGGCCCGGGGTGGCCATCACGGTCACCCCGCCGGCCAGCGCCAGGTCGCACTCCCCCGCTCGCAGCGCCTGCACCGCGAGGTGCAGCGCCACCAGCGACGACGAGCAGGCCGTGTCGATGGAGACGGCGGGCCCCTCCAGGCCGAGGGTGTACGACACCCGGCCCGACGCGACGGCCGCCGCGCCCCCGGTCATCGAGTGCCCCTCGTCGCCGTCCGGCGACACCATCAGCAGGGTGCCGTAGTCCTGCCCGTTGGTGCCGACGAACACGCCGGTCCGGCTGCCGCGCAGCGAGGCCGGGTCGATGCCGGCGGCCTCGACCGCCTCCCAGGACGTCTCCAGCAGCAACCGCTGCTGGGGGTCCATGGTCAACGCCTCACGGGGCGAGATGCCGAAGAAGGCGGAGTCGAAGTCCCCGGCCCCGTCGACGAACCCGCCCTCCCGGGCGTACGAGGTGCCCGGGTGGTCGGGGTCGGGGTGGTAGAGGCGCTCCAGGTCCCAGCCCCGGTCGTCGGGGAAGGGGGTGACCGCGTCCCGGCCGTCCCGCAACAGCTCCCACAGGTCGTCGGGGTTGCGCACCCCGCCCGGCAACCGGCAGCTCATCGCCACGATCGCCACCGGCTCCAGTTCCTGGGACTGTGCCTCACTGAGCCGGCGACGGGTGTCGTGGAGATCAGCCATGACCCGCTTGAGGTAGTCGCGGAGCTTGTCTTCGTTGGCCATCGGAGTGCCGCTTCCTCGAAAGGGACGGGAGAGAGCTGGAGCTGGAAGGTCAGGAGATGCCGAGGTCCTTGTCCACCATCGCGAACAACTCGTCGTCGGTGGCGTCGTCGAGGTGCCGGCCGATGTCGGCGCCACCGCTGTCCTGGGCGAGCCGGGAGAGCATCGCCTGGAGACGTACGGTGGCCCGCACCCGGGCCGCCTCGTCCCGCGCCACCACGTCGAGGCTGTCGGCGATCCGGTCCAGATCGTCGAGGAGGGCGGTCGGGGTGACCACGTCGTCGTGGGCGACCTCGGCGAAGAGGTACTCCGCCAGGGTCGTCGGGGTCGGGTAGTCGAAGACCAGGGTGACCGGCAGGGCCACGCCGGTGGCCGAGCCGAGCCGGTTGCGCAGCTCGACGGCGGTGACGGAGTCGAAGCCCAGCTCCCGGAACGCCCGGTGCTCGTCCACCGACTCGGCGGACGGATAGTTGAGCACGGCGGCGACCTGGCTGCGGACCAGGCCGAGCAGCACGGCTTGCCGGTCGGCGGCGGGCAGCCCGGCGAGCCGGTCCTGCAACGACTCCGGGCCGTCGCCGGCCTCCACGCTGGCCACCTTCTCGGCCGTGGCGAGGCGGCGCACGTCCGGCAGGTCGCTGATCAGCGGGCCGGGCCGGGTGGCGGTGAAGGCGACGGAGAACCGTTCCCAGGCGATGTCGGCGATGGTGAGGAACGCCTCACCGTGGTCCACGGCCTGGTGCAGCGCGGCGATCGCCGCCTCGGGGGTCATCTCCGGTACGCCGTGGCGGTGCAGCAGCTCGCCGAGCGGCCCGTCGGCCATGCCGCCGCCGGCCCACGCCCCCCAGGCGATGGAGGTGGCGGTCAGGCCGAGACCACGCCGGTGCTGGGCGAGCGCGTCGAGGAACGCGTTGCTCGGGGCGTAGTTGCCGACGCCGGAGCTGGCCACGCTGCCGGCGAAGGACGAGAACATGATGAACGCCGACAGGTCGAGGTCGAGGGTCAGCTCGTGCAGGTTGTACGCGACGTCGACCTTGGCCTGGAGCACCCGCTCGATCTGCTCCGGCCGGATGTCGTTGATCATGGCGTCATCGAGCACGGCGGAGGCGTGCACGACCGTGGTGAGCGGGTACTCGGCGGGGATCGCATCGATCAGGTCGGCCAGCGCGTCGCGGTCGGAGGCGTCGCACTCGACCACGGTGGCCTGGGCGCCCAGCGCGGTGAGGTCGTCGACGAGCTGCTGCGCGCCCGGCGCGGCCATGCCCCGCCGGCTGACGACGACGACGTTCTCCACACCGCTGCGGGCCAGCCAGCGGGCGGCGTGCCCACCGAGCGCGCCGGTGCCGCCGGTGACCAGCGCCGTGCCGTACGGCTGCCACGGGTTCGCGGGCTGGCTGTCGCCGAGCGGGACCCGGGTGAGCCGGCGGGCGAGCAGGCCACTGGGGCGTACCGCGATCTGGTCCTCCTCCCCGGCGGTGGTGAGGGCCGCGACCAGCAGGTCGGCGCAGCGCTCCTCGACGGCCTCGGGCAGGTCCACGAGACCGCCCCAGCGCTGCGGGTGCTCCAGCGCGGCCACCCGGCCGAAGCCCCAGACCAGCGACTGCACCGGGGAGCGCAGCAGGTCGGCCATGCCGACGGAGGCGGCACCGGAGGTGACGCTCCACATCGGGGCGCGCAGGCCGATGTCGCCGAGGGCCTGGAAGAGCGCGACGGTGGCGGCGAAGCCGCCGGGCACGGACGGGTGCAGCGGGTGGGCCAGCTCGTCGAAGGCGAGCAGCGAGACCACGCCGGTCACCTCGGTGGCGGCGTCGCCGCCCGGTGCGGCGGCGAGCGCCTCCTGCAGCAGCTTGCCGAACTGGTCGCGGTCGACGTCGGGGGTGGAGACGGGAACCTCGACGAGGGTCGCGCCGGCCGCCGTGAACGCCTCCACGCAGGCGTCCTGCCAGGGCTCGATGATGTCGCCGGTCGGCATGACGACGACCCAGGTGCCGCTCATGCCCCGGTTGGCGACGCCGGTCAGCGGCTTCCAGGTGTCCTGGTAGCGCCAGCCGTCGATGTCGGACTGCCGGCGCCGCTGCCGGCGCCAGGAGGTGAGCATCGGCAGGGCCGGCAGCAGCGCGTCGAGGACCTCGTGGGCCGGGGTCTCCTCGGTGGCGATGGTCTCGGCGAGGGCGGTGACGTCCCCGCGTTCCACGGCGGCCCAGAAGCTCGCGTCGCTCGGGTCGGCCGCCGCGCCCTGGAGCAGGCTCTCCAGGTCGGGGCCGCCGCTGCCGTCGAGCCAGAACCGCTGGTGGTCGAAGGCGTACGTGGGCAGCGGCGCGACCTCGGTCTCGGCGAGGACGTTCGCCAGGTCGACGGGCAGGCCGATGGCGTGCGCGGTGGCGAGGTTGGTCAGCAGGCGGGTCGCGTCGTCGTCGCCGCGGCGCAGGCTGCCCAGGGTGTGGCCGGTGACGCCGGTGTCGTCGAGGATGGCCGTCACCGGCATCGTCAGCACGGGGTGCGGGCTGATCTCCACGAACGTGGTGTGCCCGGCGGCGATGGCGACGCGGACGGCGGCGTCGAAGCGCACGGTGCGGCGCAGGTTGTCGTACCAGTAGTCCGCGGTCATCGAGGCCGGGTCGACCCAGTCGCCGGTCAGCGTCGAGACCAGGCGGGTGTGGCCGGCCTGCGGGGTGACGTCGGCCAGGTCCGCGCGGAGCTGCTCGGCGACCTGCTGCACGGCCTCGGAGTGGGAGGCGTAGTCGACCGGGATGAGCCGGGCGCGCAGGCCCTCGGCCTCGCACGCCGCCACCAGGTCGGCGACGGGCTGTGGCGGGCCGGAGACCACGACGGTGGAGGGGCCGTTGACGGCCGCCACCCCGACGCCCGGGAAGGCCGGCAGCCGCTCGGCGACCGCGTCGGCGGACAGGTCGACCGACGCCATCGTGCCGGTGCCGCGCAGCACCGCCAGGGCGCGGGAGCGCAGCGCCACGGTCCGGGCGGCGTCCTCCAGGGTGAGGATGCCGGCCACGCAGGCGGCGCCGATCTCGCCCTGCGAGTGGCCGACGACCGCGTCCGGGACGACGCCCGCCGCGCGCCACACGGCCGCGAGGGCGATGCCGACGGCCCACAGCACGGGCTGCACGACCTCGACCCGCTCCAGCCACGACTCGTCGTCGCCGGTCAGCACCGACACCAGGTCCACGTCCAGGTACGGCGCCAGGGCCCGCTGGCACTCGGCCAGCTTCGCGTCGAACACCGGCGTACGACCCACCAGGCCGGCGGCCATCCGCGCCGACTGCGCGCCCTGACCGGGGAAGACGAAGACGGGTCCGGCGCCGGCGCTGGTGACCGTACCGGTGACGAGGTTGCCGGCCGGGTGGCCGGCGGCGAGGGCGTCCAGCCCGGTGAGCAGCTCGTCGGTGCCGAGGCCGACCACGGCGGCGCGGTGGTCGAACGTCGAGCGGGTGGTGGCGAGCGACCAGCCGATCGCCGCCGGGGCGAGGTCGCCGTGCTCGCGCACGTGCTGGGCGAGCCGGGCGGCCTGGCCGGCGAGGGCGGACCTCGACCGGGCCGACACCGGCCAGACGGTGACGTCGGAGGCGACCAGGCCGGGCCGTCGCGCGGGCTCGACGGCGGTGGCCTCGACGGCCTCCTCGCCGTCGACGGCGACCGGGTCGGCGACGCGCGGCCGGTACTCCTCCAGGATCACGTGGGCGTTGGTGCCGCTCACGCCGAACGAGGAGACGCCGCCGCGGCGGGGGCGGTCCAGCTCCGGCCACGGCTTGGACTCGGTGAGCAGGGAGACCGCCCCGGCGGTCCAGTCCACGTGCGGGGAGGGCTCGTCGACGTGCAGGGTCTCCGGCATGACGCCGTTGCGCAGCGCCATCACCATCTTGATCAGCCCGGCGACGCCGGCGGCGCTCTGGGTGTGGCCGATGTTCGACTTGACCGAGCCCAGCCACAGCGGCCGGCCGGCCGGCCGGTCCTGCCCGTACGTGGCGATGAGCGCCTGCGCCTCGATGGGGTCGCCGAGGGTGGTGCCGGTGCCGTGCGCCTCGACCATGTCGACGTCGGCGGTGCCGAGCCGGGCGTTGGCGAGGGCCTGCCGGATGACCCGCTGCTGGGAGGGGCCGTTCGGGGCGGTGAGCCCGTTGGACGCGCCGTCCTGGTTGAGGGCGCTACCCCGGATCACGGCGAGGATCGGGTGGCCGTTGCGCTCGGCGTCGGCCAGCCGCTCCACGACGAGCACGCCGCCGCCCTCGCCCCAGCCGGTGCCGTCCGCGCCCGCGGCGAACGCCCTGCACCGGCCGTCGACGGACATGCCGCGCTGCCGGGAGAAGACGACGAACACGCCGGGGGTGACCATCACGGTGACGCCACCGGCGATGGCCAGGTCGCACTCGCCGCGGCGCAGCGCGTTCACGGCGAGGTGCAGGGCCACCAGCGAGGAGGAGCAGGCGGTGTCCACGGTCACGGCCGGGCCGTTGAGGCCGAGCGTGAACGAGATCCGGCCGGACGCGACGCTGGTGGTGTTCCCGGTGCCGATGTACATGTCGACGCCCTCGGGCACGTTGGGCAGACCCATGCCGTAGTTCGAGGTGCTCAGCCCGACGAAGACGCCGGTCGAGCTGCCGCGCAGCGACAGCGGGTCGATGCCGGCCCGCTCGACGGCCTCCCAGGACGTCTCCAGCAGCAGCCGCTGCTGCGGGTCCATCGCGAGGGCCTCCCGGGGGGAGATCCCGAACAGGGACGGGTCGAAGTCACCGGCGCCGTCGAGGAACCCGCCGATGCGGGTGTAGCTCTTGCCCGGCTTGTTGGGGTCGGGGTCGTAGAGCGCCTCCAGGTCCCAACCCCGGTCGTCGGGGAACTCGGTGAGGGCGTCCCGGCCGTCGGCGACAAGCTCCCACAGGTCCTCCGGCGACCGGACGCCACCGGGGAAGCGGCAGCTCATCGAGACGATGGCCAGGGGTTCCTGGTCGCGGGCCTCGACGGTCTGCAGCTTGCGCTTGGTCTCGTGCAGGTCGGCGGTGACCCGCTTGAGGAAGTACCGCAGCTTGTCATCGCTCATCGGGGGGCACCTGCCTCGATTGGAAGGTTGGTCATCTCAGGAGATTCCAAACTCTTTGCTGATGAAGTCGAAGATCTCGTCGTCGCTGGCCGAGTCGAGGTCGGGCCGGTCCGGCTCGGCGGCGGGCCCCGCCGCCAGGTCGGACGCCTTGGCGAGCAGGTCCTGCATCCGGGCGGTGAACCGGGCCCGGGCTGCCGGGTCGAGCGGGATGGCGTTGAGCAGGCTCTCGACCGTGTCGATGCCCTGGAAGAGGGGTTGCGTGGAGGGCGCCGCGTCGGCGGCGATCTCGCTGGTCAGCTTCTCGGCGAGGGCGGTCGGCGTCGGGTAGTCGAAGACCAGCGTCGCCGGCAGCCGCAGCCCGGACAGGCCGTTGAGCCGGTTGCGCAGGTCGACCGCGGTGAGCGAGTCGAAGCCCAGGTCGGTGAAGAGCCGGTTCGGGTCGACGGCGTCGGCTCCGGCGTGGCCGAGGACGGCGGCGATGTTCGCCCGTACCACGTCGAGCACCACCTTGTGCCGCTCCGGACCGGCCAGGCCGGCGAGTCGCTGGCTGAGCTGCACCCCGCCGGAGCGGGCCCCGGTGGCGTCGGCCGAGCGCCGCAGCGGCACCCGGACCAGGGCCCGGAGCATCGGCGCGAGGGTGCCGGCCTCCGCCTGCCCCCGCAGCGTCCCGACGTCCAGGCGCATCGGCACGACGGCCGCCGCGTCGAGTCGCCACGCGGCGTCGAAGAGGTTCAACGCCTGCTCGGTGGCCAGCCCGGCGGCGCCCTGCTCGGCCATCCGCCGCACGTCGTCGTCGCCGAGGTGGCCGGTCATCCCGCTGGCCTGCTCCCAGAGGCCCCACGCGAGCGAGATGCCGGCGAGCCCGCGGGCCCGGCGGTGCGCCGCGAGGGCGTCGAGGAAGGCGTTCGACGCCGCGTAGTTGGACTGGCCGGCGCTGCCCAGGGTGGCCGCCGCCGAGGAGAAGAGGACGAAGGCCGCGAGGTTCGCCCCGGCCGTGAGGCGGTGCAGGTGCCACGCCGCGTCGATCTTCGGCACGGCGACCGCGTCCACCCGGTCGGGGGTCATCGACTCCAGCACGCCGTCGTCGAGGACGCCGGCGGCGTGCACCACGGCGGTGAGCGGGTGCGCGGCGGGCACCCCGGCCAGCAGCGCCGACAGGGCGTCGGGGTCGGCGGCGTCGCAGGCCGCGACGGTCACCTCCGTACCGGCGCCGGCGAGCTCGGTGACGAGGTCGTCGATCCCCTCGGCCGCCGCGCCGCGCCGCCCGGCCAGCAGCAGGTGCCGCACGCCGTGGGTGGTGGCGAGGTGGCGGGCCAGGATGCGGCCCAGCACGCCCGTCCCGCCGGTGATCAGCACGGTGCCGTCCGGGTCGATCCCGCCCGGCAGCGGCTCCACGCCGGCCGGGACCCGCCCGAGCCGCGGCGTGCGCACCTGCCCGGCCCGCACGGCGAGCTGCGGCTCGCCGGAGGCGATCGCGGCGGCCAGCGCGGTGGCGCTGTCCGGGGTGTCGTCGAGGTCGACGAGCTGGCATCGGCCCGGGTGTTCGAGCTGCGCGGTGCGCAGCAGGCCCCAGACCGGGGCCTGGCGCAGGTTGACGACCTGCTGCTCGCCTGCCGCGACCGCGTCGCGGGTGACCAGCACCAGCCGGGACTCGGCGAACCGGTCGTCGGCGAGCCAGGTCCGCAACGCGGCGAGGGTACGGTGCGTGGTGGCCCGCGCCTGCCTGGCCAGCGCCGGGTCCGTCGGGTCCCCGGCGTCGCCGATCGGCACGATCACCGCCTCCGGCGCCGGCTCACCCCCGGCGAGCAGGTCGCCCAGCGAGTCGAGGTCGACGTCGGTACGCACCCGGGCACCGGCCGCCTCGCAGGCGGCGCTGAGCGCCAGGTCGTCGCCGAGCGCCACCCAGCGGGTGGCCGCCGGCACGGGGCCGGTGGGCACCGGCAGCACCGGCCAGTCCACCTGGAACAGCGACTCGTGCCGGCCGGAGCGGGCCGCGCCGAGCGAGTCGCCGGAGACCCGGCGCATGATCAGGGAGTCGACGTGCAGCACCGGCGCGCCGGTGGCGTCGGCCACCTGGAAGGAGACGCCGACCTCGCCGGCGGCGGCGACGCGTACGCGCAGGGCGGTGGCCCCGGCGGCGAGCAGGGAGACCCCGGTCCAGGCGAACGGGAGGCGGGGCACGGTGGCGTCGGCGCCGTCGCCCATCCGGCCGAGGAAGCCGCCGATCGACATGGCCTGCAACGCGCCGTCCAGCAGCGCCGGGTGCACGCCGAAGCGGCCGGCCTCGGCGTGGTGGTCGGCGGGCAGTTCGACCTCGGCGAAGACCTCGTCGTCGCGGGTCCACGCGGCGCGCAGGCCACGGAACGCCGGGCCGTACCCGAAGACGGTCGCCTCGATGCCGGAGTAGAAGTCGTCGGACTCGACGCGCGTCGCGCCGGGCGGCGGCCACACCCCCAGGTCGAAGGCGGGCGCGGCGTCGGCCGGCTGCGGGGCGAGCAGACCGGTGGCGTGGCAGGTCCAGGCGACGTCGGCCAGGATCTCGTCGGAGCCGTCCCGGTAGGGCCGGGAGTAGAGCTGGACGGTACGCCGCCCGTCGTCGTCCCGGTCACCGACCATGAGCTGCACCTGGAGCGCGCCGAGTTCGGGCAGGACGAGCGGGGCGAGCAGGGTCAGCTCCTCCACCGTCGGGCAGCCGGCCTGCTCACCGGCGTACGTGGCGAGTTCCACGAAGGCGGTGCCGGGCAGCAGGATGTTGTCCATCACCCGGTGCTCGCCGAGCCACGGGTGGGTACGCACCGACAGCCGCCCGGTGAAGACCATCCGCTCGCTGTCGGGGAAGGTCAGCGTGGCGCTGAGCAGCGGGTGCCCGGCGTCCTGGAGGCCGGCGGAGCTGACGTCCTGCGCCCGGTGGACCGGCGGCTCGACCCAGTACCGCTGGTGGTCGAAGGCGTACGTGGGCAGCGCGACGGTGCCGGTCGGGGCCAGGACGGCCGTCAGGTCGACGGGCAGGCCGATCGCGTGGGCGGTGGCGAGGTTCGTCAGCAGCCGCGTCGCGTCGTCGTCGCCGCGCCGCAGGCTGCCCAGGGTGTGCCCGGTCGCGCCGGTGTCGTCGAGGATCGCCGTCACCGGCATGGTCAGCACCGGGTGCGGGCTGATCTCCACGAACGTGGTGTGCCCCGCCTCGACGGCCACGCGGACGGCCGGGTCGAACCGCACGGTCTGCCGCAGGTTCTCGTACCAGTAGTCCGCCGTCATCGACGCCGGGTCGACCCAGTCACCGGTCAACGTCGACACCAGCCGGACATGCCCCTGGCGGGGGGTGACGTCGGCCAGGTCGACGCGCAACCGCTCCGCGACCTCCTGCACCGCCGCCGAGTGCGACGCGTAGTCCACCGGGATCAACCGGGCCCGCACGCCCTCGGCCTGGCAGGACTCCACCAGGTCCGCGACCGGCTGCGGCGGCCCGGACACCACCACGGTCGACGGGCCGTTGACCGCCGCGACACCCACGCCCGGGAACTCCCCGAGACGCTCGGCGACCGCGTCGGCGGAGAGGTCGATCGACGCCATGGTGCCGGTGCCGCGCAGCACCGTCAGCGCCCGCGACCGCAACGCGACGGCCTTCGCCGCGTCGTCCAGGCTGAGGATGCCGGCCACGCACGCCGCACCGATCTCGCCCTGCGAGTGACCGATCACCGCGGCCGGGGCGACCCCGGCGTGCTGCCACACCGCCGCGAGGGCGATGCCGACAGCCCACAGCACCGGCTGCACGACCTCGACCCGCTCCAGCCACGACTCGTCGTCGCCGGTCAACACCGACACCACGTCCACGTCCAGGTACGGCGCCAGGGCCCGCTGGCACTCGGCCAGCTTCGCGTCGAACACCGGCGTACAACCGACAAGACCGGCCGCCATCCGCGCGGACTGCGCACCCTGACCCGGGAACACGAACACGGCACCCGCGCCGTGCGACAAGGCCGTGCCGGCGACCACGTTGCCGGCCGGCGAGCCGGACGCCAGGGCGTCGAGCCCCGCCAGCAGGTCCTCGACAGTCGACCCGACCACGGCGGCCCGCTGGTCGAACACCGACCGCGTCGTGGCCAGGGACCAGCCCACGGCAGCCGGATCGACCTCGCCGTGCTCGCGCACGTACTCCGCCAGGCGGGCCGCCTGACCGGACAGGGCGCCCTTCGAGCGCGCCGACACCGGCCACACCACGACGTCCGACGCCACCAGGCCCGGGCCGGGCTCGGCCGGAGCGGCGACCTCGAACGGCTCGTCGGCCTGCTCGATGATCACGTGGGCGTTGGTGCCGGAGATGCCGAACGACGACACGGCCGCCCGACGCGGCCGGTCCACCGCCGGCCACGGCCGCGACTCCGTCGCCAGCTCCACCGCGCCGGAGGTCCAGTCGATGTGCGGGGACGGCTCGTCCACGTGCAGCGTCGCCGGCACCATGCCGTGCCGGATGGCCTGCACCATCTTGATCACACCGGCGACACCGGCGGCGGCCTGCGCGTGGCCGATGTTCGACTTGATCGAGCCGAGCAGCAGCGGCCGGTCGGCGGGCCGCTCCCGCCCGTACGTGGCGAGCAGGGCCTGCGCCTCGATCGGGTCGCCGAGCGTCGTGCCCGTGCCGTGCGCCTCGACCACGTCCACGTCGGCGGCGGAGAGCCGCGCGGACGCGAGCGCCTGCCGGATCACCCGCTGCTGCGACGGGCCGTTCGGGGCGGTCAGCCCGTTGGAGGCGCCGTCCTGGTTGATCGCCGAGCCGCGCACCACCGCGTACACGGTGCGGCCCTGCCGACGGGCGTCGGAGAGCCGCTGCACGAGCAGCATGCCGACGCCCTCGGACCACCCGGTGCCGTCGGCGGACGCGGCGAAGGACTTGCACCGCCCGTCGGCGGCGAGGCCGCGCTGCCGGGAGAACTCGACGAACGCGGTCGGGGTGGCCATCACCATGACGCCGCCGGCGAGGGCCATGTCGCACTCGCCGCCCCGCAGCGCCTGGCCGGCCCAGTGCAGCGCGACGAGGGACGACGAGCAGGCCGTGTCCAGCGACACCGCCGGCCCCTCCAGCCCGAACGTGTACGCCACCCGTCCCGAGATGACGCTGCTGGTCATCCCGGTCAGCATGTAGCCCTCGGCGGCCTCCGGTGAGTACGCCAGCAGCGAGCCGTAGTCCTGGCCGCTGGTGCCGACGAAGACGCCGGTGCTGCTGCCCCGTACGTCGGTGGGGTCGATGCCGGCGGACTCGAAGGACTCCCAGGTGGTCTCCAGCAGCAGCCGCTGCTGCGGGTCCATGGCCAGGGCCTCGCGGGGCGAGATGCCGAAGAAGCCGGGGTCGAACTTGTCCACGCCGCTGAGGAAGCCGCCGCCGCGGGCGTAGAAGGTGCCGGGGGCGTCCGGGTCGGGGCTGTAGAGGCTGTCGAGGTCCCAGCCGCGGTCGGTCGGCAGGTCGCTGATCGCGTCGACGCCGTCGACCACCAGCCGCCACAGGTCGTCGGGCGACCACACGCCGCCGGGCAGCCGGCAGGCCATGCCGATGATGGCGAGGGGCTCGTCGTCGCCGACCGACACGGCGGTGGTGGCGGGTCGCACGGGGACGGGGGTGCCGGCGATCTCCGTACCCAGGAAGGCCGCCAGGTCGTGCGGGGTCGGGTAGTCGAAGACGAGGGTGGCCGGCAGCCGCATGCCGAAGGCGTTGTTGAGCCGGTTGCGCATCTCGACGGCGGTGAGCGAGTCGAAGCCGAACTCGCTGAACGCGCGGCGCGGCTCGATGGCCGCCGGGTCGGGGTAGCCGAGCACGGCGGCGGCCTGGCCCCGGACGATCTCGACGAGCGCGGCGGCCCGTTCGGTGTCGCCGAGCCCGGCGAGCTGCTGCACGAGCGAGGCGCCGGTGGTGGCCGCGGCGGCGCGGGCGGGCGTGCGGATCAGCGCCCGGTACAGCGGCGGGATGCTCCCGCCGGCGAACTGCACCTTCATCGCGGCGAGGTCCAGCCGGGCCGGGACCAGCGCGGCGTCGGTGGTGCGGCAGGCCGCGTCGAAGAGGGCGAGCCCCTCCTCGGCCTCCATGGCGGCGACGCCCGAGCGGGAGATCCGGTTGAGGTGGACGTCGTCCAGCTCGGTGGTCATGCCACTGCGGTCGGCCCAGAGGCCCCAGGCGAGGGTGAGCGCGGCGAGGCCGCGCGCCTTGCGGTGCTGGGCCAGCCCGTCGAGGAACGCGTTGGCGGCGGCGTAGTTGCCCTGGCCCGGACCGCCGGCGGTGGCGGCGAGCGAGGAGTACGAGATGAACGCCTTCAGGTCGAGGTCGGCGGTCAGCTCGTGCAGGTGCCAGGCGGCGTCGACCTTGGGCCGCAGCACGCCGTCCATCCGCTCGGGGGTGAGCGAGGAGATGACCCCGTCGTCGCGGACGCCGGCGGCGTGGATGACGGCGGTGAGGGGGTGCTCCGCCGGGATGCCGGCCAGCAGCTCGGCCACGGCGTCGCGGGCGGCGACGTCGCAGGCGGCGACGGTGACGTTCACGCCGAGCGCCTCCAGCTCGGTGCAGAGCTCCGCGACGCCCCCGGCGGCGCGGCCGCGCCGGCTGGTGAGGATCAGGTGCCGGACGCCGTACGTGCCCACCAGGTGCCGGCTCATCAGCTGGCCGAGGGTGCCGGTGGCGCCGGTGATCAGGACGGTGCCGTCGGAGTCGAACGGGGCGGCCGGCGGCTCGCTCGGGGCGGGGACCCGGGTGAGCCGGGCGCCGGCGGCGACGCCCGCGCGGATCACGACCTGCGGCTCGTCGGTCGCGACGGCCGGGACGAGCGCGGCGGCGCAGCCGGCGATGTCGTCGACGTCGACCAGCACGAACCGCTCGGGGTTCTCCGACTGGGCGGAGCGGAGCAGGCCGATCACGGCGGCGCCGGCCAGGTCGGTCAGGTCGGTGTCCCACTCGGTGGCGACCGCGCCCGAGGTCAGCACCACCAGCCGGGAGGCCGTGTAGCGGTCGTCGGCGAGGAACTGCTGGAGCACGGCGAGCGCCCGGTGGGTCACCTCGGCGACGGCCCGGGGCACGTCCGCCGACGCGGGCGGGTCGAGGAACGGCACGACCAGCACGCCGGGTGCGTCCGTCCCCTCGTCCATCGCCGTGGCCAGGGCGGTCAGGTCGGGGTACGCCGCCACGGCCGTGCCGGTGGCGGCGACCGCTTCGGTGAGCGCCGCCGCGTCGCCGACCACCGCCCAGTCGACGGTGGACGGGCCGGCGGGCAGCGCGAGCGGGGCCCACTCGACCCGGAACAGCGAGTCGGTGCCGCCGCCCCCGGCGGTGCGGAGCTGGTCGGCGGAGACCGGCCGCAGGACCAGGGAGCCGACGGATATGACGGGGGCGCCGGTGACGTCGGTGAGCAGCAGCGAGATGCTGTCGGGGCCGGTGTGCGAGACCCGGACCCGGGCCGCCGCGGCCCCGGCGCCGTGCAGGGCGACGTCGTTCCAGGAGAACGGCAGCCGACCGTAACCGGGGGGCATGTCCGCCCCCGACGGCTCGCCGGCCGGCGTGGTCAGGCCGAGGGTGTGCAGCGCCGCGTCGAGCAGCGCCGGGTGCAGGCCGTACCCGCCGGCCTCGGCGGCGGGGGCCTCCGGCAGCGCCAGCTCGGCGAAGAGGTCGTCGCCGCGCCGCCAGGCGGAGCGCAGGGCGATGAACGACGGGCCGTAGTCGTAGCCCTGGGCGGCCAGGTTCAGGTAGAGGTCGTCGGTGCCGACCTCGGTCGCGCCCGGCGGGGGCCAGGTGGTCAGGTCGGACCAGCCGACGGGGCCGCTCGGCGCGGCCGGGCCGCCGGCCAGCACGCCGCTGGCGTTGCGGGTCCAGGCCCGCTCGCCGGCGCCCTCGGCCGGCTCGCCGTCCTGGGCGGAGTGCAGCGACACGGAGCGGCAGCCGGTCTCGTCCGCCGGGCCGATCCAGAGCTGGATGTCCACGCCCCCGGTCTCCGGCAGGATCAGCGGCGATTCCAGGGTGAGTTCGCGGACGTGGTCCGCGCCGACGTGCGCGCCCGCCTGGAGGGCGAGTTCGACGAAGCCCGTGCCGGGCAGCAGCACGGTGTCGAAGACGACGTGGTCGGAGATCCACGGGTGGGTACGCCGGGCCAGCCGGCCGGTGAACAGGAAGCCCTCGGCGTGCGCGACGCCGACGGCGGCCCCGAGCAGGGGGTGTTGCGCGGGCCGCAGGCCGACCGCGGTGACGTCGCCGGTCCACCCGGCCCCCGCCTCGGGCCAGTAGCGCTGGTGCTGGAAGGCGTACGTGGGCAGGTCCACCCGCCGGGCGCCGGTGTCGGCGAACCACGGCCGCCAGTCGACGGCCACCCCGTGCACGTGCAGCTCGGCCAGCCCGGCCAGCAGCCCGTGCGCCTCGGGCCGGTCCTTGCGCTGCACGGCGACGGCCAGTACGCCGTCGTCGCCGGGCAGGATGTCCGCCGCCATCGCGGTCAGCACGCTCTGCGGGCCGATCTCCAGGAACGTGTCCGCCCCGGCGGCCCGCAGCGCGGCTACCCCGTCGGCGAAGCGGACGGCCTCCCGCACGTGCCGCACCCAGTAGTCGGGCGTGCGGATCTCGTCGGCGTCGGCGAGCGTGCCGGTCACGTTCGACACGATCGGCAGGGTCGGCGCGGCGAAGGTCAGCCCGGCCAGGACGGCTCGGAACTCGTCGAGCATCGGCTCCATCAGCGGACTGTGGAACGCGTGGCTGACGGTCAGCCGGCGTGTGCGCGCCCCCCGCTCCCGCCAGAGCCGCTCCACCTCGTCGAGGGCCGCCACGTCGCCGGAGACGACCACCGAGGTCGGCCCGTTGACGGCCGCGACGCCCACCCGGCCGGCGAGCCCGTCCAGCGTGGCGAGGACGTCGGCCTCGGCGGCGGCGACGGCGAGCATCCCACCGCCCGAGGGCAGGGCCTGCATCAGCCGCCCCCGCGCCGCCACCAGCGCCGCCGCGTCGGCCAGGGACAGCACCCCGGCCACGTACGCGGCGGCGACCTCACCGATCGAGTGCCCGCCCACGAAGTCCGGCGTGATCCCGAACGACTCCACCAGGCGGAACAGCGCCACCTCGACGGCGAACAGCCCCGCCTGGGTGAACACCGTCTGGTCCAACAACCCCGCCTCGACGGAACCCTCGACAGCGAACAGCACCTCCCGCAGCGGGCGCGGCAGCAGCGGATCGAGCCGCCCGCACACCTCGTCCAACGCGGCGGCGAACACCGGGAACCCGGCGTACAGCTCCCGGCCCATGCCGGCGCGCTGCGCGCCCTGGCCCGAGAAGAGCACCGCCAGCGTTCCCCGGCCGCCGGCCTGGCCCGTGACGACCGCGCCCGACGGCTGCCCGGCGGCGAGGGCGCGCAGCCCGGCCAGCAGGTCGTCGCGGCCGGTCGCGGCGACCACGGCCCGGTGGTCCAGGATGGACCGGGAGGTGACCGACGAGAACGCCACGTCCAGGGGCCGCAGGCTCTCGTCGGCGGCCAGCCGGGCCGCCCAGCGGCCCGCCTGCGCGGCGAGACCGGCCGCGTCCCGGGCCGACACCGGCACCGGTACGACCGGCCGCTCGACCACCGGCGCGGCGGCGTCCGACGGGGGCTGCTGGGGCGCCGGGGCCTGCTCCAGGATGGTGTGCGCGTTGGTGCCGGACACCCCGAACGAGGAGACCGCCGAGCGGCGCGGCCGGCCCACCGCCGGCCACGGCGTCGCCTCGGTCACCAGCGACACCTCGCCGGCCGACCAGTCGACCTCGGGGGTCGGCTCGTCCACGTGCAGGGTGGGCGGCACGACGCCGTGCCGCATCGCCATCACCATCTTGATCACACCGGCGACACCGGCGGCGGCCTGGGCGTGACCGATGTTCGACTTGACCGACCCGAGCAGCAGCGGCGCCGAGTCCCCCCGGTCCTGCCCGTACGTGGCGAGCAGGGCCTGCGCCTCGATCGGGTCGCCGAGCCGGGTGCCGGTGCCGTGCGCCTCCACCACGTCCACGCCGCCGGCGGCGAGACCGGCGTTGGCCAGGGCCTGCTGGATCACCCGCTGCTGCGACGGCCCGTTCGGGGCGCTCAGGCCGTTGGAGGCGCCGTCCTGGTTCACCGCGCTGCCCCGCACCACGGCGAGGATCGGGTGGCCGTTGCGCTGCGCGTCCGAGAGCCGCTCCAGCAGCAGGACGCCGACACCCTCGGACCAGCCGGTCCCGTCGGCGGCGGCGGCGAACGCCTTGCACCGGCCGTCGGCGGCGAGGCCGCGCTGCCGGGAGAACTCGACGAAGGCGGCCGGGGTGCACATGGCGGTGACCCCGGCGACGATGGCCAGGGTGCACTCCCGCTGCCGCAGCGCCTGCCCCGCGAGGTGCAGGGCGACCAGGGACGACGAGCAGGCGGTGTCGATGGTGACCGCCGGCCCCTCCAGCCCGAAGGTGTAGGCGATCCGGCCGGAGACCACGCTGCCGGCGTTGCCGGTCATCAGGTGCCCTTCGAGGCCCTGCGCGGCACCCATGAGCACGGTGCCGTAGTCCTGGCCGGTGCTGCCGGCGAAGACGCCGGTGCGGCTGCCGCGCAGCGAGTGCGGGTCGATGCCGGCCCGCTCCAGGGCCTCCCACGAGGTCTCCAGCAGCCAGCGCTGCTGCGGGTCCATCGCCAGCGCCTCGCGGGGGGAGATCGCGAAGAAGCCCGGGTCGAAGTCGGCCAGGTCGTGGACGAAGCCGCCCTGCCGCGTGTACGACGTGCCGGCCTGCTCCGGGTCGCTGTCGTAGAGCGACCCGAGGTCCCAGCCGCGGTCGGTCGGGAAGTCGGAGACCACGTCCCGGCCGGACGCGACGACCTCCCACAGGTCCTCGGGCGACCGCACCCCGCCGGGGAAGCGGCAGCTCATGGAGACGATGGCGACCGGTTCCTGTTCGCCGGCCTCCACCTCGCGCAGGCGCTGGCGCACCTGGTGCAGGTCAGCGGTGACCCGCTTGAGGTAGTCGAGAAGCTTCGCCTCGTCAGCCATGGACCGCGCACTCCTTGTGTTGACCCGTCGTCGCAGCAGCGATCACGTCAGGACATCCCCAGCTCGCGGTCGATGAAGTCGAAGACCTCGTCCGGCGTCGCGTCCTGGAGCTTCTCGGCGACGGTGTCGCCGTCCGCCGGCGCGTCGGCCTCGTTGAGGGAGGCCAGCAGCGCCCGCAGCCGCTCGGTGATCCGAATCCGGGCGCTCCGGTCCGGCGCCGAGCCGGAGAGCGCCGCTTCCAACCTGTCCAGCTCACCGAAGACCGGTGCGACCCCGACCACGCCGCCGTCGACGATCGCGGCCCGCACGTATTCGGCCAGCCCGGCGGCGGTCGGGTAGTCGAAGACGACCGTGGCGGGCAGCCGGACGCCGGTCGCCGCGGTGAGCCGGTTGCGCAGCTCCACGGCGGTCAGCGAGTCGAAGCCGAGTTCGCGGAACGCCCGGTCCGGCTCCACGGCGTCCATCGAGGCGTGTCCGAGCACCGCGGCGGCCTGCCCGCGGACCAGCTCCAGCAGGGTCTTGCGTCGTTCGGCGTCGGTCTGCCCGGCGAGCAGGGCGGCCAGGGACTCCGCGGACACGCCGGTGTCCTCGGCGCGCTCGGCGACCGCCCGCCGCGCCTCGGCCACGCCCGCGATGAGTGGGCTGGGCCGGACGGCGACGAACCCGGGCACGTACCGGGCCCAGTCGATGCCGGCCACCATCGTCGCCGGCTCACCCCGCGCGACGCACTGCGCGAGCGCCGCGAGCGCGGGCCCGGTGTCGAGGCGGGCCACGCCGGTGCGCCGGCGGCGTTCCTCCACGGCCTGGTCGGTGGCGGCCATCCCGCCGGCCGCCCAGGGACCCCAGGCGACCGAGGTGGCCGGCAGGCCCTGCCGGTGCCGCTGCTCGGCGAGGGCGTCGAGGTAGGCGTTGGCGGCGGCGTAGCTGCCCTGACCGGCGGCGCCGAGCTGACCGGCCATCGCGGAGAACAGCACGAACGCGCGCAGTTCCCGCCCGACGGTCAGCTCGTGCAGGTGCAGGGCGCCGAGCACCTTGGGTCGCAGGACGGTGGCGAGGCGGTCGGCGGTGAGCCCGTCGAGCACCCCGTCCTCCAGGACGCCGGCCGCGTGCACCACGCTGGTCAGCGGCGCGTCGACGGGTACCTCGTCGAGCAGCTTCGCCAGCGCCGCCCGGTCGGCCACGTCGCAGGCCGCGACGGTCACCCGGGTTCCCGTTTCGGTCAGCTCCCGGGCCAGTTCGGTGGCTCCGGGGGCGTCCGCGCCGCGACGGCTGACCAGCATCAGGTGCTCGGCGCCCCGGGCGGCCAGCCAGCGGGCCACCTCCGCGCCGAGCGCGCCGGTGCCGCCGGTGACCAGGGTCGTGCCCGGGTAGCCGGCCTCGTCGGTGGCCGCCTCGCCGCCGGGCGCCCGCACCAGCCGGCGTACGAGGATGGTGGCGCCGTCGACCGCGAGCTGGTCCTCGCCGTCGAGGCCGGCGAGCGCGGCGCAGAGCAGGTCCCAGCCGTGGTCGTCGAGGGTGGCCGGGACGTCGACCAGGCCGCCCCATCGCTCGGGGTGTTCGAGGGCCACGACCCGGCCGAGGCCCCAGAGCAGCGACTGCTCCGGCCGGCCGGGCGTTCCGCTCCGGGTGGTGCCCGCGGCACCCCGGGTGACGCACCACAGCGGCGCGGCGACGTCGAGGTCCCCGAGCGCCTGGATCAGCGCCAGGGAGCGGGCGAGGAAGGGCGGCACCGGCTGGGTGTCGTCGACCGCGCCGTCGGCGAGGGCGAGCAGCGACAGCACCCCGTCGACCGGGGCCGGTTCGCCGTCGGCGGTCCGGGTGGCGCCGGTCAGGTGCGCGGTGAGGGCGGCCCGGTCGGTCAGGTTCTCCGGCACCAGCACCAGTCGGACGTCGGCGCCCCGGCGGGTCAGCTCGACCACCGCGGCCTCGCCCTCCTCCGGGTGCCGCTCGTCGGCGACGACCCACCAGGCGCCGGGGAGGAAGCTGACCGGTGTCCCGGTGTACGGCTGCCAGACGCTGCGGTACCTCAGGTCGTCCAGGGTGGACCGGTTGCGCTGCTGGCGCCGCCAGGAGGCGAGCACCGGCAGGGCCGCGCCCAGCCGCTCCAGGGACTCCGCCGCCTCCTGCTCGGTGAGTTCCGCGAGCGCGGCCAGGTCCTCCCGTTCGACGGCCGCCCAGAACGCGGAGTCGACGCCGCTCGGGGTCTCCTCGGCGCCGTCCTGCCCGGTCGTCGCGGTCGGCCAGAAGCGGCTCCGGTCGAAGGCGTACGTGGGCAGCGCGACGGTGCCGGTCGGGGCCAGGACGGCCGTCAGGTCGACGGGCAGGCCGATCGCGTGGGCGGTGGCGAGGTTCGTCAGCAGCCGCGTCGCGTCGTCGTCGCCGCGCCGCAGGCTGCCCAGGGTGTGCCCGGTCGCGCCGGTGTCGTCGAGGATCGCCGTCACCGGCATGGTCAGCACCGGGTGCGGGCTGATCTCCACGAACGTGGTGTGCCCCGCCTCGACGGCCACGCGGACGGCCGGGTCGAACCGCACGGTCTGCCGCAGGTTGTCGTACCAGTAACCAGCGTCCATCGAGGACGGGTCGACCCAGTCCCCGGTCAGCGTCGAGACGAGCCGGGTGTGCCCCTGTCGGGGGGTGACGTCGGCCAGGTCGGCGCGCAACCGCTCCGCGACCTCCTGCACCGCCGCCGAGTGCGACGCGTAGTCCACCGGGATCAACCGGGCCCGCACCCCGTCGGCCTGACACGCCTCCACCAGGTCCGCGACCGGCTGCGGCGGCCCGGACACCACGACGGTGGAGGGGCCGTTGACGGCCGCCACCCCGACGCCCGGGAACGCGGACAACCGCGCGGCCACCGCGTCGGCCGACAGGTCCACCGAGGCCATCGTGCCGGTGCCCCGCAGCACCGTCAGCGCCCGCGACCGCAGGGCCACGGCCTTCGCCGCGTCGTCCAGGCTGAGGATCCCGGCCACGCACGCCGCACCGATCTCGCCCTGCGAGTGACCGATCACCGCCTGCGGGGTCACCCCCGCGTGCTGCCACACCGCCGCCAGCGCCATGCCCACGGCCCACAGCACCGGCTGCACGACCTCGACCCGCGCCAACCACGACTCGTCGTCACCGGTCAGCACCGACACCAGGTCCACGTCCAGGTACGGCGCCAGGGCCCGCTGGCACTCGGCCAGCTTCGCGTCGAACACCGGCGTACGACCCACCAGACCGGCGGCCATCCGCGCCGACTGCGCACCCTGACCCGGGAACACGAACACCGCACCGGTCCCGGAGGCCGTACCCGTGACGAGGTTCCCGGCCGGCGCGCCGGCGGCCAGGGCGTCCAGCCCCGCCAGCAGGTCCGCCACGTTGGCACCGACCACGGCGGCCCGCTGGTCGAACGCCGACCGGGTCGTGGCCAGGGACCAGCCCACCGCCGCCGGGTCCGCCTCGCCGTGCTCGCGCACGTACCGGGCCAGGCGGGCGGCCTGACCGGCCAGGGCGCCCTTGGACCGCCCCGACACCGTCCAGACGACGACGTCGGAGGCCACGAGTCCCGGGCCGCGGTCCGCGACGGCCCCGCCGTCGGGCTCCGCGCTCTCGGCGGGCAGGTCCTCGGGCAGCTCGATGATGACGTGGGCGTTGGTGCCGGAGATGCCGAACGACGACACCGCCGACCGACGCGGCCGGTCCACCGCCGGCCACGGCCGCGACTCCGTCGCCAACTCCACCGCGCCGGAGGTCCAGTCGATGTGCGGGGACGGCTCGTCCACGTGCAGCGTCGCGGGGACCACGCCCTCCCGCATCGCCAGCACCATCTTGATCACGCCGGCGACACCGGCGGCGGCCTGGGTGTGGCCGATGTTCGACTTCACCGACCCCAGCAGCAGCGGCTCGTCGCGCTCCTGCCCGTACGTGGCCAGCAAGGCCTGCGCCTCGATCGGGTCGCCCAAGGTCGTGCCCGTGCCGTGCGCCTCGACCACGTCCACGTCCGCCGTCGACAACCGTGCCGACGCCAGCGCCTGCCGGATCACCCGCTGCTGCGACGGCCCGTTCGGCGCCGTAAGGCCGTTGGAGGCGCCGTCCTGGTTGACCGCGCTGCCCCGCACGATCGCGAGGACCTCGTGGCCGTTGCGCCGGGCGTCCGACAGCCGCTCCACGAGCAGCATGCCCACGCCCTCGCCCCAACCGGTGCCGTCCGCGCCCGCCGCGAACGCCTTGCACCGGCCGTCGGCGGCCAAACCGCGCTGCCGGGAGAACTCCACGAACAACCCGGGCGTCGACATCACGGTCACGCCACCGGCGAGGGCGAGGTCGCACTCGCCGCGCCGCAGCGACTGCACCGCCAGGTGCAACGCCACCAACGACGACGAACACGCCGTGTCCACCGACACCGCCGGCCCCTCCAACCCCAACGCGTACGCCACCCGACCCGACACCACACTCGCGGCGTTGCCCGTCCCCGCGAAGCCCTCCACCTCGTCCCCCGCCACCATCAGCAGGGCCCCATAGTCCTGACCATTGGTGCCCACGAACACCCCTGTTCGCGAACCCCGAAGAACCCCAGGCTCAACCCCTGCCCGCTCGACCGCCTCCCACGAAACCTCGAGCAACAACCGCTGCTGCGGGTCCATGGCCAACGCCTCGCGGGGCGAAATACCGAAGAAACCGGCATCAAACTCCGCCGCCTCGTAGAGGAAGGCGCCGCTGCGGACGTAGGAGGTGCCGGTGGAATAGGGGTCGGGGTCGTAGAGCCGCTCGACGTCCCAACCGCGATCGCCGGGTAGGTCGGACACGGCGTCGCGGCCGGCGTGCAGCATCTGCCAGAACCGCTCGGGGTCGTTCGCCCCGCCGGGGAAGCGGCAGGACATGGCGACGATGGCCACCGGCTCGTCGTCGCCGAGCGTCACCGGGGCGGTCTCCGCCGCCACGGCGGCCTCCCCGCCCAGCTCCTCGTGCAGGTGCCGGGCTAGCGCGGTCGGAGACGGGTAGTCGAAGACCAGGGTCACCGGCAGCCGCAGCGAGGTGGCGGTGGCGAGCCGGTTGCGCAGCTCCACCGCCGTCACCGAGTCGAACCCGAGGTCCCGGAACGCGTGGTGCGGGTCGACGGCCTGGCCGTCGGCGTACTTGAGGACCGTGGCCGCCTGGTCGCGGACCAGGTCGAGCAGCGCCTGCTGGCGCTCGGCGGCGCTCATTCGGGTGAACGCGCCGGCCGGGCCGGCCTCGTCGGTCTCCTTCGTCTCGGCCAGGCCCTTGGTGGCCTGCAACCGCTGTGCCTCGGGGATCTCCGAGATCAGCGGACCGGGCCGGGTGGCGGTGAAGGCGACGAAGAACCGGTCCCAGGCGATGTTCGAGATGGTCAGGAACGTCTCGTCGTGCTCGACGGCCTGGTGCAGGGCTGCGACGGCGAGCCGCGGCGGCATCTCGGGCGCGCCGTGGCGATGCAGCATCCGGCCGAACTCGCCGTCGGCCATGCCGCCGCCTCCCCAGGCGCCCCAGCCGATGGAGGTGGCGGGCAGGCCGAGGGCACGCCGGTGCTCGGCGAGGGCATTGAGGAACGCGTTGCCGGGGGCGTAGTTGCCCACGCCGGAGCTGCCGACGGTGCCGGCCATCGAGGAGAACAGGATGAACGCGTCGAGGTCCAGCTCGCGGGTCAGCTCGTGCAGGTTCAGCGCGGCGGTGACCTTCGCGCTGAGCGCGTAGTCGACCTGCTCCAGGGTCAGCGAGTTGATCACCGAGTCGTCGAGGACGGCGGCGGTGTGCACGACGGTGGTCAGCGGGTGCTCGGGCGGCAGGTCGGCGAGGACGGCGGCCAGCGCCGACCGGTCGGCGGCGTCGCAGGCGGCGACGGTGACCCGGGCACCCAGCCCGACCAGCTCGGCCTCGAGGTCGGCGATGCCCTCGGCCTGCCGGCCGCGCCGGCTGACCAGCACCAGGTGCGCGGCGCCGTTGGCGGCGAGCCAGCGGGCCATGTGGCCGCCGAGCGCGCCGGTGCCGCCGGTGACCAGGGCGGTGCCGGAGGGTCGCCAGGTGCGCGGGGCGGGGGCGTCGCCGAGTGGGGCGTGCAGCAGCCGCCGGCCGAACGCGCCGGCCCACCGCAGCGCGACCTGGTCCTCCCCGTCGGCGCCGGCGAGGACGCGGACCAGCCGGCGGCCGGCCGCGTCGTCGAGCTCGTCGGGGAGGTCCACGAGGCCACCCCAGCGGTCCGGGTGCTCCAGCGCGGCGACCCGGCCGAAGCCCCAGGTGAGCTGCTGGAGCGGGTGCGGCAGCGGGTCGGCCGGGGCGGTGGCGACGGCGCCCCGGGTGAGGCACCACAGCGGTGCGCGGACGCCGGCGTCGCCGAGCGCCTGCACGAGGGTCACGGTGCCGGCGAAGCCGACCGGCACCGACGGATGCGCCGGGGCGGGCGTCTCGTCGAGCGGCAGCAGCGACACGATCCCGGCGGGCGCGCCGCCGGCGGCGAGGTCGCGCAGCCGGGCGGCGAGCGCCTCGCGGTCCGTGCGGTCGGCGTCCAACGCCAGCGGTACGACGGTGCCGCCGTGGCGCCGCAACGCCTCGGCACAGAAGGCGGCCTCGGCCGCGCCGGTGTCGTCGGGGCCGGTGAGCAGCCACCAGGTGCCGGTGACGGCGGGCTCGCCGGCGGCGTCGGGGTCGACGGATGTCCAGCTGTCCCGGTACCGCCAGGAGTCCACGGTGGCCTGGTCGCGGTGCCGGCGACGCCAGGCGGCGAGGACCGGCAGCACGTCGGCGAACGCGGCGTCCGGCACGGGCTCCGACCCGGTCGCGCCGGCGAGTTCGGCGGTGAGCGCGGTCAGGTCCTCCGCCTCGACGGCCGCCCAGAACCGGGCGTCGACCTCGTCGTCGGCCACGGGAGCGGTGCCGCCGGTGGCCGGGGTGGGGGTGGCGGACGGCTGCGGCCAGTAGAGCTGCCGTTGGAACGGGTACGTGGGCAGGTCGCGGCGGCGTCCGGCGAGGCCGGTGAACGCGGGCCGCCAGTCCACCGGCGTACCCCCGGTCCAGACCTCGGCCAGGGCGCGCAGGAAGCGGCCGAGGCCACCCTCGCCTCGGCGGAGGCTGCCGGTGACGGTGACCGCCTCCGGGTCGGCGGCGGTCAGCTCGACGCTCTCCTGCACGGCCATGGTCAGCACCGGGTGGGCGCTGACCTCGACGAAGGTCTGGTAGCCGGCGGCGACGAGGCTGCGCACCGCCTCGTCGAAGCGGACGGTCTGCCGCAGGTTGCGGTACCAGTAGTCGGCGTCGAGGGCGGCGGTGTCGAGCCAGTCCCCCTCGACGGTGGAGCGGAACCGGACCTCGCCGGTGCGGGGCCGCAGCCCGGCGAGCAGTTCCAGGAGCTGCTCGCGCAGCTGCTCGACGTGGGCGGAGTGGGAGGCGTAGTCCACCGGGACGCGGCGCACCCGCACCTCGCGGGACTCGTAGTGGGCGACCAGCTCGTCGAGGGCGGCGCTGTCGCCGGAGACCACGACCGAGGTGGGCCCGTTGACGGCGGCCAGGGCGACCCGGCCGGCCCAGCGGGTGATCGTCGCGGTGGCCTCGTCGGCGGTGGTGGCGACCGAGACCATGCCGCCGTCCCCGGCGATGCCGGCGATGATCCGGCTGCGCAGCGCGACCACGGCGGCCGCGTCGTCCAGGGTGAGGCCGCCGGCGACGTACGCGGCGGCGATCTCGCCCTGCGAGTGGCCGACGACGGCGGAGGGGCGCACCCCGTACGACTCCCAGAGCGCGGCGAGCGAGACGCTGACCGCGAACAGGGTGGGCTGCACGACGTCGACGCGCTCCAGCGACGGGGCGTCGGGCGCGCCGCGCACCACGTCGGTCGGCGACCAGTCGACGTACGGGCGCAGCGCCTCGGCGCAGGCGGCGAACTTCTCCGCGAAGACCGGGGCGGTGTCGAGGAGTTCGGCGGCCATGCCGACCCACTGGGAGCCCTGGCCGGGGAAGACGAAGGCGACCTCGCCCGGCGTGCCGGGGGCACGGGTGACGGTCTGCGCGGTGGGCCGGCCGGCGGCGAGCGAGTCGAGGGCCGCGGTCAGGTCGTCCCGGTCCGCGGCGAAGACGACGGCGCGGTGGTCGTGGGCCGCGCGGGTGGCGGCCAGCGACCAGCTGACGTCGGCGAGTTCGTCGTCGTCGACCGTCTCGAGGTGGTCGAGCAGGTCCCGGGTGCGGGCGGTGAGGGCGTCGACGGTGCGCCCGGAGAGCACCCAGGGCAGCTCCCCGGTCGGTCCGTCGGCCACCGGCTCGGGCTCGGGTTCGTCGGCGGGGGCCTGTTCGAGGATGGTGTGCACGTTGGTGCCGCTGATGCCGAACGAGGACACGGCGGCGCGGCGTACGCCGTCGGCCGGCTCCCACGGCCGGGCCGAGGTGAGCAGCTCGACGCTGCCGGCGCTCCAGTCGACGTGCGGGGTGGGCTCGTCCACGTGCAGGGTGGGCGGCAGCACCCCGTGCCGCATCGCGAGGACCATCTTGATCACGCCGGCCACACCGGCGGCGGCCTGGGTGTGCCCGATGTTCGACTTCACCGACCCCAGCCAGAGCGGCCGGTCGGCGGGACGGTCCTGGCCGTACGTGGCCAGCAACGCCTGCGCCTCGATGGGGTCGCCGAGCGTGGTGCCCGTGCCGTGCGCCTCGACGGCGTCCACCTGGTCGGCGGTCAGGCCCGCGTTGGCCAGGGCCTGCCGGATGACCCGCTGCTGGGCGGGGCCGTTGGGGGCGGTGAGGCCGTTGGAGGCGCCGTCCTGGTTGACGGCGCTGCCGCGCAGCACGGCGAGGATCGGGTTGCCGTCGCGGCGCGCGTCGGAGAGGCGCTGGAGCACCAGCAGGCCGACGCCCTCGCCCCAACCGGTGCCGTCGGCGGCCCCGGCGAACGGCTTGCACCGGCCGTCCGCGGCGAGGCCGCGCTGGCGGGAGAAGCCGACGAAGATGCCGGGGGTGGCCATCACGGTGGCGCCACCCGCCAGGGCCAGGTCGCACTCCCCCGTCTGGAGGGCCTGCGCGGCCAGGTGCATCGCGACGAGCGACGACGAGCAGGCGGTGTCGACGGTGACCGCCGGGCCGTGCAGCCCGAAGGTGTACGCCAGGCGACCGGAGATGACGCTGGCGGAGGTGCCGGTGGCGAGGTAGTTCTCGTCGACGTCCCCGGCGGCCATCAGCAGCGAGCCGTAGTCCTGGCCGTTGGTGCCGACGTACACGCCGGTGCGGCTGCCGCGCAGGGCGGTCGGGTCGATGCGGGCCCGCTCGAACGCCTCCCAGGTGGCCTCCAGCAGCAGCCGCTGCTGCGGGTCCATGGCGAGGGCCTCGCGGGGGCTGATGCCGAAGAACGCCGGGTCGAACTCGCCGGCCCCGGCGACGAAGCCACCCTCGCGGACGTAGCTGGTGCCGAGGTGCTCGGGGTCGGGGTGGTACAGCTCGGCGAGGTTCCAGCCGCGCTCGCCGGGCATCAGGCTCATCGCGTCGGTGCCGGTGGCGACGAGGTCCCACAGCTGCTCGGGCGAGGTGACCCCGCCGGGGAAGCGGCAGCTCATCGCGACGATGGCGATGGGCTCGCGGTCGCGGCCGGTGCCGTCGGCGACCACCTCGCCGGTGGTGTGCCCGGCGGTGAGGCCGTGCAGGTGCGCGGCGAGCTCGGCGACCGTGGGGTGGTCGAAGACCAGCGTGGCGGGCAGCGTCATGCCGGTCTCGGCGGTGAGCCGGTTGCGCAGCTCGACGGCGGTGAGCGAGTCGAAGCCGAGGTCGCGGAAGGTGCGGTCGGGCAGCGGCTGGCCGGCCGGGTAGCCGAGCACCACGGCGGCCTGGGTGCGCACGAGGTCGGCGAGCTGCGGCAGGGACCGGCCGACCACCACGGCGCGGGCAGGGCCGGTGGGCACGGCGGGCACCCCGGGCAGGGCGGCGATCAGTGGCGTCGGGCGGCCCCAGGAGGCGGCGAGGCGTCCCCAGTCGACGTCGGCGACGGTGACGGCCGGCTCGGCGGTGTTGACCAGCCGGCCGAGGGCGGTGACGGCCTCGGCGACGGGGAGCGCGTTGACCCCGCCCCGGGCGAGCCGGGCGGTCAGCGCGGCGGCCATGCCGTCCTCGGCCCAGGCGCCCCAGGCGATGGCGGTGCCCGGCAGGCCCTGGTCGCGTCGCCAGGCCGCGAACGCGTCCAGGTACGCGTTGGCCGCCGCGTAGTTGCCCTGTCCGGCGCTGCCGATGACCCCGGCGAGGGAGGAGAAGAGCACGAACGCGTCGAGGTCGCGGTCGGCGGTGGCCTCGTGCAGCACCCGGGCGGCGCGGACCTTGCCGTCGAGGACGGTCTGCATCCGGGTCAGGTCGAGCCCGTCGAGGACGCCGTCGTCGACCACCCCGGCGGTGTGCACGATGGCGGTCAGCTCCGGCAGGCCGGCCACGAGGGCGTCGACCGCGGCCCGGTCGGTGACGTCGCACGCCACCACCCGCACCGCACCCAACTCGTCGACCAGCTCCGCGGCGCCCGGCGCCGCCGGGCCCCGCCGCGAGGCGAGCACCACCTCGGTTGCCCCGTTGGCCAACAGCCAGCGGGCCACGTGCCGACCCAACGCACCCGTACCGCCGGTGACCAGCACCGTCCCGGCGGGCCGCCAACCCGACCCGGCGGGCGGCGCGGCCGACACCAGCCGCCGGCCGAGGACGCCCTGCGGGCGGATCGCCACCTGGTCGTGGCCGGTGTCGGCGAGGACGGCGAGCAGCGCGTCGCCGGCGGTGCGGTCGGCGCGGGCCGGCAGGTCGACCAGGCCGCCCCAGCGGTCGGGCTGTTCGAGGGCGACGACCCGGCCCAGGCCCCAGGCCAGGGCGGACCACGGGTCCGCGAGGCCCTCGCCGCCGCCGACGCGGACGGCGCCCCGGGTGAGGCACCAGAGCCGGCCGGGCAGTCCGGCGTCGGCGAGCGCCTGGGTGAGGGTGAGCAGCAGCGCGGCGCCGGCGGAGACGGCCGGGGCGTCCGGCAGCGCCCGGTCGTGCGCGGGCAGCACGCAGAGCACCCCGGTCCAACCCTGGTCGCCGTGGTGGCGCAGCAGCTCGGTCAGCTCCGCGCGGGCGGTGCCGGGGGCGACGGTCAGGGCGTCGACGTGGGCGCCCGCGCCGGTCAGCGTCCCGGCCACCCCGGCGTCGTCGGCGTCGGCGGTGACGACCAGCCAGCGGCCGGTCAGCGCCGGCGCGGCGGCGGGGCGGACCGGCTCCCAGTCGACCCGGTACGACCAGCCGTCCACCACGGCGTCGCGCTGCCGGGCCCGCCGCCACGACGACAGCACCGGTACGGCCGGGGCGAGGGCCTCGACCGCCGCGGGATCGTCCTGCACGGCCAGGTGGGCGGCGACCCCGGTCAGATCGCCGCGCTCCACCGCCGCCCAGAAGTCCCCCTCGGCGGTGTCGGTCGGCGCGGTCGCTCCGGCGGTGCCGCCGAGCTCGGGCCAGTAGCGCTGGTGCTGGAAGGCGTACGTGGGCAGGTCCACCCGCCGGGCGCCGGTGTCGGCGAACCACGGCCGCCAGTCGACGGCCACCCCGTGCACGTGCAGCTCGGCCAGCCCGGCCAGCAGCCCCTGTGCCTCGGGCCGGTCCTTGCGCTGCACGGCGACGGCCAGTACGCCGTCGTCGCCGGGCAGGATGTCCGCCGCCATCGCGGTCAGCACGCTCTGCGGGCCGATCTCCAGGAACGTGTCCGCCCCGGCGGCCCGCAGCGCGGCTACCCCGTCGGCGTACCGGACGGCCTCCCGCACGTGCCGCACCCAGTAGTCGGCGGTGCGGATCTCCTCGGCGTCGGCGAGCGTGCCGGTCACGTTCGACACCACCGGCAGCGACGGCGCGGCGAACTCCAGCCTGTCGAGGACCGCACGGAACCTCGCGAGCATCGGCTCCATCAGCGGGCTGTGGAACGCGTGGCTGACCGCGAGCCGGCGCGTGCGTACGCCCCGCTCCCGCCAGACGCGCTCCACCTCGTCGAGCGCGTCGACGGCACCGGAGACCACGACCGACGACGGCCCGTTGACCGCGGCGATCCCGACGTCGGCCAGACCGTCCAGGGTGGCCAGCACCTCGGCCTCAATCGCCGCGACGGCCAGCATCCCGCCGCCCGAGGGCAGCGCCTGCATCAGCCGGCCCCGCGCCGCCACCAGCGCACAGGCGTGCTCCAGCGACAGCACCCCGGCCACGTACGCGGCGGTGACCTCGCCGATCGAGTGGCCGGCGACCATGTCGGGGGCGATGCCGAACGACTCGACGAGGCGGAACAGCGCCACCTCGACGGCGAACAGGCCGGCCTGGGTGAACACCGTCCGGTCCAGCAACTCGGCGTCGGCCGAGCCCTCGGCGGCGAAGAGCACCTCGCGCAGGGGGCGCGGCAGGGCCCGGTCCAGGTACCCGCACACCTCGTCGAGGGCGGCGGCGAAGACGGGGAACTCGGCGTACAGCTCCCGGCCCATGCCGGCGCGCTGCGCGCCCTGGCCGGAGAAGAGCACCGCGAGCTGGCCGCGCGGCGACCCGGCGCCGGCGACGACGGTGCCGGCCGGTTCCCCGGCGGCGAGGGCGCGCAGCCCGGCGAGCAGGTGGTCGCGGTCGGTCGCCGCGACCACGGCGCGCCGGTCCAGGGTGGAGCGGGAGGTGACCGACGAGAAGGCCACGTCGAGCGGGCGCAGGGTGTCGTCGGCGGCGAACCGGGCGGCCCAGCGGCCGGCCTGGGCGGCGAGCGCGGCGTCGGAGCGGGCGGAAAGCAGCACGGGCGCCACCGTGCGGGCCGCCGGGACCCTCGGCTCGGTTTCAGTCTCGGTCTCGACCTCGGCAGGAGCCGGGGCCTGCTCGATGATGGTGTGCGCGTTGGTGCCGGACACCCCGAACGACGACACGGCGGCCCGGCGCGGCCGGTCCACGGCGGGCCAGGGCGTCGCGGCGGTGGCGAGGGTGACCGCCCCGGCGGTCCAGTCGATGTGCGGGGACGGCTCGTCGACGTGCAGGGTGGGCGGCACGACGCCGTGCCGCATCGCCATCACCATCTTGATCACGCCGGCCACGCCGGCGGCGGCCTGGGTGTGGCCGATGTTCGACTTCACCGACCCGAGCAGCAGCGGCGCGGCGTCCCCCCGGTCCTGCCCGTACGTGGCCAGCAGCGCCTGCGCCTCGATCGGGTCGCCGAGCCGGGTGCCGGTGCCGTGCGCCTCCACCACGTCGACCTGCTCGGGCGTGAGCCGGGCGTTGCCCAGGGCCTGGCGGATGACGCGAACCTGCGACGGGCCGTGCGGGGCGCTGAGCCCGTTGGACGCGCCGTCCTGGTTGACGGCGCTGCCCCGCACCACGGCGAGCACCGGGTACCCGTGCCGCTGCGCGTCGGAGAGCCGGGTGAGCAGCAGCATGCCGATGCCCTCGGACCAGGAGGTGCCGTCCGCGCCGGCGGCGAACGCCTTGCACCGGCCGTCGGCGGCGAGGCCGCGCTGCCGGCTGAAGCCGACGAAGACCGCCGGGGTGGGCATCACCGTCACGCCGCCGGCCAGCGCCAGCTCGCAGTCGCCGTTGCGTAGTGCCTGGGCGGCCAGGTGGACGGCGACCAGCGAGGACGAGCAGGCGGTGTCGACGGTGACGGCCGGCCCCTCCAGCCCGAGGGTGTACGCGACACGCCCGGAGATGACGCTGGTGGCGTTGCCGGTGAGCAGGTGCCCCTCGCCGTTCTCGGCCTGCGCCATCATGCCGTCGTAGCCGTGCGACGACGCCCCGACGAAGACGCCGGTGCGGCTGCCCCGTACCGCCGGCAGCGGCAGCCCGGCCCGCTCGAACGCCTCCCAGGAGGTCTCCAGCAGCAGCCGCTGCTGCGGGTCCATGGCGACGGCCTCGCGGGGCGAGATGCCGAACAGGTCGGCGTCGAAGTCGGCGGCGGAGTAGACGAAGCCGCCCTCGGTCACGTAGCTGGTGCCCGGGTGGTCGGGGTCGGGGTGGAAGAGGCGGTCCAGGTCCCAGCCCCGGTCGGCGGGGAACGGCCCGATCCCGTCCCCGCCGTCGCGGACGAGCTGCCACAGCGCCTCGGGACTGTCGACCCCGCCCGGATAGCGGCAGCTCATCGCCACGATGGCGATGGGCTCGGAGTCCCGGGTCTCCAGCTCGCGCAGCCGCCGCCGGGTACGCCGCAGCTCCGAGGTCGTACGCTTCAGGTACTCGACGTACTTCTCGTCCTCGTTGCTCACCGTGGACCTACCTCACTCGGCATGCCGATGTCGTTGCGGCTGGTGGTCACGACGTCTCCAGCTCGCGGTCGATCAGGTCGAAGATGTTCTCGGCGGTGGCCGACTCCAGGTCGTCGTCGCCGTCCGCGTCCGCCTGCCGCTCGGTCAGCCGGCCCAGCAGGCCGTGCAGCCGGTCGGTGATGCGGCGGAACTCGTCGTCGGTCGGGTCGAGCCCGACGAGCGCCGCCTCCAGCCGGTCGAGTTCCCGGCCCGCCGTCGACGGCTCGCCCGCCGGGGTCGCCGGGGCGAACTGCCCGGCCAGGTGGGCGGCCAGCGCCTCGGGCGTCGGGTTGTCGAAGACCAGCGTCGCCGGCAGCCGCAGCCCGGTGGCCGCGCCGAGCCGGTTGCGCAGCTCGACGGCGGTGAGCGAGTCGAAGCCGAGTTCGCGGAACGCGCGGGTCGGCTCGATGCCGCCCGGGTCGCCGTGGCCGAGGACGACCGCCACGTGCGACAGCACCAAGTCGCGCAGGGCGCGTACCCGCTTGTCGTCGGGCAGGGCGCGCAGCGTCTCGGCGTACGCCTGCCCGTCGGCGGCCTCGCCGGCCGCGGCCCGACGGCCGGCGGCGCGGACCAGGTTCGCCAGCAGCGGGTGCACGGGCGCCCCGGGCGCCGCCACCCCGGTCATGATCTTTGCGGGCATCAGCGTCGCCCGCTCGGAGCGCCAGGCCGCGTCGAACAGGGCGAGGCCCTCGTCGTTGGACAGCGCGGCCATGCCGCCCCGGTCGAGCCGGCGGATGTCGGCCGAGTCGAGGTGCCCCGTCATGCCGCTGGCCTGGGCCCAGCGGCCCCAGGCCAGCGCGACCGCCGGCAGGCCGAGGGCCCGCCGGTGCTCGGCGAGGGCGTCGAGGAACGCGTTTCCGGCGGCGTAGTTGCCCTGGCCGGGGCCGCCGAACACGCCGGCGGCGGCGGAGAAGAGCACGAACGCGGTCAGCTCGTGGCCGAGGGTCGCCCGGTGCAGGTTCCAGGCCACGTCGACCTTGGGCCGCAGCACCGCGTCGAGACGGTCGGGGGTGAGCGACTCGACGGTGGCGTCGTCGAGGACGCCGGCGGCGTGCACGACGGCGCGCAGCGGGTGCCGCCTGTCCACCATGGACAGCACGTCCGTCACGGCGTCCGGGTCGGCCAGGTCGGCGGCGACGATCGACACGTCCGCGCCGAGCGCCTTGAGGTCGGCGAGCAGCTCGTCGGCGCCCTCGGCGTCCGGGCCGCGCCGGCTGACCAGGAGCAGCTGCCGGGCGTGGTGCGCGGTGACCAGGTGGCGGCAGAGCAGCGCCCCGAGGGTGCCGGTCGCCCCGGAGACCAGGACCGTGCCGTCGAGCCGGGGCACCTGCGGGACGCTCAGGGCGAGTTTGCCGACGTGCCGGGCCTGGCTGAGGAAGCGGAACGCCTCGGGAGCGCGCCGGACGTCCCAGGTGCGCCGGGGCAGCGGCCGCAGCGCCCCGCCGGCGAAGAGCGCCATCAGCTCGCCCAGCATCGCGCCGATCTTCTCCGGGCCGGCCTCGATGAGGTCGAAGACCTGGTAGCTCACGCCGGGGTGCGCGGCGGCGACCCGCGCCGGGTCCCGCTTGTCGGTCTTGCCCATCTCGACGAACCGGCCGCCCTCGGCGAGCAGCCGCAGCGACGCGTCGACGTACTCGCCGCTGAGCGCGTTGAGCACCACGTCGACGCCCCGCCCGCCGGTGCGGTGGGCGAACTCCCCGGCGAAGTCGAGGCTGCGGGAGGAGGCGAGGTGCGCGTCGTCGAAGCCGTTGGCGCGCAGCGCCGGCCACTTGCCGGGGCTGGCCGTGCCGTAGACCTCCGCGCCGAGGTGGCGGGCGATCTGCACGGCGGCCATGCCGACGCCGCCGGCCGCCGCGTGGACGAGCACGGACTCCCCGGCGCGCAGCCGGGCCAGCTCGACCAGGCCGTACCAGGCGGTCAGGAAGACCACGGGCACGGCGGCGGCGTCGGTGTACGACCAGCCGTCGGGGATGCGGGTGAGCAGCCGGCGGTCGGTGACCGCGGCCGAGGAGAACGAGCCGGAGAAGATGCCCATCACCCGGTCGCCGGGGGCGAGGTCGGTGACCCCCGGCCCGACGCCGAGCACCACGCCGGCGCCCTCGTTGCCCAGCACCTCCTGGTCGGGAACCATGCCGAGGGCCAGCACCACGTCGCGGAAGTTCAGCCCGGAGGCGCGCATCCCGACCAGGACGTGGCCCGCCGGCAGTTCCCCGGTCGCTGCGGGGGCGGGCAGCAGGGCCAGGTTCTCCAGCGTGCCCTTCTCGGTGACGTCGAGGCGCCACGGCACCTCGTCGGCGGGCAGCGGCAGCACCCCGGCGTCGCGCGCCCGGGCCAGCCGGGGCACCAGCGGCGCGCCGTCGCGGACCGCGAGCTGCGGCTCGCCGGAGGCGACGGCCGCCGGGACCGCCGCCAGGGAGGCGGCGGCGTCGTCGGTGTCGAGCAGCGTGAACCGGCCGGGGTGCTCGGACTGCGCGGAGCGCACCAGGCCCCACATGCTCGCCCGGGCCAGGTCGCGCGGGGCCTCGCCCGGGGCGGCGCCGACCGCCCCCCGGGTGTGCAGGACCAGCCGGGCCCCCTCCAGCCGGGGCTCGCCCAACCACTGCTGCACCAGCGCGAGCGCGTCGCGGGCCGCGTCGTGCGCGGCCGCGCCGGCCCGCTCCGGGTCCGGCTCCGCGCCGGAGCGAAGGTCCAGCACCACGTCGGGTACGTCCCCGGCCTCCGCGACCAGTGCGGCCAGGTCGGCGTGGGCCCGCACCTGGTGCCCGGCCGCGGTGAGCGCTCCGGCGAGGCCGAGGGTGTCGTCGCCGAGCAGCGCCCAGCGGGCGTCCCCCGCCGGCGCGTCGGTGCGCGGCAGCGGCGTCCAGTCCAGGTGGAACACCGACGTGCGGCGCAGGGCGGCGGCCTCGTCGGCCCGGCCTGCGGCGACCGGGCGGAAGGTCAGCGACTCGACGGTGGCGACCGGCTGGCCGGCGGTGTCGGCGAGCGTGACCGCGACCGTGTCCGGGCCGAGCGACCGCAGCCGCGCCCGCAGCCGGGTGGCGCCGTGGGCGTGCAGGGCGACCGCGCGGAAGGCGAACGGCATCCAGCCCGTCCCGGAGGCGTCCGCCGGGTCGCCGAGCAGGGCGGTGATCCCGCTGGCCTGGAGGGCCGCGTCGAACAGGGCCGGGTGCAGCCCGAAGCGGGACGCGTCGGCGCTCGCCTCCTCGGGGAGGGCCACCTCGGCGTAGACCTCGTCGTCGCCGCGCCACACCCGGCGCAGGCCACGGAAGGCGGGGCCGTAGCCGAGGCCGCCCTCGGCCATCTCGGCGTACCAGGCGTCCAGGTCGGCGTCGACCTCGACGGCGTCGGCCGGCGGCCACTGCGCCGGTACGACCGTCGGGGCGGGCAGCTGCGGCAGCAGCAGGCCCTCGGCGTGCCGGGTCCACTCGGCGTCGGCGGCCTCCTCGGGGCGGGAGTGCACGGTGACGCTCCGCTCGCCGGTGTCGCCGGGCGGGCCCACGCGTACCTGCACCTGCACCGCGCCGGCCGGCGGGAGCACCAGCGGGTTGATCAGCGTCAGGTCGCCCACCTGGCCGGCGTCGACCTCGTCGCCGGCCCGGACCACCATGTCGACGAGGCCGGTGCCGGGGACGATCACCGTCCCGCCGACGGCGTGGTCGGCCAGCCACGGGTGGGTACGCACCGACAGCCGACCGGTCAGCACCACCGTCTGGTCGTCGGCGACGGGCACGGCCGCGCTGAGCAGGGGGTGGTCGGTGTCCTGGAGGCCGGCGGAGCCGACGTCGCGTACCCGGTGCGCGGGCGCCTCCAGCCAGAAGCGTCCCCGCTCGAAGGCGTACGTGGGCAGCGCGACGGTGCCGGTCGGGGCCAGGACGGCCGTCAGGTCGACGGGCAGGCCGATCGCGTGGGCGGTCGCGAGGTTCGTCAGCAGCCGCGTCGCGTCGTCGTCACCCCGCCGCAGGCTGCCCAGGGTGTGGCCGGTCGCGCCGGTGTCGTCGAGGATCGCCGTCACCGGCATGGTCAGCACCGGGTGCGGGCTGATCTCCACGAACGTGGTGTGCCCCGCCTCGACGGCGACGCGGACGGCCGGGTCGAACCGCACGGTCTGGCGCAGGTTCTCGTACCAGTAGTCCGCCGTCATCGACGCCGGGTCGACCCAGTCACCGGTCAACGTCGACACCAGCCGGACGTGCCCCTGTCGGGGGGTGACGTCGGCCAGGTCGACGCGCAACCGCTCCGCGACCTCCTGCACCGCCGCCGAGTGCGACGCGTAGTCCACCGGGATCAACCGCGCCCGCACACCCTCGGCCTGACACGCCTCGACGAGGTCCGCGACCGGCTGCGGCGGCCCGGACACCACCACGGTCGACGGGCCGTTGACGGCCGCGACACCCACGCCCGGGAACTCCCCCAGACGCTCGGCGACCGCGTCGGCGGAGAGGTCGATCGACGCCATGGTGCCGGTGCCGCGCAGCACCGTCAGCGCCCGGGAGCGCAGGGCGACGGCCTTCGCCGCGTCCTCCAGGGACAGGATGCCGGCCACGCACGCCGCACCGATCTCGCCCTGCGAGTGACCGATCACCGCCTGCGGGGTCACCCCCGCGTGCTGCCACACCGCCGCCAACGCCATGCCCACGGCCCACAGCACCGGCTGCACGACCTCGACCCGCGCCAACCACGACTCGTCGTCGCCCGTTAACACCGACACCAGGTCCACGTCCAGGTACGGCGCCAGGGCCCGCTGACACTCGGCCAGCTTCGCGTCGAACACCGGCGTACGACCCACCAGACCGGCGGCCATCCGCGCCGACTGCGCACCCTGACCCGGGAACACGAACACCGGGCCAGCGCCGTGGGGCGAGGCCGTGCCGGCGACCACGTTGCCGGCCGGCGACCCCGACGCCAGGGCGTCGAGCCCCGCCAGCAGGTCCTCGACAGTCGACCCGACCACGGCGGCCCGCTGGTCGAACACCGACCGCGTCGTGGCCAGCGACCAGCCCACCGCCGCCGGATCCACCTCGCCGCGCTCGCGCACGAACTCCGCCAGGCGGGCCGCCTGGCCGGACAGGGCGCCCTTCGAGCGCGCCGACACCGGCCACACCACGACGTCCGACGCCATCAGGCCCGGCCCGGACACCGCCGGGGCCACCGCCTCCGGCTCGTCGGGCAGCTCGATGATCACGTGGGCGTTCGTGCCGGACATGCCGAACGACGACACGGCCGCCCGACGCGGCCGGTCCACCGCCGGCCACGGCCGCGACTCCGTCGCCAGTTCCACGGCGCCGGAGGTCCAGTCGATGTGCGGGGACGGTTCGTCCACGTGCAGCGTCGCCGGGACGCGGCCGTGCCGCATCGCCAGCACCATCTTGATCACACCCGCCACGCCCGAGGCGGCCTGCGTGTGCCCGATGTTCGACTTGATCGAGCCGAGCAGCAGCGGCTCGTGCCCGTCGCGGCCCTGCCCGTACGTGGCGAGCAGCGCCTGCGCCTCGATCGGGTCGCCGAGCGTCGTGCCCGTCCCGTGCGCCTCCACCACGTCCACGTCCGTCGTGCCCAGTCGGGCACCCGCGAGGGCGTGCCGGATCACCCGCTGCTGGGACGGCCCGTTCGGCGCCGTCAGGCCGTTCGACGCGCCGTCCTGGTTGACCGCGCTGCCCCGCACGACCGCGAGGACCTCGTGGCCGTTGCGCCGCGCGTCCGACAGCCGCTCCACGAGCAGCACGCCGACGCCCTCGCCCCAGCCCGTGCCGTCGGCGGCCGACGCGAACGCCTTGCACCGGCCGTCGGCGGCCAGGCCGCGCTGCCGGGAGAACTCGAAGAAGGTGCCGGGGGTGGCCATGACCGTGACGCCGCCGGCGAGGGCGAGGTCGCACTCGCCGCGCCGCAGCGACTGCACCGCCAGGTGCAACGCCACGAGCGACGACGAACACGCCGTGTCCACCGACACCGCCGGCCCCTCCAACCCCAACGCGTACGCCACCCGACCCGACACCACACTGGCGGCGTTGCCCGTGGCCCCGAACCCTTCGGCCTGCTCCCCCGCAGCCATGAGCAGGGCCCCATAGTCCTGACCATTCGTGCCCACGAACACCCCTGTTCGCGAACCCCGAAGAACCCCAGGCTCAACCCCTGCCCGCTCGACCGCCTCCCACGAAACCTCCAGCAGCAACCGCTGCTGCGGGTCCATCGCCGCCGCCTCGCGGGGCGAGATCCCGAAGAAGCCCGGGTCGAACTCCGCCGCCCCGTGCAGGAAGCCGCCCTTGTCGGCGTAGGTGGTGCCGGGGTTGGCCGGGTCGGGGTCGTAGAGCCGGTCGAGGTCCCAGCCCCGGTCGGTCGGGAAGTCGCCGATGGCGTCGACCCCGTCGGCGACGAGGCGCCACAGCCGCTCGGGGTCGTCGACGCCGCCGGGGTAGCGGCAGGCCATGGCGACGATGGCCACCGGCTCGTCGTCGTCGACGGCGGCCGGGGCGGCGACGTGGGCCGACCCTGCGTCGGCGTCGGCGCCGAAGAGGCCGGCGAGCAGGAGCCGGGCCAGCACGACCGGGGTGGGGTGGTCGAAGACCAGGGTGGTGGGCAGCGCCTGCCCGGTGGCGGCGACGAGCCGGTTGCGTAGCTCCACGGCGGTCAGCGAGTCGAAGCCGAGGTCACGGAACGCGGTGGTCGCCGGGATGGCCGCGGCCCCGCCGTCGTGGCCGAGCACGTCGGCGGCGAGTTCCCGGACCAGGTCGGCGACGGCCTCCTCACGCCGCGCCGGGGCCAGTCCGGCGAGGCGCCGGCGCAGGGTCGCCGCCGGCCCCTCGTCGCCGTCGTCGACCGCGACGCCGCCGTCGAGGGCGGCCCGTGCCTCCGGTACGCCCTCCAGCAGCGGCCGGCGGCGGGCGGAGGCGTACGCGGGGGCGAACCGGGACCAGTCCACGTCGGCCACCGTCACGGTGACGTCGTCGTGGTCGAGGGCCTGCTGCAACGCGCCCATGGCCACGGTCGGGTCCATGGCGGGCAGGCCCCGGCGGCGCAGGTTGCGCTCGGCGTCCGCCGCGTGCATGCCGCCGTCGGACCAGGGTCCCCAGGCGATGGCGGTGCCGGCCCGGCCCTCGGCCCGCCGCCGCTGCACCAGCGCGTCCAGGTAGGCGTTGCCGGCCGCGTACCCGGCCTGCCCGCCGCTGCCCCAGGTGGCGGCGATGGACGAGTAGACGACGAAGGCGTCCAGTTCCCGGTCGGCGAGGAGGTCGGCGAGGTGGGCGGCGCCGGCGGTCTTGCCGACGGTGACCTCGGCCAGCTCGGCGGGGGTGACCTCCGCCAGCGGGGTGGCCTGCGCGATGCCGGCGGTGTGCAGGACGGTGCGCACCGGCGGGCCGTCGGCCTCGATCCGGTCGAGCAGCTCGGCGAGGGCGGCCCGGTCGGCGATGTCGCAGGCGGCGACGGTGACCCGGGCCCCGAGGCCGGTCAGCTCGGCCTCCAGCTCGGTTGCGCCGGGGGCGTCGGGTCCGCGCCGGCTGACCAGCACGACGTGTTCGGCTCCGGCGGCGGCGAGCCAGCGGGCGGCGCGGGCACCGAGTCCGCCGGTGCCGCCGGTGATCAGGGCCGTGCCGGTGGGCGTGAACCGGCGCGCCGGCGGGCGGTCGCCGAGGGCGGCGCGGACGAGGCGGCGGGCGAAGACGCCGGGGCCGCGTACCGCGAGCTGGTCCTCGCCGGTCGATCCGGTGAGGATCGCGGCGAGCCGGGTGGCGGCCCGGTCGTCGGGCTCCGGCGGCAGGTCGATCAGGCCGCCCCAGCGGTGCGGTGCCTCGACGCCGACCACCCGGCCGAGGCCCCAGATCGCGGCCTGGGCCGGATCGGTGAGCCGGTCGTACGAGGCGGCGGCGACCGCGCCCCGGGTGACCAGCCACAGCGGCGCGTCCAGGCCGGCGTCGCCGAGCGCCTGCACGAGCGCGAGGGTGGCGGTCAGGCCGGGCAGGACGGCGCCGTCGGTGGCGGGCGGCTCTGCGGCGAGCAGGGAGACGACGCCGGCGGGGTCGGTGCCGGCGAGGGACGCCGCGAGGCCGGCCCGGTCGGCGTCCGGCTCGACGGTCAGCGGCAGCACGTCGGCGCCGGCACCGGTCAGCGCGGCCCGGACGGTCCGCGCCGCCGGGTCGTCGGCGCCGCCGGCGGGCAGGGCCAGCAGCCAGGTGCCGCCCAGCCGGGCGGGGGTGGGTTCGCCGGTCACCTGCCAGTCGGCCCGGTAGCGCCAGCCGTCGAGCACCGAGTGTTCCTGCCGCTGCCGCCGCCAGTCGGCGAGGACGGGCAGCAGGGTACGCAGCGACTCGGCGGCGGCGGAGTCGGTGACGGCGAGGGTGTCCCGCAGCGCGTCGAGGTCGGCGCGTTCGACGGCCGCCCAGAACCGCTGGTCGAGCACGCCGGTCCCGCTGGCGGTGGCCTCGTCGGCGGGTGCCTCGGCCGGCACCCAGTAGTGCTGCCGCTCGAACGGGTAGGTGGGCAGGCCGACGAGCCGCCCAGGCCGGTCGGCGAAAAGGTCCGCCCAGCGCACCGGGGTGCCGGCGACGTGGAGCTGGGCGAGGGCGGCGAGCAGGGCGCGGCGGTCCGGGCGGTCCCGGCGCAGCACCGGCACCACCACGGCGGAGGCGGCGTCGCCGGCCTCGGCCCCGGCGAGGGTCTGCTCGATGCTGGCGGTGAGGACGGCGTCGGGACCGACCTCCACGAAGGTGCCGACGCCGTGGGCGCGCAGGGTGCGCACGCCGTCGGCGAAGCGGACCGCCTCCCGGACGTGGCGCACCCAGTAACCGGGGTCGGTGAGCTGCGCCGGGTCGGCCAGCTCGCCGGTCAGGTTGGACACCACCGGCAGGGTGGGGGCGCGCAGGTCGAGGCCGGCGGCGACGGCGGCGAAATCGGCGAGCATCGGCTCCATCAGCGGGCTGTGGAAGGCGTGGCTGACCCGCAGCCGCCGCACCTTCACCCCCCGGCCGGTCCAGAGTTCGGCCAGCTCGTCGATGGCCGCGCCGTCGCCGGAGACGACGACGGCGACGGGGCCGTTGACGGCGGCGACGGCGACGCGGTCGGTCAGCGCGGCGATCGACTCGGCGACGCGGGCCTCGTCGGCGGCGACGGCGAGCATCGCGCCGCCGGCGGGCAGCGCCTGCATGAGCCGGCCCCGGGCGGCGACGAGGGCGCAGGCGTCGTCGAGGGTGAGCACGCCGGCGACGTGGGCGGCGGTCAGCTCGCCGACGGAGTGCCCGGCGACCATGTCGGGGGCCAGTCCCCAGGAGCCGAGCAGCCGGTGCAGCGCCACCTCGACGGCGAACAGGGCGGCCTGGGTGAAGGCGGTCTGGTCGAGCAGCGCGGCCTCGTCGGTGCCGGGCTCGGCGTGCAGCAGCGGCTTCAGCGGGCGGGGCAGCCGGTGGTCGAGGTGGGCGCAGACCTCGTCGAGGGCCTCGGCGAAGACCGGGTACGTCTCGTACAGTTCCCGGCCGGCGCCGGCGCGCTGGGCGCCCTGGCCGGAGAAGAGGAACGCGACCCCGCCGCGTTCGGCGGCGGCGCCGGTGACCAGGCCGGGGGCGGGCCGGTCCTCGGCGAGGGCGTGCAGGGCGGCGAGCAGTCCGTCGCGATCGTCGGCGAGGACGACCGCGCGGTGTTCCAGGGGCGAGCGGGAGACCACCGAGGTCCAGGCGACGTCGGCCGGGCACAGGTCCGCGTCGTCGGCGACGTACCGCGACCAGCGCTCGGCCTGGCGGCGCAGCGCGGTGCGGGTGCGGCCGGTGAGCAGCACCGGCGCGGGCGCGGGCGCCTCCGGCCGGTCGGCCTCGGCGCGGGCCGGCTCGGGCTGTTCGAGGATGAGGTGGGTGTTGGTGCCGCTCATGCCGAAGGAGGACACGGCGGCGCGGCGCGGCCGGTCCACGGCCGGCCACGGCGTGGCCTCGGTGACCAGGGTGACCGCGCCGGCGGACCAGTCCACGTGCGGGGTGGGCTCGTCGACGTGCAGGGTGGCCGGCACGATCCCGTGCCGCATCGCCTCCACCATCTTGATCACCCCGGCGATGCCGGCGGCGGCCTGGGTGTGGCCGATGTTGGACTTGATGGAGCCGAGCAGCAGCGGCGCGGCGTCGCCGCGCTCCCGGCCGTACGTGGCGAGCAGGGCCTGGGCCTCGATCGGGTCGCCGAGGGTGGTGCCGGTGCCGTGCGCCTCGACGACGTCGACCAGGTCGGGGGTGAGCTTCGCGCCGGCCAGGGCCTGCCGGATGACCCGCTGCTGGGACGGGCCGTTGGGGGCGGTGAGCCCGTTGGACGCGCCGTCCTGGTTCACCGCGGAGCTGCGGATGATCCCGACCACGGGGTGGCCGTTGCGGCGGGCGTCGCTGAGCCGTTCCAGCAGCAGCATGCCGACGCCCTCGGACCAGCCGGTGCCGTCGGCGGACGCGGCGAACGACTTGCACCGGCCGTCGGCGGCGAGACCACGCTGCCGGGAGAACTCGACGAACGGGCCGGGGGTGGCCAGCACGGTCGCCCCGCCGGCCAGGGCGAGGCCGCACTCGCGCTGGCGCAGCGCCTGGCAGGCGAGGTGGATGGCGACCGACGCCGACGAGCAGGCGGTGTCCACGGTGACCGTGGGGCCCTCCAGCCCGAACGTGTACGCCAGCCGGCCGGAGACCACGCTGGCGGCGGTGCCGGTCAGCACGTACCCCTCGACGCCGGGCGCCCGGTGCAGCACGGCGGCGTAGTCCTGGCCGGAGGTGCCGACGAAGACGCCGGAGCGGCTGCCGCGCAGCGACAGCGGGGCGATGCCGGCCCGCTCGAACAGCTCCCAGGTGACCTCCAGCAGCAGCCGCTGCTGCGGGTCCATGGCGACCGCCTCGCGCGGCGAGATACCGAACAGCGCGGCGTCGAACTGCCCCGCGTCGTGCAGGAACCCACCGGAGGTGGTGTACGAGGTGCCGGCGTTGTCCGGGTCGGCGTGGTAGAGCCGCTCCAGGTCCCAGCCCCGGTCGGTGGGGAAGTCGCCGATGGCGTCCCCGCCGGACGACACGAACTCCCACAGCTGTTCGGGCGAGGTGATGCCGCCCGGGTAGCGGCAGCTCATCGCCACGATCGCCACCGGCTCGGACTCCTCGGCGGTGACCTCGCGCAGCCGTTGGCGGGTCTGCTGAAGTTCGGCGACGACCCGCGTCAGGTACTCGCGCAGCCGCTCTTCGTCCGCCATGACATCTCGCTTTCTCGTGACACCACAGGTCCCCGGGCTGCTCAGGAGAGCCCGAGGTCCTGGTCGATGAGGTCGAACAGCTCCTGGTTGCTGGCCACCCGCAGCCGGTCCGCCACCTCGGCGGTCTCCTCCCGGCGTTCCTCGACCGTGCCGAGCCGTTCGAGCAGGCTGTGCAGCCGCATCGTGATGCGCACCCGGCCGATGTCGTCCGGGTCGCGCAGCGCGAGGGCGCTCTCCAACTGGTCCAGTTCCGCCAGCGTCGGCAGCGCCTCCACCGACGCCTCGCTGAGCAGTTCGGCCCGCAGGTGTTCGGCCAATGCCTGCGGGGTCGGGTAGTCGAACACCACCGAGCTGGGCAGGCTCAGTCCGGTCGAGCGGGCCAGCCGGCCCCGCAGCTCCACGGCGGTGAGCGAGTCGAAGCCGAGGTCCCGGAAGGGCCGGCCGGCCTCCACCGCGTACGGGCTGTCGTGGCCGATGACCTCGCCCGCGGCGGTGCGGATGAGGTCCACCAGCAGCCGCGCCTGTTCGGCCTGCGACAGCTCGCCGAGCCGCTTTCGCAGTTCGCCGGCGACCTGGTCGCCGTCCTCGGCGTCGGTCCGTGCCGCCGCGGCCTGGGCGGCCACCTCGGCGATCTCGCTGATCAGCGGCCGGGGCCGGGCGGAGGCGAACACCGGCGCGAAGCGGTCCCAGTCAATGTCGGCGACGGTGAGGGCGGTGTCGTCGCCGTCGAGGCCGGCGCGCAGGGCGGCCATCGCCGGTTCCCGGTCCAGCAGGGACACCCCGCGCCGGCTCATCGCCGCCGCGTGCGCGTCGGTCACCATGCCGCCGCCGGCCCACGGTCCCCAGTTCACCGAGAGGTGCCGGGGACCCCCGGCCGGCCGGGACTGCGCCCAGGCGTCCAGGAAGGCGTTGCCGGCGGCGTACGCCCCGTGGTCGCCGACGCCCCAGACGGCGGCGATGGAGGAGAAGTGCACGACCAGGTCGAGCGGCTCCGGGTCGAGGAACTCGTCCAGGTGGCGGGCGCCGGCGATCTTGCCGGAGACGACGTCGGCGAGTTCCTCCCCGGTCACCGCGGCGACCGGGTTGAGCCGGCCCACCCCGGCGGCGTGCACCACCGCGTGCACGGTCTCGCCGTCGGCGCGCAGGGAGCGCACCAGGTCCGCGACCGCGTCCCGGTCAGCCAGGTCGCACGCCAGCACCCGCGCCTCGGCGCCGAGGGCGGCCAGTTCCGCCACCGCCTCGTCGGCCCCGGGGGCCGCCGCGCCGCGCCGGCTGACCAGCAGCAGTCGCCGCGCGCCGTGCCGGGCGAACCAGCCGGCGGCGTACCGGCCGACGGCGCCGGTGCCGCCGGTGACCAGGACGGTGTCCGGCGCCTGCCAGTCGGCCGGCGCCTCGGCGCGGGGCGCGCGGGCCAGCCGGCGCAGGTACGTCCCGGAGTCGCGCACCGCGAGCTGGTCCTCGTGCCCGGCGGCGGTGAGCGCCGCCAGGACGTGCTCGGCGGCGGCCGGGGTCAGGGTCTCGGGCAGGTCCAGCAGGCCACCGAAGTGCCGGGGGTGTTCCAGCGCGGTCACCAGGCCGAGGCCCCACGTGGTGGCCTGGGCGGGGCGGGCGACGGGGTCGCCGTCGGCGGTGCTGACGGCCTGCCGGGTGAGCAGCCACAGCGGCACCGGGGGCAGGGCGTCCGTGACCGCCTGCACCAGTGCGAGGTTCGCGGTCAGGCCCAGGGGCACGGCGGGCCGCTCGGGCTGCGGACGCTCGTCGAGGGCGAGCAGCGACACGATCCGGGTCGGCGCGGCGCCGGCCAGCTGCGCGGCGAGCGCCGTGCGGTCGGTCGTGGCCGGGTCGACGGCGAGCTGCCGCACGGTGCCGCCCCGGGCGGTGACGAGCTCGGCGAGCCGGTCGACGACCGGCTGGTCCGTGCCGCTGTGGACCAGGGTCCACGTGCCGTCGACGGCGCCTGCGGCGAGTGCCTGCGGACGCCAGGTGATCCGGTACCGCCAGCCGCCGGCGAGGGCGTCCTCCTGCTGCTGGTGCCGCCACCGGGCCAGGTCCGGCAGCAGTTCCCGCAGCGGGCGGTCCGCGTCGAGGCCGAGCCGGTCGGCGAGCGCGTCGCCGTCGCCCGACGCCACGGCCCGCCAGAACGCCGAGTCGACGTCGTCGTGGGTGGCGGCGGGCGTGTGCGCCGTCGTCGCCGCGAGGGTCGGCCAGAACCGCTGGTGGTCGAACGCGTACGTGGGCAGGTCCACGGGGCCGGCGCCGGGCAGCAGCCGCGACCAGCCTACGGCCACGCCGTGGCAGTGCAGTCGGGCCACCGCGCCGAGCAGGGTGGCCACCTCGTCCTGGCCGGGCCGCTGCACGCCGGTCACGATGACCGGGGCGTCGGCCGGCAGCGCGTCGGCGGTCAGGGCGGTCAGCACGGTGTCCGGCCCGATCTCCAGGAACCGGGTCACCCCGTTGGCGTGCAGGTGGGTGACGGTGTCGGCGAAGCGGACCGCCTCGCGGACGTGCCGGACCCAGTAGTCGGGGGTGCAGAGCTGGTCGGCGTCGATCACCGCGCCGGTCAGGTTCGACACCAGCGGCACCGTCGGCGGGGCGTACTCCAGGGTCGCCGCCACGGCCGCGAACTCGGCGAGCATCGGCTCCATGAGCGGGCTGTGGAAGGCGTGGCTGACCCGCAGCCGCTTCGTGCGCACCCCGAGGTCGGCGAAGTGGGCGGCCAGCCCGGTCAGCGCGTCCTCGGCGCCGGCGACGACGACGGCGGCCGGCCCGTTCACGGCGGCGACGGCGACCTGTCCCGCCGTGCCGTCCAGGGCGCGCAGCACGTCGACCTCGGGCGCGGCGACGGCGAGCATCCCGCCACCGGCGGGCAGGGCCTGCATCAGCCGGCCCCGGTTGCCGACGAGCGCGCAGGCGTCGGCCAGGTCGAGCACCCCGGCGACGTGGGCCGCGCTGATCTCCCCGACGGAGTGCCCGGCCACGAAGTCGGGCCGGATCCCCCAGTGTTCGAGCAGCCGGAACAGCGCCACCTCGACGGCGAAGAGTCCCGCCTGGGTGAAGGCCGTCTGGTCGAGCAGGTCGGCCTCGGCGGTGCCGGGCTCGGCGAACAGCACCGGCCGCAGCGGTCGCGGCAGGTACGCGTCCAGGTGCTGACACGCCTCGTCGAAGGTCGCCGCGAAGACGGGGAACGTCTCGTACAGGCGGCGGCCCATTCCGGCGTGCTGGGCGCCCTGGCCGGAGAAGAGCGCCGCCAGCGCGCCGCCCGGCTCGGCGACGCCCCGGGTGAGCCCGGGGTGGTCCTGCCCGGCGGCGAGGGCCCGCAGGCCGGCGAGGGCCGCGTCGGCGTCCGCGGCGAGCAGCACCGCGCGGTGCCGCAGCGGGGACCGTCCGGTGGCCAGTCCCCGGGCCACGTCGGCGGCGGGCGTCGCGGTGCGCGGCAGCCAGTCGGCCAGCCGTGCCGCCTGCGCCCGCAAGCTGTCGGCGGTGTCGGCCGAGACGACCCAGGGCAGCACCGGCGGCCCGTCGGCCGGCCGGGACGTGCCGGCGTCGGCCGGCGGCGCGGCGGGCGCCTGTTCGAGGATGACGTGCACGTTGGTGCCGCTGACCCCGAACGACGACACGCCCGCCCGGCGCGGCCGGTCCACCTCCGGCCACGGCTGCGCCTCGGTCAGCAGCGCGACCGCGCCCGCCGACCAGTCCACGTGCGGCGACGGCTCGTCCACGTGCAGGGTGGGCGGCAGCAGGTCGTGCTGGAGCGCCAGCACCATCTTGATCACGCCGGAGACGCCGGCGGCGGCCTGGGTGTGGCCGATGTTCGACTTGACCGAGCCGAGCCAGAGCGGCCGGTCGGCGGGCCGGTCCCGCCCGTACGTGGCCAGCAGCGCCTGCGCCTCGATGGGGTCGCCGAGCCGGGTGCCGGTGCCGTGCCCGTCGACGGCGTCCACGTCGGCGGCGGTCAGGCGCGCGTTGGCCAGCGCCTGGCTGATCACCCGCTCCTGGGCGGGGCCGTTGGGCGCGGTCAGTCCGTTGCTGGCGCCGTCCTGGTTCATCGCCGAGCCGCGCACGACGGCCAGGATCCGCCGGCCGTCGCGCTGGGCGTCGGAGAGCCGCTGCAACATCAGCAGGCCCACGCCCTCGCCCCAGCCGGTGCCGTCGGCGGCCCCGGCGAACGACTTGCACCGGCCGTCGAGGGCCAGCCCGCGCTGCCGGGCGAACTCCAGGAACGGCCCGGGGGTGGCCATCACCGTCACGCCGCCGGCGACCGCGACGTCGCACTCGCCCTGCCGCAGGGACTGGCAGGCCAGGTGCAGCGCCACCAGCGACGACGAGCAGGCGGTGTCGACGCTGACGGCGGGGCCCTGCAACCCGAAGTGGTACGCGAGCCGACCGCTGATGACGGCGGCGACGTTGCCGGTGGCCTGGTAGCCCTCGGTCTCGACCCGGGCGGCCATCAGCAGCGTCGCGTAGTCCTGGCCGTTGGTGCCGACGAAGACGCCGGTGTTGGTCTCCCGCATGTCGGCCGGCGCGGTGCCGGACCGCTCGAACAGCTCCCAGGCGCTCTCCAGCAGCACCCGCTGCTGCGGGTCCATCACCATCGCCTCGCGCGGGGAGATGCCGAACAGGGCGGCGTCGAAGCCGGCGGCGTCGGTGAGGAAGCCGCCCTCCCGCACGTACGAGGTGCCGGGCCGGTCGGGGTCGGGGTGGTAGATCGCCTCCAGGTCCCAGCCCCGGTCGGTCGGGAACTCCGCGATCCCGTCCCGGCCCTCGGCGACCAGTCGCCACAGGTCCTCGGGACCGGCGACGCCGCCGGGGTAGCGGCAGCTCATCGAGACGATGGCGATCGGCTCGTCCAGCGCGGTGGCGGCCCGCACGGGCGCGGTCGCCGGGGTGTCGTCGCCGGTGAGCCGGGTCGCCAGGTGCTCGGCGAGGGCTTCGGGCGTCGGGCGGTCGAAGACCAGGGTCGCCGGCAGGTTCAGCCCCACCGCCTCGGCGAGCCGGTTGCGCATTTCGACGGCGCTGAGCGAGTCGAAGCCGATCTCCCGGAACGACCGGTCCGCCGCCAACGCCTGCGGCGAGGACAGGCGCAGCACCGCCGCCGCGTGGACCCGGACGAGGTCGAGCAGGACGCGGCGCCGTTCCGGTGCGGCGAGTCCCGCCAGCCGGCCGCGCAGGGGCGAGGCCGCGTCGGTCGTGTCGTCGCGCTGCCCGGCGGCGAGCAGCCGGGCCACCTCCGGGACGTCGGCGATCAGCGGCCGGGGGCGGGCCAGCGCGTAGGTCTGGAGGAACCGGTCCCAGGCGATGTCCGCCACGGTGAGCGTGGTGTCGCCGTGGTCGAGCGCCTCGGCCAGGACAGAGACCGCGAGGTCGGGACGCATGGCCCGTACGCCCGAGCGGAACATCTGGTCGGCGGCGCCCTCGGCGTCGACCATGCCGCCGCCGTCCCAGGCGCCCCAGGCGACGGCGGTAGCGGCCCGGCCGCGCCGTCGCCGGTCCTCGGCGAGCGCGTCGAGGAAGGCGTTGGCCGCGGCGTAGCCGCCCTGGTGCCCGCCGCCCCAGACGCCGGCCCCGGAGGAGAAGAGCACGAACGCCGACAGGTCGTCGCCGCACACCTCGTCGAGATTGACCGCGCCGGCCACCTTGGCCCGCAGGGCGTCCGCGAGTTCGGCCACGTCGGTGGCCGCGATCGGCCCGGCGTGGGCGACCCCGGCGGTGTGGAACACGGCCCCGACGCGGGTGCCCTGCCCGGCGAGCCGCTCGACGAGGGCCCGCACGGCGTCGCGGTCGGCGACGTCGCAGGCGGCCACGGTGACGGTGGCGCCGGCGGCGCGCAGTTCGCCGGCCAGCTCGTCGGCGCCGGGCGTGGCGGGGCCCTGGCGGCCGGTCAGCACCAGCTCGCCGACGCCCTCGCGGGCCAGCCAGCGCGCCACCTGGGCCCCGATCGACCCGAGGCCGCCGGTGACCAGGACGGCGCCGCTTCCGGGACGCCAGTCGCCGGTCGCCGTCCGGTCGGTGCGGGCCCGGACCAGTCGCCGGGCGAACACCCCGGAGGGGCGCAGCGCCAGCTGGTCCTCGGCGTCGACGCCGGCCAGCACCGCCACGAGCCGGGCCCGGTCCCGCGGGTCCGGCTCGGTGGGCAGGTCCACGAGGCCGCCCCAGCGGTCCGGGTGCTCCAGGGCGACCACCCGGCCGAGCCCCCAGAGCATCGCCTGGCGGGGCCGGTCGAGCGGGTCGGCCCGGCCGGTGGAGACCGCGCCGGCGGTGGCGCACCACAGCGGGGCGGTGACACCGGCGTCGCCGAGGGCCTGGACCAGGGCGTACGTGCCGGCGAGGCCCGCCGGCACCACCGGGTGGGTCGGGTGCGGCGCGTCGTCCAGGCCGAGCAGGGAGAGCACGCCGGCGACGGCCCCGGGGGCGACGCCGGTACGGGCCAGCCGGTCGGTCAGCGCCTGCCGGTCCGGGTCCGTCACGTCGATCCGGACGACCTCTGCCCCGCCCTCGGTGAGGGCCCGGGCGGCGCCGTCGACCAGGGGCTGCTCGGCGCCGGCGGCCGGCACCAGCAGCAGCCAGGCGCCGGAGAGGGTGGCCTCCGGCGCGACCGTGACCGGCTTCCAGGTCACCCGGTACCGCCACGAGTCCACCGTGGACTCGTCGCGGCGGCGGCGGCGCCACGAGGAGAGCAGCGGCAGCGCGGGGTCGAGGGACCGGGCCGCCGTCTCGTCGATCCGCATCGCGGCGGCCAACGCCTGCGGGTCGGCGCGCTCCACGGCCTCCCAGAAGTGCCGGTCCGTCTCGTCGGCCCCGGCGAGGGCGGGGCCGGTCGCCACCGGCGCCTGCGGCCAGTAGCGCTGGCGCTGGAAGGCGTACGTCGGCAGCTGCACCGGCGGGCCGGTGCGGGCGCCCAGGATCGCCGTCCAGTCCACGGGCACGCCGTGGACGTGCAGCCCGGCGAGGACGGTCAGCATCCGGAGCCAACCGCCGGCGTCGGTGTCGGCGGCGGCCACCACGACGGCGTCGGCGACGTGCGCGATCTCCCGCATCCCGGCGGCGAGCACGGGCGCGGGGGCGGCCTCGACGAGGATCTGGTGGCCCTCGTCGAGCAGGGCGCGTACGACCGGGTCGACGTCGACGCCGTCGGCCAGTCCCCGGTACCAGCGGGCGACGTCGAGGCCGTCGGTGTCGACCCGTCCGCCGGTCGCCGCCGAGTACAGCGGCAGCTCGGCCGCCCGGAGGGTGACCCCGGTCAGCGCGTCCGGGTCCACCTCGGTCCGGCTGCCGAGGGCGATCGTTTTCGCCGCGTCCGCCAGCGACAGCGCGCCGGCCACGCAGGCGGCCGCGACCTCGCCGTGGGCGTGCCCGACCACGGCGGCGGGCCGGACGCCGAGCGAACGCCACCAGCGGGCCAGCGAGACCGCCACGGCCCACCGGACGGGGTGCGTCACCCCGGGGTCGGCCGGGGTCGGGGCGCCGTCCGCGCCGCGCAGCACGGCGGTGAGCGACCAGTCCACGTGGGGTGCGAGGGCCGCCTCGCACTCGGCGATCGCGGCGGCGAACTCCGGCGACCGGTCCAGTAGCTCGACCGCCGTGGCGGGCCACGGGTCGCCGTGGCCGGGGAAGACGAGGACCGGGTCGCCGCCGCGCAGCGCGGTGCCGGTGACCGTGGCGGGGGTGGCCTCGCCGAGCTGGAACGACTCCAGTGCCCGCGTCAGGCCCACGGTGTCGCGGCCGAGGACGACGGCGCGGTGTCCGAACGCGGCCCGGGTGGTGACCAGGGCGTGGGCGACGTCGGCCGGTTCCAGCTCCGGGTGCGCCGCCAGGTGCGCGCCCAGCCGGGCCGCCTGGTCGCGCAGCGCCGGGGCGTCCACGGCGGAGAGCACCAGGGGTACGACGCCGGCGCGCGGACGGTCGGCGGCGCGCCCGTCGGCCGCCTCGGCGGGCGGCTGCTCGATGATCACATGGGCGTTGGTGCCGGAGATCCCGAACGACGACACCGCCGCCCGACGCGGCCGGTCCACCTGCGGCCACGGCGTCGCCTCGGTCGCGAGGGCCACCGCCCCGGAGGCCCAGTCCACATGCGGCGACGCCTCGTCCACGTGCAGCGTCGGCGGCACCAGGCCGTGCCGCATCGCCAGCACCATCTTGATCACACCGGCCACACCGGCGGCGGCCTGCGTGTGCCCGATGTTCGACTTCACCGACCCGAGCAGCAGCGGCCGGTCCTGCGGACGCTCCTGCCCGTACGTCGCCAACAACGCCTGCGCCTCGATCGGGTCGCCGAGCGTCGTGCCCGTGCCGTGCGCCTCGACCGCGTCCACGTCGGCGGCGGTCAGGCGGGCGTTCGCGAGGGCCTGCCGGATCACGCGCTGCTGCGACGGGCCGTTCGGGGCGGTCAGGCCGTTCGACGCGCCGTCCTGGTTCACGGCCGTGCCGCGCAGGACGGCGTGGATCCGCCGGCCCTCCCGCTGGGCGTCGGAGAGCCGCTGCACGAGCAGCACGCCGACGCCCTCGGACCAGCCGGTGCCGTCGGCGGAGGCGGCGAACGACTTGCACCGGCCGTCCTGGGAAAGGCCCCGCTGCCGCGAGAACTCGATGAACGTGCCCGGCGTCGCCATCACCGTCACGCCACCGGCCAACGCCAGATCGCACTCACCGCTGCGCAACGCCTGCGCGGCAAGGTGCAGCGCCACCAGCGACGACGAGCAGGCGGTGTCGACGGTGACCGCCGGGCCCTCCAGGCCGAAGGTGTACGCGACCCGGCCGGACAGGACGCTGCCCGAGTTGCCGGTCCCGACGTAGCCCTCCACCTCGTCGGCCAGCTCCATCAGCTGCGAGGCGTAGTCGTGGTACATGACCCCGGCGAAGACACCGGTCCGGCTGCCCCGCAGCCGCTGCGGATCGAGACCGGCCGACTCGAACGTCTCCCACGACGCCTCCAGCAGCAGCCGCTGCTGCGGGTCCATCGCCAGGGCCTCACGCGGCGAGATCCCGAAGAACCCGGGGTCGAACTCGGCGGCACCGTAGAGGAAGCCGCCGTGCCGCGTGTACGAGGTGCCGGGGTGGTCGGGGTCGGGGTCGAACAGGCTCTCCAGGTCCCAGCCGCGGTCGGTCGGGAACTCCCCGATGCCCTCGCCGCCGGCAGCCAGCAGCGCCCAGAGCTGATCGGGCGTCTCGACGCCTCCCGGGTAGCGGCAGGCCATCCCGACGATGGCGAGCGGCTCGTCGGCCCGGGTCGTGGTCCGCGCGCCCGGCGCGGCGGGGCCGCCGGCGGCGCCGGCCAGTTCGGCGTGCACGTGTGCGGCGAGCGCCTGGGGCGTCGGGTAGTCGAAGACCAGCGTCGAGGGCAGCCGCAGGCCGGTGGCCGCGTTGACGCGGTTGCGCAGGTCCACGGCCGTCAGCGAGTCGAAGCCCAACTCGCGGAACGCCCGGTCGGCCGGCACGGCCTCGGCGCCGCCGTGCCCGAGCACCTGCGCGACGAGGCCGCGCACCAGCACGTCGATCTGGGCGCGCGCCTCGTCGGCGGTCAGGCCGCTGATGCGGGTCGCCCAGGTGGTGCCCTGTCCCGCCTGGCGGCGGGTCGTGGTCGTGCCGACCAGGTTGCGGAGCATCGGCGGCACCAGGCCGGCGCCGGCGGCGGCCCGGAGGGCGGCCAGGTCGATCACGGCCGGCACCAGGGCGGGGCGGTCGGCGGTCAGCGCCGCGTCGAACAGCCGCAGTCCGGTCTCGGCGCTCATCGCGGTGAGGCCGCCCCGGGTCGATCGCGCCCGGTCCGCCTCGTCGAGGGACGCGGCCATGCCGGGGGTGTCCCACATGCCCCACGCCAGGCTGACCGCCGGCAACCCCAGCTGCCGCCGGTACACCGCCAACCCGTCGAGGAACGCGTTGCCCGCCGCGTACGCCGACTGACCCGGCGAACCCAACACACCCGCCACCGACGAGAACACCACGAACAGATCCAGGTCGAGCGATGCCGTCGCCTCGTGCAGCAGCCAACCCGCCGACACCTTCGGCGCCAACACCGCACCGAGCCGCTCGACGGTCAGCCCCTCCACGACACCGTCGTCCAGGACACCGGCCGTGTGCACCACACCCGCCAGCCGACCCCCCGCGGAAACCTCGGCCACCAACGCGCCGACCTGGTCCCGGTCCGTCACGTCACACGCGACCACCCGCACCGACGCACCCAACGCCGACAACCGCTGCGACAACTCACCCGCACCCGCGGCCTCCGGGCCACGCCGCGACACCAGCACCAGCGACCGCACCCCGTACGCCGACACCAGATGCTCCGCCACCAACGCACCCAACGCACCCGTGCCACCGGTCACCAACACCGCACCGTCACCCACGACCGGCATCTCCACCGCCGACGGGGCGACCGCGCGCACCAGACGCGGCACGAACACCGAACCCGACCGCACCGCCACCTGACCGCCGAACGCCACCGGCTCCTCAGCCACCACAGCCAGCACACCCAACAGACCGGCGTCCACGTCACCGGCGACATCCGCCAGGACGATACGACCCGGATGCTCCGACTGCGCCGAGCGCAGCAGACCCCACACCGCCGCACCCGCCAGATCCGAAACCCGGTCGTCAGCGGCAACCGAGACCGCACCCCGCGTCACCACCACCAACCGCGAATCCGCCAACGCCTCCGCCGCCAGCCAGGACCGCACCGTCGCCAGCACGTGCGACGTCGCCGCGCGTACCGCCTCGGGGTCGTTGTCGTGGCCGGCGTCCGCCGCGTCCGCGTGCTCGGATCGCTGCGCGCCGCCCGCCGGCACCAGCAGCAGGCGCGGCGTCACGTCCGACGCCGCCGTCACCGCCTCGACGTCGGCGTACGCCGGTAGGTCGACGGCGGCCGGCGAGCCCACCAGCGCCCACCCGGAGGCCTCGCCGGTCGGGGTGACCTCCTGGGCCTGCCAGGCGACCTCGAACAAAGACCGGGCCGCCTCGCCCGGGGACGACACCCCGGTCAGCTCCCGCAGCGCCAGCGAGTCGACCGACACCACGGCCGCACCCGACTCGTCGCACGCGACCAGCCGCACCGCCGAGCCCGCGCGCGTCAGCCGCACCCGCAGCACCCGCGCGCCCGAGGCGTGCACCTGCACGCCCTCGAACGCGAACGGCACCCGCGGCGCGCCCGACTCCTCGCCACCCGGCAGCAGGCCGATCGGGTGCAGGGCGGCGTCCAGCAGGGCCGGGTGCACCCCGAATCCCGCCGCGTCGCCCGCCACCTCGTCCGGCAACGCCACCTCGGCGAACACCTCGTCGCCGCCGGTCGTCCACACCCGGCGCAGCCCCCGGAACACCGGCCCGTACGCCAGGCCGCGCTCCGCCAGCGCCGGATACCAGCCCGCCACGTCCACCTCGGACGCGCCGGCCGGCGGCCACTCCCCCAGGCCCGGCTCGTCGGCCGACGCCGGCTCCAGCACGCCCTCCGCGTGCCGGACCCACTCCGGGTCGACGGCCTCCTCCGGCTGGGAGTGCACGGTCACCGACCGGGTGCCCGCCTCGTCGGCCGCGCCGACGCGCACCTGCACCCGCACCGCGCCGACCTCCGGCAGCACCAGCGGCGCCGCCACGGTCAGCTCCCGCACCCGCGACGCGCCCACCTCGTCGCCCGCCCGCACCGCCAGCTCCACCAGTGCGGCGCCCGGCACGATCACCACGCCGGAGACCGAGTGGTCGGCGAGCCACGCGTGGGTCGACGTGGACAGGCGGCCGGTCAGCACCACCATGTCCTCGCCGGCCACCGAGACGGCCGCGCCGAGCAGCGGGTGCCCGGCCGCGCCGAGGCCGGCCCCGGAGACGTCCGTCCAGCGGCCCGCCGGCTCCAGCCAGTAGCGCTGGTGCTGGAAGGCGTACGTCGGCAGGTCCAGGTGCCGGCCGCCGGCCCGGTCGAGCAGGTCGGCCCAGCCGACGGTCACGCCGTGCACGTGCAGCAGCGCGAGGGCCTCCAGGAGGGCCTGCGGCTCGGGCCGGTCGTGGCGCGACACCGGGGCCAGCAGGGGCTCGGTCTCGTCCTCCGCCCGCTCGGCGAGGCAGTTCTGCGCCATGGCGGTCAGGACGCCGTTCGGCCCCACCTCCAGGTAGGTGTCGACCTCCTCGGCGCGCAGGCAGTCGACGGCGTCGGCGAAGCGCACCGTGCCGCGTACGTGGCGCACCCAGTAGCCCGGGTCGCAGAGCTGGTCGGCGTCGGCGATCCGGCCGGTCAGGTTCGACACCACCGGGATCGTCGGCGGCCGATACGTCAGCTGATCGGCGACGGCCGCGAACTCGGCGAGCATCGGGTCCATCCGCGCGCTGTGGAACGCGTGGCTGACCCGCAGCCGGCGGGTCTGCACGCCCCGCTCGGACCACACCCGCTGCACCTCGTCGAGGGCCTCGACGTCGCCCGCCACCACCACGGCGGCGGGACCGTTCACGGCGGCCACGTCGAGCCGGCCGGTCAGCCCCGCCAGGGAGGCGGCCACCGCGGCCTCGTCGGCCGCCACGGCGAGCATGCCGCCGCCCGCCGGCAGGGCCTGCATGAGCCGGCCGCGCGCCGCGACCAGCGCGCACGCGTCGGCCAGGGACAGCACCCCGGCCACGTGCGCCGCCGCGATCTCGCCGATGGAGTGCCCGGCCACCAGGTCCGGCGCGACGCCGAGCGACTCGACGAGCCGGAACAGCGCCACCTCGACGGCGAAGAGCCCCGCCTGGGTGAAGACCGTCTGGTCCAGCAGCTCCGCCTCCGGCGTGCCCGCCGCGGCGAACAGCACCTCGCGCAGCGCGCGCGGCAGCAGCGGGTCGAGGTGCCCGCACACCTCGTCGAGGGCGGCGGCGAAGACCGGGAAGGCCCCGTACAGCTCGCGGCCCATGCCGGCGCGCTGCGCGCCCTGACCGGAGAAGAGGAAGGCCACCCGGCCGCGCGGGGCGGACGCCCCGGTGGTCACGGTGCCGTTCGGCTCGCCGGCGGCGAGGGCCCGCAGCGCGGCGAGCAGGTCGCCCACGTCGCCGGCCAGGACGACCGCGCGGTGTTCGAGCCCGGCGCGGTTGACCGAGGAGAGCGCGACGTCCACCGGGCGGAGGTCGTCGACGCGGGCGAGGTGGTCGGCCCAGCGCCCGGCCTGCCCGGCGAGCGCCTCGGGCGTACGGGCGGAGAGGAACACCGGGGCGAGCGGAAGCGTCACCGGGGCGTCGGCGACGGGCGCGGCCCCGTCCGTGGACGGGGCGTCGTCGACGGGCACCTCCTCCAGGATGACGTGCGCGTTCGTACCGCTGATGCCGAACGACGACACGGCGGCCCGGCGCGGCCGGTCGGTGGCCGACCACGGGCGCGCCTCGGTCAGCAGCGAGACCTGCCCGGCGGACCAGTCGATGTGCGGGGACGGCTCGTCGACGTGCAGGGTGGCGGGCATGGTGCGGTGCCGGATCGCCTCGATCATCTTGATCAGACCGGCGGCGCCCGCGGCGGCCTGGGTGTGCCCCAGGTTCGACTTGACCGAGCCCAGCCAGAGCGGCCCGCCGTCGCCCCGGTCCTGCCCGTACGTGGCCAGCAGCGCCTGCGCCTCGATCGGGTCGCCCAGCGTGGTGCCGGTGCCGTGGGCCTCGACCACGTCGACGTCGGCCGGCGAGAGCCGGGCGTTCGCGAGGGCCTGCCGGATCACCCGCTCCTGCGACGGGCCGTTGGGTGCGGTGAGCCCGCTGCTGGCGCCGTCCTGGTTGACGGCGCTGCCCCGGACCACGGCGAGGATGCGCCGGCCGTCGCGGCGGGCATCGGAGAGCCGCTGCAACAGCAGCACGCCGACGCCCTCGGACCAGCCGGTGCCGTCGGCGGCGGCGGCGAACGACTTGCACCGGCCGTCCGAGGCGAGGCCCCGCTGGCGGGAGAAGTCGGCGAAGGTGCCCGGGGTGGACATCACCGTCACGCCACCGGCGAGCGCGAAGTCGCAGTCGCGCTGGCGCAGCGCCTGCGTGGCCAGGTGCACGGCGACCAGCGACGACGAGCACGCCGTGTCCACCGTGACCGCCGGGCCCTCCAGCCCGAAGGTGTACGCCACCCGCCCCGACACGACGCTGCCGGAGTTGCCGGTGCCGATGTAGCCCTCGACGCCCTCGGGCAGGTCCAGCACCCGCGACGCGTAGTCGTGGTACATCACCCCGGCGAAGACGCCGGTCCGGCTGCCGCGCAGCCGCTGCGGGTCGATGCCGGCGTGTTCGAACGCCTCCCAGGAGGTCTCCAGCAGCAGCCGCTGGTGGGGGTCCATCGCCAGGGCCTCGCGGGGGCTGATGCCGAAGAAGCCCGGGTCGAACTGCGGCGCGTCGTAGAGGAAGCCGCCCTGGTTGCTGGTCGACGTGCCCGGGTTGTCCGGGTCGACGTGGAAGAGCCGCTCCAGGTCCCAGCCCCGGTCGGTCGGGAAGTCACCCACCCCGTCGCCGCCCCGGTCGACGAGGTCCCACAGCTCCGCCGGGCTGGAGACGCCGCCCGGGAACCGGCACGCCATCCCGATGACGGCCATCGGCTCGCGGTCCTTGGCCTCCACCTCGCGCACCCGCCGGCGCGCGTCGCGCAGGTCGGCAGTCGCACGCCGGAGGTAGTCGAGGAACTCTGCCTCAGTGGGCATCGGGCCACTCCGTATCGGGGTTCGAGGTGTGCGACATGCCGGATCAGGCCGAGCCGAACTCTTCGTCCAGCAGGCTGAAGATCTCTTCGGCGGAGGCCGACTCGAGGCTGGCGTCGTCGGCGGCGGCGGAGTCCGCACCGGACTCGGTGTAGGTCCACAGGGAGAGCAGTTCGCGCAGCCGGGCGCCGACGGCGGCCCGGTCGGTGTCACCGGTGGCCACCGCCCGCATGGCGTGCTCCAGCTTGTTCAGCTCGCCGAGCACCGTCAGCGCGGACGTGCTCCGCTCCGCCAGCAGCGCGCCCCGCAGGTACTCGACCAGCGCGGCCGTGGTCGGCCGGTCGTAGATCAGCGTGGACGGCAGCCGCAGCCCGGTGGCCGCGTTGAGCCGGTTGCGGAACTCGACGGCGGTCAGCGAGTCGAAGCCCAGCTCGACGAAGCCGCGCTCGGCGTCGATCGAGCGGATCGACGCGTAGCCGAGGACCGCGGCGGCGTGGGTGCGGACCAGGTCGGAGAGCACCTGGTCGCGGTCGGCCTCCGCCGTGGCGGCGAGGGTCTCCCGCAGCGCCTCGGCCGGGTCGCGCTCGGCGGCCCGCACCGCGCCGGTCGACGCCGGCCGGACCAGCGACCGCAGCACCGGCGGCACCGCCGCCGGCCCGTGCCGGCCGATCAGCGCGAGGTCCAGGTTGACCGGTACGACCACCGGCTCGGCGAAGCGCAGCGCCTCGCTGAACAGGTCCATGCCCTCGTCGGCGCCGAGCGGGACGAAGCCGCCCCGGTTCATACGGGCCTCGTCGACGTGGCCGGTCTGACCGTCGCCGGTGTCGTTGACCCACGGGCCCCAGGCCAGCGAGAGCGCCGGGAGCCCCCGGTCGCGCCGGTGCTGGGCGAGGGCGTCGAGGAAGCAGTTCGCCGCCGCGTGGTTGGCCTGCCCGGGGCCGCCGAAGAGGCCGGCCGCCGAGGAGAAGAGCACGAACGCGGCCAGGTCCAGCTTCTCGGTCAGCTCGTGCAGGTGCCAGGCCGCGTCGACCTTGGGGCGCAGCACGGTGTCGAAGCGGTCCGGGGTGAGCGCGGGCAGGACGCCGTCGTCGAGCACCCCGGCCGCGTGCACCACGCCGGTCAGCGGCAGGTCGGCGGGGATCTGCTCGACCAGCAGGGCGAGCGCGTCGCGGTCGGTGACGTCGCAGGCGACCACCCGGGCGGTGGCGCCCAGTCCGGCCAGCTCGTCGACCAGCGCGGCGACGCCCGGGGCGTCCGCCCCGCTGCGGCTGACCAGCAGCAGGTGCCGTACGTCGTGCCGGGTCACCAGCCGTCGCGCCACGAGCCGCCCGAGCAGGCCGGTCGCCCCGGTCACGAGGACGGTGCCGGCGGCCAGGTCGGGGCCGGGCACCTCGGCCGGGGGCGGGCCGAGCCGGGTCAGCCGGGGCACCCGGAGCTGGCCGGCGCGTACCGCGAGCTGGGGTTCGCCCGTGGCCAGGGCCGCCGGCAGCAGCGCGGCGGCGAGGGCGTCGTCGTCGACGTCGAGCAGCACGATCCGGTCCGGGTTCTCCGACTGCGCGGAGCGCAGCAGGCCCCAGGCGGTGGCGGCCGGCACGTCGGCGATCCGCTCGTCCGGCTCGACCCGGACCGCGCCGCGGGTGACCACCACCAGCCGGGCGGCGGCGAGGGACTCCTCGGCGAGCCACTGCTGGGCCAGCGCGAGCGTGCGGTGGGCGACCCGGTGCGCCTGGCGGGCCGGGTGCGGCTCGTCGGCGGTCGGTCCGGCGCAGGTCACCACCACCGCGTCGGGCACCGGACCGCCCGCGCGCACCTCGGCGACCAGCGGGGAGAGGTCCGGGTGCCGGTCGGCGCCGGGCCAGTCGTCGCCGAGGGCGACGAGCCGGGACGTGCCGTCGGCGCGGCCGGTGACGGGGGCGACCCAGTCGAGGCGGTGCAGGGACCGGCTGGCCGAGCGGCGGGCGGCGCTGAGCTGCTCGCCGGAGATGGGCCGCAGCACCAGACCGTCGACGGAGGCGACCGGCGTCGCGCCGGTGTCGGTGATGGTCAGGGCCACGGACCCGGCGTCGGTGGCGCGCAGCCGGATCCGCAGCTCGCGGGCGCGGGTGGGCCGGATGGTCACGCCCGACCAGGTGAACGGCAGGCCCGGGCGGATGTCGGGGCCACCGTCGGGGGCCGGCGTCGCGCCGCCGGCCGGGGCGTCGGTGGCGCCGGTCGTGGCGCTGGCGCCGATGGCGTGCAGTGCCGCGTCCATCAGGGCCGGGTGCACCGAGAAGGCCGTGGTGTCGGTGGACGCGTCGGCGTCCAGGGCGACCTCGGCCAGGATGTCCGGACCCGACCGCCAGGCGGCGCGCAGCGCGCGGAAGACCGGGCCGTAGTGGTAGCCCTGGGCGGCGAGCCGGGCGTAGAGCCCGTCGAGGGCGATCGGCTCGGCGTCGGCGGGCGGCCACACGGCGGCCGGCGCGGGGTCCGGGTCGACGGTGTCGGCGAGCTGGCCGGAGGCGTGCCGCTGCCAGGACCGGGTGCCGTCGGGTCCGGTGTCGTCGTCGCGCCGGGTGTGGATGGCGACGGGCCGGTGCCCGGTCTCGTCCGGCGGGCCGACGCGGACCCGCAGGTCGATGCCGCCCTCGGTGGGGATCGCCAGCGGCGCCTCCAGGTTCAGCTCGGCGACCGTCGCCGCGCCGGCCTGCCGGCCGGTCCAGGACGCCAGCTCCACCAGCGCCGTCCCGGGCAGCAGCACCGTGCCCAGCACGGCGTGGTCGGCCAGCCACGGGTGGGTGGTGAGGGTGATCCGGCCGGTGAACAGCAGGCCCTCGTCGCCGGGCAGGTCGGCCACGGCGCTGAGCAGCGGGTGGTCGACCACGTCGAGGCCCACGGCGGGCAGGACCGAACGGTGGGCGCCGGTGCGCTCCAGCCAGTAGCGGTGCCGGTCGAAGGCGTACGTGGGCAGGTCGACCGGCTCGGCCTCGGGCAGCAGCCGGCGGTGGTCCACCGCCAGGCCGAGGGTGTGCGCGGTGGCGAGGCCGGTCAGCAGCCGGGTGGCGGTGTCGCCCGACCCGGCGAGGGTGGCCAGGACGTGGCCGGTGGCGCCGGTCGCGTCGAGGACGGCGGCGACCCGGCCGGTCAGCGCCGGCTCCGGCGAGACCTCCACGAAGGTCACGTGTCCGGCGTCGACGGCGGCGCGCAGGGCGGCGTCGAACTGCTCCGCTCCCCCGGCCCGGTGGCCGGCGCCGAGGGTGGCCGGGTCGGCCCAGTGGTCGGCGCCGAGGCCGGCGGGGTCGGCCCAGTCGCCGGTGACGGTGGAGGCCAGCCGGGCGGCACCGGGCTGCGGGGCGATCCCCGCCAGGGCGGCGCGGAGGCCGGCAGGGTCCAGCTCGCCGGCGGCGGCCCGGGCCCGCAGCGCCACCGTCCGGGCGGCGTCGGGCAGGGACAGCAGGCCCGCCACGTGGGCGGCCACGACCTCGCCGTCGCCGTCGCCGACGACCGCGGCCGGGGTGAGCCCGGCGTGCCGCCAGACGGCGGCGAGCGCCACCCCGACGGCGAACAGCACGGGCCGGGCCAGCTCCGGCCGCTCGGCCCAGGCGGCGTCGGTGCCGGTCAGCAGGGCGGCCGGGTCGACGTCGACCCAGGGCGCCAGGGCCTGCCGGCACTCGGCGAGGGTGGCGTCGAAGACCGGGCAGCGGCCCACCAGGCCGGCCGCCGCGCCCGCCGGGGTGGCGGCCGGGAAGACGAACACCGGGCCCGGGCCGTGGTTGGCGACGGTGCCGGTCAGCACGTTGCCGGCCGGGGTGCCGGCGGCGAGCGCGTCCAGGCCGGCCAGCAGCTCGCCGGGGGTCGCGCCGAGCACCGCGGCGCGCCTGTCGAACACCGAGCGGGTCGCGGCGAGGGACCAGCCGACCGCCGCCGGGGCGAGGCCGGGGTGGGCCCGCAGGTGCCGGGCCAGCCGGGATGCCTGCGCGGCCAGGGCCGAGGTCGAGCGGGCCGAGACCGGCCACACCACCGTGTCGGCGGCGACCAGCCCGGTGGCCGGCTCGGGGGCCGGCTCGGCCTCGCCGGTCACGTCGGTGTCGACGGGCTGCTCGACGACCACGTGGGCGTTGGTGCCGGAGATGCCGAACGAGGAGACCGCCGCCCGGCGGGGCCGGTCGACCGTCGGCCACGGCCGGGACCGGGTCACCAGCTCCACGTCGCCGGCCGACCAGTCGATGTGCGGCGACGGCGTGTCCGCGTGCAGCGACGCCGGGACGGTGCCCTCCCGCATCGCCAGCACCATCTTGATCACGCCGGCCACGCCGGCGGCGGCCTGCGCGTGGCCCATGTTCGACTTGACCGAGCCCAGCAGCAGCGGGCCCGCGTCGCCCCGGTCCTGCCCGTAGGTCGCCAGCAGGGCCTGGGCCTCGATCGGGTCGCCGAGGACGGTGCCGGTGCCGTGGGCCTCGACGACGTCCACGTCGGTGACCGTCAGCCGGGCGCTGGCGAGCGCCTGCCGGATCACCCGCTGCTGGGAGGGGCCGTTGGGGGCGGTCAGGCCGTTGGACGCGCCGTCGGAGTTCACGGCGGAGCCGCGTACCACGGCGAGGACGCGGCGGCCCTGCCGCCGGGCGTCCGAGAGCCGCTGCACGAGCAGCATGCCGACGCCCTCGGACCAGCCGGTGCCGTCCGCCGTGGCGGCGAAGGACTTGCACCGCCCGTCGGAGGCCAGGCCGCCCTGGCGGGAGAACTCCTGGAACGCCGTGGGGGTGGCCATCACGGCCACGCCGCCGGCCAGCGCCAGGTCGCACTCGCCGCGCCGCAGCGCCGCCCCGGCGAGGTGCAGCGCCACCAGCGACGAGGAGCAGGCGGTGTCGACCGTGACGGCCGGCCCCTCCAGCCCCAGCGCGTACGCGACCCGGCCGGAGATCACGCTGTGCGCGGCGCCGGTCATCAGGTAGCCCTCGACGCCCTCGGGGACCTCGGTCAGCCCGGTGCCGTAGCCGGAGGTGGAGGCGCCCACGAAGACGCCGGTACGGGTGCCGCGCAGCGTCGCGGGGTCCACCCCGGCCCGTTCCAGCGCCTCCCAGGACGTCTCGAGGGTGAGCCGCTGCTGCGGATCCATGGCGAGGGCCTCGCGGGGCGAGATCTCGAAGAAGGCGGGGTCGAAGTCCGCCACGTCGTAGAGGAAGCCGCCCGCCGGAGGGTGGGTCCCCTCCGCCGGCTCAGGGATCTCCCAGCCCCGGTCGGTGGGGAACGGCGAGATGGCGTCCACCCCGTCGGCGACCAGCCGCCAGAACGCCTCCGGCCCGTCGACGCCGCCGGGGTAGCGGCAGGCCATCCCGACGATCGCGACGGGCTCGTCGGCGTCGACGACGACGGTCTGCGGGGCGTCGGCCGGTGCGGCGCCGGAGACCAGCTCGCGCAGGTGCGCGGCCAGCTCGGCGGGGGTGGGGTAGTCGAAGACCAGCGTGGTGGGCAGCCGCAGGCCGGTGGCGGTGTTCAGCCGTCCCCGGAAGTCCACGGCGGTCAGCGAGTCGAAGCCGAGGTCCTTGAACGGGCGTCCGCGCAGCTCGTCGGGCGTGGCGTGGCCCAGCACCGCCGCGGTCTGCTCGTTGACCAGTTTCAGCAGCTCCCGTTCCTGCTCCGCCGCGGGCAGCGCCGCGAGGTGACGCAGCGGCGCGGCGACCGCGCCCGCGGCCGGCGCGGCGGCCTCCTCCTGCGCGACGAGCGCCCGCACCTGCGGCAGGTCGCCGAGCAGCGGGCTGGGCCGGGCCACGGTGAACGCGGGGTGGAACCGGGTCCAGTCGACGTCGGCGACGGTCACGCAGGGCGTCGGGCGGCGCAGCGCCCGGTCGAGCGCGACGAGCGCCTTCTCCGGGTCGATCGGCGGCAGGCCCATCCGGTTGAGCTGCCCGGTGGCCACGTTCTCGGCGGCCATGCCGTGTTCGCCGCCCCAGGCCGTCCAGGAGACGGCGGTGGCCGGCAGGCCCCGGTCGCGCCGGTTGACGGCCAGGGCGTCCAGCAGGGAGTTGCCGGCGCCGTAGGCGCACTGGCCGGCGCTGCCCCACACGCCGGAAATGGAGGAGAAGAGCACGAACGCGCCGAGTTCGCGCTCGGCGAGGCAGGCGTCGAGGTGCAGGGCGCCGAGCACCTTGCCCGCGACGACGTGGGAGAACTCGCCGAGGGTGGTGTCGGTCAGCGGGGTGAGCTGGTCGGTGCCGGCGGCGTGCACGACCGCGGTCAGGTCGGGCAGCGCGTCCACCAGGTCCGCCACGGACCGCCGGTCGGTGACGTCGCAGGTGGCGACGGTGACCCGCCCGTCGGCGCCGTACGCGTCGAGCAGGTCCGCGATGCCCGGGGCGGCGGTGCCCCGGCGGCTGGCCAGGACCACCCGCCCGGCGCCGCGGCCGAGCAGCCAGCGGGTGACGTGGCCGCCGAGGGCGCCGGTGCCGCCGGTGACCAGGACGGTGCCGGAGCACCAGTCGCCGGCGGGGGGCTCGTCCGCCGCGTGCGGGGCCGGGGTGAGCCGGCGGGCCCAGGTCCCGCCGGGCCGCACGGCCACCTGGTCCTCGCCGACGTGACCGGCCAGCACGGCGGCGAGCCGCCGGGCGGTGGCGTCGTCGACGGTGGCCGGCAGGTCGACCAGGCCGCCCCAACGGTGCGGCTGCTCGACGGCCGCCGCGCGGCCGAGGCCCCAGACCTCGGTCTGCAACGGGTGCGCGACCCGGTCGCCCGGGGCCGCCGCGACCGCGCCGCTGGTGACGCACCACAGCGGCGCGACCAGGTCCAGGTCGGTCATCGCCTGGACCAGGGCGAGGGTGCTGGCCGCGGCGAGGGTCACGCCGGGGTGCTCGGCCAGCAGCCGGTCCTGACCGGCGACCACGGCGAGCACGCCGTCGACCGGCCGGCCGTCGAGGAGGTCCCGCAGCCGGGCGGCGAGCGCCGCGCGGTCGAGGTCCGCCGCGCCGACGCGCAGCACCAGCGGCTCGTCGTCGCCGAAGAGCCCGGCCAGGCCGTCGGCCCACGCCGGCGCGTCGTCGGCCGGCAGCACGACCAGCCAGCGGCCCGCCGGGCCGTCGGTGTCCTCGACCGGCACGGGCTGCCAGGTCACGTGGTACGACCAGCCGTCCACCAGGGATCGTTCCCGCCGGGACCGGCGCCAGGAGGTGAGCACGGGCAGGGCCGGCAGCAGCGCCCGCACCTGCTCGTCGTCGTCGCCCAGTTCGCTGCGGAGGGTGTCGACGTCCGCCTGCTCCAGTGCGGTCCAGAACTCGTCGTCGCCGTCGTGTGAGCCGCCGTCCGGGGCGGCGGGCGGCGGCTCGGGCCAGAACCGCTGCCGCCGGAAGGCGTACGCGGGCAGGGGCACCCGCGCGGCGCCGGCGCCGGCGAACAGCTGCTCCCAGCCCACCTCGACCCCGCCGACGTGCAGCTCGGCGAGGGCGGTGAGCGCGGACGCGGGCTCGGGGCGGTCGCGGCGCAGCAGCGCCACGGCGGCGGTGTCGTCGTCCGCGCCGGCCGCGGCCAGGACGTCGCGGGCCAGCGCGGTGAGCACCCCGCTGGGGCCGACCTCCAGGAACGTACGCACGCCCAGGGCGCGCAGCTGGTCGACGCCGTCGGCGAACCGGACGGCCTCCCGCACGTGCCGCACCCAGTAGTCGGCGGTGCGGATCTCGTCGGGGTCGGCGACCGCGCCGGTCAGGTTCGACACGATCGGCAGCGCCGGCGGGTGCAGCTCCAGCCCGCGCACCACGGCGGCGAACTCGGCGAGCATGGGTTCCATCAGCGGGCTGTGGAAGGCGTGGCTGACCCGCAGCGGCCTGGTGCGTACGCCCTCGTCCGCCCAGCGGCGTTCGAGCTCCTCGACGGCGTCGGCCGCGCCGGAGACGACCACGGCGGTGGGCCCGTTGACGGCGGCCACGGCGACCCGGTCCTCGACGCCGGCCAGGGCGGCCCGGACGGCGTCGGCGGGGAGCTGGACCGCCAGCATCGCGCCGCCGGCCGGCAGGGCCTGCATCAGCCGGCCCCGGGCCGCGACGAGCGCGGCGGCGTCGGGCAGCGACAGCACGCCGGCCGCGTGCGCGGCGGACAGCTCGCCGATCGAGTGGCCGAGCAGGACGTCCGGGACGATCCCCCAGCTCTCCAGGAGCCGGAACAGCGCGACCTCGACGGCGAACAGGCCGGCCTGGGTGTAGAGGGTCTGGTTGAGCAGCGCGGCGGCCTCGTCGCCCTCGGGCGCGAAGAGCACCGGGGTGAGCGGGCGGGGCAGGTGCCGGTCCAGCTCGGCGCAGACCTCGGCGAGCGCCCGGCCGAAGACGGGGAACGCGGCGGCCAGCTCGCGGCCCATGCCGCTGCGCTGGGCGCCCTGGCCGGAGAAGAGGAACGCGAGCTTGCCGCCGCGCGGGCCGGCGCCGGTGACCAGGCCCGGGGCGTCGCCGCCGGCGGCGAGCGCGCGCAGTCCGGCGGTCAGGTCGGCGCGGTCGGCGGCGACCAGCACGGCCCGGTGCTCCAGGCTGGCCCGGGTGCGCGCCGACGACCAGCCGACGTCGGTCAGCCGCAGCTCGGGGCGGTCGTCGAGCCAGTCGGCCCAGCGGGTCGCCTGCGCGGCCAGGGAGTCGGCGTCGCGGGCGGAGACCAGCACCGGCACGAGGCCGGCCCCGGTGACCGGGGCGAGGTCGGTCGCTTCGTCCGTCGCGGTGCCCGCGTCGGTCGCGGCGGCGGGGCCGTCCGGGGCTTCGGCCGGGGCCGGGTCGGCGGCGGGCGCCTCCTCGATGATCACGTGGGCGTTGGTGCCGCTCATGCCGAAGGAGGAGATGCCCGCGCGGCGGGGCTGCTCCCCGGCGGGCCACGGCTGCGGCTCGGTCACCAGCGACACCGCGCCGGCCGTCCAGTCCACGTTGGGGGTGGGCTCGTCGACGTGCAGCGTCGCCGGCACGGTGTCGTGCCGCAGCGCCATCACCATCTTGATCACGCCGGCCACGCCGGCGGCGGCCTGGGTGTGGCCGATGTTCGACTTCACCGAGCCGAGCCAGAGCGGCCGGTCCGCCGGTCGGCCCTGCCCGTACGTCGACAGCAGCGCCTGGGCCTCGATCGGGTCGCCGAGGGTGGTGCCGGTGCCGTGCGCCTCCACGACGTCGACCTGCTCCGGCGCGAGCCGGGCGCTGGCCAGCGCCTGGAGCACGACCCGCTGCTGGGACGGGCCGTTGGGGGCGGTCAGCCCGTTGCTCGCGCCGTCCTGGTTGACCGCGCTGCCGCGCACCACGGCCAGGACGGGGTGACCGTTGCGGCGGGCGTCGGAGAGCCGCTCGACGAGCAGCAGGCCGACCCCCTCGCCCCAGGCGGTGCCGTCGGCGGCGGCGGCGAACGACTTGACCCGGCCGTCGGAGGCCAGGCCGCGCTGGCGGCTGAAACCGATGAAGGCGGACGGGGTGGACATGACGGTGGCACCGCCGGCGAGCGCCAGGGTGCACTCGCCCTGCCGGAGTGCCTGGCAGGCCAGGTGCAGGGCGACCAGCGACGACGAGCAGGCGGTGTCGACGGTGACGGCGGGGCCCTCGATGCCGAGCGCGTACGAGATCCGGCCGGACACGACGCTCGCGGCGGTGCCGGTGAGGATGTAGCCCTCGGTGCCGGGCGGCGGCTGCTGGAGCAGCCCCACGTAGTCCTGGCCGGTGGTGCTGGCGAACACCCCCACCTGGTGCCCGCGCAGCGCCGAGGGGTCGAGCCCGGCGTGCTCGAACGCCTCCCAGGCGGCCTCCAGCAGCAGCCGCTGCTGCGGGTCCATGGCGAGCGCCTCGCGCGGCGAGATGCCGAAGAACGCGGCGTCGAAGTCGGTGGCCGAGTCGACGAAGCCGCCCTCGGCGACGTACGACGTACCGGGGTGGTCGGGGTCCGGGTGGAACAGCCGCGCCAGGTCCCAGCCGCGGTCGGCGGGGAACGGGGAGACGGCGTCCCGGCCGGAGTCGACGAGTTCCCACAGCTCCTCGGGCGAGCCCACCCCGCCCGGGAACCGGCAGGCCATGCCGACGATGGCGATCGGCTCCCGGTTGGCCGCCTCAAGCTCGCCGAGCTTCCTCCGGGTCTGGTGAAGGTCCGCCGTGACCCATTTCAGGTACTCCCGGAGCGTATCTTCAGTCGCCATTGACGCCACCTCTTCGGGCCGGAAAGAAACAGGCGACCCAATACCGTCCACAGACGCCACAAGCCGCGAAGATCTAAGCCCATTCAGCCGACCACGAATTGCCAGACAAAAAGCGTTTCAGCCCCCACCAGGTCTTACGCGCCGGACGAAAGGTAATTGTCGCCGGACGGCGGTCACAACCCCTAGCGTGCCCCTACGGGTGCCCCTAGGCGGCGGGGGCGCAGGCTGGGCCGACCCGCCCTCCGAGCGGTCCGGCGCACCGCCCTCGCGGGGTGCGGCCGGGCGGGTGTCCGAGCCCGCCCGGCCGCGTGCGTCACGACCGTCGACAACGATCGCGCGGCACCATTTCTAGATGCCCGGCAAATTGCCGCCGGGGCCGCCCAGCTCGCGGTGGATGAAATCGAAGATCTCGGCGTCGGTGGCGTCGTGGAGGGTGTGCGTGGCCGGTTTCTCCTCAACGGGGCCGCGCTCGTCGCCCCACCGGGCGACGAACGCCTGCAACTGCACCAGCAGCTTCTGCCGGGTCAGCCGGTCCGGTGCGTCGGCCGCGAAGACCCCGTCGAGCCGCTCCAGCTCGGCGAGCAGCGGCGCGGCCGCGGCGGCGCCGTCCTCGACGAGCTGGTCGCGCAGGTGCCGGGCGAGCGCCGCGGGCGTGGGGTAGTCGAACACCACGGCGGCGGGCAGCTGGACGCCGGTGGCGGCGCGGAGCCGGTTGCGCAGCTCCACGGCCGTCATCGAGTCGAAGCCGACCTCGCGGAACGCGCGGTCGGGCTCCAGCCCTCCGCCCCCGGTGTGGCCGAGCACGGCCGCCGCCAGGTTGCCCACGAGTTCGACGAGGACGCCCTCCCGTTCGCCGGGGCCCAACGGGCGCAGCCGCTCCCGCAGCGCGGTCGCCGCCTCGTCGTCCGCCGGCTGGCGGTCGTCGTCGGCGGGCATCGCCGCGCCCGCCTCGGGGACCCCGGTCAGCAGCGGGCACGGCCGCATCGACGCGAACGTCGGCACGAACCGGTCCCAGCGCACGTCGGCGAGCACCAGGGCCGCCTCCTCCCGCAGCGCCTGACCGAAGGCCTCGACGGCCAGCTCCGGGGGCAGGCCCGGCAGGCCCCGCCGGCGCAGCTGCGCCAGCTCGACCGACTCGGGGTCGTCGTCCCACGGGCCCCACGCCACGGCGGTCGCCGCCAGGCCGCCGTGCCGCCGGTTCGCCGCGAGCGCGTGCAGCAGCGCGTCGCCGGCGGACTGGCCGGCCCGGCCGCCCGCGCCCCACACCCCCGTGGTGGAGGTGCACAGCACGAACGCGTCGAGCGGCCGGTGCGCCAGCTCGTCGGCGTACCTCGGCACGTCGCCGACGGTGGCGGCCAGGTCGGCGGCCAGGCCGGCGAGGGTCAGCTCGGCCAGTGGCACCGAGCCGGTCTCCGCCGGGACGTGCACGAGCGCGGTCACCGGCCGGCTCTCGGCGTCGAGCTGCTCCATCAGGTCACCGAGCTTGCCCGTGGCCGGCTCGGCCAGCGGAAGCACCTCGGCGCCGTTGCGGCCCAGCCAGTCGGTCGCGTGCCGGGCGAGCGCCCCGGTCCCGCCGGTGAGCAGGACGGTGCCGTTCGGCCGGTACCCGCCGCCGGCCGCCGGCCGTGCGGTGTCGCGGACCAGGCGCCGGGCGTGCACGCCGGCCTCCCGTACGGCGAGCTGGTCCTCCCCGTCGACGTTGACCAGGGCCCCGGCCAGGGCCGCGTACGCCGCCTCGTCCGGGCCCGCCGGCAGGTCGACGACTCCGCCGACGTGCCGGGGGTGCTCCAGGGCGGCGACGAGGCCGAGGCCCCACGTGGTGGCCTGCGTCGGGTGCACGACCGGTTCGTCGTCCACGGCGACGGCGCCGGTGGTGGCCAGCCACAGCGGCACGGCCGGGCCGGAGCGGCAGGTGTGCGCCTGCACGAGCAGCAGGTTCGCCGCCAGGCCGGTCGGCAGCGCGGTCTGCTCCGGGTGCGGCGCCTCGTCCAGCGCCAGCAGGGAGAGCAGTGCCGTCGGCTGGTGCGCGGCGGCGAGCCGGTCGAGGTCGGCGGCCAGGCCGTCGCGGGTGGCCGTGGCCGGGTCGACGGTCAGCAGGTGCACCGTGGCGGCACCGGCCGTGAGGGCGGCGAGCACCCGGTCGGTGACCTGGTGCGGCGGGGCCACCACCAGCCACGTGCCGGGGTCGGCGCCGGTCAGCGCCCGGCGTTCCCAGGTGACCCGGTACCGCCAGCCGGCGAGGGTGCCGTCGAGCTGCTGGCGGCGCCGCCACGACTCCAGTTCCGGCAGCAGCTCGCGCATCGGCTGGTCGGGGTCGAGACCGAGGCGGCCCAGGTCGCCGTCGGTGACGGCCCGCCAGAACGCGTCGTCGACCGGGTCGGCGGCCGGGGTCGGGGCCGCGTCGAGGGTCGGCCAGTAGCGCTGCGGCCGGAACGCGTACGTCGGCAGCTCGGGCAGCCGGCGGGGATCCGGACGGGGGCCGGCGAGCACGGCGAGCACCGCCGGCCAGTCGACGTCGCGCCCGGTGCCGTCCAGGACGGCCAGCGCGGAGAGCAGGGCGGCCGGCTCGTCGGTGCCGGCGCGCAGCGCCGCCACGGCCGTCCCGTCCTCGTCGCTGGGCAGCAGGCCCGCGGTCATCGCGGTCAGCACCGCCTGCGGGCCGAGCTCCAGGAAGGTGTCCACGCCCGCGTCGCGCAGCGCGGCGATCCCGTCGGCGTACCGGACGGCCTCCCGGACGTGCCGCACCCAGTAGTCGGGCGTGCGGATCTCGTCGGGCCCGGCGAGCCGCCCGGTCAGGTTCGACACGATCGGCAGCAGCGGCGCGGCGAACGTCAGCCCGTCGAGCACGGCCCGGAACTCGGCCAGCATCGGCTCCATCAGCGGGCTGTGGAACGCATGGCTGACCCGCAGCCGCCGGGTGCGTACCCCGCGCTCCCGCCAGAGCCGCTCCAGCCCGTCGAGGGCGTCGAGGGCCCCGGCGAGGACCACGGCGGTGGGACCGTTGACGGCGGCGACGCCGATCCGGTCGCCCAGCCCGGCCAGGGAGTCGACCACGGCCGCCTCGTCGGCGGCGACGGCGAGCATCCCGCCCCCGGTGGGCAGGGCCTGCATGAGCCGGCCCCGGGCGGCCACCAGCGTGGCGGCGTCCGCGAGGGACAGCACGCCGGCGACGTGCGCGGCGGTGATCTCGCCGATCGAGTGCCCGGCGACGTGCCCGGGCACCACCCCGAACGACTCGACCAGCCGGAACAGGGCCACCTCCAACGCGAAGAGCCCGGCCTGGGTGAACACCGTCTCGTCGAGCAGCGCGGCCTCGGCGCTGCCGTCGGCCGCGAACAGCACCGGCTTCAGCGGCTGCGGCAGCTGGTGGTCCAGCGTCGCGCAGACCTCGTCGAGGGCCGCCGCGAAGACGGGGAACGTGTCGTACAGCTGCCGGCCGGCGCCGGGGCGCTGGGCGCCCTGGCCGGAGAACTGGACCGCGAGGCCGCCTCCGCGCCGCCGGGCGGTGACCAGCGCGGGGTGGGCCTCGCCGCCGGCCAGCGCCCGCAGCGCGGCCAGCCGGGTCTCCTGGTCGGCGGCGACCACGGCGGCCCGCTGGCCGAGGTGGGCGCGGCCGTCGGCGAGCGCCCAGGCGACCAGGTCGGCGGGGTCGCCGCCCGTCGCGACCCGGTCGGCCAGCCGGCCGGCCTGCTCGCGCAGCGCGGGCAGGTCGGCGGCGGAGACCGGCCACGGCAGGGCCGTCCCTGGCCGTTCCCCGTCGGGGGCGACGGGTTCCGGCCGCTGCGGGGCCTGCTCCAGGATCACGTGGGCGTTGGTGCCGCTGATCCCGAACGAGGAGACGCCGGCCCGGCGGGGCCGGTCCTCGGCGGTCCACGGCCGCGCCTCGGTGAGCAGCGCCAGCGCGCCGGAGGTCCAGTCGACGTGCGGGGTCGGCGCGTCGACGTGCAGGGTCGCCGGCAGCACCTCGTGTTGCAGGGCCAGCACCATCTTCATCAGGCTGGCGGCGCCCGCCGCGGCCTGGGTGTGTCCGATGTTCGACTTCACCGACCCGAGCCACAGCGGCCGGTCGGCGGAGCGGTCCCTGCCGTACGTCGCCAGCAGCGCCTGCGCCTCGATCGGGTCGCCGAGGGTGGTGCCGGTGCCGTGCGCCTCGACGACGTCCACGTCGCCCGGGGTCAGGCCGGCGTTGTCCAGCGCCTGCCGGATGACCCGCTGCTGCGCGGGCCCGTTCGGCGCGGTGAGGCCGTTGCTCGCGCCGTCCTGGTTGACGGCGCTGCCCCGTACGACGGCGAGGATCCGGTTGCCGTCGCGCTGGGCGTCGGAGAGCCGCTGGAGCAGCAGGACGCCGACGCCCTCGCCCCAGCCGGTGCCGTCGGCGGCCTCGGCGAACGCCTTGACCCGCCCGTCGGCGGCGAGGCCGCGTTGCCGGGAGAACTCCAGGAACGCGCCCGGGGTCGACATCACCGTCACGCCGCCGGCCAGGGCGAGGTCGCACTCGCCGCTGCGCAGGGCCTGCGCGGCCAGGTGCAGCGCCACCAGCGACGACGAGCAGGCCGTGTCGACGGTGACCGCCGGGCCGTGCAGCCCGAACGAGTACGCCAGGCGGCCGGAGACCACCGACGCGCCGTTGCCGGTCGCCTGGTAGCCCTCCACCTGGGACCGGGCGCCCAGCAGCAGGGTGGCGTAGTCCTGCCCGTTGGTGCCCATGAAGACGCCGGTGGCGGAGCCGCGCACCCGGTGCGGGTCGATGCCGGCGCGTTCGAAGACCTCCCAGGTGGTGTGCAGCAGCAGCCGCTGCTGCGGGTCCATCGCGAGGGCCTCGCGCGGGTTGATGCCGAAGAACGCGGCGTCGAAGCCGGCCACGTCGTGCAGGAACCCGCCGCTGCGGGTGTAGCTGGTGCCGACCCGCTCCGGGTCGCTGTCGAACAGGGCGTCGAGGTCCCAGCCCCGGTCGGCGGGCATCGGCGTGACGGCGTCCACGCCGTCGGCCAGCAGCCGCCACAGTTCCTGTGGCGAGGACACCCCGCCGGGGAAGCGGCAGGCCATGGAGACGATCGCGATCGGCTCGTCCGCCGGCGGCCGGGCCGGGGCCACGCCGCCGGTGGCGGGGCCGCCGTCCGCGCCGACCACGATTTCGGTACGCAGGAAGCGGGCCAGTTCCGCCGCCGACGGATGGTCGAAGACCACGGTCGACGGCAGGGTCAGGCCGGTGACCCGGCCCAGCCGGTCGCGCAGCTGCACGGCGGCGAGGGAGTCGAAGCCCAGCTCGCGGAACGCCCGACCGGCCGGCACCTGGTCGGTGGTGGGGTGCCCGAGGACGGCCGCCGCCTCCGCGCGGACGAGGTCGACCAGCAGCGCCTCCTGGCCGGTCGCCGGCAGCGCCGCGAGCCTGGCCCGCAGCCCGTCGGTGGCGGCGGCGCTCTCCGGCCGCTCCGGCTCCTCGGCGGCGGCGGGGGCGACCCGGTCGAAGAGGTGGCTCGGCCGCGCGGCGGTGAACGCCGTGACGAACCGGGACCAGTCGACGTCGACGATCACCGGCGCCGCCTCCGGGGCGTTCACCCAGCGGCCCAGCGCCGCGACGGCGGCGTCGGGTGCGAGCGGGGTGAACCCGCGGCGGCGCAGGCCGTCCGCCGTCTCGCCGGCGGCCATGCCGTCCTCCGCCCACGGGCCGTAGGCCAGTGCGGTGGCGGGCAGGCCGGCCGCCCGGCGGGCGGCGACGAGCGCGTCGAGCAGGGCGTTGCCGGCCGCGTAGCCGGCCTGGCCGCCGCCGCCCCAGACGCCGGCGACCGAGGAGAAGACCACGAACGCGTCGAGGTCCCGGCCCCGGCAGGCGGCGTCGAGATGGACGGCGCCGAGCACCTTGCCGGCCAGGGTCTCCGACAACTCGCCGTCGGTCACCTCGTACGCCGGGGTGGTGCCGCCGGACGCGCCGGCGGTGTGCACGACGGCGGTCAGCTCCGGCAGCCCGGCCACCAGCGCGTCGACCGCCGCCCGGTCGGTGACGTCGCACGCCACCACCCGCACCGCACCCAACTCGGCCACCAGCTCCGCAGCGCCCGGCGCCGCCGGACCCCGCCGCGAGGCGAGCACCACCTCGGCCGCCCCGTTGGCCAACAGCCAGCGGGCCACGTGCCGACCCAACGCACCCGTACCGCCGGTCACCAGCACCGTCCCGGCGGGCCGCCAACCCGCACCCGCGGGCGGCGCGGCCGGCACCAGCCGCCGGCCGAAGAGGCCGTTGCGGCGGACGGCCACCTGGTCCAGGGTGCCGTCGGCCAGGACCGTGAGGAGCCCGGCGCGGGTGCTCCGGTCGGCGCGGTCGGGCAGGTCGACCAGGCCGCCCCAGCGGTCCGGCTGTTCGAGGGCGACGACCCGGCCCAGGCCCCAGGCCAGGGCCGCCCAGACGTCGCCGACCCGTTCCCCGGCCGTGACCGGCATCGCGGTCCGGCTGAGCGCCCACACCCGTCCCGGCAGGCCGGTGTCGGTCAGCGCCCGGGTGAGGGTGAGCAGCACCGCCGTGCCGGCGGGCACCGCCGGGGTGTGCGTCAGCGGCCGGTCCTGGCGGGGCAGCACGCAGAGCACCCCGGCCCAGCCCTCCCCGCTGATCCGGCGCAGCCGCTCGCCCAGGTCGGCGCGGGCGACGGTGGACGACACGGTGAGCGTGTCCACCCAGGCGCCCGCCTGGGTGAGGGTCTTCGCCACGCCCGCGTCGGCGCCGCTGTCGACGGTGACGACCAGCCACCGCCCGGACAACCGGGTTGCCGGGGCCGGCCGCACCGGCTCCCACCCGACCCGGTACGACCACCCGTCCAGGGCGGTGTCCCGGGACCGGTGCTGACGCCAGCGCGCCAGGAGCGGCAGGGCCGGGCCGAGCGCGTCCAGGTCCTCGGTGTCGTCGCCGAGTTCGGCGGCGAGGGCGGCCAGGTCGCCGCGCTCGACGGCGGCCCAGAACTCGGCGTCGCCGCCGTCCGGGGCGGCCTGCTTCGCGGGCGTGCCCTCCGGCCAGTAGCGCTGGTGCTGGAAGGCGTACGTGGGCAGGTCGACCCGCCGCGCGCCGGTGTCGGCGAACCACGGCTGCCAGGTCACGGGAACTCCGTGCACGTGCAGCTCCGCCACGGCGTGCAGCAGCGCCTGCGCCTCCGGCCGGTCCCGACGCTGCACGGCGACGGCCAGCACGGCATCGTCGTCGGGCAGCACGTCGGCGGCCATCGCGGTCAACACGCTCTGCGGCCCGACCTCCAGGAACGTGTCCACCCCAGCGGCCCGCAGCGCGGTGACCCCGTCGGCGAAGCGCACAGCCTCGCGCACGTGCCGCACCCAGTACTCGGCCGTACGGATCTCGTCGCCGGCCAGGGCTCCGGTCACGTTCGACACGACCGGCAGCAACGGCGCCGCAAAGGTGAGTCCGGACAGGACCGTGCGGAACTCGTCGAGCATCGGCTCCATCAACGGGCTGTGGAACGCGTGACTTACCGTCAACCGGCGGGTACGCGCACCCCGCTCCCGCCAGACCCGCTCCACCTCGTCCAGCGCCTCGACGGCGCCGGAGACCACCACGGCGGCCGGCCCGTTGACCGCCGCGATGCCGACCCGGTCACCCAGCCCGGAGATCGACTCGACCACCGCGGCCTCGTCCGCTGCCACCGCCAACATCCCACCGCCGGCCGGCAGCGCCTGCATCAGCCGGCCCCGCGCGGCGACGAGGGCGCACGCGTCCGCCAGGGACAACACCCCCGCCACGTACGCGGCCGTCACCTCACCGATCGAGTGACCCGCCAGCAGGTCGGGCACGACCCCGAACGACTCCACCAGACGGAACAGCGCCACCTCGACCGCGAACAACCCCGCCTGCGTGAACACGGTCTGATCCAACAGACCGGCCTCCGGGGAGCCCGCCGACGCGAACAGCACCCCCCGCAACGGACGCGGCAGCAACACATCCAGGTGCGCGCACACCTCGTCCAACGCGGCGGCGAACACCGGGAACTGGGCCGACAACTCCCGACCCATCCCGGCACGCTGCGCACCCTGACCCGAGAACAACAGCGCGAGCTGGCCGCGCGCGGCGGCGGAACCGGTCACGAGGGCCCCGGAGGGCTCGCCCGCGTCGAGGGCCCGCAGCGCGGAGAGCAGGTCGTCCCGGTCGGCCACCACGGCGACGGCGCGCTGCTCCAGCACGGGCCGGGTGGTGACGGAGGACCAGGCCACGTCCAGCGGACGCGGCGCCTCGTCGGCCGCGAGCCAGCGCGCCCACCGGCCCGCCTGGCCGGCCAGGGCCGCGTCGGAGCGCGCGGACAGCAGCACCGGCACGACCGGCGGCACGTTCCGGGCGACGATCTCGCCCTCGATCGCCTCGGCGGGCGGCTGCTCGATGATCACGTGCGCGTTGGTGCCGGAGATGCCGAACGACGACACCGCCGCCCGGCGCGGCCGGTCCACCTGCGGCCACGGCGTCGCCTCGGTCGCCAGCGCCACCGCCCCGGCGGTCCAGTCGATGTGCGGGGACGGCTCGTCGACGTGCAGGGTCGGCGGCACCAGGCCGTGGCGAATGGCCATGACCATCTTGATCACGCCGGCCACGCCGGCGGCGGCCTGGGTGTGCCCGATGTTGGACTTCACCGACCCCAACAGCAGCGGCCGATCGACGGGCCGGTCCTGCCCGTACGTCGCCAACAACGCCTGCGCCTCGATCGGGTCACCCAACGTGGTGCCGGTGCCGTGCGCCTCCACCGCGTCCACGTCGGCGGCGGTCAGGCGGGCGTTCGCCAGGGCCTGCCGGATCACGCGCTGCTGCGACGGGCCGTTCGGCGCGGTCAGGCCGTTCGACGCGCCGTCCTGGTTCACGGCCGTGCCGCGTACCACGGCGTAGATCTTCCGGCCCTCCCGCTGGGCGTCGGAGAGGCGCTGCACGAGCAGGACGCCGACACCCTCGGACCAGCCGGTGCCGTCGGCGGAGGCGGCGAACGACTTGCACCGGCCGTCCTGGGAAAGGCCCCGCTGCCGCGAGAACTCGATGAACGTCCCCGGCGTCGCCATCACCGTCACGCCACCGGCCAACGCCAGATCGCACTCACCGCTGCGCAACGCCTGCGCAGCGAGGTGCAGCGCGACGAGGCTGGACGAACACGCCGTGTCCACGGTGACCGCCGGCCCTTCCAGGCCGAACGTGTACGCGACCCGGCCGGACAGCACGCTGCCCGAGGTGCCGGTCCCGACGTAGCCCTCCACCTCGGTCGGCAGGTCCATCAGTCGGGAGGCGTAGTCGTGGTACATGACGCCGGCGAAGACACCCGTCCGGCTGCCCCGCAGCCGCTGCGGGTCCAGACCGGCCGACTCGAAGCTCTCCCACGACGCCTCCAGCAGCAGCCGCTGCTGCGGGTCCATCGCCAGGGCCTCGCGCGGCGAGATCCCGAAGAACCCGGGGTCGAACTCGGCGGCACCGTAGAGGAAACCGCCGTGCCGCGTGTACGACGTACCGCTGCGGTCCGGGTCCGGATCGAACAGCGACTCCAGGTCCCAGCCCCGGTCCGCCGGGAACTCCGAGATCCCGTCGCCGCCGCCGGCCAACAGCTCCCACAGCTCGTCGGGAGACTCGACGTCGCCCGGGTAGCGGCAGGCCATGCCCACGATGGCGATCGGCTCGTCGGTGCCGACGACCGTACCGGCGACCAGGTCGCCGGTGGACTGACGCACCCCGGCCAATTCCGACCACAGGTGGTCGGCGAGCATGGCCGGGGTCGGGTAGTCGAAGACCAGCGTCGAGGCCAACCGCAGCCCGGTGGCCGCGTTCAACCGGTTACGCAGGTCCACCGCCGTCAGCGAGTCGAAGCCGAGCTCCCGGAACGCCCGGTCCGCCGGCACCGCCTCCGCGCCACCGTGCCCGAGCACCTGCGCGACCAGGCCCCGCACCAGCACGTCGACCTGGGCCCGGCCCTCGTCCTCGGTCAGCCCGGCGAGCCGGTCGGCCCAGCCGCCACCGCCCTGCCCCGCCTGGCGGCGGGTGCTGGTCACGCCGATCAGGGTGCGCAGCACGGCCGGCGCGGGGCCGCCGGAGGCCGCCGCCCGCAGCGCGGGTACGTCGATCACGGCCGGCACCAACGCCGGGCGCTCCGCCACCAGGGCGGCGTCGAACAGCTCCAACCCGACCTCGGCGCTCATCGGCGTCAGACCCGCCCGCGCCGAACGCGCCCGATCCGCCTCGTCGATCGACGCGGCCATACCCGCCGTGTCCCACATGCCCCACGCCAGACTGACCGCCGGCAACCCCAGCTGCCGCCGGTACACCGCCAACCCGTCCAGGAACGCGTTACCCGCCGCGTACGCCGACTGACCCGGCGAACCCAACACACCCGCCACCGACGAGAACACCACGAACAGATCCAGGTCCAGCGACGCCGTCGCCTCGTGCAGCAGCCAACCCGCCGACACCTTCGGCGCCAACACCGCACCGAGCCGCTCGGCGGTCAGCCCCTCGACCACCCCGTCGTCCAGGACGCCGGCGGTGTGCACCACACCCGCCAACCGGCCCCCGGCAGCGACCTCGGCCACCAACGCGCCGACCTGGTCCCGGTCCGTCACGTCACACGCGACCACCCGCACCGACGCGCCCAGCGCCGTCAGCCGCTGCGACAACTCACCCGCACCGGCGGCCTCCGGGCCACGCCGCGACACCAGCACCAGCGACCGCACGCCCCACGACGACACCAGGTGCTCCGCCACGAGGGCGCCCAGCGCGCCCGTACCACCGGTCACCAGCACCGCACCGTCACCCACGGTCGGCGTCTCCGCCACCGTGACGCCGGCCCGGACCAGGCGCGGCGAGTACACCGCCCCGTTACGGACGGCCAACTGGCCGCCGGTCGCGGCCGGTTCGCGCAGCGCGCCGTCCAGGAGGGCCACCAGCGCGGCATCCGGCTCGCCGTCGACGTCCGCGAGGACGATGCGACCCGGGTGCTCCGACTGCGCCGAGCGCAGCAGGCCCCACACGGCCGCAGCGGCCAGGTCGGTCACCCGGTCCTCGTCACCGACCGACACGGCACCCCGGGTCGCCACCACGAGCCGCGACGCCGACAGGGCGTCCGCCGCCAGCCAGGACTGCACGGTCGTCAGCATCTCCGAGGTCACCGCCCGGACGGACTCCGGCGTCTCCGCCGCCGACCCCGATCCGGGGAACAGCGGAAGCAGCACCGATCGGGGGACGGACTCCTCCCCCGCGATCGTCGCCACGTCGGGGTACGCGGGCATTCCGACCGGTGCCGCCAGCTCCCGGCCGCCGGTCACCAGCGCCCATCCGGAGATCTCCCCGGCAGGAGTGACCTCCACGGCCGGCCACCGCAGCTCGAACAGCGACCGCGATGCCGTGCCCGGCGCGGGCACGCCGGTCAGCTCCCGCAGGACGAGGGAGTCCACCGACACGACCGGCGCGCCCGTCTCGTCGTACGCGGCCAGCCGCAGGCCGGAGCCGTCGCGGGTCAGGCGCACCCGCAGCGCCCCCGCGCCGGAGGCGTGCACCTGCACACCCTCGAACGCGAACGGCACCCGCGGCCCGCCCGACTGCTCCGCACCCGACAGCAACCCGATCGGGTGCAGGGCCGCGTCCAGCAGCGCCGGATGCACCCCGAACCCGACGGCCTCCGTCGCGGCGTCGTCCGGCAGGACCACCTCGGCGTACACCTCGCCGCCGCTGGTCCAGGCACGCCGGAGCCCCTGGAAGACCGGCCCGTACGTCAGGCCGTGCTCCGCCAGCGTCGGGTACCAGCTAGCCAGGTCCACCTCCGCCGCGCCGACCGGGGGCCAGGTGACCGGGTCGGGCTCGTCGGCGGTGGACGGCTCCAGCACGCCCTCCGCGTGTCGGGTCCAGCCCGCCTCGGGGTCGTCGTCGGGGCGGGAGTAGATGGCGACGGGACGCTGCGGCGACTCCGACGTGGACACCCGCACCTGGATCCGCACGCCTCCCGTGCCGGGGACGACCAGCGGGGCGGCCACGGTCAGCTCCCGCAGCCGGGAGAGGCCCACCTCGTCGCCGGCCCGTACGGCCAGCTCGACCAGGGCGGTGCCCGGTACCAGCGTCAGCCCGGAGACCGTGTGGTCGGCCAGCCAGGGGTGCGTGGCCAGGGAGAGTCGGCCCGTCAGCACCATCTCGTCGTCGCCGGCCAGGTCCACCGCCGCGCCGAGCAGCGGGTGCTCGGTGCGGCCGAGCCCGGCCCCGGACACGTCGCCCGTACGCGCTCGGTTGGCGGCGGGCCAGTAGCGCTGGTGCTGGAAGGCGTACGTGGGCAGGTCGACCCGCCGCGCGCCGGTGTCGGCGAACCACGGCTGCCAGGTCACGGCAACGCCGTGCACGTGCAGCTCCGCCAGGGCGTGCAGCAGCGCCTGCGTCTCCGGCCGGTCCTTGCGCTGCACGGCGACGGCCAGCACGGCATCGTCGTCGGGCAGCACGTCAGCCGCCATCGCCGTCAGGACGCTCTGCGGGCCGACCTCCAGGAACGTGTCGACACCGGCGGCCCGCAGCGCGGTGACCCCGTCGGCGTAGCGCACGGCCTCGCGCACGTGCCGCACCCAGTACTCCGGGGTGCGGATCTCGTCGGCGTCGGCCAGGGCTCCGGTCACGTTCGACACGATCGGCAGCAGCGGCGCGGCGAAGGTGAGTCCGGACAGGACCGCGCGGAACTCGTCGAGCATCGGCTCCATCAGCGGACTGTGGAACGCGTGGCTCACGGTCAGCCGACGAGTGCGGACACCCCGCTCCCGCCAGACCCTCTCCACCTCGTCCAGGGCCTCGACAGCACCGGAGACGACCACGGCCGTCGGACCGTTGACGGCAGCGATGCCCGCCCGGTCGGCGAACCCGGCAAGAGACTCCGCCACCGCCGCCTCGTCGGCAGCCACCGCCAACATCCCGCCACCCGTGGGCAGCGCCTGCATCAACCGGCCCCGCGCCGCCACCAGCTCGCACGCGTCCGCCAGGGACAACACCCCCGCCACGTGCGCGGCCGTAACCTCGCCGATCGAGTGGCCGGCCAGCAGGTCCGGCACGACCCCGAACGACTCCACCAGCCGGAACAGGGCCACCTCGACCGCGAACAGGCCCGCCTGGGTGAAGACGGTCTGGTCCAGCAGTTCCGCCTCGGGGCTGCCCGCCTCGGCGAACAGCACCTCCCGCAACGGACGCGGCAGCAACGCGTCGAGCTGCGCGCACACCTCGTCCAACGCGGCGGCGAACACCGGGAACTGGGCCGACAACTCCCGGCCCATGCCGGCACGCTGCGCGCCCTGACCCGAGAACAACAGCGCGAGCTGGCCGCGCTGGCCGGCGGCGCCGGAGACGGCCGTACCGGTGGGGTCGCCGTCAGCGAGGGCGGTCAACGCCGCGATCAGGCCGTCCCGGTCGGCGGCGGTCACCACCGCCCGGTGCTCCAGCGCGGGCCGGATGGTCACCGAGGACCAGGCGACGTCCAGCGGACGCGGCGCCTCGTCGGCCGCGAGCCAGCGCGCCCACCGGCCCGCCTGGCCGGCCAGGGCCGCGTCGGAGCGGGCCGACAGCAGCACCGGCACCACCGGCGGCACCTCGCGGGCGACGATCTCACCCTCGATCGCCTCGGCCGGCGGCTGCTCGATGATCACGTGCGCGTTGGTGCCGGAGATGCCGAACGACGACACCGCCGCGCGACGCGGCCGGTCCACCTGCGGCCACGGCGTCGCCTCGGTCGCCAGCGCCACCGCCCCGGCGGTCCAGTCGATGTGCGGGGACGGCTCGTCGACGTGCAGGGTCGGCGGCACCAGGCCGTGGCGAATGGCCATGACCATCTTGATCACGCCGGCCACGCCGGCGGCGGCCTGCGTGTGCCCGATGTTCGACTTCACCGACCCGAGCAGCAGCGGCCGGTCCTGCGGACGCTCCTGCCCGTACGTCGCCAACAACGCCTGCGCCTCGATCGGGTCGCCGAGCGTCGTGCCGGTGCCGTGCGCCTCCACCGCGTCCACGTCGGCGGCGGTCAGGCGGGCGTTCGCCAGGGCCTGCCGGATCACGCGCTGCTGCGACGGGCCGTTCGGGGCGGTCAGGCCGTTCGACGCGCCGTCCTGGTTCACGGCCGTGCCGCGTACCACCGCCAGCACGCGGTGCCCGTTGCGCCGCGCGTCCGACAGCCGCTCCACGAGCAGCACGCCCACGCCCTCGGACCAGCCCGTCCCGTCGGCCGACGCCGCGAACGACTTGCACCGGCCGTCCTGGGAAAGGCCCCGCTGCCGCGAGAACTCGATGAACGTGCCCGGCGTCGCCATCACCGTCACGCCACCGGCCAACGCCAGATCGCACTCACCGCTGCGCAACGCCTGCGCCGCGAGGTGCAGCGCCACCAGCGACGACGAGCAGGCGGTGTCGACGGTGACCGCCGGGCCCTCCAGGCCGAAGGTGTACGCGACCCGACCGGACAGCACGCTGCCCGACGTGCCGGTGCCGACGAAGCCCTCGGCGTCCGGCGGCAGGTCCATCAGGCGCGAGGCGTAGTCGTGGTACATCACGCCGGCGAAGACACCCGTCCGGCTGCCCCGCAACCGCTGCGGGTCCAGACCGGCCGACTCGAACGACTCCCACGACGCCTCCAGCAGCAGCCGCTGCTGCGGGTCCATGGCGAGGGCCTCACGCGGCGAGATCCCGAAGAACCCGGGGTCGAAGTCCGCCGCCCCGTACAGGAAACCGCCGTGCCGCGTGTACGACGTGCCGCTGTGCTCCGGGTCCGGATCGAACAGGCTCTCCAGGTCCCAACCGCGATCGGTGGGGAACTCCGAGATCCCGTCGCCGCCACCGGCCAGCAACGCCCACAGCTGGTCCGGGCTCTCGACGCCGCCCGGATAGCGGCAGGCCATGCCCACGATCGCGATCGGCTCGTCGGTGCTGGCGGCGTGCACCGCCGTCTGGCGGGCGGTGATCTGCCCGGAGACCTGCTCGTATAGGTGGTCGACGAGCACGGCCGGGGTCGGGTAGTCGAAGACCAGCGTCGAGGCCAACCGCAGCCCCGTGGCCGCGTTCAACCGGTTACGCAGGTCGACCGCCGTCAGCGAGTCGAAGCCCAGCTCCCGGAACGCCCGGTCCGCCGGCACCGCCTCCGCCCCACCGTGCCCGAGCACCTGCGCGACCAGGCCCCGCACCAGCACGTCGATCTGGGCGCGCGCCTCGTCGGGCGCCAGGCCCGCCAGCTGGTTGGCCCAGTCGCCGCCCCGCGCGGCCCGTCGCCGGGCCACCGTCGACCCGATCAGGGTACGCAACACGGCCGGCACCGGGCCGGCACCGAGTGCTGCCCGCATCGCGGGTACGTCGATCACGGCCGGCACCAACGCCGGGCGCTCCGCCACCAGGGCGGCGTCGAACAGCTCCAACCCGACCTCGGCGCTCATCGGCGTCAGACCCGCCCGCGCCGAACGCGCCCGATCCGCCTCGTCGATCGACGCGGCCATACCCGCCGTGTCCCACATGCCCCACGCCAGGCTGACCGCCGGCAACCCCAGCTGCCGCCGGTACACCGCCAACCCGTCGAGGAACGCGTTGCCCGCCGCGTACGCCGACTGACCCGGCGAACCCAACACACCCGCCACCGACGAGAACACCACGAACAGATCCAGGTCCAGCGACGCCGTCGCCTCGTGCAGCAGCCAACCCGCCGACACCTTCGGCGCCAACACCCCCGCCAGACGCTCGACGGTCAGCCCCTCCACGACACCGTCGTCCAGGACACCGGCCGTGTGCACCACGCCCGCCAGCCGACCCCCCGCGGAAACCTCGGCCACCAACGCGCCGACCTGGTCCCGGTCCGTCACGTCACACGCGACCACCCGCACCGACGCACCCAACGCCGACAACCGCTGCGACAACTCACCCGCACCCGCGGCCTCCGGGCCACGCCGCGACACCAGCACCAGCGACCGCACCCCGTACGCCGACACCAGATGCTCCGCCACCAACGCACCCAACGCACCCGTGCCACCGGTCACCAACACCGCACCGTCACCCACGACCGGCATCTCCACCGCCGACGGGGCGACCGCGCGCACCAGACGCGGCACGAACACCGAACCCGACCGCACCGCCACCTGACCGCCGGACGCCACCGGCTCCTCAGCCACCACAGCCAGCACACCCAACAGACCGGCGTCCACGTCACCGGCGACATCCGCCAGGACGATACGACCCGGATGCTCCGACTGCGCCGAGCGCAGCAGACCCCACACCGCCGCACCCGCCAGATCCGAAACCCGGTCGTCAGCGGCAACCGAGACCGCACCCCGCGTCACCACCACCAACCGCGAATCCGCCAACGCCTCCGCCGCCAGCCAGGACCGCACCGTCGCCAGCACGTGCGACGTCGCCGCGCGAACGGCGTCGGGGACGGCGACCTGCGACGCGTCGAGCGTCAGCAGCAGACCCTTCGGCGCGACCGCCCGACCGGCGTCGACCGCCGCAATGAGCGCCTCGACGTCGCCGAACGCCGGCAGGTCGACGGCGGCGGGCGAGCCGACCAGCGCCCACCCGGAGAGGTCCCCGGCGGCGGCGATCTCCTCGGCCTGCCAGGTGAGTTCGAACATCGAGCGGGACGCGGCGCTCGCCGCGGCCACGCCGGTCAGCTCGCGCAGAACGAGGGAGTCGACCGACACCACGGTCGCGCCCGACTCGTCGCACGCGACCAGCCGCACCGCCGAGCCCGCGCGCGTCAGCCGCACCCGCAGCACCCGCGCGCCCGCGGCGTGCACCTGCACGCCCTCGAACGCGAACGGCACCCGCGGCCCGCCCGACTCCTCCGAGCCGGGCAGCAACCCGATCGGGTGCAGCGCGGCGTCCAGCAACGCCGGGTGCACGCCGAAGCGCGCCGCCTCCGCCGCCGCCTCCTCCGGCAGCACCACCTCGGCGTACACGTCGTCACCGCCGGTCCACACCCGACGCAGCCCCTGGAACACCGGCCCGTACGTCAGGCCGTGCTCCGCCAGCGTCGGGTACCAGCCCGCCAGGTCCACCTCGACGGCACCCGGCGGCGGCCACTCCCCCACGCCCGGCTCGTCGGCCGACGCGGGCTCCAGCACGCCCTCCGCGTGGTGGATCCACTCGGCCTCCGGGTCGCCCTCGGACTGCGAGTGCACGGCCACGACCCGGGTGCCGGACTCGTCGGCCGCGCCGACGCGCACCTGCACCCGCACCGCGCCGCCCTCCGGCAGCACCAGCGGCGCGGCCACGGTCAACTCCCGTACCCGCGACGCGCCCACCTCGTCGCCCGCCCGGACGGCCAGTTCGACGAGGGCGGTGCCGGGCACGATCGCCACGCCGGAGACGACGTGGTCGGCGAGCCACGCGTGGGTGGCGAGCGACAGCCGGCCGGTGAGTACCACCATGTCCGCGCCGGCGACGGTGACCGCCGCGCCGAGCAGCGGGTGCCCGGCCACGCCGAGGCCCGCGCCGGACACGTCGGCGGCACGCGCCTGACCCGCGCCGAGCCAGTACCGCTGGTGCTGGAAGGCGTACGTCGGCAGGTCGACCCGGGTGGCGCCGGCGTCGGTGAACCACTGCGTCCAGGTCACCGGGACGCCGTGGACGTGCAGCGCGGCGAGCGCGTGCAGCAGCGCCTGCGGGGCGGGACGGTCCCGGCGCTGGACGGCCAGCGCGAGCGCGTCCTCGGCGAGCAGGTCGGCGTTCATCGCGGTCAGGACGCTCTGCGGGCCGATCTCCAGGAAGGTGTCGACGCCGGTGGCCCGCAGGGCGGCGATGCCGTCGGCGTAGCGGACGGCCTCCCGCACGTGCCGGACCCAGTACTCGGCGCGGGTGATCTCCTGCGGTTCGGCGAGCGCCCCGGTCAGGTTCGACGCCAGCGGCAGCAGCGGCGCCCGGAACGTCAACCCCGCCAGGACCGCGCGGAACTCGTCGAGCATCGGCTCCATCAGCGGGCTGTGGAACGCGTGACTCACGGTCAGCCGACGAGTGCGCGCACCCCGGTCCTGCCAGAGCCGCTCCACCTCGTCGAGGGCGTCGACGGCGCCGGAGACCACCACGGCGGCGGGTCCGTTGACGGCGGCGATGCCCACCCGGTCGGTCAGGCCGGAGATCGACTCCGCCACCGCCGCCTCGTCGGCGGCCACGGCCAGCATGCCGCCGCCGGTGGGCAGCGCCTGCATCAGCCGGCCCCGCGCCGCCACGAGCGCGCACGCGTCCGCCAGGGACAGCACCCCGGCGACGTACGCGGCGGTCACCTCGCCGATCGAGTGACCGGCGACCACGTCGGGCACGATCCCGAACGACTCCACCAGCCGGAACAGCGCCACCTCGACCGCGAACAACCCGGGCTGCGTGAACACGGTCTGATCCAGCAGCTCCGCCTCGGCGGAGCCCGCCTCGGCGAACAGCACCTCCCGCAGCGGACGCGGCAGCAGCGGGTCGAGCTGCGCGCACACCTCGTCCAGGGCGGTCGCGAAGACCGGGAACAGGGCGGACAGCTCCCGGCCCATGCCGGCGCGCTGCGCACCCTGGCCGGAGAAGAGCACTGCCAGCTGCGTACGCGTCGTTCCGGTGCCGGTCACCACGCTGGCGGCCGACTCGCCGGCGGCGAGGGCCCGCAGCCCGGCCAGCAGTTCGTCCCGGTCCGTCGCGGTGACCACCGCGCGGTGCTCCAGCACGGCCCGGCTGACCGTCGACGACCAGCCGACGTCGACGGGGCGCAGCTCCTCGTCTCCGGCGAGCCAGCGGGCCCAGCGGTCCGCCTGCGCCGCGACGGCGGCCTCGGACCGGGCCGACAGCAGCACCGGGGCCGGCAGCCCGCCGGGCGTCGGGGCGCCCCCGCCCCGGGTCGGCTCCGCCTCGGCGGGCGGCTGCTCGATGATCACGTGCGCGTTGGTGCCACTGACTCCGAACGACGAGACCGCCGCGCGGCGGGGCCGGCCCGCCGCGGGCCAGTCGCGCGCCTCGGTGAGCAGGGAGACCGCCCCGGCGCTCCACTCGATGTGCGGGGACGGCTCGTCGACGTGCAGCGTCGACGGCAGCAGCCCGTGCCGCATCGCCATGATCATCTTGATGATGCCGGCCACCCCCGCGGCGGCCTGGGTGTGGCCGATGTTCGACTTGATCGACCCCAGCCACAGCGGCCGGTCCTGCGGGCGGTCCTGTCCGTACGTCGCCAGCAGGGCCTGCGCCTCGATCGGGTCGCCGAGCGTCGTGCCGGTGCCGTGCGCCTCGACGGCGTCCACGTCGGCCGTGGTGAGCCGCGCGTTCGCCAGGGCCTGCCGGATCACCCGCTGCTGCGACGGGCCGTTCGGCGCCGTCAAGCCGTTCGACGCGCCGTCCTGGTTGATCGCCGAGCCGCGTACCACCGCCAGGATCCGCCGGCCCTCGCGCTGGGCGTCGGAGAGGCGCTGCACCAGCAGCACGCCGACGCCCTCGGACCAGCCCGTGCCGTCGGCCGACGCCGCGAACGACTTGCACCGGCCGTCCTGCGACAGACCACGCTGCCGCGAGAACTCGATGAACGTCCCCGGCGTCGCCATCACCGTCACACCACCGGCCAACGCGAGGTCGCACTCGCCGCTGCGCAACGCCTGCACCGCGAGGTGCAGCGCCACCAGCGACGACGAGCATGCCGTGTCGACGGTGACCGCCGGCCCCTCCAGGCCGAACGTGTACGCGACCCGGCCGGACAGCACGCTGCCCGAGGTGCCGGTGCCGAGGTAACCGCCCACGCCCTCGGGCAGGTCCTGCACGCCGGAGGCGTAGTCGTGGTACATCAGGCCGGCGAACACGCCGGTCCGGCTGCCGCGCAGCCGCTGCGGGTCGAGACCGGCGGACTCGAACGTCTCCCACGAGGTCTCCAGCAGCAGCCGCTGCTGCGGGTCCATCGCCAGGGCCTCGCGCGGCGAGATGCCGAAGAAGTCCGGGTCGAACTCGGCGGCCCCGTACAGGAAGCCACCGTGCCGGGTGTACGACGTCCCGGGGTTGTCCGGGTCGGGGTGGAAGATCCGGTCGAGTTCCCAGCCCCGGTCGGTGGGGAACTCGCCGATGCCGTCGGCCCCGACGGCGACCAGGTCCCACAGTTGCTGCGGGTTCGTCACGCCGCCCGGATAGCGGCAGGCCATGCCCACGATGGCGATCGGCTCGTCGACGGTGGTCGCCCGCACGGCGTGCTGCTGGTCGGCGACCTGGCCGGAGAGCTGCTCGTACAGGTGCTCCGACAGGGCGCCGGGGGTCGGGTAGTCGAAGACGAGCGTCGACGTGAGCCGCAGCCCCGTCGCGCTGTTGATCCGGTTGCGCAGCTCGACGGCGGTCAGCGAGTCGAAGCCCAGTTCCCGGAACGCCCGGTCCGCCGGCACCTGGTCGGCGCCGCCGTGACCGAGGACCTGCGCGACCATGCCGCGGACGAGCAGGGCCACCTGCGCCCGCGCCTCCTGCGGGTCGAGCCCGGCCAACCGGTCGACCCAGGCTCCGGAGCCGGAGCGGCGACGCTTCGTGGCCGGTCCCACCAGGGCCCGCAGCATCACCGGCACCCGGCCCGCAGCGGTCTGCGCCCGCATGGCGGGCAGGTCGACCACGGCCGGTACCAGCGCCGCACCGCCGTGGGCCAGGGCGGCGTCCCACAGCCCGAGCCCGACCGGGGCGGTCATCGGGACCAGACCGGCCCGGGTGACCCGGGCCCGGTCGGCGTCGTTGATCGACGCGGCCATGCCGTCCGTGTCCCACATGCCCCACGCGAGGCTGACGGCGGGCAGCCCTCGCTGCCCCCGCAGCACGGCGAGGGCGTCCAGGAAGGCGTTGCCGGCCGCGTAGGCGGCCTGACCGGGAGAGCCGAGCACCCCGGCGACGGAGGAGAAGAGCACGAACAGGTCGAGGTCCAGCTCGGCGGTCGCCTCGTGCAGCCACCAGCCCGCCGTGACCTTCGGGGCCAGCACGTCCGCCAGCCGCTCGGCGGTGATCCCGCTGACCACGCCGTCGTCCAGGACGCCGGCCGTGTGGACCACCCCGGCCAGGCGATCCTCGTCGGTGATCGACCGGACCAGCTCGCCGACCCGGGCGCGGTCGGTCACGTCCGTGGCGACCACCCGGACGGCCGCGCCCAGCGCGGCCAGCCGCTGCACCAGGTCGTCGGCGCCGGGGGCCGCCGGGCCCTGGCGGGACGCCAGCACCAGCGAACGCACGCCGTACGCGGTGACGAGGTGCTCGGACACCAGGGCGCCGAGCGAGCCGGTGCCGCCGGTGACGAGGACGGTCCCCCGGCCGAGGGTCGCCGGGGTGCGCGCGTCGCCGGTGGCACGGACCAGCCGCGGCAGGTACGCCGTGCCCGCCCGCACCGCGAGCTGCCCGCCGAGGGCGGGGTCGTCGGCGGCTGCGGCGAGCAGGGCCAGCAGGTCGGCGTCCAGGTCGACGCCCGGTTCGAGGTCGGCCAGCACGATCCGGCCGGGGTGTTCCGACTGGGCCGAGCGCAGCAGGCCCCAGACCGCGGCGCCCGCCAGGTCGGTGACGCGGTCGGTCGTGCCGGTGGCCACCGCGCCACGGGTCACCACGACCAGCCGCGAGTCCGCCAGGGCATCGGCGGCCAGCCAGGCCTGCACCGCGCCGAGGACGTCCGCCGTGACCGACCGCGCCGCGTCGGGCAGGTCCGCCCCGGGCGCCGCCGGAGAGACGGGCAGCAGCAGCGCCGCGGGAGCGGGGGCCGTTCCGTCCGTCACCGCCGTGGCCACGGCCGCGACCTCGGCGTACGCCGGAAGCTGCGGCGCGCCGTCGAGCGGGCGCTCACCGACCACGACCCAGCCGTACGCGCCGTCGGGCGCGGTGATCTGCTCGGGCTGCCAGGACACCTCGAACAGGGAGCGGTGCGCCTCGTCGGAGGGCGCCGCCATGCCGGTCAGCTCGCGCAGCGTCAGCGAGTCCACCGACACCACCGGCGCACCCGTCTCGTCGACGGCGACCAGCCGCACGGAGCTGCCGGCGGCGGTGAGGCGGACCCGTAGGGTCCGTGCCCCGACCGCGTGGACCTGCACCCCTTCGAACGCGAACGGCACCCGGGCCCCGCCGCCGGTCTCGTCGGCGGGCAGCAGCCCGACCGGGTGCAGGGCGGCGTCCAGCAGTGCCGGGTGCACCCCGAAGCCCGCCGGGTCCCCGATCACCTCGTCGGGGAGGGCGACCTCGGCGAACACCTCGCCCTCGGCGGTCCACGCCCGCCGCAGGCCCTGGAAGACCGGACCGTAGGAGAGCCCGTGCTCGGCCACCGCCGGGTACCAGCCGGTGACGTCGACCTCGGACGCGCCGGGCGGCGGCCACGCGCCCACCGTGGGCTCGTCGGCCGTGGGGGCGTTGACGAGGCCGTCGGCGTGCCGGGTCCAGCCCGACTCGGGGTCGTCCTCGGGCTGGGAGTGCACGGTCACCGAGCGGGCGCCGGTCCCGTCGACGGGACCGACCCGGACCTGCACCCGTACCCCGCCGCCGCTGGCGGGCAGCACGAGCGGGGCGAGCACGGTCAGCTCACGCACACGGGAGGCGCCGACCTCGTCGCCCGCCCGGACGACGAGGTCCACCAGTGCGGTGCCGGGCACGATCACGGTGCCGGACACGACGTGGTCGGCCAGCCACGGATGGGTCGACACCGACAGCCGGCCGGTCAGCACCACCATGTCCTCGCCGGCGACCGACACCGCCGCGCCGAGCAGCGGGTGCCGCGCCACGCCGAGGCCCGCTCCCGAGACGTCGGCCGACTGGCCGACCGGCGGCAGCCAGTACCGCTCGCGGTGGAAGGCGTACGTGGGCAGGTCGACCCGCCGCGCACCGGTGTCGGCGAACCACGGCGTCCAGGACACGGCAACTCCGTGCACGTGCAGCTCCGCCACGGCGTGCAGCAGCGCCTGCGTCTCCGGCCGGTCCCGACGCTGCACAGCGACGGCCAGCACGCCGTCGTCGCCGGGCAGCACGTCAGCCGCCATCGCCGTCAGGACGCTCTGCGGCCCGACCTCCAGGAACGTGTCCACCCCAGCGGCCCGCAGCGCGGTGACCCCGTCGGCGAAGCGCACGGCCTCGCGCACGTGCCGCACCCAGTACTCCGGGGTACGGATCTCGTCGCCGGCCAGGGCTCCGGTCACGTTCGACACGACCGGCAGCAGCGGCGCCGCGAACGTCAACCCGTCCAGGACCGCGCGGAACTCCGCCAGCATCGGCTCCATCAACGGGCTGTGGAACGCGTGACTCACCGTCAACCGGCGCGTGCGCGCACCCCGCTCCCGCCAGACCCGCTCCACCTCGTTCAGCGCGTCGACGGCGCCGGAGACCACCACGGCGGCCGGCCCGTTGACCGCCGCGACACCGACCCGGTCGCCCAACCCGGAGATCGACTCGACCACCGCCGCCTCGTCCGCTGCCACCGCCAACATCCCACCGCCGGCCGGCAGCGCCTGCATCAGCCGCCCCCGCGCCGCCACGAGCTGACACGCGTCCGCCAGCGACAACACCCCGGCCACGTACGCGGCCGTCACCTCACCGATCGAGTGACCCGCCAGCAGGTCCGGCACGACGCCGAACGACTCCACCAGACGGAACAGCGCCACCTCGACCGCGAACAGGCCCGCCTGGGTGAACACGGTCTGATCCAGCAGTTCCGCCTCGGGGCTGCCCGCCTCGGCGAACAGCACCTCCCGCAACGGACGCGGCAGCAACGCGTCGAGCTGCGCGCACACCTCGTCCAGCGCGGCGGCGAACACCGGGAACTGGGCCGACAACTCCCGGCCCATGCCGGCACGCTGCGCACCCTGACCCGAGAACAACAGCGCGAGCTGGCCGCGCTGCCCACCCGGGCCGGTGACCACGCCGATCGAGGGCTCGCCCGTCGCCACGGCTTCGAGGCCCGCCAGCAACTCGTCGCGGCTCGCACCGGACACGACCGCCCGGTGCTCCAGCACCGACCGCGACGCCACCGACGACCAGGCCACGTCCAGCGGGCGGGGGGTCTCGTGCCCGCTCAGCCACGCCGCCCAGCGGTCGGCCTGCGCCGACAGCCCGGCCGCGTCGCGGGCCGACAGCAGCACCGGCACCGCCGACGGCGTCCGGGACGGCTCGTCGCCGCCGTCCGGCTCGTCCCCGCCGGTCGGGGCGGGCGGCTGCTCCAGGATCAGGTGGACGTTCGTACCGCTGATGCCGAACGACGACACGGCGGCCCGGCGCGGCCGGTCCACCGCCGGCCAGGGACGCGCCTCGGCCAGCAGGGACACCGCGCCGGCGGACCAGTCCACGTGGGGGGTCGGCTCGTCGAGGTGCAGGGTCCGCGGGAGCAGGCCGTACCGCATCGCCTGCACCATCTTGATCATGCCGGCGACACCGGCGGCGGCCTGGCTGTGGCCGATGTTCGACTTGATCGAGCCGAGCAGCAGCGGCCGGTCGGCGGGGCGGCCCTGGCCGTAGGTCGCCAGCAGGGCCTGCGCCTCGATGGGGTCGCCCAGCGTCGTTCCCGTGCCGTGCGCCTCGACGGCGTCCACGTCGGCCGTGGTGAGGCGGGCGTTGGCGAGGGCCTGCCGGATCACCCGCTGCTGGGCGGGGCCGTTGGGGGCGGTGAGGCCGTTGGACGCGCCGTCCTGGTTCACGGCGCTGCCGGCGATCACGGCGAGCACCTGGCGGCCGTGCCGCCGGGCGTCGGAGAGCCGCTGGACCAGCAGCACGCCGACCCCCTCCGACCAGCCGGTGCCGTCGGCGTCGGCGGCGAAGGACTTGCAGCGTCCGTCCGGGGCGAGGCCGCCCTGGCGGGAGAACTCGACGAAGGCGCCCGGGGTCACCATGACGGTGACGCCGCCGGCCAGCGCCATGTCGCACTCGCCGCCGCGCAGCGCCTGGGCGGCGAGGTGCACCGCCACCAGCGACGACGAGCAGGCGGTGTCGACCGTCACCGCCGGGCCCTCGAGCCCGAAGGTGTACGACACCCGGCCGGAGATGACGCTGTGCGCGCCGCCGGTGAGCTGGTAGCCCGCCAGCTCGGCCGGGGTGTCGGTGGTGCCGTAGCCCGACGGGGAGGCGCCGACGAAGACGCCGGTACGGCTGCCGCGCAGCTCGTCCGGGTCGATCCCGGCCTGCTCCATGGCCTCCCAGGACGCCTCCAGCAGCAGGCGCTGCTGCGGGTCCATGGCGACCGCCTCGCGCGGCGAGATGCCGAAGAAGCCCGGGTCGAAGGTGGTGGCGCCGTCGACGAAGCCGCCCTCGCGGGTGTGCGACACGGGTCGCCCGTCGGCGTCGACGGCCAGCAGCCGGCCCATGTCCCAGTGCCGGTCCTCGGGGAAGCCACTGATCCCGTCGCGCCCGGTGGCGACCAGGTCCCACAGGTCGTCCGGGTTGGCCACGCCGCCCGGGTACCGGCAGCTCATGCCGACGATGACGATCGGGTCGTCGTCCACCGGCCCGGCGGGGCCCCAGGTGGTGACGGTGTCGACCTCGTGCAGGCGCAGCGTCGCCGACAGGTGGTCGGCCAGGGCGGCCGGGTTCGGGTAGTCGAAGACCAGGGTGGTGGGCAGGGTGAGCCCGGTGGCGGCGCCGAGCCGGTTGCGCAGCTCGACGGCGGTCAGCGAGTCGAAGCCCAGTTCCTTGAACGCCCGGTTCGCCTTGACCAGCTCGGTGCCGGAGTGGCCGAGCACGGCGGCGGTGTGCGTGCGTACGAGGTCGGTCAGGTAGCGGTCCTGCTCGGCGCGGGGCAGCGTCAGCAGGTGCTGCCGCAGCCCGCCGCCGGCGGCGTCCTCCGGTTCGGCGTCGACCACGCGCAGGGCGTCGCGGGCCTCGGCGATGTCGTCGAGCAGGGGGCGGGCGCGGGCGGCGGCGAACGCCGGGGTGAACAGGGACCAGTCGACGTCCGCCACGGTCACCGACGGCACGGCCCGGCCCACCGCGCTGCGCAGCGCGTACACGGCCTGGGCCGGGGACATCGGGCTAAGGCCGCGCCGGGCCAGCAGTTCCTGGCCTTCGCCGCTGGCCATGCCGCCGTCGGCCCAGGGTCCCCAGGCCACGGCGGTGGCGGCCAGGCCGCGGGCCCGGCGCCGCTCGGCGAGCGCGTCGAGGAAGGCGTTGCCGGCGGCGTACGCGGCCTGTCCGCCGCTGCCCCAGATGCCGGCGATGGAGGAGAAGAGCACGAACGCGTCGAGCGGCCGGTCGCCCAGCAGCTCGTCGAGGTGCACCGCACCGGCGATCTTGCCGTCCAGCACCCCGGCCAGCCCGGCCAGGTCGGTGTCGGCCAGCATGTTCAGCTGGCCCACCCCGGCGGCGTGCACCACCGCCGTGAGCGGCGCCTCGTCGGCGTCGACGTCGCGCAGCAGCGCCTCGACCCGGGCGCGGTCGGCCATGTCGGCGGCGACCAGGGTCACCCGGGCGCCGAGACCGGTCAGCTCGTCGCGCAGCTCGGCCGCCCCGGGGGCGCGCTCGCCCCGGCGGCTGGTCAGCACGACGTGCGCCGCGCCGTTGGCCGCCACCCAGCGGGCCACGTGGGCGCCGAGCGCCCCGGTGCCACCGGTGATCAGCACCGTGCCCGAGGGCTGCCAGCGCTCGACGGTGCCCACGGCCGCCGGCGTGGCGCGCACCAGGCGGCGCACGAACACGCCCGAGGGCCGTACGGCGACCTGGTCCTCGTGACCGCCGCCGGTCAGGACGCCCACCAGGTGGTCCCAGTCGTTCCGGTCGGGCCCGTCCGGCAGGTCGACGAGGCCGCCCCAGAGCTGCGGGTGTTCCAGCCCGGCGACCCGGGCCAGGCCCCACAGGCCGCCCTGGGCGACGCTGCGGACCGGGTCGGTGTCCCCGGTGCCGACCGCGCCCCGGGTGACCATCCACAGTGGCGCCGAGACGTCGGCCTCGTGCAGGGCCTGCACCAGCGCCATCGTGGCGGCCGTGCCGAGCGGCACCGCCGGCTGGCCGGGGTGCGGCCGGTCCAGCAGGCCCAGCAGGGACACGATGCCGGAGAACCGGTCGTCCCCCACGGCCTCGGCCACCCGCGTCGTCACGTGCTCGCGCTCCGCCGTCGGGTCGACCGCCAGCCGGGACACCTCGCCGCCGGCGGCGGTCAGCGCCCCCGCGAGCGCCTCGGCCCACTCCGTCACGGGCGCGTCGCCGGCCGGCTCAACCAGCAGCCAGCGGCCGGACGGGGTGACCGGCGCGGGGGCGGCGGTCCGCTTCCACACCACCCGGTACGACCAGCCGTCGACGACCGCGTCCCGCAGCCTGGCCTTGCGCCAGGACGACAGGACCGGCAGGGCCGGGGCCAGGACGTCCGCCCCGTCGTCGCCGAACTGCGCGGCGAGGGCCGCCACGTCGGAGCGCTCCACGGCCGACCAGAACTCGACGTCCACCACGTCGGGGCTGACCGGGCCGGTGACCGACGCCGGCATCTGCTCGGGCCAGTAGCGCTGCCGCTGGAACGCGTACGTGGGCAGGGCGACCGGGGTCGCGCCGGCGCCGGAGTAGAGGGCCGGCCAGTCGACGGGCACCCCGTTGACGTGCAGCTCGGACAGGGCGGCGAGCAGGGCCCGGGCCTCGGGACGGTCGGCGCGCAGGACGGGCACCGCGATGACCGGGGTGTCGTCGTCGGCCGGTTCCTGCTGGCTCAGCGCGTCGCGGGTCATGGCGGTCAGCACGCTGCGCGGGCCGATCTCCAGGAACGCGTCGACACCCGCCGCCCGCAGCGCGGTGATTCCGTCGGCGTACCGGACGGCCTCGCGGACGTGGCGCACCCAGTAGTCGGCGGTGCGGATCTCGTCGGGGTCGGCCAGCGCGCCGGTCACGTTCGACACGAGCGGCAGCGACGGCGCGGCGAACTCCAGCCCGTCGAGGACGCTGCGGAACTCGGCGAGCATCGGCTCCATCAGCGGGCTGTGGAACGCGTGGCTGACGGTGAGCCGGCGCGTGCGGACGCCCCGGTCGCGCCAGAGCCGCTCCACCTCGTCGAGGGCGTCGACGGCGCCGGAGACCACGACCGAGGTCGGCCCGTTGACGGCCGCGATCCCCACGTCGGTCAGGGCGTCCAGGGTGGCGAGGACGTCGGCCTCGGCGGCGGCGACGGCGAGCATCCCGCCGCCCGAGGGCAGGGCCTGCATCAGCCGGCTCCGCGCCGCCACCAGCGCCGCCGCGTCGGCCAGGGACAGCACCCCGGCCACGTGCGCGGCGGTGACCTCGCCGATGGAGTGCCCGCCCACGAAGTCCGGCGCGATCCCGAATGACTCGACGAGGCGGAACAGCGCCACTTCGACGGCGAACAGGCCGGCCTGGGTGAACGCGGTCTGGTCCAGCAGCTCCGCCTCGGCGGAGCCCTCGGGTGCGAACAGCACCTCCTTCAGCGGGCGCGGCAGCAGCGGGTCGAGCCGCCCGCACACCTCGTCCAACGCGGCGGCGAACACCGGGAACCCGGCGTACAACTCCCGGCCCATGCCGGCGCGCTGCGCGCCCTGGCCGGAGAAGAGCACCGCGAGCGGGCCCCGGTCGGCGGCCTGCCCGGCGACCACCGCGCCGGACGGCTGCCCGGCGGCGAGGGCGCGCAGGCCGGCCAGCAGGTCCTCGCGGTCGGTGGCGGTGAGGACCGCACGGTGCTCCAGCGCGGACCGCGACACCACCGACGACCAGCCGACGTCCACCGTGCGGAGGGTCTCGTCGGCGTCCAGCCACCGGGCCCAGCGGCCCGCCTGCGCGGTCAGCGCGGCCTCCGACCGGGCGGACAGCAGCACGGGCACCGCCGGCAGGGCGGGGGCCGGGCCGGCGTCGGCGGGGGCCGCGGCGTCGGCGTCGGGGGCGGGCGGCTCCTCCAGGATGGTGTGCGCGTTCGTGCCGGAGATGCCGAACGACGAGACCGCCGCCCGCCGGGGACGGTCGGTCGCCGGCCACGGCCGGGCCTCGGTCACCAGCGACACCTCGCCGGCCGACCAGTCCACCTTCGGCGTCGGCTCGTCGACGTGCAGGGTGGACGGCACGACGCCGTGCCGCATCGCCATCACCATCTTGATCACGCCGGCCACGCCCGCGGCGGACTGGCTGTGACCGATGTTCGACTTGATCGAGCCGAGCAGCAGCGGCCGGTCGGCGGGCCGGTCCCGCCCGTACGTGGCCAGCAGCGCCTGCGCCTCGATCGGGTCGCCGAGGACGGTGCCGGTGCCGTGCGCCTCGACGGCGTCCACGTCGGCCGTGGTCAGCCGGGCGTTCGCGAGGGCCTGCCGGATCACCCGCTGCTGGGCGGGGCCGTTGGGCGCGGTGAGGCCGTTGGACGCGCCGTCCTGGTTGACCGCGCTGCCCCGGATCACGGCGAGGACGGGGTGCCCCTTGCGCTGCGCGTCCGACAGCCGCTCCACCAGCAGGATGCCGACGCCCTCGGACCAGCCCGTGCCGTCGGCGGCGGCGGCGAACGACTTGCACCGGCCGTCGGGGGCGAGCCCCCGCTGCCGCGAGAAGCCCACGAACGGGCCGGGAGTGGCCATGACGCAGACGCCGCCGGCCAGGGCCAGGTCGAAGTCGCCCTGCCGCAGTGCCTGGCACGCCAGGTGCAGGGCGACAAGCGACGACGAGCAGGCGGTGTCGACCGTGACCGCCGGGCCCTCCAGGCCGAGGGCGTACGCGATCCGCCCGGAGACGACGCTGGTGGCCGTACCGGTCAGCAGGTAGCCCTCGTCGGTGCCCTCGGCCTCGCTCTGCGGGCCCATCCCGTAGCCGTTGGCGGCGGTGCCGACGAAGACGCCGACCTTCTGCCCGCGCATGGAGGCGGGCGCGATCCCGGCGTGCTCGAACGCCTCCCACGACGTCTCCAGCAGCAGCCGCTGCTGGGGGTCCATCGCCACGGCCTCACGGGGCGAGATGCCGAAGAACTCGGCATCGAAGTCGGCCGCGTCGTAGAGGAAGCCGCCCTCGCGGGTGGTGGACCGCCCGGCCCGGTCGGCGTCCGGGTCGTACAGGTTGTCCAGGTCCCAGCCGCGGTCCGTCGGGAAGCCGCCGATCGCGTCGCCGCCGGAGGCCACCAGGTCCCAGAGCTGCTCGGGGCTGGCGACACCGCCCGGGTAGCGGCAGGACATCGCAACGATCGCGATGGGCTCCCGGGCGGCAGCGGTCAGCTGCTGGTTGAGCTGGCGGAGGCGGCCCGTCTCCTTGAGCGACGCGCGAAGCGCCTCGACGACCTTGTCTGCGGACGTAGACATCATGAGCTCCGTACTGGGGACAACGGTCAGGAATCGGTTCCGTCAAGCGCCAGCCTGACGAGGGTGTCGGTGTCGAGCTCGTCGAGGTCCAGGGCCTCGTCGGTGGACTCGTCCCCGGCACCGCCGTCGGCGTCGGTGAGGTTGAGCAGCAGGTCCAGCAGCCCGGCCTCGCGGAGGCGGGCCAGCGGGATCGCCGCGAGCGCCTGCCGGACGGCCGCCTCCGCCGGATCGCCGTCGTCCGCCTGTGCCGCCTCGGGCACCAGGCCGTCGAGCAGGTTCTCGGCGAGCACGGCCGGGTTCGGGTAGTCGAAGACGAGGGTCGCCGGCAGCGGCAGGCCGGTGGCTCCGGTCAGCCGGTTGCGCAGCTCGACCGCCGTCAACGAGTCGAACCCGAGTTCCTTGAAGGCCCGCTGGGGCTTGACCCGGTCCGTGCCCGCGTGGCCGAGCACGGCGGAGGCGTGGGTACGGACCAGGTCGACCAGGTGCCGGACCCGCTCGGGGCGGGGCAGGGTGAGCAGGTGCTCCCGGAGGGCGTCGGCGACCCCGCCCGGCTGCTGCTCCCCGGCGTGGGCGTGCAGCGCCTCCCGGGCCTCGGCGATGTCGTCGAGCAGCGGCCGGGGGCGGGCCGAGGCGTACGCCGGGGCGAAGACCGCCCAGTCGACGTCCACCACGGTCAGCGCCGCCCGGGGCAGGCCCACGGCGTACCGCATGGCGTGCACGGCGTCGGCCGGTGCCATCGCGGTCAGGCCGCGCCGGGCCAGCAGCTGCTGGGCCTCGCCGGTGGCCATGCCGCCGTCGGCCCAGGGTCCCCAGGCCACGGACGTCGCCGTGAGGCCCCGTCCGCGCCGGTGCGCCGCCAGCGCGTCGAGGAAGGCGTTGCCCGCGGCGTAGGCGGACTGCCCGCCGCTGCCCCACACCCCGGCGATGGAGGAGAAGAGCACGAACGCGTCCAACGGCCGGTCGCCGAGCAGGGCGTCCAGGTGCAGCGCGCCGGCGACCTTGCCGTCGAGCACGCCGGCGAACGCGGCCAGGTCGGTGTCGGCGATCAGGCCGGACTCGCCGGCGCCCGCCGCGTGGACCACGGCCGTCAACGGCGCGGGGTCCTCGTCGAGGCGGGCGAGCAGTGCCGCCACCTGGTCGCGGTCGGCCACGTCGCAGGCGACGACCGACGCCCGTACGCCCTGTGCGGTGAGTTCCTCGCGCAGCTCCACCGCCCCCGGGGCGCGCTCGCCGCGGCGGCTGGTCAGCACGACGTGCGCGGCGCCGTTGGCCGCCGCCCAGCGGGCCACGTGGGCGCCCAGGGCGCCGGTGCCCCCGGTGACGAGCACCGTGCCGGAGGGCCGCCACCGCTCCGCCGTGTCGGGGGCGGCGGGTGCCGAGCGGACCAGGCGGCGGACGAACACCCCGGAGGGACGTACGGCCAGCTGGTCCTCGTCGCCGGAACCGGTCACCACCCGCGCCAGCCGGTCCCACGCCGTCGCGTCGACCTGGTCGGGCAGGTCCACCAGTCCGCCCCACAGCTGGGGGTGCTCCAGGCCCGCCACGAGCCCCAGGCCCCAGAGCCCGCTCTGGGCGACGCCGTGCACCGCGTCCCCGTCGCCGGTGCTGACCGCGCCCTGGGTCAGGCACCACAGCCGGGTCGTCGCCCCGGTGTCGTGCAGGGCCTGGAGCAGCAGCAGCGTGGCGGCCGTCCCGACCGGTACGGCCGGGTGGGCGGGGTGCGGCTGGTCGCGGAGGCCGAGCAGCGACAGCACGCCGGTGACGGGCCCGTCGGCCAGCGCGTCGGCCAGCCGGCGGGCGAGTTCCGCCCGGTCGGTGCCGACCGGGTCCACGGTCAGCCGGACCACGTCGGCGCCGACCTCGGCGAGTGCCTTGGTGACCGCCTCCGCCCGGGTGCCGTCCGCCAGGTCGTCCTGCGCCGTCACGAGCAGCCACGCGCCGGGCCGCGCCGGTTCGGCGGTGATGTCGGTCCGCTTCCACCCGACCCGGTACGACCACGCGTCCACGACCGCCCGCTGCGTACGCGCCCGGTGCCAGGTCGACAGGACCGGCAGGGCCGGGGTGAGGGCGTCCAGGGCCGCGCCGTCGTCGCCGAACTGCGCGGCGAGGGCGCTCAGGTCGCCACGTTCGACGGCGGTCCAGAAGTCGGCGTCGCCGCCGTGGGTCGCCGTCTGTCGCCGCCGGCCCGCCGGCTCGGGCCAGTACCGCTCCCGGTGGAAGGCGTACGTGGGCAGGTCCACCCGCCGCGCGCCGGTGTCGGCGAACCACGGCTGCCAGGTCACGGCAACGCCGTGCACGTGCAGCTCCGCCAGGGCGTGCAGCAGCGCCTGCGCCTCGGGCCGGTCCCTGCGCTGCGCGGCGACGGCCAGCACGCCGTCGTCGCCGGGCAGCACGTCGGCCGCCATCGCGGTCAACACGCTCTGCGGGCCGACCTCCAGGAAGGTGTCCACCCCAGCGGCCCGCAGCGCGGTGATCCCGTCGGCGTAACGGACGGCCTCGCGCACGTGCCGCACCCAGTACTCGGCCGTACGGATCTCGTCGCCGGCCGGGGCTCCGGTCACGTTCGACACGACCGGCAGCAACGGCTCCGCGAACGTCAACCCGTCCAGGACCGCGCCGAACTCCGCCAGCATCGGCTCCATCAACGGGCTGTGGAACGCGTGACTGACGGTGAGCCGGCGGGTGCGCGTGCCACGGTCCCGCCAGACCCGCTCCACCTCGTCCAGCGCGTCGACGGCGCCGGACACGACCACCGAGGTCGGCCCGTTGACCGCCGCGATGCCGACCCGGTCACCCAGCCCGGCGATCGACTCGGCTACTGCGGCCTCGTCGGCTGCCACGGCCAGCATGCCGCCGCCGGCCGGCAGCGCCTGCATCAGCCGGCCCCGCGCCGCCACGAGCTGACACGCGTCGGCCAGCGACAACACGCCCGCGACATGCGCGGCCGTGACCTCACCGATCGAGTGACCGGCCAGCAGGTCGGGGACGATCCCGAACGACTCCACCAGACGGAACAGCGCCACCTCGAGCGCGAACAGGCCCGCCTGGGTGAACACGGTCTGATCCAACAGACCGGCCTCCGGGGAGCCCGCCGACGCGAACAGCACCTCCCGCAACGGACGCGGCAGCAGCGGGTCCAGGTGCGCGCACACCTCGTCCAGCGCGGCGGCGAACACCGGGAACTCCCCGTACAGCTCCCGACCCATCCCGGCACGCTGCGCACCCTGACCCGAGAACAACAGCGCGAGCTGGCCGCGCGCGGCGGCGGAACCGGTCACGACGGCCCCGGAGGGCTCGCCCGCCGCCACCGCCGTGAGGCCCGCCAGCAGCTCGTCGCGGCTCGCACCGGACACGACCGCCCGGTACTCCAACGCCGACCGCGACACCACCGACGACCACGCCACGTCCACCGCGCGCAGCTGCCCGTCCGCCGACAGCCAGCGCGCCCACCGGGCGGCCTGCGCCGACAGCCCGGCCGCGTCGCGGGCGGACAGCAGCACCGGCTCCACCGGAGGCACAGCGTCGGCGACGATCTCGCCCTCGACCACCTCGGCGGGCGGCTGCTCGATGATCACGTGCGCGTTGGTGCCGGAGATGCCGAACGACGACACCGCCGCCCGGCGCGGCCGGTCCACCGCCGGCCACGGGGTGGGCTCGGTCGCGAGGGCCACCGCCCCGGAGGCCCAGTCGATGTGGGGCGACGGCTCGTCGACGTGCAGGGTCGGCGGGACGAGACCGTGCCGCATCGCCATCACCATCTTGATCACACCCGCCACGCCGGCCGCCGCCTGGGCATGGCCGATGTTCGACTTGATGGAGCCGAGCCACAGCGGCTCCCGGCCCTGCCGGTCCTGCCCGTAGGTGGCCAGCACGGCCTGCGCCTCGATCGGGTCGCCCAGCGTCGTTCCCGTGCCGTGCGCCTCGACCACGTCCACGTCGGACGTCGACAGCCGCGCCGACGCGAGGGCCTGGCGGATCACGCGCTGCTGCGAGGGTCCGTTCGGGGCGGTCAGCCCGTTCGACGCGCCGTCCTGGTTCACGGCGCTGCCGCGTACCACCGCCAGGATGCGCCGGCCCTCGCGCCGCGCGTCGGACAGGCGCTGCACCAGCAGCACGCCGACGCCCTCGGACCAGCCGGTGCCGTCGGCGGAGGCGGCGAACGACCGGCACCGGCCGTCGGCCGACAGGCCCCGCTGCCGCGAGAACTCCACGAAGGTGCCCGGCGTCGCCATCACCGTCACACCACCGGCCAGCGCGAGGTCGCACTCACCGCTGCGCAACGCCTGCACGGCGAGGTGCAGCGCCACCAGCGACGACGAGCACGCCGTGTCGACGGTCACCGCCGGTCCTTCGAGGCCGAAGGTGTACGCCACCCGGCCCGACAGCACGCTGCCCGAGTTGCCGGTGCCGATGTAGCCCTCGACCTCGGGCGTCTCCATGAGTCGCGTCGAGTAGTCGTGGTAGATGACGCCCGCGAACACACCGGTCCGGCTGCCCCGCAGACCCGTCGGGTCCAGGCCCGCCGACTCGAACGTCTCCCACGACGCCTCCAGCAGCAGGCGGTGCTGCGGGTCCATCGCCAGGGCCTCGCGCGGCGAAATCCCGAAGAAGCCGGGGTCGAACTCCGCCGCCCCGTACAGGAAGCCACCGTGCCGGGTGTACGAGGTGCCGGCGTGGTCGGGATCCGGGTCGTACAGCGACTCCAGGTCCCAGCCCCGGTCGGCCGGGAACTCCCCGATGCCCTCCCCGCCGGTGCTGACCAGCCTCCACAGCTCGTCGGGAGACTCCACGCCGCCCGGGTAGCGGCAGGCCATGCCGACGATCGCGATCGCCTCGTCGGCGTCGCCGGCCGTCGACTCGTCGTCGGCGACGACGACGCCGGGCCGGGTGCCGGCGAGTTCCGCGTACACGTGGGCCGCCAGGGCCTGCGGGGACGGATAGTCGAACACCAGGGTCGAGGTGAGGCGCAGGCCGGTCGCGCCGTTCACCCGGTTGCGCAGCTCGACGGCGGTCAGCGAGTCGAAGCCCAGGTCCTTGAACGCCCGGTCCGCCGGCACCGCCTCCGCGCCGCCGTGCCCGAGCACCTGCGCGACCAGGCCGCGGACCAGCTGGTCCACCTGCGCGAGGCCGTCCTCGGCGCCGAGGCCGGCGAGCCGGTCGGCCCAGCCGCCGGCGCCCTGCCCGGCGCGGCGGCGGGTCGTCGCCACGTCGACCAGGTTGCGCAGCATCGGCGGTACGACCGCGCCGGAGGCCGCCGCCCGCAGCGCGGGTACGTCGATCACGGCCGGCACCAGCACCGCCCGCTCGGCCCCCACCGCGGCGTCGAACAGCTCCAGCCCGGTGCGGGCGTTCATCGGCCGGAGTCCGGCGCGCGCGGTCCGGGCCCGGTCGTTGCCGCCGATCGAGGCGGCCATGCCGGCGGTGTCCCACATGCCCCACGCCAGGCTGACCGCCGGCAACCCCAGCTGCCGCCGGTACACCGCCAACCCGTCCAGGAACGCGTTGCCCGCCGCGTACGCCGACTGACCCGGCGAACCCAACACCCCCGCCACCGACGAGAACACCACGAACAGATCCAGATCCAGCGACGCGGTCGCCTCGTGCAGCAGCCAACCCGCCGACACCTTCGGCGCCAACACCCCCGCCAGACGCTCGTCGGTGACCCGCTCGATCACGCCGTCGTCCAACACACCGGCGGTGTGCACCACACCCGCCAGCCTGCCCTCGGCAGCGACCTCGTCGACCAGCCCGAACACCTGGTCCCGGTCCGTCACGTCACACGCCACCACCCGAACGGCAGCACCCAGCGCGGACAGCCGCTGCGACAACTCGCCCGCACCGGCGGCCTCCGGGCCACGCCTCGACACCAGCACCAGCGACCGCACCCGATGCGCCGACACCAGGTGCTCCGCCACCAACGCGCCCAGCGCGCCCGTACCGCCGGTCACCAGCACCGTGCCGTCGCCCACCACGGCGCCGTCCGCCGGCGCCGGGGCGACCGCGCGCACCAGACGCGGCACGAACACCGCGCCGGAGCGGACGACCAGCTGGCCGCCGGCCGGGTCGGCGGCGAACCGGGCCAGGATGCCGAGCACGCCGGGGTTGATCGCGTCGTCGACGTCGGCCAGGACGATGCGGCCCGGGTGCTCGGACTGCGCGGAGCGCAGCAGGCCCCACACGGCCGCCGCCGCCAGGTCGGTCACCCGGTCCTCGTCGCGGACGGCCACCGCGCCCCGGGTCACCACCACGAGCTTCGAGTCCGCCAGCGCGTCGACGGCCAGCCAGGCCCGCACCAGGCCCAGCACGTCGGCGGTCACCGCGCGTACGGCCCGCGCCGGGTCGGCGTCGTCGGCGCTCGACGCCGCCGGCGTGAACAGCAGCAGGCGCGGCGGCGTGATGCCGGCGTCGATCGCGGCTCGCAGCTGCCTGATCGTCTCGGCGGAGGGGCCGCCGGGCACGCCCGGCAGGGCCGGCCCGCCCAGCACCGCCCAGCCCGACGCGTCGTCGGCCGGTTCGGCCTCCTCGGCCTGCCAGACCACCTCGAACAGGGAGCGGGACGCCGCGCTCGCGGCGGCCACGCCGGTCAGCTCGCGCAGAACGAGGGAGTCCACCGACACCACCGGCGCGCCCGCCTCGTCGTACGCGGTCAGCCGCACCGCCGAACCGTTGCGGGTCAGTCGCACCCGCAGCAGCCCCGCCCCCGAGGCGTGCACCTGCACACCCTCGAACGCGAACGGCACCCGCGGCCCGCCCGACTCCTCCGAGCCCGGCAGCAGCCCGATCGGGTGCAGGGCCGCGTCCAGCAACGCCGGATGCACGCCGAAGCGCGCCGCCTCCGCCGCCGCCTCCTCCGGCAGCACCACCTCGGCGTACACGTCGTCACCGCCGGTCCACACCCGACGCAGCCCCTGGAACACCGGCCCGTACGCCAGGCCGTGCCCGAGCAGCGCCGGGTACCAGCCGGTCAGGTCCACCTCGGCGGCGCCGGCCGGCGGCCAGGCGGTCGTCCGCGGCTGGTCGGCCGTCGCCGGTTCGAGCACGCCCTCCGCGTGCCGGGTCCAGCCCGCCTCGGGGTCGTCGTCGGGGCGGGAGTAGACGGCGACGGGCCGCTGCGGCGACTCCGACGCGGACACCCGCACCTGGATCCGTACGGCGCCGGATTCGGGGAGCACCAGCGGCACGAGCACCGTCAGGTCACGCAGCCGGGGCAGGTCCACCTCGTCGCCGGCGCGCACGGCCAGCTCCACCAGCGCCGTACCCGGAACCAGCGTCACGCCGGAGACCACGTGGTCGGCCAGCCAGGGGTGGGTGGTCAGGGAGATCCGGCCGGTCAGCACGACCTCGTCGTCGCCGGCCAGGTCCACCGCCGCGCCGAGCAGCCCGTGCTCCGCCACGCCGAGGCCGGCGCCGCTGACGTCGCCGGCCCGCAGCCGGCCCACGGCCGGCCAGAAGCGCTGCCGCTGGAACGGGTACGTCGGCAGGTCGACCGGGCGGGTCGCACCCGGCAGGAGGGCGGTCCAGGTGACCGGCACGCCGTGCGCGTGCAGCTCCGCCAGCGCGTGGACCAGCGACGTCGGTTCGGGCCGGCCGGGACGCAGCGTCGCCACGACCGCCGCCGACGGCGCGGCGCCCTCGTCCGGCAGGCAGGCGCCCACCATGCCGGCGAGCACCGCGTCGGGGCCCAGTTCGAGGAACGTACGGACGTTGCGCTCGCGCAGGCTCGCGACGCCGTCGGCGAACCGGACCGTCTCCCGGACGTGCCGCACCCAGTAGTCGGGGGTGCCGATCTCGTCGGGGTCGGCGACCTGCCCGGTCAGGTTCGACACGATCGGCAGGACGGGCCAGTGGAAGGTCAGCCCGTCGAGCACCTGCCGGAACTCGTCGAGCATCGGCTCCATCAGCGGGCTGTGGAACGCGTGGCTGACGGTCAGCCGGCGGGTGCGCACACCCCGGTCCCGCCAGACCCGCTCGACCTCGTCGAGGGCCTCGACGGCACCGGAGACCACCACGGCGGTCGGGGCGTTCACCGCCGCGACGCCGACTCGGTCGGTCAGGCCCGCGATCGACTCGGCCACCGCGTCCTCCGCGGCGGCCACGGCCAGCATGCCGCCGCCGGTCGGCAGCGCCTGCATGAGCCGGCCGCGCGCCGCGACCAGCGCGCACGCGTCGGTCAGGCGGAACAGGCCGGCGACGTGCGCCGCCGCGATCTCGCCGATGGAGTGCCCGGCCACCAGGTCCGGCACGACGCCGAGCGACTCCACCAGCCGGAACAGCGCCACCTCGACGGCGAACAGCCCGGCCTGGGTGAACGCGGTCTGGTCCAGCAGCTCCGCCTCGGCGGAGCCCTCGGGTGCGAACAGCACCTCCCGCAGCGGGCGCGGCAGCAGCGGGTCGAGCTGCGCGCACACCTCGTCCAGGGCGGCGGCGAACACCGGGAAGGCCGCGTACAGCTCCCGGCCCATGCCGGCACGCTGCGCGCCCTGACCGGAGAAGAGGACGGCGGTCCGGCCGCTCCGGGCGACCCCCCGCACGACGGCGGCCGAGGGCTCGTCGTCGGCCAGCGCGCCGAGGGCGGCGAGCAGTCCGGCGCGGTCGCCGGGCAGCAGCACCGCGCGGTGCTCGAAGGCGGTCCGGCCGGTGGCGAGCGCCCGGCCGACGTCGGCGACGGTCAGCTCCGGCTCGGCGTCGACCAGGGTCCGCAGCCGGCGCGCCTGATCGCGCAGGGCGGCGTCGTCGCGGGCCGAGAGGACGCAGGCGACGAGGTCGCCCGGGACGCCCGTGGCGGGCGGTACCGGCTGCGCCGGGGCGGACTCCGGGGCCTGCTCGATGATGGTGTGCGCGTTGGTGCCGCTGATGCCGAACGACGACACCGCCGCGCGGCGGGGCCGGTCCTGAGCCGGCCACGGCCGCGCCTCGGTGAGCAGGGCGACCGACCCCGTCGTCCAGTCGATGTGCGGGGACGGCTTCTCGGCGTGCAGGGTCGGCGGCAGCACTCCGTGCCGCATCGCCAGCACCATCTTGATCACGCCGGCGACGCCGGCCGCCGCCTGGGCGTGGCCGATGTTGGACTTGACCGACCCCAGCCACAGCGGCCGGTCCTGCGGCCGGCCCTGCCCGTACGTGGCCAGCAGCGCCTGCGCCTCGATCGGGTCGCCGAGGGCGGTGCCGGTGCCGTGCGCCTCGACGGCGTCCACGTCGGTCGTGGCAAGCCGGGCGTTGGCGAGCGCCTGCCGGATCACCCGCTGCTGGGCGGGGCCGTTCGGCGCGGTCAGGCCGCTGCTGGCGCCGTCCTGGTTCACCGCGCTGCCGCGGACGACGGCGAGGACGCGGTGACCGTTGCGCTGCGCGTCGGAGAGGCGCTCCAGCAGGAGCATGCCGACGCCCTCGGCGAAGCCGGTGCCGTCGGCGCCCGCGCCGAACGCCTTGCACCGCCCGTCGGGCGACAGGCCGCGTTGCCGGGAGAACTCGGTGAGCATGCCGGGGGTGGACATGACGCTCACCCCGCCGGCCAGCGCGAGCCGGCACTCGTCCTGCCGCAGCGCCTGGGTGGCCAGGTGCAGCGCCACCAGCGACGACGAGCAGGCGGTGTCGACGGTGACCGCGGGGCCCTCCAGGCCGAACAGGTACGAGATCCGGCCCGAGGCGACGCTGCCGGCGCTGCCGTTGCCGACGTGGCCGCCCAGTTCGTCGTCGGTGCCGGCGGCCTGGGAGGCGTAGTCGTGGTAGATGAGTCCGACGTAGACGCCGGTGCTGCTGCCCCGCGCCGCGTGGGGGTCGATCCCGGCCCGCTCGAAGGCCTCCCAGGACGTCTCCAGCAGCAGCCGCTGCTGCGGGTCCATGGCGAGGGCCTCCCGGGGGGAGATCCCGAAGAAGGCGGCGTCGAACTGTGCGGCGTCGTGCAGGAAGCCGCCCTGGCGCGGTACGGCGTCCTCGCCGCCGGCCCGCAGGTCGTCGAGGTTCCAGCCCCGGTCGGTGGGGAACGGCGAGATGACGTCGGCGCAGTTGGTGACCACGTCCCAGAGCTGCTCGGGCGTCTGCACGTCGCCGGGGAACCGGCAGGCCATGCCGATGATGGCGATCGGCTCGTCGAGGGCGGCGGCGGTGCCCACCGCGGCGGGCCGGTCCACGGCCGCCGCGCCACCGAGTTCCTCGTCGAGGAACTCGGCGAGCACCACCGGGGTGGGGTAGTCGAACGCCACGGTCGCCGGCAGCCGCAATCCGGTCGCGGCGGAGAGCCGGTTGCGCAGCTCCACGGAGGTGAGCGAGTCGAAGCCCAGTTCCTTGAAGGCGCGCTGGGCGTCGACGCTCTCCGCCGAGCGGTGCCCGAGCACTGCCGCCACGCTGCCGGCCACCAGGTCGAGCAGGTGCCCGCGCCGCTCCGCCGGGCTGAGCATCGCCAGCCGGTCCCGCACCGAGGCGGTGTCCGCCGGGCCGCGGCCGACCGCGCGCCGGGCCGGGCCGCTGACCCGGACCACGTCCCGCAGCAGGCTGGGCACGGCCTGGCCGGTCGAGCGCGACGCCGCCGGCGGCAGGTTCATCAGGACGAGGTGCGCGTTGCCGCGTTGCCGCGCCAGCTCGAAGAGCGCGACGCCCTGCTGGTCGGTCAGCGGGGCGCTGGTGGCGCGGATCGCCTTGCGGTGTTCGGTGCCGCCCAGGTGGGCGGTCATGGCGCTGCTGGTGGCCCACAGTCCCCAGGCGAGGCTGGTGGCGGGCAGCCCCTGCTGCCGGCGGTGCCGGGCGAGGGCGTCGAGGAACGCGTTGGCGGCGGCGTAGTTGCCCTGTCCCGGGGAGCCGAGGGTGGCCGCGACGGAGGAGAACAGCACGAACGCGGACAGGTCCAGGTGCCGGGTCGCCTCGTGCAGGGCCCAGCCGGCGTCCACCTTCGGCGTCAGCACGGCGTGCAGGGCCGGCGCGTCGAGCGAGCCGATGGTGGCGTCGGCGATCACCCCGGCGGTGTGGACGACGGCGGTCAGCGGGTGTGCCGGCTCCACCAGTTCCAGCAGCCGGCTCACCTGCGCGGGGTCGGCCACGTCTGCGGTGCCGACGGTGACCCGGGCGCCCGCCCGGGTCAGCTCCTCGACCAGGTCCCGGTACTGCTCCGGGCCGCGGCGGGAGGCCAGCAGCAGGTGCCGCGCCTGGCCGGTGGCGACGAGGTGCCGGGCGAACACGCCGGCGAGGGCGCCGCCCGCGCCGGTGATCAGTACGGTGCCGTCCGGGTCGGCGGGCGCGGGCACCCGCAGCACGACCTTGCCGATGTGCCGGGCCTGGCTGATGTGCCGCAGCGCCTGCCGGGCCTGACGCACGTCCCACGCCCGTACGGGCAGCGGGCGCAGCGCGCCCTGCGCGAAGAGGTCGAGGACCTCGGCGAGCATCTCGCCGATGCGCCGGTGGCCGGCCTCGTTCAGGTCGAAGGCGCGGTACGTCACGCCCGGGTGCCGGGTGGCGACCGCCTCCGGGTCGCGTACGTCGGCCTTGCCCATCTCCACGAACCGGCCGCCGCGCGGCAGCAGCCGCAGCGACGCGTCGACGAACTCGCCGGCCAGGGCGTCGAGCACCACGTCCATCCCGGCGCCGCCGGTGGCCGCGCCGAAGGTCTGCTCGAACTCGGTGGTCCGCGACGACGCGATGCGCTCCTCGGCCACCCCCAGGCTCCGCAGCACGCCCCACTTGCCGGGGCTGGCGGTGGCGAACACCGTCGCGCCCCAGTGCCGGGCGAGCTGGATGGCGGCCATGCCGACGCCGCCCGCGCCGTTGTGGATGAGCACCGACTCGCCCGCCCGCAACCCGGCCAGGTCACGCAGCGCGTAGTACGCGGTCAGGAAGACCACCGGCACCGACGCGGCCTGCGCGAAGGACCAGCCGGCGGGGATCTTCGCGACGAGGTCGCGGGTGGCGATCACCTCGGGGGCGAAGGCGGGCTCGAACATGCCGAGCACCCGGTCGCCGGGGGCCAGGTCGGTCACGCCGGGGCCGACCTCGACCACGACGCCCGCGCCCTCGCTGCCCATCACGGCCGTCGGGTCCGGGTACATTCCCAGGCCGATCAGCACGTCCCGGAAGTTGACCCCGGCCGCGCGCACGGCGATGCGCACCTGGCCCGCGTCCAGGGCGACGGCCGTGGCGGGCACCATGCCGATGCCGTCCAGGGTGCCCGGGCTCACCGCCCCGACCTGCCACAGACCGGCCGGCGGGACGAGTTCGTCGGCGGCCGGGCCGGTGGAGCGGCCCAGGCGGGGGGTGCGCACCTCGTCGCCGCGTACGGCCACCTGCCCGCCGGTGGGCGTCGGGTCGTCGGCCACGGCGGCCAGCAGGCCGAGGGTGGCCGGGGTGAGTTCGCCGTCGACGTCGGCGAGGACGATCCGGCCCGGGTGCTCGGACTGGGCGGAGCGCAGCAGGCCCCAGACCGCCGCGCCGGGCAGGTCCCGCACCGCGTCGGCGGGGATGGCGACCACGGCGCCGCGGGTCAGCACCACCAGCGTCGTGTCGGCCAGGGCCGCGCTGTCCAGCCAGGACCGCACCACGGCCAGGACCCGGGCGGTGACCGTACGGACGAGGTCGGGCAGGTCGCCCTCCGGCGTGCCGGCGGGCACGGGGAGGACCAGCGCGCGGGGCGCCTCGACCGACCCGGCCGCGACCGCCGCGGTCAGCTCGTCGACGCTCGGGAAAACCGGTGTGGTCAGGCCCGCCGGCGCGTCACCGTCGCCGAGCAGCGCCCAGCCGGAGACGTCCCCCGCCGGGGTGACCGGTTCGGGCTGCCACGTCACCTCGAACAGCGACCGCTCCGCGGCCTCCGCGCCGCTGGCGTCGGTCATCTCCCGCAGGGCGAGCGACTCGACGGACACCACCGGCGCGCCGGACTCGTCGCCGGCCACCAGCTGGACGCGCGAGCCCGACCGGGTCAGCCGTACGCGCAGCGCCCTGGCGCCGGACGCGTGCACCTGCACGCCCTCGAACGCGAACGGCACGCGCGGTCCGCCGGACCGCTCGCTCAGCAGCAGCCCGACGGGGTGCAGCGCGGCGTCCAGCAGCGCGGGGTGCACGGCGAAGCTGGCGGCGTCGCCGGCCGCCTCGTCCGGCAGGGCGACCTCGGCGTACGCCTCGTCGCCGGCGGTCCAGAGCCGCCGCAGGCCCCGGAACGCCGGCCCGTAGGCCAGGCCGCGCTCCGCCAGCGCCGGATACCAGCCGGCGAGGTCCACCTCGGTGCCCCCGCTCGGCGGCCAGGTGCCCAACGTCGGCTCGTCGGTGGCCTGCTCGAGCAGGCCGTCGGCGTGCCGCGTCCACGCGTCCTCGGGGTCGCCGTCGGGCTGCGAGTGCACCGCCACGGGTCGGGCACCGGAGCCGTCGGCCGCGCCCACGCGCACCTGCACGCGGACCGCGCCCGAGCTCGGCAGCACCAGCGGCGCGGCGACGGTCAGCTCCCGCACCCGCGAGGCGCCGACCTCGTCGCCGGCGCGCACCGCGAGTTCGACCAGGGCGGTGCCCGGCAGCACCAGCGCGCCGCCGACCACGTGGTCCGCCAGCCAGGGGTGTGTCGACGCCGACAGCCGGCCGGTCAACACGACCTCGTCGTCGCCGGCGAGGCGCACCGCCGCGCCGAGCAGCCCGTGTCCGGCCGCGCCCAGCCCCGCGCCCGACACGTCGCCGGTCGCGGACCGGTCGACCGCCGGCCAGAACCGGTCCCGCTGGAAGGCGTACGTGGGCAGGTCGACCGGGGCGGCGCCGGAGCCGGCGAACACGCTCGTCCAGTCGACGGACACGCCCGCGACGTGCAGGTCGCCGAGGTTGGCCAGCAGCTGGTGCGGACCGTTCTCGTCGCGGCGCAGCGAGCCCACCACCACGCCGGCGCCGGCGGCCCGGTCGAGTGCGTCCTGGACGGCCACCTTGAGCACGGGGTGCGGGCTGACCTCGACGAAGGCGCGGAAGCCCTGCTCGATCAGCCGGTCCACGACCGGCGCGAGCCGGACGGTCTCGCGCAGGTTGCGGTACCAGTAGTCGGCGTCGAGCTCGGCGGTGTCGATCGGCTCGCCGGTGACGGTGGAGTGGAAGGCCACCGTGGTGGACCGCGTCCGCACGGTGCCGAATCCGGCCATCACGTCGTCGCGGATCGCCTCGACGTTACCGCTGTGCGCCGCGAAGTCGACGGCGACCTGCCGGGCGCGGATGTCGCGCTCGGCGCAGTGCGCGAGCAGCTCGGCGACCGACGACGAGTCACCGGCCACCACGGTCACGGCGGCGCCGTTGAGGGCGCCGACGGAGAGGCTCCCCCGCCACGGCGCGATGAGCTGCTCGGTGTCGGCGGCCGGGAGCGGGACGGAGACCATGCCGCCCCGGCCGGCGATCGCCAGCAGGCCGCGGCTGCGCGCCACGACGAGCCGCGCCGCGTCGGCGAGGGTCAGCGCGCCGGCGACGCAGGCGGCGGCGAGTTCCCCCTGCGAGTGTCCGACGACGGCGGCCGGTTCGATGCCGCACGAGCGCCAGAGCTGCGCGAGGGACACCATGACGGAGAAGAGCACGGGCTGGACGACGTCCACCCGGTCCAGGGGCGGCGCACCCGGCGCCTCCCGGAGCACGTCCTCGAGGGACCAGTCGACCAGCCGGGACAGTTCCTCGGCGCACTCCGCCATCCGCTGCCGGAAGACCGGCGAGGTCTCCAGCAGGTCCAGCGCCATCCCCTGCCACTGGGAGCCCTGGCCGGGGAAGACGAAGACGACCTTCGGCGCGGCGTCCGCGCCGGCCGGCGAGCTGTCGGCGGAGGCGAGGGCGGCCAGTCGGGTGACCGCGTCGTCGCGGTCGGCGGCCACGACGACCGCGCGGTACGGGTGGTGGGCCCGCTGGGTGGCCAGGGAGAACCCGAGGTCGAGCGGCTCCGGCGCGGCGTCGCCGGCGAGCAGTTCGCCGAGGCGGGCGGCCTGGGCGCGGAGCGCGCCGGGGCTCCTGCCGGACACCGGCAGGGGCACGGCGGCGGGCCCGACCAGGCCGGGAAGGTCCCCGGCCGGCGGGGGCGCCGCCGGGGTCGGCTCGTCGGGCGCCTGCTCGATGATGGTGTGCGCGTTGGTGCCGCTGATGCCGAACGACGACACCGCCGCCCGACGCGGCCGCTCCACCGCCGGCCACGGCCGCGCGTCGGTGAGCAGGGCGACCGCCCCGGCGCTCCAGTCGACGTGCGGCGAGGGCTCGTCCACGTGCAGGGTCGGTGGCAGCACGCCGTGCCGCATCGCCAGCACCATCTTGATCACGCCGGCGACACCCGCCGCGGCCTGCGCGTGACCGATGTTCGACTTGATCGATCCGAGCCAGAGCGGTTCCCCGCCGGCGCGGTCCTGCCCGTAGGTGGCCAGCACCGCCTGCGCCTCGATCGGGTCGCCGAGGGTGGTGCCGGTGCCGTGCGCCTCGACGGCGTCCACGTCGGCCGGCGTCAGCCGCGCGTTCTCCAGGGCCTGCCGGATCACCCGCTGCTGGGACGGGCCGTTCGGGGCGGTCAGCCCGTTGGACGCGCCGTCCTGGTTGACGGCGGAGCCGCGCAGCACGGCGAGCACCCGGTGCCCGTTGCGCCGGGCGTCGGACAGGCGCTCCACCAGCAGCATTCCGACGCCCTCGGACCAGCCGGTGCCGTCGGCGCCGGCGGCGAACGCCTTGCACCGCCCGTCCGGGGCCAGGCCGCCCTGCCGGGAGAATTCGGAGAACATGCCGGGCTGCGCCATCAGCGCCACCCCGCCGGCCAGGGCCATGTCGCACTCGCCGCCGCGCAGCGCCTGGGCGGCGAGGTGCAGCGCCACCAGGGACGAGGAGCAGGCGGTGTCGACGGTGACCGCCGGGCCTTCGAGGCCGAACGTGTAGGCGACCCGCCCGGAGGCGACGCTGCCCGCCGTTCCGGTCAGCAGGTGCCCCTCGAGGCCGTCGAGGTCGTCGCGTCCGCTGGTGGCGTAGCCGGAGGAGGCCGCGCCGATGAAGACACCGGTGGCGGTGCCGCCGAGCGCGGTGGGGTCGATGCGGGCGTACTCGAAGCTCTCCCACGCGGTCTCCAGCAGCAGCCGCTGCTGCGGGTCCATGGCGAGGGCCTCACGGGGGCTGATGTTGAAGAAGCCGGCGTCGAAGTCGGCCGCGTCGTAGAGGAAGCCGCCCTGGTCGGTGACGGTGCCGCCGGCCTGGTCGCCGTCCGTGCCGTACAGCCGGTCGAGGTCCCAGCCGCGGTCGGTGGGGAACCCGCCGATCGCGTCGGACCCGGAGGTGACGAGCTGCCACAGCTGCTCGGGGGTGGCGACGCCGCCGGGGTAGCGGCAGGCCATGCCGATGATGGCGATCGGTTCGTCGGCGTCGGCCGTGACGACGGTACGGACCGTGGTGCCGGCGCCGGTGGACGGGCCGAGCTGCGCGAACAGGTGCTCGGCCAGCCGGGCCGGGGTGGGGTGGTCGAAGGCCAGCGTGGCGGAGAGCCGCAGCCCGGTCGCGGCGCCCAGCCGGTTGCGCAGTTCCACCGAGGTCAGCGAGTCGAATCCCAGGTCCTTGAAGGCCCGGGCGGCGGGGACCGCCTGCGCCGAGGCGTGACCCAGCACCGTGGCGGCCTGTCCGCAGACGAGGTCGACCAGCGCCTGCCGGGCGTCCGCCTCGGACAGGCCGCCGAGGCGGTCCCGCCACGACGTCCCGGCGGTCGGCTGGTCGGTGGCGGTGCGGCGTCGGCCGCCGCCGCGCAGCAGGTGCCGCATCAGCGGCGGTACACCGCTCGCCTCGCCGGTGACGTGGAGTCGGGCCGCGACCACGACCGGTTGGACCGCCGGCAGGGCGGCGTCGAAGAGCTCGGCGCCCTCGGCCGGGGAGAGCCGGCTCATGCCGACCCGCCGCAGCCGCTGCTGGTCGTCGCCGTCGAGGTGGGCGGTCATCGTGCTGTCGGTGGCCCACATGCCCCAGGCGACGCTGGTGGCGGGCAGCCCCTGCTGCCGGCGGTGCCGGGCGAGGGCGTCGAGGAACGCGTTGGCGGCGGCGTAGTTGCCCTGCCCCGGGGAGCCGAGGGTGGCCGCGACGGAGGAGAACAGCACGAACGCGGACAGGTCAAGGTGCCGGGTCGCCTCGTGCAGCGCCCAGCCGGCGTCCACCTTCGGCGCCATCACCGTGCGCAGGGCGGACTCGTCCAGCGAGCCGATGGTCGCGTCGGCGATCACCCCGGCGGTGTGGACGACGGCGGTCAACGGGTGCGCCGGGTCGATCCCGGCGACCAGCTCGGTGACCTGCGCGGGGTCGCTGACGTCGACCGTCACGGCGGTGACGGTGGCGCCCGCGTCGGTCAGTTCCCGGACCAGGGTGGCGTAGTCGTCGGCACCGTCGCGGCCGGGTGCGCGGCGGGAGGCCAGCAGCAGGTGCCGCGCCTGGCCGGTGGCGACGAGGTGCCGCGCGAGTACGCCGGCCAGGGTCCCGGCCGCGCCGGTGAGCAGCACGGTGCCGTCGGGGTGCACGGGCGCGGGGACGCGCAGCACCACCTTGCCGACGTGGCGGGCCTGGCTGACGTGCCGCAGCGCCTGCCGGGCCTGGCGCACGTCCCACGAACGCACGGGCAGCGGGCGCAGCGCGCCCTGCGCGAAGAGGTCGAGGACCTCGGCGAGCATCTCGCCGATGCGGGTGCTGCCCGCCTCGTTCAGGTCGAACGCGCGGTAGGTCACGCCCGGGTGCTTGACGGCGACCGCCTCCGGGTCGCGCAGGTCGGCCTTGCCCATCTCCACGAACCGGCCGCCGCGCGGCAGCAGCCGCAGCGACGCGTCGACGAACTCGCCGGCCAGGGCGTCGAGCACCACGTCCACCCCGGCGCCGCCGGTGGCCGCGCCGAAGGTCTGCTCGAACTCGGTGGTCCGCGACGACGCGATGCGTTCCTCGGCCACCCCCAGGTCCCGCAGCACGCCCCACTTGCCGGGGCTCGCCGTCGCGTGGACGGTGGCGCCGAGGTGGTGGGCGAGCTGGATGGCGGCCATGCCGACGCCGCCCGCGCCGTTGTGGATGAGCACCGACTCGCCCGCCCGCAGCCCGGCCAGGTCACGCAGCGCGTAGTACGCGGTCAGGAAGACCAGGGGGACGGACGCCGCCTGGGTGAAGGACCAGCCGGCGGGCATCCTCGCGATGCGCTCCCGGTGGGCGACCGCCTGCGGGCTGAACCCGAGCTCGAACATGCCCATCACCCGGTCGCCGGGCGCCAGGTCGGTCACGCCGGGGCCGACCTCGACCACCACGCCCGCGCCCTCGCTGCCCATCACCGCCGTCGGATCCGGGTACATCCCCAGGCCGATCAGCACGTCCCGGAAGTTCACCCCGGCCGCGCGCACGGCGATGCGCACCTGCCCCGCGCCCAACTCCACGGGCGTGGCCCGAACCGGCCCGATTCCGTCCAGGGTGCCGGGCGTGACGGGGGCGAGGTGCCACGGCCCGGACGGCGGGGTCAGCTCGTCGCCCACCGGCCGCACCAGCCTCGGCACGAGGGTCCGCTCGCCCCGCACCGCGAGCTGGCCGCCGGAGACCGACGGGTCGGCCGCGGCGCCGGCCAGCACGGCGAGGGTCGCGGGGTTCAGCTCGCCGTCGACGTCGGCGAGGACGATCCGCCCCGGGTGCTCCGACTGCGCCGAGCGCAGCAGGCCCCAGACCGCGGCGGCAGCCAGGTCGGTGACCCGGTCGTCGTCCCCGGCGGCCACGGCGCCCCGGGTCACCACCACGAGCTTCGTGTCCGCCAGCGGCTCGGCGGCGAGCCAGGACCGCAGCACCTCCAGCACATCGTTGGTGGCCGCCCGCACGGCCTCCGGCACGGCGACGCCGGGATCGCCGGCGGGCACCGTCAGCAGCACCCGCCGGGCCGTGGCCCCGCCCGCCGCCAGCGCCGCCACGTCCGCGAAGACCGGCAGCTCCGGCAGCGCGGCCGACGCCGGCCGGCCCAGCGCGGCCCACCCCGCGACGTCGTCGACGCCGACGATCTCGTCGGCCTGCCAGGCCACCTCGAACAGCGACCGGGCGGCGGCGCCCCGGGTCGCCGTACCGGTCATCTCCCGCAGCACCAGGGAGTCCACCGACACCACCGGCGCGCCCGAGCCGTCGCAGGCGACCAGCCGCACCCCGGAGCCGTCCCGCGTCAGGCGCACCCGCAGCGTCCTGGCCCCGGAGGCGTGCACCTGCACGCCCTCGAACGCGAACGGCACGCGCGGCCCGCCCGCCGCCTCCGCCGCCAGCAGCAGCGCCACCGGGTGCAGCGCGGCGTCCAGCAGCGCCGGGTGCACCCCGAACGCGCTCGCGTCCCCGGCCGCCCCGTCCGGCAACGCCACCTCGGCGAACGCCGCACCGTCGGCCGTCCAGGCCCGCCGCACGCCCTGGAACACCGGCCCGTACGACAGGCCGTGCTCCGCCAACGCCGGATACCAGCCGTTCAGGTCCACCTCGGTCGCGCCCGCCGGCGGCCACGCGCCGACGCCCGGCTCGTCGGCCGACACCGGTTCGAGCACACCGTCGGCGTGCCGCACCCACTCGCCGTCGCCGTCGTCCTCGGGCTGGGAGTACACCGACACCGACCGGACGGCGGAGCCGTCGGCCGCGCCGACGCGCACCTGCACGCGTACCGCGCCGGACTCCGGCAGCACCAGCGGCGCCGCCACGGTCAGCTCCCGTACGCGCGACGCGCCCACCTCGTCGCCGGCGCGCACCGCCAGCTCGACCAGCGCGGTGCCCGGCACCACCACGGCACCGCCGACCACGTGGTCCGCCAGCCACGGGTGCGTCGACGTCGACAGCCGGCCGGTCAGCACCACCTCGTCGTCGCCGGCGAGGCGCACCGCCGCACCGAGCAGCGGGTGCCCCGCCACGCCCAGGCCGGCGCCCGACACGTCGCCGACCCGCCACGGCACCACCTCGGGCCAGAACCGCTCCCGCTGGAAGGCGTACGTGGGCAGGTCCACCCGCCGCGCCCCGGTGTCGGCGAACCACTCCTGCCAGGTCACCGGGACCCCGTGCACGTGCAGCTCGGCCAGCGCCGCCAGGAGCGCCTGTGCCTGCGGCCGGTCCCGGCGCTGGGTGGCGACGGTCAGCACGTCGTCGTCGGGCAGCACGTCCGCCGTCATCGCGGTCAGCACGCTCTGCGGGCCGACCTCCAGGAACGTGTCGACCCCGGCGTCGCGCAGGGCCGCGATCCCGTCGGCGTAGCGCACCGCCTCGCGCACGTGCCGCACCCAGTAGTCGGCGGTGCGGATCTCCTCGGCGTCGGCGAGCGCCCCGGTCAGGTTCGACACGATCGGCAGCGCGGGCGCGGCGAAGGTCAACCGCTCGACGATGCCGCGGAAGCGCTCCAGCACCGGCTCCATCAGCGGGCTGTGGAACGCGTGGCTGACGGTCAACCGGCGGGTACGCACGCCCCGGTCCCGCCAGGTCCGCTCCACCTCGTCGAGCGCGTCGACGGCGCCGGAGACCACGACCGAGGTCGGGCCGTTCACCGCGGCGACGCCGACCCGGTCGGTCAGCCCAGCGATCGACTCGACCACCGCCGCCTCGTCGGCGGCCACGGCGAGCATGCCGCCGCCCTCCGGCAGCGCCTGCATCAACCGGCCCCGCGCCGCCACCAGCAGGCAGGCGTCCTGGAGGGACAGCACCCCGGCCACGTGCGCGGCGGCGATCTCGCCGATCGAGTGCCCGCCCACGAAGTCCGGCACCACGCCGAACGACTCAATCAGCCGGAACAGCGCCACCTCGACGGCGAACAGGCCGGCCTGGGTGAACGCGGTCTGGTCGAGCAGCTCCGCCTCGGCGGACTCCTCCGGCGCGAACAGCACCTCACGCAGCGGGCGCGGCAGCACCCGGTCCAGGTGTCCGCACGCCTCGTCGAGGGCGGCGGCGAAGACGGGGAACTCGGCGTACAGCTCCCGGCCCATGCCGGCGCGCTGCGCGCCCTGGCCGGAGAAGAGCACCGCCAGCGGACCCCGGTCCCCGGCCTGGCCCGTGACCACCGTGCCCGACGGCGCTCCCGCCGCCAGGGACTCCAGGCCCGCCAGCAGGCCCGCGCGGTCCTCGGCGAGCACCACCGCGCGCCGGTCGAGCGTCGACCGGGACACCACCGACGACCACGCCACGTCGAGCGGGCGCGGCTCCTCGTCGCCCAGCCAACGGGCCAGCCGCTCGGCCTGCGCGGACAACGCGGCCGGCTGCGCGGCGGAGAGCAGCACCGGCGCGACCACGGGACGGCGGGACGGGGTGGCCTCGTCGGCAGCCGCGTCGGGGGCCGGGGCCTGCTCCAGGATCAGGTGGGCGTTCGTGCCGCTCATGCCGAAGGACGACACGGCGGCCCTGCGGACGTGGTCGCCACCCGTCCACGGGCGGGCCTCGTCCAGCAGGGACACGGCACCGGTCGACCAGTCGACGTGCGGGGACGGCTGGGCCACGTGCAGGGTGGGCGGCAGCACGCCGTGCCGCATCGCCATCACCATCTTGATGACGCCGCCGGCACCGGCGGCGGCCTGCGGGTGGCCGATGTTCGACTTCAGCGAACCCAGCCACAGCGGCCGGTCGGCGGAGCGTCCCTGACCGTACGTGGCGAGCAGCGCCTGCGCCTCGATCGGGTCGCCGAGCCGGGTACCCGTGCCGTGCGCCTCGACCACGTCCACGTCGGACGGGCTGAGCCGGGCGTTCTCCAGCGCCTGCCGGATGACCCGCTGCTGCGAGGGGCCGTTGGGAGCGGTCAGGCCGCTGCTGGCGCCGTCCTGGTTCACGGCGCTGCCCCGGATCACCGCCAGGACGGGGTGACCGTTGCGCCGGGCGTCGGAGAGCTTCTCGACGAGCAGCATGGCGACGCCCTCGGACCAGCCGGTCCCGTCGGCGTCGGCGGAGAACGCCTTGCACCGGCCGTCGGAGGCGAGCCCCCGCTGGCGGGAGAACTCGACGAAGGCGCCGGGCGTGGCCAGCACGGTCACGCCACCGGCCACGGCGAGGGAGCACTCGCCGTCGCGCAGGGCCTGACCGGCGAGGTGCAGGGCGACCAGCGACGAGGAACAGGCGGTGTCGATCGTGACGGCCGGGCCCTCCAGCCCGAAGGAGTACGCCAGCCGGCCGGACATGACGCTCGCGGCCGTGCCGGTGAGGACGTAGCCCTCCGTGCCCTCGGGCAGTTGCCGCAGCACCGACGTGTAGTCCTGTCCCGCGGTGCCGACGAACACCCCGGTACGGCTGCCCCGCACCGACGCGGCGTCGATGCCGGCCCGCTCGAAGACCTCCCAGGTCACCTCGAGCAGGAGCCGCTGCTGCGGGTCCATGGCCAGCGCCTCGCGCGGCGAGATGCCGAACAGGGTCGGGTCGAACAGGCCGGCGTCGCGCAGGAAGCCGCCCCGGTTGCTGTAGGTGGTGCCGGGGTGGTCCGGGTCGGGGTCGTAGAGCCCGTCGAGGTCCCAGCCGCGGTCGTCGGGGAACGTGCCGGTGGCGTCCACCCCGCCCGCGACCAGGTCCCAGAGGTCCTCCGGCGAGGTGACCCCGCCGGGGAAGCGGCAGGCCATGCCGACGATCGCGATCGGCTCGGCGTCCTCGTTCTCCAGCTCGGTCAGGCGACGGCGCGCCAGGCGGAGCTCGGAGGTCACCCACTTCAGGTGTTCGAGGAGCTTGTCTTCGTCCGCCATGACCCACCCGCCCAGAGCTTGCTATCGATCGGAATCTGCCGATTCGTTGACCACACCACCGCCGACGGACCGGCTTCGTGCACAGGTGGGTGGAGACATGGCCGCTCGGCTCACGATCCCGACACCTGTTCCCGATTCCGGTTGTCGTGCCTGCTCAGGAGCCCGCCACGCCGGGCCGTCCCGCCGACACATGCCCGCCACCGTGACTGGACGGTACTGAGCGCCCATCACGCGCCCAACCCCTAGAGAACCCCTGATCGACCGGCCCGCTCGGGCCGTCGCGGCGGGCCCCCGAGGCAGCGGTGACCAGCGTCGCGAGGGCCACTCAGGCGGGCTGTCCGGCGACCGCCGGCAGGATGCGGCGCAGCCGCCCCGGCGGCGTCGAGCGGCGACGCCACTCCCGTGGGTAGCCCACCGAGACCTCTTCGAAGCGGACCCCGTCGTACCAGGTGGTGCGCGGGATGTGCAGGTGGCCGTAGACGGCGACGCGGGCGTCGAACCGGACGTGCCAGTCGGCGGTGGCCTCGGTGCCGCACCACTGCGCGAACTCCGGGTACCGCAGGATCCGGGTGGGTTCGCGGACGAGCGGGAAGTGGTTGACCAGGACGGTGGGCAGCCCACCGCGTTCCGCGGTGAGCCGGCGCTCGGTCAGGGCCAGCCGCGCTCGGCACCAGGCGTCGCGGGTCGGGTACGGGTCCGGATGCAGCAGGATCTCGTCGGTGCAGACCACGCCGACCTCGTGGGCCCGCGCCAGGGCCTGCTCCTTCGTGTACGTCCCGGCCGGCCGGAAGCTGTAGTCGTAGAGCACGAACAGCGGCGCGATCAGGACCGGGTCGTCGCCCTGCGGGTCCCAGACGGGGTACGGGTCCTCCGGAGTCACCACTCCGAGCCCGCGGCACAGCTCCACCAGGTGCTGGTAGCGCGCGTCTCCCCGCAGCTGGATCGGGTCCTCGCGGGGGGTCCAGAGCTCGTGGTTGCCGGGAGCCCAGATCACCTTGGCGAACCGGCGGCTGAGCAGTCCCAGCGCCCACTCGATGTCGGCGACGAACTCCCCGACGTCGCCGGCGACGATGAGCCAGTCGCCGTCGCGCTCCGGCCGCAGCCGTTCCACGATGGCCTTGTTCTCCGCGTGGACCACGTGCAGGTCACTGATGGCGAGCAACTGAGGCAGGCCGGATCCGGCCATGCGGACCTCCCGTCCATCCGGGGTACCGCACGCACCCACATCCGTACCGCTCGGCTGCCGGTGGGCAGGGCGAGACGGCCTGACGGGCTTTGACCCTACGGAGCCGGGCCCGCACAGGCACACCCCTAGACGGGCGCCGCGCACCCCTAGGCGACCGTGGGCCTGGCCGCCGCCGGCCAGCTCACGGCGTACGCGCGAGAGGCGCCAACCGTCCGCTCAGGACTTGCCGAACTCCCGCTGGATGATGTCGAAGAGCTCATCCCGGCTCGCCGACTCCAACTCCTCCCTGGCGGCCGGCGCCGGCGTGGCGGCGGGACGTCCCCGCCACCTGGCCACCAGATCCTCCAGCCGGCCGATGACGGCGTCGTCGACCTGGTCGCCCGGCAGCCCGCCGAGGAGCTTGTCGAGGCGCTCGATCTCCGCCGCGATCGGCAACGCCGGCTGCTCGGGCGCCAACTCGGCCCGCAGGTGACCGGCGAGCGCGGCCGGCGTCGGGTGGTCGAAGACGAGGGTGGCGGGCAGTCCGATTCCCGTCGCGGCGGTCAGCCGGTTGCGCAGCTCGACGGCGGTGAGCGAGTCGAAGCCCAGTTCGAGGAAGCCGCGGGCGGGCCTGATCCCGCTCGGCGTGGCGTGGCCCAGCACCGCCGCGGCGGTGCTGCGGACCAGGTCGAGCAGGATGCGGTCACGCTCCGGACCGGAGGCGGCGGCCAGGCGCCCGCGCAGCGCCGACGCCGCGCCGCGGTCCTCGTTCTTCGGCGCCTCCTCGCCCTGCGCGGGCTGTGCCTCGGGGATGTCGGTGAACAGCCGGGACGGACGCAACGCCGTGAACGACGGCACGAACCGATCCCACCGCACATCCGCCACCACCACCTGGCCCTCACCAGCCTCCAACGCCCGCTGCAACGCCACCACCGCCAACTCCGGAGCCATCCCCGGCAAACCACGCCGACTCAACTGCTCCCCCGCCACCCCCACCGCCATACCCGCCTCAGCCCACGGCCCCCACGCCACCGACGTCCCCACCAACCCACGAGCACGCCGCGACGCCACCAACCCATCCAAAAACGCATTCGCCGCCGCATACCCCACCTGACCCGCCGAACCCCACACCCCCGCAATCGACGAGAACACCACAAACGCATCAAGATCCACACCAGCAGTCAACTCATCCAACACCACCGCACCACCAACCTTCGCCCGCAACACCTCCTCCACCTCACCCACAGCCACCTCACCCAACGGCGTCAACTGCGCCGCACCCGCCGCATGCACCACCGCCCGCAACCGCTCACCACGACCCACCAAGTCCGCCAACAACCCCGCCACCGCACCACGATCCGCCACATCACACGCCACCACCGACACCCGCACCCCCAACCCCTCCAACCGCCCCACCAAATCCCCCACACCCGGCGCACCACCACCACGCCGACTCACCAACACCACATGCTCCGCACCCACACCCACCGCCCACAACGCCACCCGCGCACCCAACGCCCCCGTACCACCCGTCACCAACACCGTCCCCGACAACCGGAAACCACCAGCACCAGCACCCGCAGAACCACCAGCGCCCGCACGGACCAACCGCCGCACAAACACACCCGACGACCGCAACGCCACCTGATCCTCACCACCACCCGACGACAACACCCCACACAACCGACCCCACACACCCCCACCCAAATCCCCCGGCAAATCCACCAAACCACCCCACCGCAACGGCACCTCCAAACCCACCACCCGACCCAAACCCCACACCGCGGCACCCGCGACATCCGCCAACACGTCCGAGCCGCCGACCGACACCGCCCCACGCGTCAGCCACCACAACCGGCCCGTCCCGCCGACGTCGGTCAGCGCCTGCACCACGGCCAGCGCCGTCGACACCTCGGCGGCGGCCGGAACCGTGGCCGCCTCCCCGGAAGTGACCGACTCCCGGGGGTCGGCCAGCGACAGCAGGGACACCACGTCGGCGTCCCGGTCGTCGGTCCCCATCGCCTCCCGCAGCAGCCGCGCCACCAGGTCGCGGTCGGCGCCGGCCGGGACCAGCACCGGGACCGCCCGGTCGGCCCGGGCGGCCAGGGCCGCGGCCACCGGGTGGTCCGCCTGCCCCGGCGCCATCAGCAGCAGCCAGGTCCCCGCCAACGTCGCGGACTCCGGCACCGCGGCCGTACGCCACGTCGCCCGGTACCGCCAGGAGTCGACGGCGGCCCGCTGCTGCGTGGCCCGCCGCCACCGGGCGAGCTTGGGCAGCAGCGCGGTGGACGGCTCGTCCGCGCCCACCGCCAGCTCGTCGCCGAGCACGCCGAGGTCCCCGGACTCGACCGCCGCCCAGAACTGCTCGTCGGACGGGGTGTTGGCGCCCTCCGGAGCCGAGCCGGGCCGGGGGTCCTCCAGCCAGTAGCGCTGCCGGTCGAAGGCGTAGGTGGGCAGCTCGACCACGCGCGGCCGGGCACCGGTCTGATTGAGGTACGCCGCCCAGTCGACGGCCACGCCGGCAGCCCAGAGCTGCCCGACGGCGTTGGTGAGGGTGGTGACGTCGGGCTGGTTGCGGCGCAGCGTGGCGACGTACCGCACGTCGTCGTCCGCGTCCGCCTCGGCTGCCATGGCGGTGAGGACGGCGTCCGGGCCGAGCTCCAGGAACGTGTCCACGCCCTGCGCCCGCAGCGCCGTCACCCCGTCGGCAAACCGCACCGGCTGCCGCACGTGCCGCACCCAGTACTCCGGATCGGTGATCTCTGCGGCGTCCGCGACCGCGCCGGTCACGTTCGACACGACGGGGATCCTCGGCGCCTGCCAGTCCAGCCCCGCCACCACCGAGGCGAACTCGGCCAGCATCGGGTCCATCAACCGCGAATGGAACGCGTGACTGACCGACAGTTCCTTGACCCGCCAACCCCGCTCGCGGGCGGTCGCCACCACCGAAGCCACCTCGTCGACGGCACCGGAGACCACCACCGACGCCGGACCGTTCACCGCCGCGATGTCCACGCCCGCACCCGCAGCGTCGATGACCTCCCGCACGTCGACCTCCGACGCACCGACCGCCGCCATCACCCCACCGGACGGCAACGCCTGCATCAACCGACCCCGCGCCGCCACCAGGACACACGCATCCGCAAGCGACAACATCCCCGACACGTACGCGGCCGTCACCTCACCGATCGAGTGACCCGCCAGGAAGTCCGCCCGCACACCCCACGACGCGAGCAACTCCCACAACGCCACCTCCACCGCGAACAACCCCGCCTGCGCGAAGACCGTCTGATCCACCAGAGCGGCCTCGGCCGAGCCCGCCTCGGCGAACACCACCTCCCGCAACGCACGCGGCAGATGCCCGTCAAACCCAGCGCACACCGCGTCGAAGGACGACGCGAAGACAGGAAACGCCTCGTACAGCTCCCGGCCCATGCCGGCACGCTGGGAACCCTGACCGGTGAACAACACCGCCCGACGCCCCGCCGACACCACACCCGACACCGCCGGCCCGCCCTCGGCCACCGCCGACAGGCCGGCGACCAGCTCGTCGACGTCCGCGCCCCACACCACCGCCCGGTGCTCCAACGCCGCCCGAGTCGTCGCCAACGACCACGACACATCCACCGGCGATACGGAACGGTCCCGCACGAACGACGCCAACCGCGCGGCCTGACCCGCCAGACCCCGCTCGGAGCGTCCCGACACCACCCACGGCACCGGCAGCCCGACCGGTGCGACCGGCGCCGGAGCGGACTCCGGCTCGCCCTGTTCGATGATCACGTGGGCGTTGGTGCCGGAGATGCCGAACGACGACACGCCCGCCCGACGCGGACGCTCCGCATCCGGCCACGCCCGCGACTCGGTCACCAGCTCCACCGCGCCCGAGGACCAGTCCACGTGCGACGACGGCGCATCCACATGCAGCGTCGCCGGGACCACACCCGCCCACATCGCCAAGATCATCTTGATGATGCCCGCCACCCCCGCAGCCGCCTGCGTGTGACCGATGTTCGACTTCACCGAGCCGAGCAGCAGCGGCACGTCCCGACCCTGCCCGTACGTCGCCAGCAGAGCCTGCGCCTCTATCGGATCACCCAACGTCGTACCGGTGCCGTGCGCCTCCACCACGTCCACGTCAGCCGCCGACAACCCCGCACCCGCCAGCGCCTGACGGATCACCCGCTGCTGCGACGGACCATTCGGCGCCGTCAACCCGTTCGACGCACCATCCTGATTCACCGCCGAACCCCGCACCACCGCCAGGACCCGACGCCCGTCACGCCGCGCGTCCGACAGGCGCTGCACCACCAGCACGCCCACGCCCTCGGACCAGCCGGTGCCGTCCGCGGCATCCGAGAACGACTTGCAGCGGCCGTCGGCGGACAGGCCGCCCTGGATCGAGAACTCGGCGAACGTGGCCGGTGAGGCCATCACGGTGACGCCGCCGGCCAGCGCGAGGTCGCACTCGCCGGACCGCAGCGCCTGCACCGCCAGGTGCAGCGCCACCAGCGACGACGAACACGCGGTGTCCACCGTCACCGCCGGGCCCTCGAAGCCGAACGAGTACGCCACCCGACCCGACAACACGCTTGTCGCGTTGCCGGTGAGCAGGTGGCCGCCGACCTCCTGGGCCCGACCGACCGACCCGCTGGCGTACCCCTGGAAGCTGGCCCCGGCGAAGACGCCGACCGCGCCGCCCCTCAGGCTGGTCGGGTCGATACCCGCCGACTCGACGGCCTCCCACGACGTCTCCAGCAGCAGCCGCTGCTGCGGGTCCATCGCGAGGGCCTCACGCGGCGAGATGCCGAAGAACTCGGCGTCGAACTCACCGGCGTCGTAGACGAAGCCGCCCCTGCGGACGAAGGACGTGTCGGACAGGCCGCTGCTGAGGAAGCTGTCCCAGCCCCGGTCGAGGGGGAACTCGGAGATGCCGTCGCGTCCCGTGGAGAGCAGTTGCCACAACTCGTCCGGGGATGCGACGCCACCCGGAAGGCGGCAGCCCATTCCGACGATCACGATCGGGTCGTCGTCCACGGCGACGATCCTGCGGGCGGCCGGCGCGTCAGCCGAGGCGCCGAGCACGGATTCCCGGATGAAGGCGACCAGGGCGGCCGGCGTCGGGTGGTCGAAGACGAGGGTGGAGGGCAGCGTAAGGCCCGTCTCGGCGGTCAGCCGGTTGCGCAGCTCGACGGCGGTGAGCGAGTCGAAGCCGAGACGCTGGAACGGCCGGTCCGGCCGCACCGCCTCCACGGTGGCGTGGCCGAGCACCGTGGCGACCTGGGAGCGTACGAGGTCCAGGAGGGACGCCTCGACCTCCGGCGACGTCAGGGCCGCCAGCCGCTCGCGCAGCGCGGAAGCCTGGTCGGTGGGACCGGTTTCGGCTCGGGCCGCCGCCTCGATCGCCGCCTGCGCTTCGGGGATGTCGGTGAACAGCCGAGACGGACGCAACGCCGTGAACGACGGCACGAACCGATCCCACCGCACATCCGCCACCACCACCTGGCCCTCACCACCATCCAACGCCCGCTGCAACGCCACCACCGCCAACTCCGGAGCCATCCCCGGCAAACCACGCCGACTCAACTGCTCCCCCGCCACCCCCACCGCCATACCCGCCTCAGCCCACGGCCCCCACGCCACCGACGTCCCCACCAACCCACGAGCACGCCGCGACACCACCAACCCATCCAAAAACGCATTCGCCGCCGCATACCCCACCTGACCCGCCGAACCCCACACCCCCGCAATCGACGAGAACACCACAAACGCATCAAGATCCACACCAGCAGTCAACTCATCCAACACCACCGCACCACCAACCTTCGCCCGCAACACCTCCTCCACCTCACCCACACCCACCTCACCCAACGGCGTCAACTGCGCCGCACCCGCCGCATGCACCACCGCCCGCAACCGCTCACCACGACCCACCAAATCCCCCAACAACCCCGCCACCGCACCACGATCCGCCACATCACACGCCACCACCGACACCCGCACCCCCAACCCCTCCAACCGCCCCACCAAATCCCCCACACCCGGCGCACCACCACCACGCCGACTCACCAACACCACATGCTCCGCACCCACACCCACCGCCCACAACGCCACCCGCGCACCCAACGCCCCCGTACCACCCGTCACCAACACCGTCCCCGACAACCGGAAACCACCAGCACCAGCACCCGCAGAACCACCAGCGCCCGCACGCACCAACCGCCGCACAAACACACCCGACGACCGCAACGCCACCTGATCCTCACCACCACCCGACGACAACACCCCACACAACCGAACCCACACACCCCCACCCAAATCCCCCGGCAAATCCACCAAACCACCCCACCGCAACGGCACCTCCAAACCCACCACCCGACCCAAACCCCACACCGCGGCACCCACCACGTCGGTCAGCGCCTCCGCCTCGTCCACGGAGACCGCCCCACGGGTGAGCCACCAGAGCCGCCCCTGGATCTCCGTGACGGCCAGCGCCTGCGCCACCGCCAGCGCCTCGACCACGCCCGCACCGGCCAGCGACAGCAGCGAGACCAGCCCGGCGACCGGCTTCCCGGCCTCCACCGCTCCGGTCAGTCGGCGCGCGATCTCGTCCCGGTCCAGCGCGTCGAGCACCACCGGGACCACCTCGGCGCCCCGCTCCGCCAGCCCGGCCAGCAACGGGTGGTCCTCCTGGCCGGGGAGCATCAGCACCAACCAGGAGCCGGTCAGGGTCTCGTTCCCGGTCACGTCCTGGCGTCGCCACACCACCCGGTAGCGCCAGGAGTCCACCGTCGACCGCTGCTGTGCGGCCCGCCGCCACTGCGCGAGCTTCGGCAGAACCGCGCTGAACGGTTCGTCCGCGCCGACGCCCAGCTCACCGCCGACCAGGTCGGGGTCGCCGGACTCCACGGCCGCCCAGAACCGCCCGTCGAGAGCCTCGCCGTGCGCGTCCCGGCGGGCCGAGGGCGCCGCCTCGGGCCAGTACCAGGTGTGGTCGAAGGCGTACGTGGGCAGGTCGACCACGCGCGACCGGGCGCCGGCCTGACCGAGGTACGCCGCCCAGTCGACCGGCACACCCGCGACCCACAACTGCCCCAGCGCGGAGGCCAGTACGGCGACCTCCGCCTGGTCACGGCGCGACGCCGGAATCCGCCGCACTGCGGCATCCGCGACGATCTCCGCCACCATCGCCGTCAACGTCGCGTCGGGGCCGACCTCCAGGAACGTGTCCACGCCCTGCGCCCGCAGCGCCGCCACCCCGTCGGCGAACCGCACCGGCTGCCGCACGTGGCGCACCCAGTACTCCGGATCCACCAACTCCAACGGGTCCGCCACCGCACCCGTCACATTCGACACCACCGCGACCCGCGGCACCCGCCAGTCGAGCCCCGCCACCACCGACCGGAACTCGTCCAGCATCGGCTCCATCAACCGCGAGTGGAACGCGTGACTGACCGACAGCTCCTTGACCCGCCAACCCCGCTCACGGCAGGCCGCCACCACCGCAGCAACCTCGACCGCCGCACCCGACACCACCACCGACGCCGGACCGTTCACGGCCGCCAGGTCCACCGCCGCACCGATCGCACCGATCAGCTCACCGATCGACTCCTCGGACGCGCCGACCGCCGCCATCACCCCACCGGACGGCAACGCCTGCATCAACCGACCCCGCGCCGCCACCAACACACACGCATCCGCCAACGACAACATCCCCGCCACGTACGCCGCCGTCACCTCACCGATCGAATGACCCGCCAGGAAATCCGCCCGCACTCCCCACGACGACAACAACTCCCACAACGCCACCTCCACCGCGAACAGACCGGCCTGCGCGAAGACCGTCTGATCCACCAGACCGGCCTCGTCAGAACCCGCCTCCGCGAACACCACCTGACGCAGAGGACGCGGCAACAAGCCGTCGAACTGCGCACACACCTCGTCGAAAGACGACGCGAACACCGGGAACGCCTCGTACAGCTCCCGGCCCATGCCGGCGCGCTGCGAGCCCTGACCGGTGAACAACACCGCCCGACGCCCCGCCGACACCACACCCGACACCGCCGGCCCGCCCTCGGCCAACGCCAACAGGCCGGCGACCAGCTCGTCGACGTCCGCGCCCCACACCACCGCCCGGTGCTCCAACGCCGCCCGAGTCGTCGCCAACGACCACGACACATCCACCGGCGACAGACCCGAACGCCCACCCACGAACGACGCCAACCGCGCGGCCTGACCCGCCAGACCCCGCTCCGAGCGCCCCGACACCACCCACGGCACCGGCAGCCCCACGGACGCGCCCCCGGCAGACGCCGAACCCGGCACCCCGTCCGCCGCCCCGATCAGGCCATCCTCGCCGCGAAGCTCCCCGTCCGACGCGTGCACGGACTCCGCCGCCGCAGTCACCGGCTCCGCACCCGACACGGCCACAAGCCCCAGCACCGGCTCCGGCTGCTCGATGATCACGTGCGCGTTCGTCCCCGAGATGCCGAACGACGACACGCCCGCGCGCCGGGGACGCTCCACCGCCGGCCACTCGCGCGCCTGCGTCACCAACTCCACCGCACCCGACGACCAGTCCACATGCGACGACGGCGCATCCACATGCAGCGTCGCCGGCACCACACCCGCCCGCATCGCCAAGATCATCTTGATGATGCCCGCCACCCCCGCAGCCGCCTGCGTGTGACCGATGTTCGACTTCACCGAGCCGAGCAGCAGCGGCACGTCCCGACCCTGCCCGTACGTCGCCAGCAGAGCCTGCGCCTCTATCGGATCACCCAACGTCGTACCGGTGCCGTGCGCCTCCACCACGTCCACGTCAGCCGCCGACAACCCCGCACCCGCCAGCGCCTGACGGATCACCCGCTGCTGCGACGGACCATTCGGCGCCGTCAACCCGTTCGACGCACCATCCTGATTCACCGCCGAACCCCGCACCACCGCCAGGACCCGACGCCCGTCACGCCGCGCGTCCGACAGGCGCTGCACCACCAGCACCCCGACGCCTTCGCCCCACGCGGTGCCGTCCGCCGACTCGGCGAAGGCCTTGCAGCGGCCGTCCGCCGACAGTCCGCCCTGGCGGGAGAACTCGATGAAGGCACCCGGGGTGGCCATCACGGTGACGCCGCCGGCCAGGGCCAGGTCGCACTCGCCCGACCGCAGCGCCTGCACCGCCAGGTGCAACGCCACCAGCGACGACGAACACGCCGTGTCCACCGTCACCGCCGGCCCCTCGAACCCGAACGAGTACGCCACCCGACCCGACAACACGCTCGCCGAGGCGCCGGTCGCGCCGAACCCGGCCAGCGACTCCCCGGCCTGACGCACGACGGTCTCGTAGTCCTGCCCGTTCGTGCCGGCGAACACCCCGACCCGGCCGCCGCGCAGCGCGAGCGGCTCGATCCGGGCGTCCTCGAACGCCTCCCAGGCGACCTCCAGCAGCAACCGCTGCTGCGGGTCCATGGCCAGCGCCTCACGCGGTGAGATACCGAAGAACTCCGCGTCGAAGCCGCCCGCGTCGGCCAGGAACGCCCCCCGCGAGACGTAGGAGTCGGTTCCGGCCAGGGACCCCAGGTCCCAGTGCCGGTTGGTCGGGAAGTCCGACATCGCGTCGACGCCGGCCGCCAGCAGGTCCCAGAGCCCCTCCGGGGACTCGGCGCCGGCGGGGAAACGGCAGCCCATGCCGACGATGACGATCGGGTCGTCGCCCACAACGGGACCGGTGAGGGCGGCGGGGACGGGAAGGGCCTGCCCGCCGAGCAACTCGGCGTGGATGTACCCGGCCAGGGCCGCCGAGTTCGGGTAGTCGAAGGCGAGCGTGGTCGGCAACGCGAGGCCGGTCGCCGCGTCGAGCCGGTTGCGCAGCTCGACCGCCGCCAGCGACGTGAAACCGAGGTCCTGGAAGGCCCGGTCCGGCGCCACCCGCTCGGCGGACTCGTGGCCCAGCACGGCCGCGACCTCGGCACGCACGAGTTCGCCGAGGGCGCGCAGCTGCTCCGCGCCGGACATCCCCGCCAGGCGGAGGCGCAGGTCGGCCGCCGGCACGGGGGCGTCGGTGGTTCCCGCCGCGCCGGCCTCGGCCAGGAGGTCCCGGACCAGCGGGTGGGGGCGTGGGCCGCCGGCGGCGGCCACCCGGGCCCAGTCGATGTCGGCCACCACGAGGTACGTCTCGTCGCGGTCCAGCGCCCGGGTCAGGGCGCGCACGGCCGTCTCCGGTGCCATCGCGCCGAAGCCGGTACGCCTCAGCCGCTGCTCGAACTCACCGGCGCTCACCCCGCCCTCGGCCCACAGGCCCCAGGCGAGCGAGGTCGCCGGCAGCCCCTCCGCGCGACGCCGCTGCGCCAGCGCGTCGAGGAAGGCATTGCCCGGCGCGTAGGTGGTCTGCCCGGCGGCACCCATGAGACCGGCGAGGGAGGAGAAGAGCACGAAGGCGGAGAGGTCCAGGCCCCGGGTCAGCTCGTCCAGGTTGCGCGCGGCGTCGACCTTCGCCCGCAGGGCGGTGGCCAGCTGGTCGACGCTGACCGCGTCGACGACGTTGTCGTCGAGGGCGGCGGCGGTGTGCACGACCGCGCTCAGCGGAAGCTCGGCGGGGATCGAGTCGAGCAGCGCCGCGAGCGCGGCCCGGTCGGCCACGTCGCAGGACGCGAGGGTGACCCGGCTGCCGAGCCCGGCGAGTTCCTCGGCGAGGGCGGTCGCGCCCGGCGCCCCGCCACCCCGCCGGCTGACCAGCAGGAGGTGCTCGGCACCCTCGGCGGCCAGGGCGCGGGCGACGTGCCGGCCGAGGGCCCCGGTCCCGCCGGTGACCAGCACCGTGCCGCGCGGCGTCCAGGAACGACGCGGACCGGTGTCCCCGTACGTCGCACGAACGAGCCTGCGGGCGTGGCCACCGTTGCGGCGCAGGGCGACCTCGTCCTCGCGACCGGTGCCGGCGATCAGCGTCCGGAGCATGCGCACGACGCCCTGGTCGGGCTGCTCGGGGACGTCGACGAGCCCGCCCCACCGGTGCGGGTGCTCGGCGCGCAGCACGCTGCCGAAGCCCCACGCCATGGCCTGCACGGGGTCGACGTGCCGGTCCCGGGACCCGACGGAGACCGCGCCACGGGTGGCGATCCAGAGCCGGGCGGTGATCCCGGCGTCCCCGAGTGCCTGCGCGAGCGCGACCGTGCCGGCGAGGCCCGTCGGCACGGAGGCGGCCCCGGCGTACGGCCGGGTGTCGAACGCGAGCAGGGAGAGTACGGGCAGCACGTCCCCGTCGCGGCCGGCCGACGCCTCGACGAGGTCGTGGGCGAGCCGCTTCCGGTCGCACGCGGCGTCGACCTCGACGATCCGCCCGCCGGCGGCGCCGAGGGCGGCGGCCCAGTCCGTCACGGCCGCGTCGGCGTCGGCCGGCACGACGAGCAGGAAGTCGGTCGCCTCGGCGCGGGCGACGTCGTCCGTGAGCGGCTGCCAGGTCACCCGGTAGCGCCAGGAGTCGAGGGCCGCTTCGGCGTCCCGGCGGCGTCGCCAGGTGGACAGGGCGGGCAGCACGTCCGCGAGCGGGGCGTCGGCGTCGACGGCCAGGCTCTCGGCGAGGGTCGTCAGGTCCTCCGCCTCGATCGCCCGCCAGAAGTCCTCGTCGGCGGCGGTACGCCGGGCGGCGGGGGGCCGGTAGGCACGCGTCGCGACGTTGATCCAGTAGCGCCGATGGTCGAAGGCGTAGGTGGGCAGGTCGACCACGCGCGGCCGGGCGCCGGTCTGGCCGAGGTACGCCGCCCAGTCGACCGGCACACCCGCGACCCACAACTGCCCCAGCGCCTCGGTCAGCGCGGCGACCTCCGCCTGGTCACGGCGCGACGCCGGAATCCGCCGCACCGCGGCATCCGCGACGATCTCCGCCACCATCGCCGTCAACGTCGCGTCGGGGCCGACCTCCAGGAACGTGTCCACGCCCTGCGCCCGCAGCACCGCCACCCCGTCGGCAAACCGCACCGGCTGTCGCACGTGCCGCACCCAGTAGCCGGGGTCGGTGATCTCTGCGGCGTCCGCCACCGCACCGGTCACGTTCGACACGATCGGGATCCTCGGCGCCTGCCACGACAGGCCCGCCACCACCGAGGCGAACTCGTCCAACATCGGGTCCATCAACCGCGAATGGAACGCGTGACTGACCGACAACTCCTTGACCCGCCAACCCCGCTCACGGGCGGTCGCCACCACCGAAGCCACCTCGTCGACGGCACCGGAGACCACCACCGACGCCGGACCGTTCACCGCCGCGATGTCCACGCCCGCACCCGCAGCGTCGATGACCTCCCGCACGTCGACCTCCGACGCACCGACCGCCGCCATCACCCCACCGGACGGCAACGCCTGCATCAACCGACCCCGCGCCGCCACCAGGACACACGCATCGGCAAGCGACAACATCCCCGCCACGTACGCGGCCGTCACCTCACCGATCGAGTGACCCGCCAGGAAATCCGCCCGCACACCCCACGACGCGAGCAACTCCCACAACGCCACCTCCACCGCGAACAGACCGGCCTGCGCGAAGACCGTCTGATCCACCAGAGCGGCCTCGGCCGAGCCCGCCTCGGCGAACACCACCTCCCGCAACGCACGCGGCAGATGCCCGTCAAACCCAGCGCACACCGCGTCGAAGGACGACGCGAAGACAGGAAACGCCTCGTACAACTCCCGGCCCATGCCGGCACGCTGGGAACCCTGACCGGTGAACAACACCGCCCGACGCCCCGCCGACACCACACCCGACACCGCCGGCCCGCCCTCGGCCACCGCCGACAGGCCGGCGACCAACTCGTCGACGTCCGCGCCCCACACCACCGCCCGGTGCTCCAACGCCGCCCGAGTCGTCGCCAACGACCACGACACATCCACCGGCGATACGGAACGGTCCCGCACGAACGACGCCAACCGCCCCGCCTGACCCGCCAGACCCCGCTCCGAGCGTCCCGACACCACCCACGGCACCGGCAGCCCGACCGGTGCGACCGGCGCCGGAGCGGACTCCGGCTCGCCCTGCTCGATGATCACGTGCGCGTTCGTGCCGGAGATGCCGAACGACGACACGCCCGCCCGACGCGGACGCCCCGCCGCCGGCCACTCGCGCGACTCGGTCACCAGCTCCACCGCGCCCGACGACCAGTCCACATGCGACGACGGCGCGTCGACGTGCAGCGTCGCCGGCACCACACCCGCCCGCATCGCCAAGATCATCTTGATGATGCCCGCCACCCCGGCGGCGGCCTGCGTGTGACCGATGTTCGACTTCACCGACCCCAACAGGAACGGCTCGTCGCGGTCCTGCCCGTACGTCGCCAGCAGAGCCTGCGCCTCGATGGGGTCGCCCAGCGTCGTGCCCGTACCGTGCGCCTCCACGACGTCGACGTCCCCGACGCCCAGCCGGGCGTTCGCGAGGGCCTGGCGGATCACCCGCTGCTGCGACGGACCGTTCGGCGCCGTCAGCCCGTTCGACGCACCGTCCTGGTTCACCGCCGTGCCCCGCACCACCGCCAGGACCCGGCGCCCGTCGCGCCGCGCGTCCGACAGGCGCTGTACCAGCAGCACGCCCACGCCCTCGGACCAGCCGGTGCCGTCCGCCCCGTCGGAGAAGGACTTGCACCGGCCGTCGGGGGCCATGCCCCGCTGGCGGGAGAAGTCGATGAACGTCTCGGGCGTCGCCATCACGGTGACGCCGCCGGCCAGGGCGAGGTCGCACTCGCCCGACCGCAGCGCCTGCACCGCCAGGTGCAACGCCACCAGCGACGACGAACACGCCGTGTCCACCGTCACCGCCGGGCCCTCGAACCCGAACGAGTACGCCACCCGACCCGACAGCACGCTGCTGGCGGTGCCGACGCCGAGGTAGCCGTCGAGGGCCTCCGGAACGTCGGCCAGCCCGGCGGCGTGGTTGTGGTACATCATGCCGGCGAACACGCCGACCGGGCGGCCCTTGAGCGCGAGCGGGTCGATCCGGGCGTCCTCGATCGCTTCCCACGAGGTCTCCAGCAGCAGCCGCTGCTGCGGGTCCATCGCGAGGGCCTCGTGCGGCGAGATCTTGAACAGGTCGGCGTCGAAGTCGCCGGCGTCGGTCAGGAAGCCGCCCTCGCGGGCGTAGCTGCTGCCCCGGCGCGCGCCCGACGGGTCGTACAGGTCGTCGACGTCCCAGCCGCGGTCGGCCGGGAAGCCGGTGATGCCGTCCCCACCGGAGACGAGGAGGTCCCACAGCTGCTCGGGGCTGCGCACGCCGCCGGGGTAGCGGCAGCTCATGCCGACGATCGCGATCGGCTCGTCGAGCGCCGCGACGGCGGCGACCGGGGTCGGCAGCGCGCCGGCGTCGGTCCCGGTCTCGGCGTCCAGGTGGTCGGCCAGGGCGAGCGGGGTCGGGTGGTCGAAGACCAGGGTCGCCGGCAGTCGCAGGCCGGTCACCGCGCCCAGCCGGTTGCGCAGCTCGACGGCGGTGAGCGAGTCGAAGCCCAGCTCGGTGAACGGGCGGCCGGCCTCGACGGCGGCGGCGTCGGCGTACCCCAGCACCGCCGCGACCTGGTCGAGGACGAGCCGCAGCAGGGCCGCGGCGCGCTCCTCGCGGTCGAGCCCGGCGAGCCGTTCGGTCAGGGCGGCGGTCTCGGCCGGGCCGGACCGCGCGGCGCGGCGGCGGGGGGTGCGGACCAGGCCGCGCAGGACCGACGGCAGGGTGCCCGCCTCGGCCTGGCCGCGCAGCGCCGGGCCGTCCAGCGCCATCGGCACCGCCGTGGGCAGGCCGGTCGACAGGGCGGCGTCGAAGAGTGCGAGGCCGTCCGCCTGGGAGATCGGGCGGACGCCCGCGCGGGCCAGCCGGTCGGTGTCGGCCCGGTCGAGGCCGGCCGTCATGCCGCCGCCCGACTCGGCCCACGGCCCCCAGGCCAGGGAGAGCGCCGGGAGGCCCGCGGCCCGCCGCCGGTGCGCGAGCGCGTCCAGGAAGGCGTTGGCCGCCGCGTAGTTGGCCTGCCCGGGGCTGCCCGTCACGCCCGCCGCCGAGGAGTAGGTGACGAAGAGCGCGAGGCCGTGGGCGGCGGTCAGCTCGTGCAGGTGCGCGGCGGCGTCCACCTTCGGCCGGAGCACCTCCTCGAGGGACCCGGCGGTGAGCGAGGTGAGGGTGCGGTCGGCCAGCACGCCGGCGGTGTGCACCACGCCGGTCAGCGGGTGCGCCGGGTCGATCCGGTCGAGCAGCGCGGCGAGGGCGTCGGGGTCGGCGGCGTCGCACGCCTCGACAGTCGCGGTGGCGCCCAGGTCGGCGAGATCGGCGAGCAGGTCGGCGGCACCGTCCGCGGCGGCCCCGCGGCGGTTGGTCAGCACCAGGTGGCGGACCCCGTGCCGGGCGACCAGGTGGCGGGCGAGGAGCGCGCCCAGGGCACCGGTGCCGCCGGTGACCAGCACCGTGCCGTCCGGGTCCAGCGCCGGCGCGGCGGGTTCCGGGGCCGCGGGCTCTGGGGCGGCGACGAGCCGGGGCACCCGGAGCATGCTGTCGCGCACCGCCGCCTGCGGCTCGTCGGCCGACAGCAGGCCGGCGAGGGCGGACGCGGCGTTCTCCCGGTCGTCGAGGTCGACGACCAGGAACCGGCCGGGGTGCTCGGCCTGCGCCGACCGGAGCAGACCCCACACGGCGGCGCCGGCCAGGTCGGTGACGTCCGCGTCGTCGTCCACGGCGACGGCGCCGCTGGTGAGGACCACCAGCCGGGACCCGCCGGTGTGGCGCTCGGCGGCGAGCCAGCCCTGGAGCACGGCGAGGACCTCGGCGAGCAGGTCGTGGACCGGGCCGGGGTCGGTCGCGGCGGCGCCGGCCACCGGGAACAGCACGACGTCGGGCACCCCCGCGTCGCACAGCGCGTCGAGGTCGGCGTGCCGGACGGCGGTCACGCCGGCCGGCAGCGGCGCGGGGCGGTCGCCGAGCACCGCCCAGGTCGTGCCGTCGGGCGCGCCCACGCCGCCGGCGTGCCGGGGCCAGTCGAGGCGGAACAGCGAGCGACGCCACGGGGATCCGCCGGAGGTGAGTTCCCCGGCCGGCAGGGGCCGCAGCACCAGGGACCCGACCCGGGCGACCGGCTCACCGGCGGCGTCCGCGACCAGCATGGCCACCGTGTCCGAGCCGGTGGGGGTCAGCCGTACCCGCAGGGTGTCCGCGCCGTGGGCGGAGAGCGTCACGTCCGACCAGGAGAACGGCAGCCGGGCCTCGCCGGGGTCGACGATGCCGAGCCCGACCGCCTGCACGGCGGCGTCGAGCAGGGCCGGGTGCAGCCCGTACGCGCCGGCCTCGTCGGCCGCCGGCTCGGGCAGCGCCACCTCGGCGTACACGTCGGTGCCGAGCCGCCACGCGGCGCGCAGCCCCTGGAAGGCCGGGCCGTACGCGAACCCGGCCTGCGCCGCCCGCCCGGTCAGCTCCGACACGTCCAGGGCGGTGGCGGCGGCCGGCGGCCAGTCCGCCAGCGTGGCCCCGCCGTCCGCGGGCGCCGGGGCGAGCAGGCCGGTGGCGTGCCGGACCCACAGGTCGTCGGTGCCGGACCGGCGGGCGTGGACCGTCAGCTGCCACGCCTCGCCGCCGGTACGTTCGGCGGCGACCTGCACGTCGACGCCGCCGGTCTCCGGCAGCACCAGCGGCGCCTCCAGGGTCAGCTCGGCGAGCCGGTCGGCGCCGACCTCCGCGCCGGCCCGCAGCGCCAGTTCCACGAACCCGGTCCCGGGGAAGAGCACCACGTCGCGTACGGCGTGCTCGGCCAGCCAGGGCTGGCTCTGCACCGACAGCCGGCCGGTGAGCGTCACCTCGTCGCCGTCGGCCGAGCGGAACACCGCGCCGAGCAGCGGGTGACCGGTCGGGGTCAGCCCGGCGGCGGTCACGTCGGCGGCCTGCGGCAGCGGCAGCAGCCAGTAGCGCTCGCGCTGGAACGCGTACGTCGGCAGGTCGACCGGCACGGGCGGGCCGTCGAACAGGGCCGCCCAGTTCACCGGCACGCCCCGGGCCCAGACGGTGGCCGCCGCGGCCAGCGCGGTCGCCGCCTCGTCGTGGTCGGCCCGCAGCATCGGGGCGCAGGCCGCCTGGTCCGCGCCGACGATCTCCTGGGTCAGCGCGGAGAGCACCCCGCCCGGCCCCACCTCGACGTACGCGCCCACCCCGAGCTCGCGCAGGATCGCCACGGCCGCGTCGAAGCGGACCGTGTCGCGGACGTTGCGCAGCCAGTACGCCGGGGAGCGCACCTCGTCGGGGTCGAGCACCTCGCCCGTCACGGTGGAGACCACGGGAATCCGGGGCGCGGCGAAGGTCAGCTGCCCGAGCACGTCGCCGAACGCGTCGAGCATCGGGTCCATGCGGGCGGAGTGGAACGCGTGGCTGACCCGCAGCCGCCTGGTGTTACGGCCGAGGGCCGCGAAGTGTCCGGCGACGGCCAGCACGGCGTCCTCGTCGCCGGAGACGACGACGGACTCCGGGCCGTTGACGGCGGCCAGCCCGGCGCCGGCCGCGTCGCCGGCGGTGGCCAGGTGCGCGCGTACCTCCGCCTCGGTGGCGCGGACCGACACCATCGCCCCGCCGGTGGGCAGGGCCTGCATCAGGGTGCCCCGGGCGGCGACCAGGCGGGCGGCGTCGGGCAGCGACAGCACGCCGGCGACGTGCGCGGCGGCCACCTCGCCGACCGAGTGCCCGGTCACGAAGTCCGGCACGACGCCCCAGGACTCGACGAGCCGGTAGGCCGCCACCTCGACGGCGAACAGCGCCGCCTGGGCGTGGCCGGTGCGGTCGAGCACCTCGGCGGGACCGTCGAGCACGGTGCGCAGGGGCCGGTCGAGGTGCTTGTCGAGTTCCGCACAGGCGGCGTCGAAGGCCGAGGCGAAGACCGGGAACGCCGCGTACAGCTGCCGGCCCATGCCGACGCGCTGGGCGCCCTGGCCGGTGCAGAGCACGGCGACCCGGGTGGGGCTGGCGACCCCGCGCCGCACGGACGCCGCCGGGACGCCGTCGGCCAGGGCGCTGAGCCCGGCGACCAGCTCGTCCCGGTCGGCCCCGAGCACCACCGCGCGGTGTTCAAGGACCGACCGGCCGGCGGCCAGGGCGCGGCCCACCGTGGCCGGCGCGGCGTCGGGGTGGTCGGCGAGCCAGGAGCGCAGCCGGTCGGCCTGGGCGCCGAGCGCGGCGGTGCTGCGCGCGGAGACGACCCACGGCAGCGGGTCGGGGCCGACGACGGTGCCGGTGGCCGGCTGCGGCGCGGGCGGGGCCTCGACGATGACGTGGGCGTTGGTGCCGCTGACGCCGAAGGAGGAGACGCCGGCCCGCATCGGCCGGGTGGCGCGCGGCCACGGGCGCGGCTCGCGGAGCAGGCTCACCGCGCCGGCCGACCAGTCGACGTGTGGGGACGGCTCGTCGACGTGCAGGGTCCGCGGCAGGACGCCGTGGCGCATTGCCATGACCATCTTGATCACGCCGGCGACGCCGGCCGCGGCCTGGGTGTGCCCGAGGTTGGACTTGATCGAGCCGAGCCAGAGGGGCTGGTCGTCGGCCCGGTCCCGGCCGTAGGTGGCGAGCAGCGCCTGCGCCTCGATGGGGTCGCCGAGGCGGGTGCCGGTGCCGTGGGCCTCCACCGCGTCCACGTCGGCCGGGGAGAGCCGGGCGTTCGCGAGGGCCTGGCGGATCACCCGCTGCTGCGACGGGCCGTGCGGCGCGGTGAGGCCGTTCGAGGCGCCGTCCTGGTTGACGGCGGTGCCGCGTACGACGGCGAGCACCGGGTGGCCGTTGCGCTGGGCGTCGGAGAGCCGTTCCAGCAGCAGCAGGCCGGCGCCCTCGCTCCAGCCGGTGCCGTCGGCGGCGGCGGCGAAGGACTTGCAGCGCCCGTCCGGGGACAGGCCGCGCTGGCGGCTGAAGCCGACGAAGGTGTCGGGGCTGGACATGACGGTGACGCCGCCGGCCAGCGCGAGCGTGCACTCGCCGGAGCGCAGGGCCTGCACGGCGAGGTGCATCGCCACCAGCGAGGACGAGCAGGCGGTGTCGACGGTCACCGCCGGGCCCTCGAATCCGAAGGTGTACGCGATCCGGCCGGAGACGACGCTGCCGTGGTTGCCGGTGCCGACGAACGCCTCGACCTCCTCCGGCACGCCGTTCAGGCGGGAGACGTAGTCGTGGTACATCACGCCGGTGAAGACGCCGGTCCGGCTGCCCTTGAGCGAGTCGGCGGCGATGCCGGCCCGCTCGACCGCTTCCCAGGCGACCTCCAGCAGCAGCCGCTGCTGCGGGTCCATCGCCAGCGCCTCGCGGGGGGAGATGCCGAAGAAGCCGCCGTCGAACTCGCCGGCGTCGTGCAGGAAGCCACCCTCCCGGGTGTACGACTTGCCGTGCGCGTCCGGGTCGGGGTCGTAGAGGTTCTCCACGTCCCAGCCCCGGTCCGCCGGGAAGGGCGTGACGGCGTCGACGCCGGACTCGACCAGCCGCCACAGCGCCTCGGGGGTCCGCACCCCGCCCGGGTAGCGGCAGCCCATCCCCACGATCGCGATCGGCTCGTGGTTCTGCTCGTCGACGGCCCTCAGGCGTTCGCTGGTCTCGTGCAGGTCAGCCGTGACGCGCTTGAGGTACTCGCGGAGCTTGGCTTCGTTCGCCATCGGGTTGATCACCTGTCGCTAAGGGGCAAGCGGCGGACTCGTGGTCAGGATCGGCCGAACTTCTGGTCGATGAAGTCGAACAGCTCGTCGTCCGAGGCGTCGTCGAGGGCCTGGCTGACGTCCGCCGGCCGGTCCGTGGCGTCGCTCCACCTGGTGACCAGCGCGCGGAGGCGGACCGCCACGGCGGTCCGCGTCTCGTCGTCGCCGGCCAGTCGTTCCAGCTCCTCCGGCCCGGTCGCGGCGAACGCGGCCTCCAGCCGGTCCAGCTCGGCCAGCAGGCCCGCTTCGGGCGCCGGCGGGGCGGCGTCGACCAGCAGGAAGTCGGCGAGGGCGGCGGGCGTGGGGCAGTCGAAGATCAGGCTCGCCGGCAGTCGGATCCCGGTGAGGGCGGTCAGCCGGTTGCGCAGCTCCACCGCGGTCAGCGAGTCGAAGCCGAGGCCGGTGAACGTCTGCCCGGAGGGCACGACGGTGGCCGGCGGGTAGCCGAGCACCTCGATGACCTGCGCCTTGACCAGGTCCTCCACCAGCCGGCCGCGCTCGGCCTCGGGCGTGCCGGCCAGGCGCTGCGCGAAGGACGGCCCGCTGTCGCCGCCGCCGTCGACGACGCGCCGCCTGGCCCGGACCAGGCCGCGCAGCGGCGCCGGGAGCTGGCCGGCGTCGGCCTGGCGGCGCAGCGCGGCGGGGTCGAGCAGCGCCGGCACCAGGTGGGGGCGGCCGCCGCGCAGGCTGGCGTCGAAGAGGCGCAGCGCCTGGTCGGTGTCGAGCGGGCTGAGGCCGTTGCGGCTCATCCGCTGCCGCTGGGCGGCGTCGAGGGCGCCCGTCATCCCGCTGTCGGCGGCCCAGGACCCCCAGGCCAGGGAGGTGGCGGCGAGGCCCGCGGCGCGCCGGTGCTGGGCAAGGCCGTCCAGGAACGCGTTCGCGGCGGCGTAGTTGCCCTGCCCGGGGCCGCCGAGGACGCCGGCGACCGACGAGAAGAGGACGAACACCGCCAGGTTCCGCCCCCGGGTCAGCTCGTGCAGGTGCCAGGCGGCGTCGGACTTGGCGGAGAGCACGGCGGACACCCGCCCGGGGGTCAGCGCCGAGATCACCGCGTCGTCGAGGACACCGGCGGCGTGGACCACGCCGGTGAGCGGGTGCTCGGCGGGGACGCCGGCCAGCAGCGCGGCGAGGGAGTCCCGGTCCGCCACGTCGCCGGCCACCAACCGGGCCTGCGCGCCCAGCTCGGTCAGCTCGGTCAGCAGCTCCGCCGCGCCGGGGGCGTCCGGCCCGCGCCGGCTGACCAGCAGCAGGTGGCGCACCTTGTGCCTGGCGACCAGGTGCCGGGCCAGCAGGCCGCCGAGGGCGCCGGTGGCCCCGGTGAGCAGGACCGTCCCGTCGGGGTCGAGTTCGGCGGCCAGCGCCGGGTCGAGGACCGCGGGCGTGAGCCGGGGCGCCAGCACCCGGTCGTCCCGGACCGCCAGTTGGGGTTCGCCCGTGGCGACCGCGCGGGCCACCAGGTCCACGGTGCCGGGCTCCGGTCGCCGCGCCTCGTCGAGGTCCACGAGCACGAAGCGGTCGGGGTGCTCCGCCTGGGCCGAGCGCAGCAGGCCCCAGACCGCGGCGCCGGGCAGGTCGGTCGTCCGGCCGCCGTCACCGGCGGGGACGGCCCCCCGGGTCAGCACGACCAGCCGCCGCTCCGCCAGCCGGTCGTCGGCGAGCCAGCCCTGCACGGCGGTCAGCACGGCGGCGAGTCGGGTCCGGGTCGCGGCAGGGACCGGGGCGCGCTCGTCGTCGGCGTACGCCGCGAGCAGCACCAGCCCCGGGTCGAGCTGGCCGGCGTCGACCGCCTCGGCCAGCTCGGTGAGCCCGTACCGGGCGAGTCCCGACAGGTCGGCCGGGGCGTCGCCGAGGAGCACCGCGCGCCCGGTCGCCGGGGCGCCCACCGGCACGGCCTGCCAGGCGACGTCGAACAGCGAGTCGACGCCCGCGCCGGCGCCGCGTACCTGCTCGGCGGTCACGGGGCGGGAGACCAGGGAGGCGATCCGGGCGACGGGGGCGCCGGCCGGGTCGGTCAGGGTCAGGGTGACGCCGCCGCCGCTGCGCCGGGCACGCACCCGCAGCGCGGTCGCGCCGACCGCCGAGAGGGTGACGCCGGTCCAGGCGAAGGGCAGCCGTACGCCGGAGGCCTCCTGGTCGGAGTCGAGCAGGCCGACGACGTGCAGCGCCGCGTCCAGCAGTGCGGGGTGGATGCCGAAGCCGGTGACCTCGGTGCCGTCGGGCACCGCCACCTCGGCGCACACCTCGTCGTCGGCACGCCAGACGGCGCGCAGGCCACGGAAGAGCGGGCCGTACTCGACGCCCAGGCGGGACAGCTCGGTGTAGACCTCGTCGACCGCGACGACGGTGGCGGCCGTGGGCGGCCAGGGCGACGGCTCGGAGCCGCCGGGCTGCGGTGCGGCGGGTGCGAGGACGCCCGCCGCGTGGCGCTCCCACTCCCCGTCCGGGTCGGCCGCGGCCCGCGAGTGGATGGTGACCGGCCGGCGTCCCTCCTCGTCCGCCGTGCCCAGCTTCACCTGCACCGACCGGGCGCCCTGCTCGGCGAGCGCCAGCGGCGCCTCCAGGGTCAGCTCGTCCAGCGCGTCGCAGCCGACCTGCGCGCCCGCGTGCAGCACCATCTCGACCAGGGCGGCGCCGGGCACCACGACCGAGTCCCAGACGACGTGTTCGGCGAGCCACGGGTGGGTCCGCGCGGAGAGTTCGGCGCCGAAGACCCGTACGTCGTCGTCCGCCACGCGTACGGCGCCGTCGAGCAGCGCGTGGTCGACGGGGCGGACGCCGAGCCCGGGCGCCCCCGCGCCGGCGGTGGTGACGTTGAGCCAGTAGCGCTGGTGGTCGAAGGCGTACGTGGGCAGGGCGACGGTGCGGGGCCGGGCCCCGGCGCCGGTGAGGTACCCGGCCCAGTCGACGTGGCCGCCGGTGACGTACCGCTCGGCCAGGGCGGTGCGCAGCGTGTCGGGCTCGGGGTGGCCGGCACGCAGCGTGGCCGTGAACCGGACGTCGCCGGTCGCCTCGACGCAGTCCTGCGCCATCGCGGTGAGCACGGCGTCCGGGCCCACCTCCAGGAAGTGCGTCACGTCCTGCTGGTGCAGGGTACGCACCGCGTCGGCGAACCGGACGGGCTGTCGCACGTGCCGCACCCAGTAGCCGGGGTCGGTGATCTCTGCGGCGTCCGCCACCGCACCGGTCACGTTCGACACGATCGGGATCCTCGGCGCCTGCCACGACAGGCCCGCCACCACCGAGGCGAACTCGGCCAGCATCGGGTCCATCAACCGCGAATGGAACGCGTGACTGACCGACAGTTCCTTGACCCGCCAACCCCGCTCGCGGGCGGTCGCCACCACCGAAGCCACCTCGTCGACGGCACCGGAGACCACCACCGACGCCGGACCGTTCACCGCCGCGATGTCCACGCCCGCACCCGCAGCGTCGATGACCTCCCGCACGTCGACCTCCGACGCACCGACCGCCGCCATCACCCCACCGGACGGCAACGCCTGCATCAACCGACCCCGCGCCGCCACCAGGACACACGCATCGGCAAGCGACAACATCCCCGCCACGTACGCGGCCGTCACCTCACCGATCGAGTGACCCGCCAGGAAATCCGCCCGCACACCCCACGACGCGAGCAACTCCCACAACGCCACCTCCACCGCGAACAGACCGGCCTGCGCGAAGACCGTCTGATCCACCAGAGCGGCCTCGGCCGAGCCCGCCTCGGCGAACACCACCTCCCGCAACGCACGCGGCAGATGCCCGTCAAACCCAGCGCACACCGCGTCGAAGGACGACGCGAAGACAGGAAACGCCTCGTACAACTCCCGACCCATGCCGGCACGCTGGGAACCCTGACCGGTGAACAACACCGCCCGACGACCCGCCGACACCACACCCGACACCGCCGGCCCGCCCTCGGCGACCGCCGACAGGCCGGCGACCAGCTCGTCGACGTCCGCGCCCCACACCACCGCCCGGTGCTCCAACGCCGCCCGAGTCGTCGCCAACGACCACGACACATCCACCGGCGATACGGAACGGTCCCGCACGAACGACGCCAACCGCGCGGCCTGACCCGCCAGACCCCGCTCCGAGCGCCCCGACACCACCCACGGCACCGGCAGCCCCACGGGGCCCGCCACCGGCTCCGCCTCGGCCTCGGGTTCGGTCTCGGGCTCCGGCTGCTCCAGGATCACGTGCGCGTTCGTCCCCGAGATGCCGAACGACGACACGCCCGCCCGACGCGGACGCTCCACCGCCGGCCACTCGCGCGCCTGCGTCACCAACTCCACCGCACCCGACGACCAGTCCACGTGCGACGAGGGAGCATCCACATGCAGCGTCGCCGGCACCACACCCGCCCGCATCGCCAAGATCATCTTGATGATGCCCGCCACCCCCGCAGCGGCCTGCGTGTGACCGATGTTCGACTTCACCGAGCCGAGCAGCAGCGGCACATCCCGACCCTGCCCGTACGTCGCCAGCAGAGCCTGCGCCTCGATCGGATCACCCAACGTCGTACCGGTGCCGTGCGCCTCCACCACGTCCACGTCCGCCGCCGACAACCCCGCACCCGCCAGCGCCTGACGGATCACCCGCTGCTGCGACGGACCATTCGGCGCCGTCAACCCGTTCGACGCACCATCCTGATTCACCGCCGTGCCCCGTACCACCGCCAGGATCCGACGGCCGTCGCGTTGCGCGTCCGACAGGCGCTGCACCAGCAGCATCCCGACGCCCTCGGCGAGGGCCGTGCCGTCCGCCGCGTCGGCGAACGCCCGGCACCGGGCCACCGGGGACAGGTTGCCCTGCCGGGTGAAGTCGACGAACACCGCCGGGGTGGGCATCACCGTCACGCCGCCGGCCAGGGCGAGGTCGCACTCCCCGGAGCGCAACGCCTGCACCGCCAGGTGCAACGCCACCAGCGACGACGAACACGCCGTGTCCACCGTCACCGCCGGCCCCTCGAACCCGAACGAGTACGCCACCCGCCCCGAGGCGATGCTGCCCGCGTTGCCGAGGCCCAGGTAGTCCTCCACGCCCGCCGGCGGGGTCTCCGGCGGGTGGGCGTACCCGCTGTGGGTCATGCCGGCGAAGACCCCGACGCGGGCGCCCTTCAGGCTGGTGGGGTCGATGCCCGCCGACTCGACGGCCTCCCACGACGTCTCCAGCAGCAGCCGCTGCTGCGGGTCCATCGCGAGGGCCTCGCGCGGCGAGACCCCGAACAGCCGGGGGTCGAACTCGGCGGCGTCGGGCACGAATCCGCCCTCGCGGACCGAGGAGGTGCCCGGCCAGGAGCGCTCGGGATCGTAGAGCGTGTCCAGGTCCCAGCCGCGGTCGGTGGGGAAGGAGGCGATGGCGTCGCCGCCGGCCGCGACGAGTTCCCACAGCTCCTCGGCCGTGCGTACCCCGCCTGGGAACCGGCAGCCCGTGCCGACGATCGCGATCGGCTGCTGCGCCTCGGCCTCGACGTCCCGGAGCCGTTGCCGGGTCCGCCGCAGGTCGGCGGTGACTCTCTTCAGGTACTCCCGGAGCTTCTCTTCGGTGTCCATCAACCCAGCCCATCGCGATTCACGGCGGAGACTCGACGTAAGCGACGGTACGAATGCGCAGAAGTCTCAGGCGACACCTGTATCTGTCGTTCGGCTCGCTCGGCCGAGAGCCACGCAGATCCCCATCTGCGGGGAGAAGTTATTGGGTGTGCGCGAGCGCGGACAACCCCTAACCAGGCAACGGGCCAGCTAGGGGTGTCCGGTCCCCACCCGTCGCACTAGCGTCGCCTCGACCGGGTCTGTGTCGATCCGGTCGGGAACCGCAGCCGCCGGAAGGACCGCCAAGGGATGACCACGCCAGATACCGACAACGGCTTGTGGGTGCGACGCTTCCACCCGGCTCCGGGTGGCGCCAGGCGGTTGGTGTGCCTGCCCCACGCCGGCGGGTCGGCCAGCTTCTACTTTCCCGTCTCCCGCAGCCTCTCCCCCGCCGTCGAGGTGCTGTCGATCCAGTACCCGGGCCGGCAGGACCGGCGCCACGAGAAGTGCATCGGTGACATCCACCAGCTCGCGCGGGAGGTCCACACCGTGCTGCGGCCGTGGCTGGACGAGCCGGTGGCCATCTTCGGGCACAGCATGGGGGCCAGCGTCGGCTTCGAGCTCGCCCGCCTGATCGAGCAGGACGGCGGCGCGGCGGCGCACCTGTTCGCGTCCGGACGCCGGGCGCCGTCCCAGGCGCGGCACGAGACGGTGCACCTGCTCGACGACGAGGGCCTGCTGGCCGACGTCCGGAAGCTGAGCGGCACCAACTCCGCCGTCCTCGGGGACCCGGAGATGCTGCGGGCCGCGCTGCCGGCGATCCGCAGCGACTACCGGGCCGCGGAGACCTACACCTACCGGCCGGGTCCGCCGCTGAGCTGCCCGATCACCGCCTTCACCGGCGACGACGACCCGAAGACGACGGTCGAGGAGGCCAAGGCCTGGTCGACCCACACCACCGGGCCGTTCGACCTCAAGGTCTACCCGGGCGGGCACTTCTTCCTGGCCGAGCACCAGCCGGCGGTCCTGCGGGCCATCTCGACGGCCCTGACCGGGGCGTCGGCCATCTGATCTCCACGGCCGAGGGGCCCGTCCACCGGTGTCGCGACCGGTCGGCGGGCCCCTCGTCCGTGCGGGGCGTCACCGCTTGTGGCCGACCGCGATCACGTAGTCGAGCTGCGCCATCTCGCGCTTCATGAGGTCCTGGTTCTTCCAGTGCGCGGCCATGCTCTTGCGCACGGCGGGCTTGACGACGGCGCGGAACTCGGGGTCGTTGGTCCGTCCCGCCATGTACGCCCGCCAGCCCTCCCAGGTGCGGTCCTTGATGGAGTGCACCTCCGGGTTGGCGAAGCCGGCCTCGACCAGCTCCTGCCGGTACGTGTCCCGGTCGTGCCAGTTCTCCTTCGGGATGCTGAACTTGACGAAGCTCAGCGGGCCGGACTGGATGGCCGCCCGCACGACGTCCCCGCTGACCGGGATGATGTCGGCCGTGGCCAGCACGCCACCCGGGCGGAGCACCCGCAGCGCCTCGGCGAAGAACGCGCTGCGCGGGTAGAAGTGGAAGGCCGACTCCAGGGCGACGACCCGGTCGAAGGTGTTGTCCTCGAAGGGCAGCTCGGTGGCGCTGCCCAGCCGGAAGTCGGTCCGGTCCGCGAGCCCCTCCTCCTGCGCCCGCCGCTGCGCCGCCTCGACGTGGTGCGGGGTGATGTTCAGGCCGTACACCTTGGCGACCCGGCGCTCGCGCAGCCACTTGAAGTCCTGGTCGGCGTAGCCGAAGCCCACGTCGAGCACGGTGTCGTCCGGCTTGAGCCCGGCGGCGTCGGCCAGCTTGTCGGCCAGCGCCTCGGCGGCCGTGTCGAGGTCCGTGACCCCGTCCTCCCAGTAGCCCACGTTCATGTAGTGGGTACGGCGGGCCGCGAACTCCACGTCGGGCGACTGGATCTCGTAGAAGCGCCGGACCCGGGTGATGGGGTCGGCGGTGAAGACCGTGCGGATCGCCCGGCCGGCGATCTTCAGGTTCTCGAACATGTGGGTTCCTTCCGGTGGATGGATGCCGATCAGCCGCGCCGGACCTGCTGACGCAGGTCCTCGACGAGCGCGGGCACACCGGCCGGGTCGGCGGCCGTGCCGAAGACGTAGAAGTCGGGCCGGACGAGCACCGCCACTGCGTCGTACCGCTTGAGGTGGGACAGGTACACGTCGTCGAGGTCGAAGGCGGTCGGCGTGGCGCCGGGCCCGGGGGCGGGCGCGCCGGCGGGGACGACCCGGACGACCCGGGCGCCGAGCGAGTCCAGGAAGGCCCGGGCCTCCGCGTCGAGCAGGCCGTCGGGGTCCTCGGCGCAGACCAGGACGAAGCCGGTGCCGACGACCTCGTCGAAGAGCCCGGCGCGACCGTCGACCTCGACGCGCCCCTGCGGCATCGGCATGCCCGCGCCGGTGCCGGGGGCGTCGGCCGTACGGCCGTGCAGGACCCCGCCGGCCAGGGGCTCCAGCAGGGAACGGGTGCGCGGCCGGGAGGTGCGCCGGCGTAGTTCGGCGAGCATGACGGCGTCCCGGCCGGCCGCGGCGGTGCGGTCGGTCTCGCAGATCACCGTGCCCGAGTCCATGGACATCCGGATGGCGTGCTGCACGTGCGCGCAGCGCTCCTCCTGGTAGGTGTCCAGCAGCGCCTCGTCGGCCAGGCCGCGGTGCACCAGGTCGAGCTTCCAGGCGAGGTTGATGGCGTCCCGGAAACCCGAGCTCATGCCCTGGCCCATGAACGGCGGCATCACGTGCGCCGCGTCGCCGGCGATCAGGATCCGGCCGGAGCGCCAACGGTCGGCCGAGCACGCCTGGGTGGTGTAGACGCCGTACCGCTCCAGGGTCGCGTTGTCGGGCGTGATGTCGAAGAGGCCGAGCAGCCGCCACACGCTCTCGACGGTCTCGAACTCCTCCCGGCTCTCCCCCGGCACCCGCATGAACTCCCAGCGCCGGTGCCCCGGACCGGCCGACACGGCCGTGCGGGGGCGCGCCGGGTCGCAGACCTGGAGGTTGTTCGGCTTGAACTCGCGCGCCTCGTGCGGCACCACGTCGCAGACCAGCCAGTCGTACGTGAAGCCGAGGTCGGTGACGCCGCTGCCCAGGTGTTCCCGGACGAAGCTGTTGGCCCCGTCGCAGCCGACGACCCAGCGGGCCGCGTGGACCTCCTCGCCCTCCGGCCCGGCGATGGTGACCTCGACCCGGTCGTCGTGCTCCACCAGGCCGGTCACCTGGTACGGGCGCAGCACCGTCACGCCCGGCAGTTCCGCTCCCCGCTCGGCGAGCAGCGCCTCCAGCCCGGGCTGGTAGAAGGAGACCGAGTCGGGCCAGCCCATCGGGCCGTCGCCGGTCACCTTGACGTGCAGCAGGGTCCGGCCGAAGCCGTTCTTGAACGTGTACTCGCCCGACGACTCGACCACCGGGCCGAGCCGGTCGGCGACGCCGGCGGCGGCGAGGATGCGGCTCGCCTCCCCGTCGTACGAGACCGCGCGCGGGAAGTTGTACGGGGTGGCCCAGCGCTCGACCGCCGTGACGGTGAGCCCTCGCTGCGCCAGCAGGATCGTGAGCATCTCACCGACGGGGCCGTAGCCCACGATCAGGACGTCGGTCATCAGCATCGCTATCGGTTCCTCGCGGGTCGGTCGGACACGGTGTCGGAGGGGACGGCTCGCGCCGTGCGGGGCGGCCGGAGGGCCATCAGAGACCGAGTTCGGAGTCGATGAGGTCGAAGAGGTCGTCGTCGCTGGCCAGTTCGAGGTCGAGGTCGGGATCGCCGCCCGAGCCGGCGCGCATCGTGCGCCACTTGGCGATGAGCACCTCCAACCGGGACCCGATCTGGGCGTGCAGCTCCGCCTCGACGCTGGCCTCGGTCAGCGACCGTTCCAGGTTCTCCAGGTCCACGAGGACCGGCGGGTCCGCCGGGCCGGTGTCCGGCGCCAGCTGCGACACCAGGAACGTGGCCAGCTCGTTCGGGTCCGGGTAGTCGAAGATCAGCGTTGCCGGCAGGCGCAGGCCGGTCGCCGTGGTCAGCCGGTTGCGCAGCTCGACGGCGGTCAACGAGTCGAAGCCGATCTGGCTGAACGCCCGGCCGGGGGCGACGGCCGCGCGGCTGCCGTGCCCGAGCACGCTCGCCGCCTGCTCGCGTACCAGGTCGACCACCAGGCCGTGACGGTCGGGCGCGGCCAGTGCCGCCAGCTCGTCGGCCAGGGTGCGCCCGCCGCCGGTCGGGGCGCTCGACCGGGCGCTCGGCCGTTCCCGTCGCATCAGCCCGCGCAGCAGGGCCGGGGGCCGCTCGACCCGTTCGCCGAGCGCGGCGATGTCGATCCTGGTCGGCACCAGCACCGGCTCGGCCAGCCGCAGGCCCGCGTCGAACAGGGCCATCCCCAAATCGGACGGGATCGCGAGCTGCCCGTCCCGGGCGGTGATCCGGGGGTCGGACCGGTCCAGCTTGGCGGTCATCTCGCTGGCCTGCTCCCACAGCCCCCAGGCGAAGGACCGGCCCGGCAGGCCCTCGGCCCGGCGCGCCAGGGCCAGCGCGTCGAGGAACGCGTTGGCCGCCGCGTAGTTGGCCTGACCGGGTACGCCGAAGACGCCCGCGCCGGAGGAGAACAGCACGAACCCGGCCAGATCGAGATCGCGGGTGAGCTCGTGCAGGTGCCACGCGGCGTCGAGCTTCGGCGCGAACACCGTGTCGACGCGCTGCGGGGTGAGGGCGGTGACGATGCCGTCGTCGAGCACCCCGGCGAGGTGCACGACCGCGGTCAACGGGTGCCGTGCCGGTACCGCGTCCAGGACCCGGGCCAGGCTGTCCCGGTCGGCCACGTCGGCCGCCACCACCGTGGCCTCGGCGCCCAGGGCGCGCAGCTCGGCGACCGTCTCGGCCGCGCCGGGTGCCGACTCGCCGCGGCGGCTGACCAGCAGCAGCCGCCGTACGCCGTGCGTCTCGACCAGTCGCCGGGCGACCAGCCCGCCCAGGGTTCCGGTCCCGCCGGTCAGCAGCACGGTGCCGTCGGGATCCCACGCCCGGGGCATGGTGAGCACCACCTTGCCGACGTGCCGGGCCTGGCTGACGTGCCGGAAGGCCTCCGGCGCCTGGCGGACGTCCCACACCTGGGTGGGCAGCGGGCTGAGCGCTCCCCGTTCGAAGAGCCCCAGCAGCACGACGAGCATGCGCTGCACCTCGTCGGGGTCCTCCAGGGTCAGGTCGAAGGCGGTGTAGGCCACCCCCGGGTGGTCGGCGGCGACCCGGGCGGCGTCGCGGATGTCGGTCTTGCCCATCTCGACGAACCGCCCGCCACGCGGCAGCAGCCGCAGCGAGGCGTCGACGAACTCGCGGGCCAGCGAGTCCAGCACCACGTCGACGCCCCGTCCGCCGGTGGCCTCGGCGAACCGGGTCTCGAAGTCGAGGGTCCGGGACGAGGCGAGGCGGTCCTCGTCGATGCCCATCGACCGCAGGGCGTCCCACTTGGCGGGGCTGGCGGTGGCGTACACCTCGGCCCCGAGGTGCCGGGCGAGCTGCACGGCGGCCATGCCGACGCCGCCGGCCGCCGCGTGCACCAGCACCGACTCGCCCCGGCTGAGCCCGGCCAGGTTGACCAGGCCGTGGTACGCGGTCAGGAAGACCACCGGCACGGAGGCGGCCTCGACGAACGACCAGCCGGCCGGCATCGGGGCCAGCAGCCGGCGGTCGGTGACCGCGACGGGCCCGAAGCAGCCCACGAACACGCCGAACACCCGGTCGCCGGGCCGCAGGCCGGTCACCTCGGCGCCCACCTCGACGACCTCGCCGGCGCCCTCGCCGCCGAGCGGTCCCGCGTCGCCGGGGTAGAGACCGAGCGCGTTGAGCACGTCGCGGAAGTTCAGGCCGGCGGCGCGGACGCGTACCCGCACGTCGCGGGGGCCGAGAACGGCGTCGGCGGCGTCGGTCGGGCTCAGGGTGAGGTTCTCCAGGCTGCCCCGCACCGGCGCGTCCAGGCGCCACGCGGCGGCGGGCGGCGCGGCGAGTTCGCCCGCCGACCCGGCCCGCGCCAGCCGTGGCACGTACGCCGTGCCGCCCCGGAGCGCCGCCTGCGGCTCGGCCGCCGCCAACAGGGCGGCGACCTGGTCGGGGCCGATCCCGTCGCCGTCGACGTCGACGATGACGACCTGGTCCGGGTTCTCCGACTGGGCGGAGCGGACCAGCCCCCACGCCGCCGCGGCGGCCGGGTCGGTCACCTCGCCGGCGTGGTGCACGGCCACCGCGCCCCGGGTCACCAGCAGCAGCCGCGACGCCGCCCAGCGGGGCTCCGTGAGCCAGCGTCGGACCAGGTCGAGGGCGCGGACGGCGGCGTGGCGCGCCGCGCGGGGGGTGGGCTGTGCGGGTTCCGCGTCGAGCGGCACGAGCACGGCCCCGGGCAGGGCCAGTCCCGCGTCGACGGCGTCGGCGAGCCCGTCCAGCCCGGGGTGCAGCCCGAACCCGTCCAGGCCGGGGGCGACGGCCACGGCGTCGACCGGGGTGGCCGCGTCGACCGGCGGCAGGGGCGTCCAGTCGAGCCGGAACAGGGCGTCGCGGGTGGCGCGGTCGTCGGTGACGGCCAGCTCCGCGGCGGAGATGGGCCGCATCGTCAGGGCGGTCACCTCGGCGACCGGAGCGCCGGTCGGGTCGGCGGCGGTCAACGCGATGGCGTACGGCCCGACCTGGGTGAGCCGCACCCGCAGGGCGGTCGCGCCGGTGGCGTGCAGGGTGACGCCGTTCCAGGCGAACGGCAGCAGCAGTCGGCCGGCCCCGGCCTCGGCGAGACCGCCGAAGTGCGCGGCGTGCAGGGCGGCGTCGAGCAGGGCGGGGTGCAGGCCGTACCGGTCGGCGTCGATCCGCTGGGCCGCCGGCAGCTCCACCTCGGCGTAGACCTCGTCGCCGCTGGTCCACACCGCGCGCAGCCCCTGGAACGCCGGCCCGTACGCGTAGCCGTCGGCGGCCAGGCCGGCGTAGAAGCCGGTCAGGTCGACGGGGCGGGCGTCGCGCGGCGGCCACGTGGTGGGCTGCGGCGACGCGGCGGGCTGGTCGGCGCAGAGGGTGGCGGTGGCGTGCCGGGTCCACGGGCCGGCGGTTGGGCCGTCGGCGGGCCGGGAGTGCACGGTCACCGGACGGCGGCCGTCGTCGCCGCCCGCGCCGACCGTCACCTGCACCTGGGTCGCGCCGTCGGCGGGCAGGGTCAGCGGGGCCTCGATGACCAGCTCGTCGAGGAGCGGCAGGCCGATCTCGTCGCCGGCGCGGAGGCAGAGTTCCACCAGGCCGGTGCCGGGCACCAGCACGCTGTCGGTGACCCGGTGGTCGGCCAGCCACGGCTGCGCGTCGGTCGACAGCCGGCCGGTGAACAGGTGGCCCCTCGCCTCGGCCAGCGCGACCGACGCCCCGAGCAGCGGATGCCCGGCGGCGTCCAGGCCGGCGGCGCCGACGTCGCCGGGGCCGGAGACGGGCCGGGGCCAGTAGCGGCGGTGGGCGAACGCGTACGTGGGCAGGTCGACCCGCCGGCCGCCGGCCAGCGCGGGCCGCCAGTCCACTGCGACCCCGCACACGTGCAGCTGGGCCAGGGAGAGCAGGAACCGCGCCCGGTCGCCCTGGTCGCGTTGCACCGAGCCGACCACCACGCTCTCGCCGTCGTGGTCGGCGAGGGTCTCCTCGATGCCCACGGTGAGCACCGGGTGCGGGCTGCACTCGACGTACGTGTCGTGGCCCTGGGCGGCCAGCGAACGGACCGCCTGCTCCAGCTCGACCGGCTGCCGCAGGTTGCGGTACCAGTAGTCCGGCCCCATCTCCTCGCCGTCGAGCCAGCGCAGGTCGGTGGTGGAGAAGAGCGGCACGGCCGCCGGGCCGGGGGCGATGCCCGCCAGGACCTCGGCCAGCTCGTCGCGGATGCCTTCCACCTGGGCGGAGTGCGAGGCGTAGTCGACGGCGATCCGCCGGACCCGGGCCTGCTCGCCGGCCAGTTCGGCGAGGAGTTCCTCCACCGCCGCCGGCTCGCCGGACACCACGACGGCGGCCGGGCCGTTCACGGCGGCGACCGAGATCCGGTCGCCGAACCGGGCGATCCGGTCGCGGACCGTGTCGGCGGGGAGCGCGACGGAGGCCATCGCCCCGTGCCCGGCCAGGGCCCGCAGCGCCCGGCTGCGCAGCGCCACCACCCGGGCGGCGTCGGGCAGGGAGAGCACCCCGGCGACGCAGGCGGCGGCGATCTCGCCCTGCGAGTGGCCGACCACGGCGGCCGGCTGCACGCCGTACGAGCGCCACAGCTCGGCCAGCGACACCATCATCGCGAACAGGGCCGGCTGCACCACGTCGACCTCGTCGAGGCCGGGCGCGCCGGGCGCCTGGCGCAGCACGTCCAGCAGCGACCAGTCCAGGTACGGCCGCAGCGCCGCGTCGCAGGCCGCCATCCGCTCCGCGAACACCGGGGCCTGGTCGAGCAGGTCCAGCCCCATGCCGAGCCACTGGGAGCCCTGCCCGGGGAAGACGAAGACGCACCGGCCGGCGGGCCGGGCCTCGCCCCGCGTCACCGCCGGGTCGGGACGGCCCTCGGCGAGCGCGTCGAGGGCGGCGGCGATCCGGTCCGGGTCGGCGCCGACCAGCACCGCCCGGGAGTCGAAGGTGCTCCGGCTGGTGGCCAGCGACCAGGCCACGTCGAGGGGCCGCTGGTCGGGCCGCTCGGCGAGGTGCTCCCGCAGCCGGCGGGCCTGACCGACGAGCGCCTCCGGGCTACGCGCGGAGAGCAGCCACGGCAGCGCGTACGCCTCCGGCGGCGCGGCTGCGGCGTCGGCGTCCGGGGTCGGCGTCGCTTCGGCGACCGCCTCGACGATGACGTGGGCGTTGGTGCCGCTGATGCCGAACGACGAGACACCGGCCCGCGCCGGCCGGTCCGCCACGGGCCACGGGCGGGCCTCGGTGAGCAGTTCCAGCGAGCCCGAGTCCCAGTCGATGCGCGAGCTGCGGCGCTCGGCGTGCAGGGTGCGGGGCAGCCGGCCGTGCCGCATGGCGAGGACCATCTTGAGCACCCCGGCCACGCCGGCCGCGGCCTGGGTGTGCCCGAGGTTGGACTTGACCGAGCCGAGCAGCACCGGCGGGGCGTCGGCCGGGCGCTGCCCGTAGGTGGCGAGGATCGCCTCCGCCTCGATGGGGTCGCCGAGCGACGTGCCGGTGCCGTGCGCCTCCACCACGTCCACCTCGGCGGCGCTCAGCCCGGCGGCGCCCAGCGCGGCCCGGATGACCCGTTCCTGCGACGGCCCGTTCGGGGCGGTCAGCCCGTTGGAGGCGCCGTCCTGGTTGACCGCCGAGCCGCGGACCACCGCGAGCACGGGGTGGCCCCGGCGGCGGGCGTCGGAGAGGCGCTCCACCACCAGCATCCCGACGCCCTCGGACATGCCGAAGCCGTCGGCGTCCTCGGCGAACGCCTTGCACCGCCCGTCGGCGGCGAGACCGCGCTGACGGCTGAAGCCGGTCAGCCCGGCGGTAGTGGACATCACCGACACGCCGCCGGCCAGGGCCAGGTCGCAGTCGCCCTGACGCAGCGCCTGGACGGCCAGGTGCAGCGCCACGAGGGACGCCGAGCAGGCGGTGTCGACGGTGACCGCCGGCCCCTCCAGCCCGAGCGCGTACGCGACCCGGCCGGAGAGGACGCTGCCGGCCGTACCGGTGAGCAGGTGCCCCTCGTCGGCGGTGACCTCGCCGTCGTCGGAGACGACACCGGGGGCGACCTGGTCGCCGTAGTCCTGCCCGTGGGTGCCGGCGAAGACGCCGGTGCGGCTGCCCCGCAGGGTGGCCGGGTCGATGCCGCCGCGTTCCAGCGCCTCCCAGGAGGTCTCCAGCAGCAGCCGGTGCTGCGGGTCCATCGCGAGGGCCTCGCGGGGGCTGATGCCGAAGAACGCGGCGTCGAAGTCGGCGATGCCGGTGAGGAACCCGCCGGCCCGCACGTACGTCCGGCCGGGCGTGCCGGGCACCGGGTCGTAGAGGTCGGCCAGCGGCCAGCCCCGGTCGCCGGGCAGGTCGCCGATGACGTCGGCGCCCGCGTCGAGCAGCCGCCACAGCTCCTCCGGGGAGCCGATGCCGCCGGGGAACCGGCAGGCCATGGCGACGATGGCGACCGGCTCGTCCAGGGCGACGGTGCTCGCGTCGGTGACCTCGGTGGCGGCGGTGCCGAGCAGCCGGGCGTGCAGGTGCGCGGCGAGCAGTTCGGGGGTGGGGTGGTTGAACACGGCGTGCGGGGCGAGCCGGACGCCGGTGACGGCGGTGAGCCGGTTGCTCAGCTCCACCGCCATCAGCGAGTCGAAGCCGAGTTCCTTGAACGGGCGGCGCGGCTCGACGTCGTCGGGGCCGGTGTGCCCGACCACGGTGGCGCACCGGGTGCGTACGAGGTCCAGCAGCAGGGCGGCGCGGTCGGGTTCGGCCAGTTCGGCCAGCCGGTCGGCGAAGCCCCTGGCGGAGGCGGGCGCGGCGTCGGCGTTGACGGCCCGGCGGGGCGGCGGGGGCAGGAGCGCCCGCAGCAGGGCGGGCACCTCGCCGGAGGTCCGCACGGCGGCCAGGTCGAGCCCGATCGGCACCAGCGCCGGCCGGTCGACGTGCAGGGCGGCGTCGAACAGCGCCAGCCCGGAGGGCGTGTCGAGGGGGCGGGTGCCGCCCCGGGCGAGCCGGGCCAGGTCCGCCGGGGTGAGCCGGCCGGCCATCCCGTCCTGGGCGGCCCACAGCCCCCAGGCGAGGGCGGTCGCCGGCAGCCCCTGGGCGCGGCGGTGCGCGGCGAGCGCGTCGAGGAACGCGTTGCCGGCCGCGTAGTTGCCCTGGCCGGGGCTGCCGAAGGTGGCGGCGGCCGAGGAGAAGAGCACGAACGCGGCCAGGTCGAGGCCGGCGGTGAGCTCGTGCAGGTGCCACGCGCCGTGCACCTTGGACCGCAGGGCCCGCTCCCAGCGGGCCGGGTCGAGGTCGGTGAGCAGGGCGTCGTCGGTGGCCCCGGCGGCGTGCACGACGGCGACCAGCCGGTCGGCCAGCGGGGCGACGACCTCGGCGAGCGCCGCCCGGTCGGCGACGTCGGCCGCGACCACCCGGACGGTGACGCCGGCGTCGGTCAGGGCGGTCGTCCAGTCGCCGGCCCGGCCGGTGCGGCTGACCAGGACCAGCTCGGCGACGCCGTGCACGGTGGCGAGGTGGGTGGCGACGTGCCGGCCGATCCCGCCGGTGCCGCCGGTGACCAGCACGGTGCCGCCGGCCAGCGCCGCCTGCGGCGTACCGGCCGGGGGCTGGGCGACCGGGCGGAGCCGGGGCAGCAGGACACGGCCGTCGCGGACGGCGATCTCGGGCTCGTCCCCGGCGACGGCCAGCGCGGAACGGACGGTGGCGTCGTCGGCGGCGTCGAGGCTGAGCAGCAGGAACCGGTCGGGCTGCTCGGCCTGGGCGACCCGGACCAGCCCCGTCACCGGCGCGTGCACCGGGTCGCCGTCGCGGACGGCGAGGGCCAGGCGGGTGGTCTCCGCGCGGGGGTCGACCAGCCAGCTCTGGAGCACGCCGAGCACGGTGAGGCCGACGGCGTGCGCCCGGTCGGGCACCGACCGGCCCGGCTCGCCGTCGCCGGCCCGCAGCACCAGCAGCGGCGGCAGCGGCCCGTCCGGGGGCGTGCCGTCGGCGAGCGTCCAGGAGGGCGCCGGCGTCGCCGGGAACGCCGCGGGCAGCCAGTCGACGGCGTACAGCCCGGCGGGCGCGGCCGGAGGCGTCGGCGCGTCGGCGGACGGCAGGTCCACGGTCCGCAGCACCACCCGGTCCACGTCGAGCACGGGCACGCCCGCGTCGTCGACGGCGCTCAGCGTCACCGCGTCCGCCCCGGCGGGGGCGAGGCAGACGCGCAGCGCGTGCGCCCCGGTGGCGTGGCGGCGCACCCCCGCCCACTCGGTGGGCAGCAGCCGGGCGGCGGGCGCGGCGTCGACGCCGGCGCCGGGCGCGAAGTCGGCGAGCGGGAGCAGGCGCAGGGCCGCCTCCAGCACCAGCGGGTGCACGCCGTACCGCTCGGCGTCCGGGTCCCGGGCGTCCTCGGGCAGGCGTACGTCGACGAAGAGCCGGTCGGCGGCGACCCACGCGGCCCGGGCCAGCTCCCCGGCCAGCGCGCGGTGCTGCGGGGCGGTCAGGTCCACCGGCCGGGCCCCGGTCGGCGGCCAGGTCGGGGCGAGGGCGCCCCGCCCGCTCTCCGGGTCGACCGGGCCGAGCACGGCCTCGGCGACCTCCCGCCACGGCTGCCCCTCACCGGCCCGGACGTGGCAGTGCGCCACCCGGCGCCGGTGCTCGTCCGGAGCGCAGACGCCGACCTGCACCTCGAGGGTCGGCTCGGCGGGCAACGGCACCGGCTCGGGGACGCGCAGCCGCTCCACCGTCGGGGTGCCGAGCTGTTCGCCGAGGTGGGTGAGCATGTCCAGCAGGGCGGTGGCGGGCAGCAGCGCGGCGGTGTCGTCACCGGGGGCGGCCAGCCACGGCTGGGTGGCCACGGAGACCTGCCCGGTGCAGACCACCTGCCCGGTGCCGGCGACCGGCAGCACGCCGCCGAGCAGCGGGTGCCCGGCGTCGGCCAGCCCGACGCCGACCGGGCCGCCGGCCACGGCCGAGGCGGGCAGCCAGTAGTGCCGGCGCTGGAAGGCGTACGTGGGCAGGTCGACGCGGCGGTGCGGCCCGGGGCCGGCGAGGGCGGCGCGGTCCACGGGAACGCCCCGGACGTGCAGCCGCGCCACGGCGGCGAGCAGCGCCTCGGCCTCGCCGGCGGTGCCCCGGACGGCGGGGACGAAGGCCAGCTCGTCGGCCTCGGCGACGAGGCAGTCCTGGGCCATCGCGGTGAGCACACCGGCCGGGCCGATCTCCAGGAAGGTGGTGACGCCCTGCCCGTGCAGGGCCCGTACGCCGTCGTGGAAGCGGACGGTGCCCCGGACGTGCGCCACCCAGTAGTCGGGCGAGCAGAGCCGGGCCGGGTCGACGGGGTGGCCGGTCAGGTTGGACACCACCGGCAGGTGCGGGGTGCGGTACGTGAGGCCGGCCGCCACGGCACGGAACTCGTCGAGCATCGGCTCCATGCGCGGCGAGTGGAACGCGTGCGACACCCGCAGCCGGCTGGTACGGCGCCCGGCGGCGCGCAGGGTGGCCGCGACGGCCAGCACCGCGTCGGTGTCGCCGGAGACGACGACGCTGGTGGGGCCGTTGACGGCGGCGAGGCCCACCCGGTCGGTCAGGTGCGCGGCGACCTCTGCCTCGTCGGCCTCGACGGCGACCATCGCGCCCCCGGCGGGCAGCTGCTGCATGAGCCGGGCCCGGGCGCCGACGAGCGCCGCCGCGTCGGCCAGGGGGAACACCCCGGCCACGTGCGCGGCGGCCAGTTCGCCGACGGAGTGGCCGAGCACCGCGTCGGGGCGTACCCCCCAGGACTCCAGGAGTCGGTACAGCGCCACCTCGAAGGCGAACAGCCCAGGCTGGGTGTACAGGGTCTGGTCGAGCAGGTCGGCCAGTTCGCCGCCCTCGGCGGCGAGGACGACGTCCGCGACGGGGTGCGGGGCGTGGCCGGCGAGGCAGCGGTCGAGTTCGGCGCAGGCGGCGGCGAAGGCGTCGGCGAAGACCGGGTACGCGGCGTGCAGCTCACGGCCCATGCCGGCGCGCTGGCCGCCCTGCCCGCCGAAGAGCAGGCCGAGCTGGCCGTCGACGACCCGGCCGGTCAGCACGGTCGGCCCGTCCGGGTCCGGCTCCCCCCGGGTCAGCGCGGTCAGGGCCGTCCGGGCGGTGGCCGGATCGCCGGCCAGCACCACGGCCCGGTGTTCGAGAGCGGCGCGGGTGGTGGCGAGCGCGTGCCCGACGTCGGCCGGGTCGGCGTCCGCCCCGGGCCCGTCGAGCCAGGTCAGCAGGCGGGCCGCCTGGTCACGCAGCGCCTCGCCGGTGGCCGCGGCGAGCAGCCACGGCACCGGCGGCCGCCGGCTGACGGAGGCCGCCCCGGGCGACGACTGCCGGTCCGCAGCTCCGGACGACGACTGGTCGGCGGGAGGCGCCTCGACGATGACGTGGGCGTTGGTGCCGCTGATGCCGAACGACGAGACGCCGGCCCGGCGGGGGCGTCGCACCTCGGGCCACGGGCGGGCCTCCGTGAGCACCTCGACGGCGCCGGCGGACCAGTCCACCTCCGACGTCGGGGCGTCCACGTGCAGGGTGCGGGGCAGCTTTCCGTGCCGCATCGCGAGCACCATCTTGATCACCCCGGCGGCCCCGGCGGCGGCCTGGGTGTGGCCGAGGTTGGACTTCAGCGAGCCCAGCCGCAGCGGTTCGGCGTCGCCGCGGCCCGCCCCGTACGTGGCGAGCAGCGCCTGCGCCTCGATCGGGTCGCCCAGCCGGGTGCCGGTGCCGTGCGCCTCGACGACGTCCACGTCGGCGGTGGAGAGCCCGGCCGCGTCCAGCGCCCGGCGGATGACCCGCTCCTGGGCGGGCCCGCTGGGGGCGGTGAGCCCGTTGGACGCGCCGTCGGAGTTGACGGCGGAGCCGCGCAGCACGGCGAGGACGGGGTGTCCGCGCCTGCGGGCGTCGGAGAGCCGTTCCAGCAGCAGCACGGCGACGCCCTCGGACCAGCCGGTGCCGTCGGCGCCCTCGCCGAACGCCTTGCACCGGCCGTCCGGGGCGAGCCCGCGCTGCCGGCTGAACTCCACGAACGCCTGCGGGGTGCCCATCACCGCCACGCCGCCGGCCACGGCGAGGGAGCAGTCGCCCGCGCGCAGCGCCTGGGCGGCCAGGTGCAGCGCGACCAGCGACGACGAGCACGCCGTGTCGACGGTGATCGCCGGCCCCTCCAGCCCCAGCGCGTAGGCGACGCGACCGGAGACGACGCTGCCGGCGGTGCCGACGCCGAGGTAGCCCTCGGTGCCGGGCGGCGCCTGGCGCAGGTTCGCGGCGTAGTCGTGGTGCATGACGCCGGTGAAGACCCCGGTGGCGCTGCCGCGCAGCGAGGTGGGGTCGATGCCGGCCCGCTCGAACAGCTCCCAGGACGTCTCCAGCAGCAGCCGCTGCTGCGGGTCCATGGCCAGCGCCTCGCGCGGGCTGATCGCGAACAGGGTCGCGTCGAAGTCCGCCGCGTCGGTCAGGAAGCCGCCCACCCGGACGTACGAGGTGCCGGGACGGTCGGCGTCGTCGGAGAACAGGTGCGCCAGGTCCCAGCCCCGGTCGGTGGGGAACTCCGTGAGCCCTTCGCGGCCCTCGTCGACCAGGTCCCACAGCTGTTCGGGGGAGGCGACACCGCCGGGGAGCCGGCAGGCCATGGCGACGACGACCACCGGGTCGTCCACCGTGGACGGTGCGGACGGCCGGTCCGCCGCAGGGCCCGGCTGCCCGGTGCCGCCGCGCAGCCGGGCGGCGAGGTGCCGGGCGAGAGCGTCCGGGCTGGGCCGGTCGAACGCGACCGTGGCGGAGAGCCGTACCCCGGTGGCCCGGGCCAGCCGGTCGCGCAGGGCGACCGCGCTGACCGAGGTGAAGCCGAGTTCCTTGAAGGCGCGGCCGGGGCGCACCGCGGCCGGCCCGGGCAGGCCGGCCACCTCGGCCGTGGCGGCGCGGACCAGGTCCAGCAGGAGCCGATCCCCCTCGGCGGTGCTCAGCCCGGCCAGCCGGCGGCGCAACTCGGCGGCGTCCCGGTCGTCCGTGGCGTCGGGAGCCGCCGCGACGGGCGTACGCCAGGCGGGGTGCGCGGCGTCGGCGTGGCCCGCCGGACGGGCGAGCAGGACCAGGTCGTCGCCGTCGTGGGCCACGTCGAACGCGGCGAGGTCGGCGCGTACGGCAGCCCGCGCGTCGCCGCCGCCCTCCCCCGGGCGGGCGGTGGCGGGCGACGGCTCCCGGCCGGCGCGCGCGGTCGTGCCGACGACCCGGGCCGGGAGACCGGCGGCCCGGCGGCGGGCGGCCAGGGCGTGCAGGGCGCCGACGGCCGAGGCGGCCCGCTCCTGGCCGGCGGCGCCCAGCAGCAGGGCGGAGGGGGCGAGGACGGTGAACGCGGCTGCCGGGTGCCGGGTCGCGGCGTCCAGCGTCCCGGCGAGGCCGAGCAGCCGGGCCACGGCCTCGTCGCCGGTCAGGTCGTCGTCGGACGGGCAGAGGAAGACCCCACCGGGCGGCTCGTCGCCCGCCCGGTCGGCGGGCACCGCGGCGGCGTCGGCGCCGGCGGCGACGAGTTCGGCGACCAGGTCCGCCAGGTCGGCCCCGGGCGTGGCGCCGACGTGGAGCAGCCTCGGCCGGCGGACGCGGTGCGCGGCGACGAGGTGTCGGGCCAGCGCCGCGCCGGTCGCCCCGTCGGCGCCGGTGATCAGGACCGGGCGGTCCGGGTCGGCAACGGTCACCGGCCGCGCCGGCACGGCCGCGGGGGCGGGCACGAGGACCGCGTGCAGGGCGGCGCCGGCCCGCAGCGCGACCTGCGCGGCGCCGGCGTCCACCACGGCGGGGAGCAGGGCGGTGGAACCGTCTCCGGCGTCGCGGTCGACCAGCACGATCCGGTCCGGGTACGCGGCCTGCAGGCTGCGGCCGAGGGCCTGGACCGCGCCGGCCGCCGGATCGGGCTCGGACCGTCCGGCCGCCACGCCGGACGCGGTGGCGACGCTCCCGAGGGCCGTGTCACCGGGCGCGTCGCTCGCGGCGGCGGCGCCGGCCGGGCCGGTCAGCAGCACCAGCCGGGTGCCGGCGAACCGGTCGTCGTCGAGCCAGCCGCGCAGCCGGTCGGCGAGGCCCGCCGCGACACCGTCGGCCGGCTCGACCAGCAGCACCGTCACGTCGGGCACGTCCGGGGCGTCGCGCAGGGCGGCCAGGTCACGGTGGGGCCGGAACCGGTCGCCCGGCGACGCCGCGCGCAGCGGCTCCACCAACGCCTCGCTCCCGCGACCGACGAGCGCCCAGTGGCGGGCCGGGGCGGCGGCGGCCTGCGCGGCCGTCAGGACGGGCGCCTCGACCGGCGGTACGGCGGCCAGGTCGAGCGGCCGCCAGGCGAGCACGCTCAGCGCCTCGTGGTGGCTGCCGTTGACCGCCCGCAGCCGCGCCGGTCGGTCCAGCAGGAGCCGGCGGGTGACCTTGCCGGAGGCGGTACGGGGCACCTGCCCGATCTCGTACAGCTCCTCCGGGACCTTGTGGTAGGAGAGCTTCTCCCGGCAGGCCGCGTACCCGGCCCGGGGGTCGAAGCCCTCCGGCCCGGGCACCACGAACGCCACCGGCACCTCGCCGAGCACGTCGTGCGGCCGGCCGGTCACCGCCACGTCGGCGACGCCGGGCACCCCGCGCAGGGCCTCCTCCACCTCGGCCGGGTGGATCTTCTCGCCACCCCGGATGATCAGTTCCTGGTGCCGCCCGGTGACGAAGATGTTGCCGTCGGCGTCGCGGCGGGCCAGGTCACCGGTGCGGTACCAGCCGTCGCGCAGGGCGGCGGCGGTGACCTCCGGCAGGCCGTGGTAACCGAGCATGACGCTCGGCCCGCTGACCCAGACCTCACCCTCGGCGCCGGCCGGCACGTCCAGGCCGGTCTGCGGGCTGACCAGGCGTACCTCGACGCCGGGCACCGCGCGCCCGCAGGAACCCTCGACGCGGGGCTGGTCCGGCCGGGTGACGGCGATCGAGCCGCAGGTCTCCGTGCTGCCGTACGCGTCGAGCAGCGGCGCGTCGAAGACCTCGTCGAACGCCCGGCGCAGCGCGCCGGTGGTGATCGCCCCGCCGACCAGGCAGACCCGCAGGGCCGGGGCGCGGAAGCCGCTCTCCCGGGCGGCGGTGACCAGGTGGTGGTACATGGCCGGCACCCCGGCCAGCACGGTGGCCTCGTCCTCGTCGACCGCGCGCAGCACGTCGTCGGCGGAGAAGCCGTCGATGAGCCGGGCCGTGGCGCCGACGGCGGTCACGCTGAGCACGCACCCGATGTGGGAGAGGCTGTGGAACAGCGGCAGCGGCCAGACCACCCGGTCGGCGTCGGTGAGCCCGGGGATCGGCACGTAGCAGGCGGCGACGGACCAGAGGCAGGTGCGCTGCGTGGAGAGCACGCCCTTGGGCCGGCCGGTGGTGCCGGAGGTGTAGAGCATCCAGGCGACCTCGTCGAGGCCCAGGTCGTCGCGGGCGTCCACACCCGGCTCGGTGTCGACCAGGTCCCGCCACGCGGTGACGCCGGCGGGCAGCGGGCCGTCCCCGGTGACCACGACCCGCAGGGCCGGCCGGTCGGCGCGCAGCCGCAGCAGCTGGTCGAGGTGCCGCGGGTCGGTGACCACCAGCACCGCGCCGGAGTCGTCCAGCAGGTGAGCCAGTTCCGCGTCGGTGCTGTGCGGGTTCACCGGTACGCCGACCGCGGCCGCCCGCGTCACGGCCAGCCAGGTCTCCACCGTCTCCACCCGGTTGCCGAGGCAGAAGGCCACCCGGTCGCCCCGCCCCACCCCGGACGCCGCCAGATGACCGGCCAGCCGACGGGTCCGCGCCGCCAGGTCGGCGTATCCGACCGCCCGGCGGTCGTCGCGGAACGCGACCTTGCTCCCCAACCTGGCGGCGTGCGCCTCGATCAGATCGGACAACGGCTGGATCAGGTCGCTCCGAAGCATGTCACCACATCCGTCCGTCGGCGAGACTTCTCATCCGCGGCGTAGACCCCGCTCGCCGTAGCGGCCCAAGTCTTCCGAGCACCCTGCCGGTGTCCTACCCCTGTCACCCCCTAAGTCGTCCCCAGTTCGGACCGCTGATCCGGTGGTGGGACGGGCCGCAGGTCGATGATGGGGCGACCCCCGCAGACCGTCGAGTCCTGTGCTCCACCCGCCCGTCAGCCGAGGTGCCGTCGTTGGAACGCTGCTGGTTGTTCGCCCGCTCGGCCGTGCCGGCCGACGGGTGCCCGGAGACGCGGGTGACCGAGCTGGTCGGAAGGGTCCTCACCGCTCTGGTCGCCGCCGCCCGCCGGGCCGATCCGGGCATGGAGTGGTTCTTCGACCCGGCGGGCTCCCCCGCCGGGCCACACGTGAGCCTCGGCTTCCACGCCGCCCCGGCCGCGCTCGACGTGGTACGGGCGCGGCTGCTCGCGTACGACCCGGGGGTGTCCTTCGCCGCCGACCGGTACGTGGTGCGCGACGCCGCCCGGGGCGGTCCGCTCGCGTCGGCGGGCAGTGACCTGGCCCTGGCCCTGCTGGGCGGGGACACTCCCTGGCTGGCCGGCGTCGAGCTGCCGCTGGCCGTGGCGCACCTGCGGTACCTGACGGGGCTGGTGCCGGCGGCCGACCGGCTGGCGTTCCTCTTCCTGCACTGGCAGGAGCGCAGCCAGCGGCTCACCGGCGCGCAGCGGCGGGACCTGGCCGCGCAGGCGGACGCCGGCGCGGAGAAGATCGTCCTGGCGGCCGGCGACCTGCCGCTGTGCGGGGAGGTCGCCGTGGCCTGGCAGCGCTACCTGGACCGGGTGACCGACGTGGTCGGCCGGAACCACCCGGCGACGCCGTCGGGCTTCCTGCTGGCGCACCACGCCCAGCTCACCCACGACCGTTGGGGCATCGGGCCGGACGTCGACTCGCTGGCCGCGCTGGCGCTGCGCCTGTCGATGGTCCGGGAACGCCCGCTCGCGGCCGCGCCGGTGCCCGTCGTCCCGAGGAGGCAGCAGCCACATGCACGCGTGTGCACCTGACCCTTGCGCCCCCGCCGAGCCGGCCCGCATCGAGGTGGCGCTCGGCGAGCGCGCGTACCCGGTGCTGATCGGCCCCGGTGTGCGTCACCGGCTGCCGGCGGAGGTGGCGCGGATCGGCGCGCGCCGGGTCGTGGTGGTCTCGGCCCGGCCGCCGGAGTGGACGCCCGACCCGGGTGTGCCGCACCGGGTGGTGCCGGCCCGCGACGGCGAGCACGACAAGAACCTGGCCACGGTCGAGCAGCTCTGCCGGGCGTTCGCCGAGTTCGGGCTGACCCGCGCCGACGCGGTCGTCTCCTGCGGCGGCGGCACCACCACGGACGTGGTCGGGTTGGCCGCCGGCCTCTACCACCGGGGCGTCGCGGTGATCCACCTGCCGACCTCGCTGCTCGCCCAGGTCGACGCCAGCGTCGGCGGCAAGACCGCGGTCAACCTGCCGGAGGGCAAGAACCTCGTCGGGGTGTACTGGCAGCCCCGGGCGGTGCTCTGCGACACCGAGCACCTGGGCACGCTGCCGGAGCGGGAGTGGCGCAACGGCTACGGGGAGATCGCCCGGGCGCACTTCATCGGCGCGGGCGAGCTGCGCGACCGCCCGGTGGCGGAGCAGATCGCCGCCTGCGTGGCGCTGAAGGCGCGGGTGGTGGCCGCCGACGAGCGCGACTCCGGTCTACGGCACATCCTCAACTACGGTCACACGCTGGGGCACGCGTTGGAGCGGGCCACCGACTTCGGCCTGCGGCACGGGGAGGCGGTCGGCGTCGGCACGGTCTTCGCGGGCCGGCTCGCCGGCGTCCTCGGCCGCGTCCCGGCCGACCGGGTGGCCGAGCACCACGAGGTGGTGGCGGGCTACGGCCTCGACACCGCGCTGCCCGGCGGCGTCGACCACGACGAGCTGGTCGCGCTGATGCGGCGGGACAAGAAGGCCACCTCGGGCCTGTCCTTCGTCCTGGACGGCCCAGCCGGGCCCGAACTCGTCGCCGACGTCCCGGAGTCCGCCGTGCGCACCGCGCTCGCCGGCATGTAGCGGCCGGCACCCGCCCACGGCCGGCACCCCGGCTCAGGTGGGCCGTCGTCCGAGCAGGGCGCGGAGGATCGGCTCGGCACGGGTCCACAGCACCGCGCCGCCGATCTCCGTCCGGCCGGGCGCGGGGGTCGAGCTGCCGAGACCGGGACGGTCCACGGAGACGAGACGCACCCCGAGCGCGTCGACGACGTCCGCGCCGAAGCCGAGCCACCGGCTCGTGGCCGCCCCCGGGCACAGCAGCACCGGGACACCGTCCGGCGGCCCCCACTCGGCCCAGCCGAGCAACCGCCCGTCGGGGAGCCGGCTCTCACCGGGGCGGACCGGATCGTCGACGCGTACGCTCATGATCCTCATCATGGACGCGGGGCCGGCGACCGCGCACGGAGTTTCGCCCGGCACGGGACGGACGCCGCTGTGGCCACCGGCGGGCCGCCCCCGGACCGTCACCACGGCCCGGGGGACGACGCGTCAACCGCCCAGCGCCCGCTGGATCTGCGCGACCAGCACCCCGCAGGCGTACCGGTCCGAGGCGCCGACCATGCCGACGATGGTCGCCGGCAGCGGGCCGTTGTCCGTCTCCGCCGGGTCGTGGTGCATGAACGCGACGAACTGCCCCCGGTCGATGAACGGCGCGAGGATCGGCTCGGCGTCGACGCCGGGGCGCAGCGAGAAGAACGTGGTCATGGCGCACGGGTGCTGCCCCAGCAGCGAGCTGCGGTGCAGCACCGACGTGGTGGCCCCGCTGACCCGGAAGTTCGGGTCGATGACCCGCAGCTCGCCGTCCCGACCGATCCCGGCGTCGAAGGAGCAGTACCCCCGGTACCCGAGAGCACTGGCCTTTCGGACCCCTACGGTCAGCGCTTCGATCAGCTCCGCCGGCGGCTGGTCGTCGTCCAGCACACAACCGACCCACGTCGAGGTGGGCTGCGGCAGGTGTACGGACGCACCGAAGTACTGCACCGCTCCGCTCTCCGTCACGCCGAACTGGAGTCCCCAGATCGTCCGGAAGGGCACCTCCTCCTCGACGATCCACCGATCGCTGACCTGTTCCAGCTGGTTGAACAGTGCCCGGTGCCGCCGGTCCTGCAACCGCCTGGTGAAGATCGCAATTCCGCTGTACACCTCGACGCCGGCCGGTTTGACCACCGCCGGCCGCCGGTCCTGCTGCACGATGCGGCGCACCTCGGCGGGGCTGGCGACCTGGCGACGGGGCAGGTATTCCGGTGCGATCAGTGTTTCCAACGTGGTCTTGTTGTTGAGGCGGGCCAACAGGTCCGGGGAAACCCGGGCGCGGGCGGCCCGCAGCTGCGGATCGTGCGGGGGGAACTGGAACTCCAGCGTCTCGCCCCGCTCGGCGGCGTCCCGGGCGAACTGCACCGCCTGCGCGCCGGAGCGGAACTCGCGCAGATCACTCGGCGTCTTGAGACCGCACCGACTGAGCAGACGCAGCGACTTGTCCGCGCTGGAACCGGTGCTGCAAATGGCCGACGCCTGGTGCGGGAGGGTCAGGTGGAGACCGGTGATCATGTCCAGCCCGTTGTACAGGGCGGCGCCCGCACCGGCGAGATAGCGGCTGCCGGCGGTCGTCACCGGGTCCGGTGGCCGGGCCAGGACCACCCCGTCGTGAGCGAACACCTGCACCTGGATAGGTCCATCCATTGGATCTCCTGACATGCCGGCCCACAAAGGGCCTCGGGGTGGCACGGAGTCCGGGTGCGCAACGACCACGAACAGCGGAGAACGTGGACGGATGCGTGCGCTCCCGGTCCTGATGAGGCCGCTCGGCCACGAGAGTCGGGCGTACCGCGTGCACCGACCGGACGGTCCCTTGCTGGACCGGCCGGATAGCGGGCTGACTTGTGGTCAGCGCTGCTTTTGGCATGGTGCACACCAACGGTCGGTGGCTGAATTGCCAGCCACCGACTGGGTCATGATCGGGAAAGCATAGTCAATCCTCATTTCCCCGGGATGGGCCGGTCAGCCGACCGCGGGCGGCCCTTTTCGCCGCCCGGATCGCCAATTCTCCGACCCGAACCCTGGACCCGCGCTGACCGAATAGCCGTTTTCGAAGAAGATCCTGGGACCATTCTCCGTCGAAACCGGACATTCGTGCACCGACCCTCTCGGAGGGCACCAACCATCCACTATAGAAAAGATATAGCGGCGTGTGCTTTCGCCGAAAAGTCGCGGCATCCGGCCGAGATCCTGATCATCCATCCCCGGCAGACACCACACTGACCAGCGCAAATTGCCGATCCGGCGGCGGCAACACCGGACGTGGCCCTGCGGCCGGTCATTACTCCGGACGTTTCCTCGGTGGCCCCCGGTCGGAATCTGCGGCCGTCGCGCTAGGGGTCGACGTGTGCATCTCTAGGGGTGTACGCCGCTCCACCGCGCTTCGTAGGGTCGGGCCCCATCGGTTCGTCGTTCCCTTTTTCGTTGCACCGGACGGGGGACGAATGTGGGTGCGCGGCGCCCCGGATGGACGGGAGGCGCCGGTGATCGGATCGGGCACCGACCTGCTCCTTTCGATCGACGACGTGGTGGCGGGCCGGAATCCGGACGGTGACCCTGTCCTGGTCGCACCGCGGTCCCGGCCACCCGAATCGGCCGCGGCGCCCGCGAACCGCCCCTGCCGCGCCGACCGGGGTGCGCCCGCTGGTGCGGCACCGAGGCCCCGCGCCTTCCGGTCACCCCCTTTCGATCGGAGGTTGAGCTGATGTCTGTCGGGTTCGATGGTGCGCGGGCCGTGGACGGCGCGGTCGACGCCGGTGCGCTGGACCTGGTGGGGGACCTGCGCCGGCCGACGGTGTGGCCGGCCCGGGCCGCCTCCGTGCACCGGGTGCTGCCCTCCTGGTCGCCGGGAGTCGAGCCGGCCGGCGACGTCGTGGTGGCGGGGCTCGTGGCGGTGCTGGCCCGTTGGACGGCCCAGGAGCAGGTGGTGGTGGGCCTGTCGTCCGGCGGCGGCGGATCGGTGCTGCGGGTGGACGTGGCGGGTGATCCGGGTTTCCCCGAGTTGGTGGGGCGGGTGCGCTCGGCGCTGGCGGCGCCGGTGGCCGTGGGCCGGGAGCCGGTGGGCCCGGTGGTGCTGGGGCTGGTGGACGCCCCGGTGGCGGACGCGGGGCCGGCCGTGGTGGACGTCGACCTCGTGGTCGGCGTGGCGTCGGACGGGTCGGCGCTGCGGGTGGACTACGCGGCGGAGGGTTTCTCGGCGCAGTGGGTGCGGGGTCTGGTGGATCAGGTCGTGGTGCTGGTCTCCGCCGGGTTGGCGGGACCGGAGGTGGGACTGTCGGCGTTGCCGCTGCTGGGGGACGCGGAGCGGGAGCGGTTGTTGGCGTGGGGCCGGGGCCCGGTGCGTGAGGTGCCGGGTGAGCCGATCCACGAGTTGGTGCTGCGGTGGGCGCGGCGCACGCCGGATGCGGTGGCGGGTGTCGCCGGCGGCGAGGTGTTGACGTACGGGGAGTTGGATCGCCGGTCGGCCGTGCTGGCGGCGTATCTGCGGTCGCTGGGTGTGCGGGCCGGTGATGTGGTGTCGCTGGCGTTGGAGCGCGGGTTGTGGTCGTTGGTGGCGACGACGGCGGTGTTGCGGGCGGGTGCCGCGTACACGCCGATGGACGTGTCGTGGCCGGTGGAGCGGATGCGCGTGTTGTTGGCCGACCACGGCGCGCGGGTGGTGCTGACCGTCGGTGCGGTGGCGCCCCGGGTTCCCGGTGGCGACGGGGTGTCGGTGGTGGCGTTGGACGACGACTGGTCGGTGGTGCAGGCGGGTGAGCCGGTGGAGCTGCCGGTGGTGCCGGCGTCCGCGCCGGCGTTCGTGATCTACACGTCGGGTTCGACGGGTACGCCGAAGGGTGTCGTGCTGACGCACGAGAGGCTGACGAACTTCCTGGCGTGGATGACCGACGAGTGCGCCATCGGCCCCGACAGCCGGATGCTGCATTCGGCGGCACCGGTCTTCGACGCCGCCTTCGGGGAGATCTTCGCGACGCTCACCGGTGGTGGCCGCGTCGTCGTCTGCTCCCGCGACGACCTGCTCGACGCGCGCCGGCTCACCGAACTCATCAACCGGCACGACGTCACGCACACGTTCGGACCGGCCACCAACGTCGCCCCGCTCGACCCTGCCGCCTGCCCGGGTCTGCGCTGCATCATCTTCGGCGGCGAGGCCGTCCCGCCGCAGCTGGCCCAGCGGTGGCTGGCGGCGGGTACGCGGGTGGTGAACGCGTACGGGCCGGCGGAGATCGCCGTGGCGTGCTCGTGGTTCGACGCGTCGGCGGGCTGGGGCGGCGCGTACGTGCCGATCGGCTGGCCCATGCCGAACCGGCAGATCCGCGTCGTCGACACCAACCTCGACCTGATGCCCGCCGGCGTACCCGGCGAAATCCTCATCACCGGCTTCGGAGTCGCCGACGGCTACCTCAACCGCCCCGAACTCACCGCCCAACGCTTCGTCACCGACCCCCACGGCGGCGGCCTCGCCTACCGCACCGGCGACCTCGGCCGATGGAACACCACCGGCGCACTCGAGATCCTCGGCCGCATGGACCACCAGGTCAAAGTCAACGGCATCCGCATCGAACTCGGCGAAATCGAAACCACCCTCGCCCAACACCCCGACGTCGGCGCCGCCGTCGTCACCCGCCGCGAAGACCACGGCACCGCCCGCCTCATCGCCTACGTCAGCGGACGCAACGGCCGCGCCCCCGTCACCGCCGAACTACGGGACCACGCCGCAACCGTGCTGCCCAGCTACATGGTCCCCGCCGTGATCATGGTCCTCGACCGCTTCCCCGTCGGCGGCACCGGAAAGATCGACCGGAACGCCCTGCCCGCACCCGACACCCAACGCCCCGACCTCGGGGTGGAGTTCGTCGAGCCGGCGACGAACGAGGAGCGCCTCGTCGCCGCGGTGTTCGCGACTGTCCTCGGCATCGACCGGGTCGGCACGCGCGACAGCTTCTTCGACCTGGGTGGCACCTCCCTGCAGTCCGCGGCGGTCGCGACGCGCATCGACGAGGCCGCGGACGTCGTCGTGCCCGTCTCGCAGATCCACCGCACCCCCACACCGCAGGGCCTGGCCCACTGGCTGACCACCGCGCCCCGCCGTACGGACGCCGGCTCGACCGCCGCGCAGGCCCGTCAGCGCCCCGGCCCGGTTCCGCTCGCGCAGCAGGTGGCGAAGTGCCTGATGTCGCCGCTGGAGGTCGTCGTCCCGGTCACCTGGTGGATCGAGGGTGAGCTGGACCTGCGGGCGCTGATGGCGGCGCTGGGCGACGTGCACCGCCGGCACGAGGCGCTGCACGCCCGCTACCGGCGGACGGCCCCTCCGGTGGCGCTCGTCCCGCCGAACCCGGGAATGCCGCAGCTGCGACTGCTCACCGACGCCAACAGCGAGCAGGAAGCCCTGGACCAGCTGGCGGAGGCGGTGCAGCAGCCGCTCGACTACACGCAGGGCCGCGTCTGGCGGGCTGCCCTGATCCGGGAGAAGTCCGCCGGGCGGGTCCTGTTCGGCGTGGGCATCCACCACATCGCCTTCGACGGCTGGTCGTACGCGCTGCTGGTGCGGGACCTGAGCCACGCCTACGCGGCGTGGCTGTCGGGCGCGGCCCCCGTGTGGGCCCGGCCCGCGCCGACGCTGCGCCAGTCGTACGAGGAGTACGCCCGCCTGCGCGACGCCGCCGACCTCGACGCGCAGCGGGCCTACTGGCGCGAACAGTTGCGCGGGCTGCCCCGCCAGGGCCGGGGCGAGGCCACGGCACCGCTGGAGCAGGCGCTGGCCTGGGGTCCGAAGGCCGGGCACACCGTCACCGTCACCCCCGAGGTCATGTGGCGCTGGGACCGGGCCGCCCGGGAACAGCGGTTCAGCCGGTCCAGCTACTTCGTCGCGGCGTTCGCCTCCGCGCTGCGCGCCATCCACCAGCAGGACGACATCGGCCTGCTGATGGTCGTGGCCAAGCGGGGCAGCCGCGTTCTCGACTCCGCCTTCACCACCCGGCTGAACCTCAACTGTGTCCGGGTGCGCTTCGACGGGCCGGAGGACGACAAACTCGTCCTGCGGGTTAACGAGACGATCAGCGACCTCATGCGGGCCCAGGACGTGCCCTTCGCGGAGACCGCCGACGACCCCGCCGCCGGGCTCTCCGGCGAGGTGGTCGCCAGCCTGCCGACCTTCGTGTTCCAGGACAACGTGGTGCTTCCGCTGGAACTGCCCGGCTGCCGGGCCGAGGAGGTCGTCGACCCGTACGCCCGGGAGGTGCCCAACGGCCTCACGGTCGAGGTGCTGCCCCGCGCCGACCACGCCCTCCTGCGCGTCACCATCCGCACCGACTACCTGCCGTACAGCTTCGCCGAGGAGCTGAACGGGCACATGCTGCGCTTCCTGGAAGCCGGGCCGGCGGGCTCCCCCACCGCCGGTTGACCGTTCACCCCGTACACACCGGACTGCTCGTCATGGCCGTGGGCGCGCGGGCCGCGTCCCCGGAGTTCGTGGTTCTTCCCCTCCCGGCGTGCCCCCTCGGGCGACGCCGGGACTGATCGGAGGTTGGCTCATGTCTGTCGGGTTCGTTGGTGGCCGGGTCCCGGCCGCGGGTGTCGCCGGGACCGGCACCGACTTCGAGGTTCTCGACCTCGTGGGGGACCTGCGCCGGCCGACGGTGTGGCCGGCCCGGGCGGGCTCCGAGTTCCGGACGGTGGACCTGCCCGACCTGGCGGGCGCGGGGTCCCCCGGCGCGGTGGTGCTGGCCGGTGTCGTGGGAGTGCTGGCCCGGTACACCGCCCAGGCCGAGGTGGTGGTGGGGCTGTCGTCGGGTGGCGTGTTGCGGATCGACGTCGCGGACGACCCCGGTTTCGGGGAGTTGGTGTCGCGGGTGGGTGCGGCGTTGGCCGGGCCGGTCGCGCCGGACGCGGGCACGGTGGGCCCGGTGGTGGTGGGGCTGGTGGACGCTCCGGTGGCCGAGGTGGGACCGGATGCCGTGGACGTGGATGTGGTGGTGGCCGTCGCGGGCGACGGGTCGGCGGTACGGGTGGACTACGCGGCGGACGGGTTCTCGGCCCAGTGGGTGCGGGGCCTGGTGGACCAGGTGGTGCTGCTGGCGTCGGCGGGATCGGCGGAGCCGGGGGTTGGCCTGTCGGGGTTGCCGCTGGTGGGGGACGCGGAGCGGGAGCGGCTGCTGGCGTGGGGCCGGGGCCCGGTGCGTGAGGTGCCTGGTCAGCCGATCCACGAGTTGGTGCTGGAGTGGGCGCGGCGCACGCCGGAGGCGGTGGCGGGCGTCGCCGGCGGTGAGGTGCTGACGTACGCGGAGCTGGAACGCCGCTCGGGGGCGCTGGCCGGGTACCTGCGGTCGCTGGGTGTGCGGGCCGGCGACGTGGTGTCGCTGGCGTTGGACCGCAGCCTGTGGACGTTGATCGCCACCCTGGGCGTGATGCGGGCGGGCGCGGCGTACACGCCGATGGACGTGTCCTGGCCGACGGAGCGGATGCGCGTGCTGCTGGCCGACCACGGCGCACCGGTCGTGCTCACCGTCGGCGAGGTCGCCCCACGCATCCCCCGACCGGACGGCGTACGGGTCGTCGCCCTCGACGACGAGTGGCCCGCCGTGGAGGCGGCCGAACTCGTCGACCTGCCGATCGTCGAGGCGTCCGCGCCGGCGTTCGTCATCTACACGTCCGGCTCCACAGGCACGCCGAAGGGCGTCGTGCTGACCCACGACAAGCTGACGAACTTCGTCACCTGGATGCGCGAGGAATGCGCGGTCGGCCCGGACAGCCGGATGCTGCACTGCTGCGCACCGGTCTTCGACGTGGCCCTGGGCGAGATCTACACCGCGCTGACCTCCGGCGCCCGCGTCGTCGTCAGCTCCCGCGACGATCTCCTCGACACCCGCCGCCTCACCGACCTGATCGCGAAGGAGCAGGCGACCCACGCGTTCTGCCCGCCCACGAACCTCGCCGCCGTCGACCCGGCCGACTGCCCGAGCATGTCGTGCGTGACCCTCGCCGGGGAGCCGATCCCGCCCCGCATGGCGCAGCGGTGGATGGCCGCCGGCGCCCGCCTGATCAACGCGTACGGGCCCGCCGAAGCCGCCGTGGCGTGCACGTGGTTCGACGCGTCGGAGGGCTGGGGCGGCGCGTACGTGCCGATCGGCCGGCCCATGCCCAACCGGCAGATCCGCGTCGTCGACGCCAACCTCGGCCTCGTCCCCATGGGTGTGCCCGGCGAAATCCTCATCACCGGCGCCGGAGTCGCCCACCACTACCTCAACCGTCCCGAACTGACCGCCCAACGGTTCGTCACCGACCCGTACGGCGGCGGCGTCGCCTACCGCACCGGCGACCTCGGACGGTGGAACGCCACCGGAGCACTCGAGATCCTCGGCCGGATGGACCACCAGGTAAAGGTCAACGGCATCCGCATCGAACTCGGCGAGATTGAGGCCGTCCTCGAACAGCACCCCGACGTCGGCACCGCCGTCGTCACCCGCCGCGAGGACCACGGCACCGCCCGGCTGGTCGGCTACGTCACCGGGCGCGAGGGTCGCCTCCCCGTCACCGCCGAGCTACGGGAGCACGCCGCCGCCGTGCTCCCGCCCTACATGGTCCCCGCCGTGATCATGGTCCTCGACCGCTTCCCCGTCGGCGGCACCGGCAAGATCGACAGGCGGGCGCTGCCCGAACCGGGCTCGCAGCGCCCCGACCTCGACGTGCCGTACACCGAGCCGGCCACCGACTCCGAACGCCTCGTCGCGGGGGTGTTCGCGACGGTGCTCGGGCTGGACCGGGTCGGCGCGCGCGATGGCTTCTTCCACCTCGGCGGCACGTCCCTGCAGTCGGCGGCGGTGGCGGCGGGCATCGACGAGGCGGCCGACGTCGTCGTGCCCGTCTCGCAGATCCACCGCACCCCCACACCGCAGGGGCTGGCCCAGTGGCTGACCACCGCGCCCCGGCGCCCCAAGGCCGAACCGGAGGCGCCCGCCACCGGCCGCCCCGGCCCGTCGAAGCCCGTCCCGCTGACCCTGTCGGTCGCCAAGTGCGTCTGGCTCCCCTTCGAACTGGTCTGCCCGACCACCTGGTGGATCGAGGGTGAGCTGGACCTGCGGGCGCTGATGGCGGCGCTGGGCGACGTGCACCGCCGACACGAGGCGCTGCACGCCCGCTACCGCCGCGTCGAACCGCCGGTCGCGCTCGTCCCGCCGAACCCGGGAATGCCGCAGCTGCGACTGCTCACCGACGCCAACAGCGAGCAGGAAGCCCTCGACCAGCTCGCCGAGGCCGTGCAGCAGCCGCTCGACTACACCCAGGGCCGCAACTGGCGGGCCGCCCTCATCCGGGAGAAGTCCACCGGGCGGGTCCTGTTCGGCGTGGGCATCCACCACATCGCCTTCGACGGCTGGTCCCACGCGCTGCTCGTGCGCGACCTCAGCCACGCCTACGCCGCCCGGCTGTCCGGAGCGGCCCCCGTGTGGGCCCGGCCCGCGCCCACGCTGCGCCAGTCGTACGAGGAGTACACCCGGCTACGCGACGCCGCCGACCTCGAAGCGCAGCGGACCTACTGGCGCGAACAACTGCGCGGCCTGCCCCGCCAGGGCCGGGGCGCACCTCAGGCGCCCCTGGAGCAGGCGCTGGCCTGGGGCCCCAAGGCCGGACACATCGTCACCGTTCCCGGCGAGGTCGTGCAGCGCTGGGACCGGGCCGCCCGGGAACGCCGGTTCAGCCGCTCCAGCTACTTCGTCGCCGCGTACGCCTCCGCGCTGCGCGCCATCCACCAGCAGGACGACATCGGCCTGCTGATGATCGTGGCCAGGCGCGGCAGCCGCATCCTCGACTCCGCCTTCACCACCCGGATCAACTCGAACTGCGTCCGGGTCCGGTTCCGGCCGGAGACGGACCTGCTCCGGCACGTCCAGCAGACCGTCGACGAGCTGATGGCCGCCCAGGACATCCCCTTCTCGGAGACCGCCGCCGACCCGGCCGTCGGCCTGCCCGGCGAGGTGGTCGCCAGCATCCCCGGCTTCGCCTACCAGGACAACGTGGTCCTTCCGCTGGAACTGCCCGGCTGCCGGACCGAGGAGGTCGTCGAGCCCTACGCGCGGGAGGTGATGAGCGGGCTGACCGTTGAGGCGATCCCCCGGGACACCGACGCCCTGCTGCGCATCACCATCCGCACCGACCTGATCCCGTTCAGCCTCGCCGAGGAGCTGGGCGCGCACATGCTGCGCTTCCTCGAGACGGGGCCCGCCCCGGCCGCCGCCACCGACTGAACCCGCACCCCGCGCTCCTCATGTTGTGGGCGCGCCCACCGGTTCCCGGATTTCGTGACCCGGCCGTACCCCCTGCGGGTGGCCCGGTCCTGATCGGAGGTTGACCCATGTCCGTCGGGTTCGTCGATGGTCGGGCCCCGACCACGGGTGTCGCCGGGCCCGGTGCCGACCACGAGGCCCTCGACCTGATGGGTGACCTGCGGCGGCCGCTGGTGTGGCCGGCCCGGGCGGCGTCGCGACTGCGGACGCTGGAACTGCCCGGCCCGGCGGGCCCGGGGCCGGCCGGGCTGGTGGTGCTGGCGGGCCTCGTCGGGGTGCTGGCCCGGTACACCGGCCAGGAGGAGGTGGCCCTCGGCCTGTCCTCGGGTGGATCTGTGCTGCGGGTCGGGGTGGCGGACGATCCGGCGTTCGGTGAGCTGGTGAGCCGGGTGGCTGCGGCGTGGACCGCGCCGGTGGCGGGCGCGGGCGTGATGGGTCCGGTGGCGGTGGCCCTGGTCGACGGCCCGGTGGCCGCCGTGGGCCCCGAGACGGTGGACGTCGACCTGGTGGTGAGCGTGGCCTCGGACGGGTCCGGGCTGCGGGCGGACCACGCGGCGGAGGGCTTCTCCGCGGACTGGGTGCGGGGCCTGCTGGACCAGACGGCCACGCTGGTGTCGGCCGGCGTGCGGGAACCCGGGACCCCGTTGTCCGGGCTGCCGTTGTTGGGCACGGCCGAGCGGGAGCGGCTGCTCGCGTGGGGCCGGGGCCCGGTCCGCCCGGTGCCGGACGAGCCGCTGCACGAACTGGTGTTGCGGTGGGCACGCCGGACGCCGGACGCGGTCGCGGGCGTCGCCGACGGCGAGGTCGTCACGTACGCGGAGCTGGCACGCCGATCGGAGCTGCTGGCCCGCTACCTGCGCTCAGCCGGTGTCGGCGTCGGGGACGTGGTGTCACTGGCGCTGGACCGCAGCATGCGGACCCTCGTCGCCACCCTGGCGGTGCTGCGGGCCGGGGCGGCGTACACGCCGATGGACGTGTCGTGGCCGGCGGAGCGGATGCGGATGCTCCTGGCCGACCACGGCGCACGGGTCGTGCTCACCGTCGGCGAGGTCGCCCCACGCATCCCCCGACCGGACGGCGTACGGGTGGTCGCCCTGGACGACGACTGGGCCGCCGTGGAGGCGGCCGAAGCGATCGAGCTGCCGGTGGTGGAAGCCTCCCGGCCGGCGTTCGTGATCTACACGTCGGGATCGACCGGGGCGCCGAAGGGCGTCGTGCTGACCCACGACAAGCTGACGAACTTCGTCACCTGGATGCGCGACGAGTGCGCGGTCGGCCCGGACAGCCGGATGCTGCACTGCTGCGCACCGGTCTTCGACGTCGCCCTGGGCGAGATCTACACCGCGCTGACCTCCGGCGCCCGCGTCGTGGTCTGCTCCCGTGACGACCTGCTCGACGCCCGCCGGTTGACGGAGCTGATCGCGAAGGAGGAGACCACCCACGCGTTCTGCCCGCCCACGAACCTCGCCGCCGTCGACCCGGCCGACTGCCCGAGCATGTCGTGCGTGACCCTCGCCGGGGAGCCCGTCCCGCCGCGCATGGCCCGCCGGTGGATGGCCGCCGGCGCCCGCCTGATCAACGCGTACGGGCCCGCCGAAGCCGCCGTGGCGTGCACGTGGTTCGACGCGTCGGAGGGCTGGGGCGGCGCGTACGTGCCGATCGGTCGGCCCATGCCCAACCGGCAGATCCGCGTCGTCGACGCCAACCTCGGCCTCGTCCCCATGGGTGTGCCCGGCGAGATCCTCATCACCGGCGCCGGGGTCGCCGACAGCTACCTCAACCGACCCGACCTGACCGCGCAACGGTTCGTCACCGACCCGCACGGCGGCGGGATCGCCTACCGCACCGGCGACCTGGGCCGGTGGAACGCCTCCGGGGCGCTGGAGATCCTCGCCCGGATGGACCACCAGGTCAAGGTCAACGGCATCCGCATCGAACTCGGCGAGATCGAGGCCGTCCTCGAACAGCACCCGGACGTCGGCACGGCCGTGGTCGTCCGCCGCGAGGACCGGGGCGTCGCCCGCCTGGTCGGCTACGTGACCGGCCGCGACGGCCGGAACCCGGTCGTGACCGCGCTGCGGGCGCACGCCGCGGGCGTGCTGCCCCCGTACATGGTCCCCGCCGTGATCATGGTCCTCGACCGGTTCCCCGTCGGCGGCACCGGAAAGATCGACAGACGGGCGCTGCCGGAACCGGGCTCGCAGCGCCCGGACGTCGGCGTGGACTACGTCGAAGCCGCGACGGACGAGGAACGTCTCGTGGCCGGAGTGTTCGCGACCGTCCTCGGTATCGACCGGGTCGGCACGCGCGACAGCTTCTTCGCCCTCGGCGGCACCTCCCTGCAGTCCGCCGCCGTCGCCGCCGCCGTCGACGAGGCAGCCGACGTCGTCGTACCCGTCTCGCAGATCCACCGCACGCCCACACCGCACGGCCTGGCGCACTGGCTCACCACCGCGCCCCGCCGCCCCATGGCCGAACCGGAACCGCCCGGCACCGGCCGCCCCGGCCCGACCGGGCCCGTCCCGCTGACCCTGTCGGTCGGCAAGTTCGTCTGGCTCCCCTTCGACCTGGTCTGCCCGGCCACCTGGTGGATCGAGGGCGAACTGGACCTCCGTGCGCTGATGGCGGCGCTCGGCGACGTGCACCGGCGGCACGAGGCGTTGCACGCCCGCTACCGGCGGGTGGACCCGCCCGTGGCCGTCGTCCCGCCGAACCCGGGCAAGCCCCCACTCCGGCTGCTCACCGACGCCACGAGCGAACAGGAGGCGCTCGACCAGCTCGCCGAGGCGGTGCAGCAGCCGCTGGACTACACCCAGGGCCGCAACTGGCGGGCCGCGCTCGTCCGCGAGAGATCGACCGGACGGATCCTCTTCGGCGTCGGCATCCACCACATCGCCTTCGACGGGTGGTCACACGGGCTGCTCGTCCGCGACCTCGGCCGCGCCTACGCCGCCCGCCTGGCCGGCCGGGCGCCCACGTGGGACCGCCCCGCACCCACGCTGCGCCAGTTTTACGACGAGCACACCCGCCTGCGGGCCGCCACCGACCTCGACGCACAGCGGGACTACTGGCGCGAGCAGTTGCGGGGACTCGCCCGCCAGGGCGAGGGCCGGCCCCAGTCGCTCCTGGAGCAGACCCCGACCTGGGGGCCCAGGACCGGGCACGTCGTCGCCGTCCCTCCCGAGGTGCTGGACCGCTGGGACCGGGCCGCCCGGGAACACCGGTTCAGCCGCTCCACCTACTTCGCCGCCGCGTACGCCTCCGCGCTGCGCACCATCCACCAGCAGGACGACATCGCCCTGCTGATGATCGTCGCCCAGCGCGGCAGCCGGATCCTCGACTCCACCTTCACGAGCAGGATCACCTCCAACTGCCTCCGGGTCCGGTTCGACGGGCCGGAGAAGAACCTGATCCGAGCGGTCCAGCACACCGCGGACGGGCTGATGGCCGCCCAGGACGTCTCCTTCGTGGAGATGACCACCGACCCGGTCCTCGGCATGTCCCGCGAGGTGGCGAACAGCCTGCCCTCCTTCGCCTACCAGGACAACCTCGTCCCTCCGCTGGAACTGCCCGGCTGCCGGACCGAGGAGGTCGTCGACCCGTACGCCCGGGAGTGGTCGGGTTCCTGCGTCGCCGAGGTGCTTCCCGGTGCCGCGGGCGCCCTCCTGCGCGTCACCATCCGCACCGACCTGGTCCCGCCCCCCGTCGCCGAGATGCTGGCCGCCGCCATGCTGCGCTTCCTGGAAGCCGGACCCGGGGCCGCCGACGAGGCGCGCTGAGAGGCCCCGCGGCCGCCGCGACCGGCCTGGCAGGCAACCTGCGGCAGGATCCGGACCGGTGTGGCGGAAGGTCGAGACAGGGTTCCCCGGCCCGACGGCGGCCGCCACGGGTCAGCGCCGGAAGCGTTGCCTCAGGTAATCGTGGATCGACGCCAGGTCCCCGGCGGTGAACACGGTGGTGGCGTGGTTCTCCCGCTCGCCGTAGCGGTCGACGCTGTAGCGCAGCGGCTCGTGGTGACGCCGGATGACGTACCGCACGTCCACGCCGAACGCCGCCGACTCGCGGGTGCTGACGAACCGCCCCAGCGGATGGCCGCTGCGTTCCGCCTGTGCCACGAGTTCGGTGGTCACCAGGGACAGGTCGGGCCCCTCCGAGATGATCCGCAGCGGCGGGTCCGGCCGCTCGGTGCGGTACGCCCGGGTGATCGCCGCGAGGTCGAGGGCACGCAGCGCGGCGAGTTCCTCCTCGTCGGCCCAGCGGATCCGGAACGCCACGCACGGCCAGCCCAGCGGGCGTGGGGCGGAACGGTTGCCGACCTCGGTCAGCAGGACCCGGGTGACGTCGGCCAGGTCGTCGGCGGCGTGCACCGGATCGCCGAGCTTGGCCACCCCGTGGTCGCGCAGGTGCAGCTCGAACCGGCCGTCGCGTTCGGCGATCCGGTACGACATCCGCTCGCCGGTGGCGACGAAGGGGTTGCCGTACAACTCCGCCGGCGGCCACCAGCCGCACTCGCGCAGCCAGTCGCCCGCGACGGGATCGAGTTCGTCGACGGTGACCGCCCGCACGCTGCCGGGCGGATCGAGTTTGCTGGCGATGGCCCACAGCTCCTCGCAGGCGGCCTGCTCGCTGTCGAAGACGACCGGCTCCGGGCCTTGCGTGTCGGGGGGAAAGCGGGCGGGGCGATACAGATCCCGGACGGTGACGATGTACCGACCGTCCTCGATCAGCAGGTTCCACGCACCGTGGCAGATCGACCTCGACCTGCCCGCTGCGCGGCTCCGGCTGTCCAGCGTGTCGTAGAGCGGGGCGTGCACCTGGAACGGGTCGTGGCCCGCAGCGCGCAGGCGCTGCTGCAACTCCAGAAAGTCCACCCGGTCATGGTGCACCTCCCGCACGGGTTCGGCGCAGGCGGCCTGGTTGGGCCGCACGCGCCCGCCGGGGTGGGGCGGGACGATGGCGGAAGGGCCGGCAGGTCCCGACGTCCGAAAACGTCGGTGTTGGACACTACGGTGGCCCGATGACCGATGTTCCCGTCGCGCCCCTGGTCCGCAGCCGCCCTCCCGAGGACGGCGACGAACGCGAGACCCTGTCCGGCCTGCTCGACTTCCTGCGTGCCTCGGTGGTGAACAAGGTCGCCGGGCTCACCGACGAGCAGGCCTTCGGTCGATCCGTGCCCGCGTCCGCGCTCACGCCCGCGGGGCTGGTCAAGCACCTCACGGGGGTGGAGCGGTACTGGTTCAGCATCGACTTCGCCGGTCACGAGCTGCCCCCACCGTGGACCGACGACGAGCCCGGCGCGTTCGCTCTCGGCCCGGAGGACTCGCTGGCGGAAATCGTCGAGGCCTACCAGGCCGAGTGCGCGCGGTCCTCGGCCGTCGTGGCGGGCGCGGCGCTCGAGGATCGCGCCCGGGCCGCCGGGGTCTCCTTCACCCTGCGATACGCGCTCGCGCACATGATCCAGGAGACCGCGCGTCACTGCGGCCACCTGGACCTGCTGCGCGAGAGCATCGACGGGCAGGCCGGCGAGTAGCCGGAAGCACCCGGTGCGGGTCAGTGGACGAGGGCTGCGGGGCAGTGCGCGAGCAGGTCCGTCGGGGTGTGGAGGACCAGGTCCGGGCCGGCGGCGAGCAGCGCGGCCACGTCCCCGCCGTGCCAGGTGGTCGCGACGGCGGTCGCCCCGGCGTCCCGGCCGCTGAGCAGGTCGATGACCGCGTCGCCGACCATCATCGCCTGGTGCGGCGGCACGTCGAGGTGGCCGAGCGCCTGGAGCACGATGTCCGGGGCGGGCTTCGGGCGGGCCACCTCGTCGGAGCCGATCACCTGGCCGAAGAGGCCCAGCACGCCGAGCTGGTCGAGCAGCGAACGGGCCCGGGGGCCGGCCTTGCCGGTGGCGATCGCCATCCGGATCCCCCGGGAGTGCAGCGTCTCCAGGGTCTCCCGCACGCCGGGGAAGAGCGGCACCAGGTGTGCCATCCGGTAGCTCTCCCGGACGAACGGCTCCTCCATCTCCAGCGGCAGCCCCATCAGCCGCATGATGTCCGGGAAGTACCGGCCCATGTGCCGGTTGTACTCCTCGAACGGCGCCGGCCCGTCGCCCACCACCTCGGCGTACGCGATGCTGAACGCCTCCCGCATGACGGCCGAGCTGTCGACGATGACGCCGTCGAGGTCGAACACGACCGCGCGGATCGGGCCGCGGCCCGGCGACGGCGGGGTCACCTCGACGGTGGAGGACGGATGGCTCATGGCTGCTCCCGGAAGCGAGTGGGGCCGACGGTGGTTCTCACCGGTCGTGGTGGCCCGCCAACGCGTGCTGCCGCTCCGGCGCGGTGGGCCGGGCGGACTGGTAGATCCGCTCGATGATGTCGATGGTCCGGTGGGCCTCGGCCACGGCCGCGCCCCGGCCGGTCGGGTCGGCGAGCAACCCTGGGAGGGCGTCGAGCTGGCGGTCGTACTCGGCGCCGATCGGCTCCTCGGGCAGCGACAGCCGCACGGTCTCGCCGTCCCGGGTACGGGTCAGCACCGGCGTCGGCTCCCGGTTGGGGCTGAAGCCGAACGTGCAACGCAGCGTCGCCGAGCCGGCGGCGCCGTGCACGGTGACGGTGGTGCGGTCCAGCGACTCGTGCGAGGCCCAGCAGGCGTGCAGTGCGACCGAGGCCCCCTCGGCGGTGAGCAGGAAGCCCCGGGCGGTGTCCTCGACGTCTCCGGGGGCGCGGCCACCGGCGCCGGCGTCGCTGCGCCAGGCGGCGTGGGCGGCGCTGTCGTTGACGAAGTCGTCGGAGACGCTGCCGATGGCGTGGGTGACCCGGGTCGGGCCGAGCATCGGCAGCACCGTGTCGAGCAGGTGCCAGCCGAGGTCGACCAGCGCTCCCCCGCCCGAGAGGTCGCGCCGGGTGAACCAGCCGCCCGCGTCCGGCACCCCCCGGGCGCGGACCCAGGCCACGTCGACGTGCCGGATCGGGCCCAGCTCGCCGGCCACGCCGGTCAGGGCCCGGATGTCGGCCCGGTAGCGGGCGGCGCTGCCGGCCAGCAGCACCGCGCCGCCGTCGCGTTCCGCGTCGGCCAGCAGCGTCGCCTCGGCGGAGGTCAGGCAGACCGGCTTCTCCAGGAACACCGGTACGCCCCGGCGCAGCAGCCGGACGGCGACGTTGGCGTGCAGGTGGTTCGGTACGGCGACCACCACCAGGTCGACCGCCCCGGCCGGCAGGTCGTCGACGTCGGCGTACGCGGACGGGACGTGGTGGGTGGCGCGGGCCCGGTCGCGGACTGCGGGCTGCGGGTCGACCACGGCGGTCACCTCGAAGCCCGGATGCGCGGCGAGCCGGGGCAGCCAGATCTCCCGCCCGGCCCACCCGAGACCGGCCACCGCGACCCGCACCGGTCGGTCGGGCGCGGCGGCCGGGGGCAGGGCCGTCATCCGGCGAGGACGTCGGCGAGCACGGCGGCGATGTCGTGCATCTGCTGCTCCGTGCCGAGCAGCGTGCGGTGGTGCAGCCAGATGCAGTCGGAGTGGATCTGCTCGACGTTGGGGCAGCGGGCGGCGATCGCCTCGACCGACTCGTCGGGGGCGCCGGCCTTCCAGAAGCCCTCGCACCGGTAGATCGCCCGGAACGCCACGAACGCCGGGACGCCCCGGGCGATGAGCGCGTCCACCACGGCGCGGCGGCGCTCGATGGTGATGCCGGGAACGCGGAACATCGCCATGTAGTGCGGGTTGCGGTCGGTACGCGGGTCGGTGGTCTGCGGAACCACGCCGGGGATCTCGGCGAGCAGGCTCGACAGCAGCGGCCAGCGCTGCTCGCGTACCGCGATCTGGTCGTCCAGGCGGGACAGCTGGGCGCGCAGCACGGCGGCGGTGAACTCGCCCATCCGGTAGTTCGAGCCCGTGGTGCCGTGCAGGTAGTCCCGGTCGGTGCGGGGCCGGCCGCAGCTGTGCACGAGGAACGCCCGCTCGCGCAGTTCCTCGTCGGGGAAGACCACCGCCCCGCCCTCGCCGGCGGTCATCAGCTTGCCGTTCTGGAAGCTGAACGCGGCCACCGAGCCGAGCGCCCCGGCCCGCTTGCCCTGCCACTGCGCGCCGTGGGCGTGGGCCGCGTCCTGGAGCACCGCCACCCCCGCGTCGGCGGCGAGCTTGTCCAGCGCGTCCATGTCGGCGAACTGGCCGGCCATGTGCACCGGCATGACGACCTTGGTGCGCGGGGTGATCGCGGCCTCGACGGCGGCCGGGTCGACGCAGTAGGTGTCGAGGTCGACGTCGACCGGCACGGCGACCGCGCCGAGGCGCTGCGCGGCCAGCGAGGACGAGATGAACGTGAAGGCCGGGACGATCACCTCGGTGCCCGGCCCGACGCCGAGCACCTCCAGGGCGACCTCGAGGGCGTGGGTGCCGTTGGTGACGGCGAGCGCGTGCGGCGTGCCGTGGTAGTCGCCGAACTCCCTCTCGAAGGAGTCGACCTCGCTGCCGCCCATCCGCCACCACTGGCCCTGTTCGAGGGCGCGGATCAGTCCGGCGCGCTCCTCGTCGCCGAACTGCGGCCACTCCGGGAACTCGGACACCGTCGAGGGCTGACCACTCATGACTTCCCACTTCCCAACTCGGGCAGACCAGGGGCTTCGCCGGACCATCGGGCGGGACGACCGGGGACCGCCGGTACGCGGTCCGGGCGCACCGGGGCGCCGATGGCCGGTTCGAGGTAGGTGACGCATCCGTTGGAGCCGGCGGCGTCGCTTCGGCAGGGAGGACGGTAACCGAAGCGGACAGGCGGTCACCGCCCCTAACAGCCCCTAGCCACCCCTTAGTCCGCCGCGCCACGGCCAGCGCCGGTTCGCCTGGCGTCGCGGGCGTAGTAAGACTGCGGTGGACCAGTCATCGGGCCTTGTCGGGACAGGGCCGCGCCCCGCGAGGTGAAGTGTGTCGAGCGTGCTGCTGCTGAACGGCCCGAACCTGGGCATCCTCGGCCGACGGGAGCCGGAGATCTACGGCACCGACACCCTGGACGACATCGAACGCGCGGTCGGCGAGGAGATCGCGGGGCGGGGCTGGCGGGTGGTGGCCGAGCAGCACGACTGCGAGGGCGCCCTGATCCGCGCCATCCAGGGCAACTACGACACCGTGGGCGCCATCGTCAACCCGGGCGCCCTGATGATCGCGGGTTGGAGCCTGCGCGACGCGCTGGCCAACTATCCCCGGCCCTTCGTCGAGGTGCACCTGTCCAACGTTTGGGCCAGGGAGAGCTTCCGGCACGACTCGGTGATCGCCCCGCTGGCCAGCGGCGTCATCGTCGGGCTCGGGTCGCTGGGCTACCGCCTGGCCGCCCGCGCCCTCGTCGCGACCGTCCGGTGACGGCCCGGTACCGCACCGTCCGGCCCCATCGGCGTCGATGCGCCAGCGGTACGGTCGTCCGCACGTTCCGACTCTTCCCGAAGGACATCACGTGCACATTCCCATCCTCGTCCTGACCCTCATCCTCGCCGCGGTGTTCCTGGGCACCGCCGTGCCGAAGCTCACCGGGCAGGCGCAGATGCGCGAGCGGATGGACCACCTCGGCGTCTCGCCCGGCCTGACGCGCCTGCTCGGGGTGCTGGAACTCGCCGCGGTCGCCGGGCTGCTGCTCGGTCTGCTCTGGCCGCCGCTGGGCATCGCGGCGGCGATCGGCCTCGCCCTGCAGATGGTGGGCGCGGTGGTCTACCACGCCCGCGCGAAGGACCCGGCCCCGATGACCCTGACGCCGGTGATCTTCGCTCTGGCGGCCGTCGCGCTCGTGGTCCTGCACGTGCTCCAGGGCTGAGGTCCGGGCGTGACCGGTCCACAGCGGACTCCCGGTGTGCTGGGCGTCGACGTCGGCGGCACCAAGGTGGCGCTGCGCGCGGAGGCGCCCGGACTGCCGGCGTACGAGCGGACCTTCCGCTGGCCGCGGGGCGCCGACCCGGTCGCGGACCTGGCCGTGCTGGCGGCCGAGGTGGAGCGGCTGCGCGAGGCGTGGGGACCGGTGGGTGCGGTCGGGGTGGCGATGCCGGCGACCACGGACCCGGCGGGCACCGTCACCACCTGGCCCGGGCGGCCCGGTTGGGCGGGGCTGGACCTCGCCGGCGCGCTGCGCCGCCTCTTCCCCGACGCGGCGACGGCCGTCGCCGACGACGGTGACCTCGCCGCGCTGGCCGAGGCCCGGCACGCCGGCCGCGACGACGTGGTCTATCTGGGCGTCGGCACCGGGATCGGCGGCGGCGTGGTGCTGGCGGGGCGGTCGGTGCCCGGCCGCTCCTCCGCCGAGATCGGTCATATGGTCGTCGCCCTCGACGGCGAGCGCTGCGACTGCGGCCGACGCGGCTGCCTCCAGTCGATCGCGTCCGGCCCGGCCACCCTGCGCCGGGCAAGCGCCGGCCGCGGCGGCGAGGTGAGCTTCGACGACCTGCGGGCGGGGCTCGACGAGCGCCGACCGTGGGCGGTGGAGGCGGTCGACGCGAGCTGCCGGGCGCTGGCGGCGGCGGTGGTCAGCCTCGGCGAGCTGCTGGACCCGGCGCTGGCGATCGTGGGCGGCGGGTTCGCCGCCGGCCTGCCCGCCCTGGTGCCGCTCGTCGCCGAGCGGGCCCGGTCCGCCGGCCGGCCCGGACGGCCGGCGCCACCGGTGCGGGCCGCCGCCCTGGGTGCGCTGTCGTCCCTGCACGGCGCGGTGGAGCTGGCCCGTGGCCTGACCGGCACGCCGGCCCCCGCGCGTTCCATTCCCACCCTCTAGAAGGAGATCAGCATGGTCAGGATCGGTGTCATCGTCGGCAGCACGCGGCCCGGGCGCAAGGCCGACGCCGTGGCCCGCTGGGTGACCGAGGTCGCCGCCAAGCGGGGCGACGCCACGGTCGAGCTGGTCGACATCGCCGACTACGACCTGCCGCACTTCGACGAGGTGCTGCCGCCGTCGATGGCGCCGTCGAGGCGCCCCGCCGTACGCCGCTGGGCGTCGACCGTCGCCGGGTTCGACGGGTTCGTCTTCGTCACCCCGGAGTACAACCACTCGATCCCGGGCGCGCTGAAGGACGCCGTCGACTTCCTGTTCCAGGAGTGGCAGCACGCGTCCGCCGGCCTGGTCAGCTATGGCGTGCACGGCGGCACCCGGGCGGCGGAGCACCTGCGGCTGGTGCTCGGGCAGCTCGGCGTGGCCGACGTCCGGTCCCAGGTCGCGCTCTCGCTGACGACGGACTTCGTCAACTTCCGCGACTTCCGGCCGGCGGCGCACCACGAGCAGGCCCTCGGCACCATGCTCGACGAGGTGGTCGCCTGGGCCGGCGCGCTGCGGACGCTCCGCCGGAGCTGAGGCGGTCGGGCGGGTCCCGTTCGTACGCGATCCCGGGCCGCTGCGGCGGTCACGCGTCGCGTGCCGGGGCTGGCAGCCGCAGCCCGGCGGGTACCCGGACCCCCACCGGCCACAGTGTCGACGCCGGCGGCCGGTGCTCCGCGTCGATCCTCGACAGGTCGACCAAGCCCCCGTTGAAGGTGGCGCCGGCGAAGGAGATGCTGCCTCCGGCGAAGCGGGCACCGTCGAACGAGACGGTTCCGCCGGCGAACGTGGCACCGGCGAACGACAGCGCGCCGGTGATGGTCGCGTCGGCGAAGGTGACGCGACCATCACCGGTGAAGGTCGCCCCGCTGAAGTCCCCGCCGTCCAGGACCATTCCCGAGAAGTCGAAGTCGTGGCCGCGCCAGGTGCGCGGGTCGTCGTCGGGCAGGTGGAGGTTGTCGCGGACGAGCCGGACGACGGTGTGCCTGAGCTGGCGTTCCTGCCTCGGATCCGCGGCGTCCTCCACCGGGTGCGCGGTGCCGGGGCCCTGCTCGTCCCGGTCCTGCCGGTCAGCGCCCACGCCGGGAGCCTCCGGTCGCGAACCCCAGGGCTGGCGAAGGTAGGCGCAGAGCACGTCGATGCTGCCCTGGCGGCTCTCGGGCGCGTCGTTGGCGAGGGCCGCGAAGGCGTAGACGCCGGCGGTGCGGACGGCGACGTCCCGCGCCCCGAGCAGTTCGGCCGCCTTGCAGAAGCGGTCGAGCAGGGTCCTCGTCTCCTCGCGGTACGCCTCCACCTCGCTGAGGCGCTGCCGCCGGTAGGCCGCCGTCAGCGCCACCACGGCGCCGACGCCTCCGACCAGGGTCAGCACGATCTTCACCGCGTCGAGCGCGTCCCGGGCACTCCACGTCGTGGCCGCCGGTGCGCCCGGCGTCGACCCCGCGTCGGGTCCGGCACCGACCACCGGCTGCCCGAGGACGTGCCACAGCAGCACCCCGACCAGCGATGCGACGGCCGCCGCCAGTACGAGCAGCAGCACGACGTGCACGAGGAACGGCATGGCGGGGGTGCGGGGCCGCCTTCCGACGGCCGTCCTGATCCTCCGGCGTCGACCGCCGCCCCACACCGCCGCCGCCAGCACCACCATGGCCGCCACCAGCCAGAACCGGCCGACCCAGCGAGCGGCCGAGAGCGCCACGTCGGCCCACCAGGCCGGCGCGACGAGCACCACCGCGACGACGAGCAGGCCCGCCGCCAGCACCTGCCGCACGGGGGGCGTACGGGAAAATCCCCGCACCGCCCGGCTCACCTGCAACCCTGCACGCACCACGCCATCGTGACCGGGCGGCGCCACCCGTCCACCCGGGGCGGCCGGCCGTGCGGGTTGGAGGGACGCCGCCGGCACGGCGGCGTCGTCCCCGCCGACCACCACCGGGAGGGCCGGACGGACCGGTTCGCGGCGGCGTCGGGGGCGGAGGTGCCTCAGCCGGCCCGCTCGGCGCGGCGCAGCAGCGCGGCGGCGACGCAGCCGCCCGCGAAGACGGCCACGGCGCCGACCGTCTGGCCGGTCTCCAGGGCCGAGCGGAACGCGTCGGAGACGAGCGCGCGCTCCGGCTCGGTCCGCGCGGCGGCCAGCGCGGCGGGGAACGATCCGGCGCCCGCCACGGCGGCGGGCAGCAGCGCGGCGAAGCGGGCGTTGAGGATCGCGCCCAGCACGGCGACGCCGAGGCTGCTGCCGACCTCCGTCATGGTGCCGTCCACGCCCGCCCCGGCCCCGGCCTTCTCCGGCGGGATCGCGCTCATCACGGCCTCGACGATGGCCGGGTTGGCCACGGCGCAGCCGGCGCCCATCACCAGCAAACCCGACAGCAGCACTCCGTAGCCGTCAGACGGGGCGTGGGTGATCAGGGCGAGACCGGCGGCGAGCAGCGTCATGCCGAGGGCGATCGAGTACGCCAGCCCGATCCGGCGGATCACCAGTGCGGCGACCCCGCCCACGTTGAGCAGGACGATGGAGAGCGCGAACGGCATCATCCGCAGCCCCGCCTCCCAGGCCGGGTAGCCGCGTACGAACTGCAGGTGCTGGGTGAGCAGGAACAGCGCGCCGGTGGCGCCGAAGGTGATCAGGACGACGCCGGAGACCGCGCCCACGAAGCGGGGGTTGCGGAAGAAGTGCATGTCCAGCATGGGGTCGGCGACCCGGCGTTCCCAGGCCACGAAGGCGGCGAGCAGGAGCACCCCGGCGACCGCCGCGCCGAGCACCGGGGTGGCCCCCCAGCCGTGTTCCGGCCCGGCGATGATCGCGTAGACGACCCCGGTCAGGCCGGCCGTGGAGAGCAGCACGCCGCCCAGGTCGAGCCGGCCGCCGGCCGGCCGGCGCGACTCGGGCACCAGCGCCCGGGCCGCGACCAGGCAGACCAGCACGATCGGGACGTTGACCAGGAAGATCGCCCCCCACGGCAGGTGGGCGAGGACGAGCCCGCCGAACGGCGGCCCGGCCGCGAAACCCAGCGCGCTCGCCGCCGCCCAGAGGCCGATCGCCCGGGACCGCTCGGCGTCGTCGAAGACCTGCATCGCCACCGCGAGGGTGGCGGTGACCAGCAGCGCGCCGCCGATCCCCATGCCGGCGCGGGCCGCGATCAGCTGCCCGCTGGTCTGGGCGAGCCCGGCCGCCAGCGACCCGAGCCCGAACAGCACGAGGCCGGCGAGCAGCATCCGGCGGCGGCCGTACCGGTCGGCGGCGCTGCCCGCGGTGAGCAGCAGTCCGCACTGGACCAGCGCGTACGCGTTGATCATCCACTGCACGTCGGCGGTGCTGGCGGACAGCTCGGTCGTGAGCACGGGGATCGCCACGGTGAGCACCGTGTTGTCGAGCACCACGGTGACCTGGGCGAGGCAGAGCACGGCGAGGATCAGCCACCGGCCCCGCACCCGGCCGTCGGCGTCGCCGGCCGGCGCCCCGGCGGGGGGCGCGAGCGTCGTGGTCGTCATCGGGCCGCCGGGGCGAAGCGGGCGACGGGGTTGGTCAGGGTCCCGACGAGTTGCAGCGCGGCCGACGGGTCGGCGAGGTCGACCATCTGCTGGTTGTTGCGCAGCTGGAGCCGGTTCAGGCAGGACAGCGCGAACTCCGGGGCGAACAGGTCGTAGCGCCGTAGCCGCTCGGCCAGGTGCGGCACGCTGTCGGCGTAGTCGGCGGCGCACCCGGCGACCGTCCGCCAGAAGGTGTCCTCGTCCAGGACGCCCTCGGTGACGAGGATGGCGCTGAGGTAGCGCAGGAAGCCGTCGAAGACGTCGGTGAAGATGGACAGCAGCTTCATGTCCTCCGGCACGTCGGCCCTGATCCGTTCGACCAGCGGGGGCAGGTCGGCGTCCGGGTCCATCACCACGATCTCCTCGGCGATGTCCTTGAAGATCGCCCGCTCGACCGTCCCGCCGTCCAGGACGAGGATGACGTTCTCGCCGTGCGGCATGAACGCCAGGTCGTGGGCGTAGAAGCTGTGCAGCAGCGGGGTGAGGTAGGCGTCGAGGTAGCGGCGCAGCCACGCCTGCGGCGCCAGCCCCGAGCGGGCGATGAGCGCGGCGGCGAACGAGCGGCCCTCGCGGTCGGTGTGCAGCAGCGACGCCATGGTGGCCAGTCGGCGGCCCGGCTCCAGCGCGGGCACCGGGCTCTCCCGCCACAGGGCCGCCAGCATCTTCCGGTACGGGGAGTACCGGTCGGTGGCCGCCTCGTACTCCAGGTGCCGGTACCCGACCGCGGCCCGCTCGCGGATGATCGTCAGCCCGGTGCGCTTGAGGATCTCGTCGCCGTCGATCAGGTCGGCGAGCCAGTCGTTGATGGCCGGGGTGGCCGCCATGTACGCGGCGGAGAGCCCCCGCATGAAGCCCATGTTCAGCACGGACAGCGCCGTCTTGACGTAGTGCCGGGACGGGTCGGTGACGTTGAAGAAGGTGCGGATGGACTGCTGGGCGAGGTACTCGTCGGGGCCGGGGCCGAGGCACACCAGCCGGCGCTGCGCCACCTCGGCGGCGAACGTGACGGAGATCCTGTTCCACCACTGCCACGGGTGCACCGGGATGAGCAGGTAGTCGGCCGGGTCGAGGCCGAGCCCCGTCAGGGTGTCGGCGAACCCGGCGCGGGTCTCCTCGTCGAGTTCGGCGCGGATCAGGGTGTCGTAGTCGAGGTCGGCGGCGCAGCTGAAGCTCGTCCGGTCGCGGTGCCCGGCCACCCAGAGCAGCCGCAGCGGGCGTCCGGCCTCCGGGGCGTACCCGTGGTATTCGTCGATGCCGAAGCCGATGCGGCCGTTGTTCGCGACGAAGCCCGGGTGGCCCTCGGTCATCTGGGTCTCGATGGCCTGGAAGTCCGCGTCGGCGAGCTCGGCGGCGCTGACCGCCGGCTTGTCGAGCTTGTACGCGGTGCTGGCCAGCGTGGAGCTGATCTCCTCCAGGTAGACGGGGAGGATCGCATCGCTCAACCCGAGCGCCCCGCGCAGGTCGAGGCAGAACTCCAGGGCGTCCAGCGGCAGCTCGGTGTCGCCACGGTGGCGGGTGATGCTGTCCGCGTCGATGCGCCAGTGGTCCAGGGCCAGCAGGCTCGCGGTGAACCGGTAGACGACCTCGCCGTCGTCGCCGCGCACCTGGTAGCGCCGCTCCCCGGCGGCCGGGCCGGCGGAAGCGGACTCGGCGGCCGGTTCGGCGGGCACGGGCTCGGGCGCGAGGAGCCGCTCGTGGGCGAACTCGGCCAGCGCCTTGCGGACCAACAGCCGGTTGGCGTGCGCCCAGTTCGCGGGCGTCAGGTGGGCCACGGATGCGAGCGGGTTCACGCGGGCACGTCTCCTCGGGTTGCGGCATGGAACTGGTCACGGGTGCAGACGCTGAGCAGCGCGTCCTTCTCGGGCTTGCGGATCGGGCCGACCACGGTGAAGCCGACGGCCGCGTTGAGCGCGTGCACCGCCGTGTTGCGCACGTCGGGCTCCACGACGACCCGCCGGGTCGCCGGGTCGGCGAAGAGCCACGCCATCACGGTGGTGATCACCGCCAGGGTGAAGCCGTGCACGGGGGCGTCGGCGGGCGCGCAGAGGAAGTGCATGCCGACGTCGCCGTCCGCCGCGTCGTACAGGCCGACGAGTTCGACGTGGGCGGGGTCGTACCGCTCGGCGAGGAAGGCCGGCCGGCCCTCGTGCAGGCCGAGGAACGCGTCGTGGTGCGGGTGCGCGGCGATCCGCCGGTACTCCTCGGCGACCCGGGCCACATCGGCGTCCTGCATGAGCCAGAACGCCGCCTTCGGGTGGGTGACCCAGCGGTGCAGCAGCGGCGCGTCGGCGTCCGGGTCGAGCGTACGCAGGGCGAACTCGCCGAGCCGGTCGTCGACGCGGTGGTGGACCACCTCGGTCACGACGCGGCCCCGGCCGGCACGCCGAACTCCTGGAAGGCGATGCCCTTCTCGATCGGGTAGTGCTCGCGGCCCAGCAGCTCCCGGATGATCCACGAGTTGCGGTACGGGCCCATGCCCAGGTCGGGCGAGGTGACGCTGTGCGTGTGGGTGCCGGCGTTCTGCAGGAAGATGCCCCGTCCGGTGTGGTCGATGCTGTAGTTGCGGGCCACGTCGAAGCGCCCGTGCGCGTCCCAGCGGATCCGGTCGCGCACCGGCTCCAGGAACTCCGGCACCCGGTAGTGATAGCCGGTGGCCAGCACCAGCCCCTCGGTGTCCAGCGTGAAGTCGCGCTCCTGCTCGACGTGGCGCAGGCCCAGGGTGTACGTCCCGTTCGACTCGTCGTGGGCGGCGCTGGTCAGCGCGGTGTTGGTCAGCAGCCGGGTGCGGACCGGGCCGGGGATGCTCTTGGCGTAGAGCAGGTCGTAGATCTCATTGATGAGGTCGGAGTTGATGCCCTTGAACAGCCCCTTCTGCTCGGACTCCAGCCGGTAGCGGGTGGGCTCCGGCAGGGCGTGGAAGTAGTCCACGTAGTCCGGCGAGGTCATCTCGAGGGTGAGCTTGGTGTATTCGAGGGGGAAGAACCGGGGCGACCGGGTCACCCAGTTGAGCTGGTAGCCGTACGCGTCGATGTCGCCGAGCAGGTCGTGGTAGATCTCCGCCGCGCTCTGCCCGCTGCCGACGACGGTGATGCTCCGCTTCGCGCGCAGCGCCGCCCGGTGCTCCAGGTACCGCGAGTTGTGGATCACGTCACCGCCGAGCCCCGCGCAGGCCTCCGGCACGTACGGCGGGGTGCCGGTGCCGAGCACCAGGTGCCGGGCCCGGTACGTGACCGACTCCCCGGTGGCCGTCACCGTGACCCGCACGGTGTAGTGCTCGTCGGCCGGGTCGAACCCGACGGCGGTGACCTGCTGGCCGAACCGGACGCTGCGCAGCTTGCCGGCGGCCCAGCGGCAGTAGTCGTCGTACTCGCTGCGCAGCGGGAAGAAGCTCTCCCGGATGTAGAACGGGTACAGCCGCCCGGACTCCTTGAGGTAGCTCAGGAAGGAGTACGGCGAGGTCGGGTCGGCGAGCGTGACCAGGTCGGCGATGAACGGGGTCTGGAGCCGGGTCGACTCCAGCAGCATCCCGGGATGCCAGCTGAAGGCGTCCCGCGCCTCGAGGAAGAGCCCGTCGAGCTCGTCGATCGGCTCGGTCAGGCAGGCCAGGCCCAGGTTGTACGGGCCCAGCCCGACGGCGATGAAGTCGTGCGTCGACATGCGGTTCTCCAGAGCGGGGGGCGGATCGTCAGCCGACGGAGCAGGACAGCTCGGCGGTGGCCCTGGTCTGGGCGTACCAGCCGGCGTGTTCGGCGATGAGGTCGAGGACGTGGGCGATGTCGTCCATCGTGGTCTCGGGGTTGAGCAGGGTGAACTTGAGGTAGTGCGCGCCGTCGACCTTGGTCCCGGCGACGAGGCCGGCGCCGGAGGCGGCCAGCGCCTCGCGGGCGTACAGGTTGGCGTCGTCGACGACCTCCCGGCCGGCGGCGGCCGGCAGGTAGCGGAAGACCACGGTGCTCAGCTGCGACCGGGTCACCACCTCGAAGCGGGGGTCCTCGGTGAGCAGCTGCCACGCGGCGGCGGCGCGGTCGACCACCTCGTCGAAGAGTTCGCCGACCGCGTCCGGCCCCATGATCCGCAGGGTCAGCCAGAGCTTGAGGGCGTCGAAGCGGCGGGTGGTCTGGATGCTCTTGTCGACCTGGTTGGGGATGCGCTGCTCGACCATCCGCGCCGGGTTGAGGTAGTCGGCGTGCCAGGTGGCGTGCCGCAGCACGCGCCGGTCGCGCACCAGCAGCGCGCTGGAGCTGACCGGCTGGAAGAACGACTTGTGGTAGTCGACGGTGACCGAGTCGGCCCGCTCGATGCCGTCGAGCAGGTGCCGCCGGGTCGGCGACACCAGCAGCCCGCAGCCGTACGCGGCGTCGACGTGCAGCCAGACGCCGGCGGCAGCGCAGATGTCGGCGATCTGCGGCAGCGGGTCGATGGTGCCGAAGTCGGTGGTGCCGGCGGTGGCGACCACGGCCATCACCACCAGCCCCTCCTCCCGGCACCGGGCGATCTCCCGGGCCAGGTCGGCGGTGCGCATCCGCCGGTCGGCGTCGGTGGGCACGGTGACCACCGCGTCGGCGCCGAGGCCGAGCAGCTTGGCCGCCTTCTGCACGCTGAAGTGGCCGGCCGCCGAGGTGATGATGCGCAGCCGCGACAGCAGCTCCGGGCGGGACTGCCGCTCGGTCGCCCGGCCGACGAGGTTCGCGCACGTCTCCTCGCGGGCCAGCAGCATCGCCTGGAGGTTGGACTGGGTGCCGCCGCTGGTGAAGATGCCGTCGGCGGCCGGCCCCAGGCCGATCCGGTCGGCGGTCCAGTCGACGAGGCGGCGCTCGATCAGGGTGCCGCCGGCGCTCTGGTCCCAGGTGTCCAGCGAGGAGTTGACGGCGCTGAGCACCGCCTCCGCGAGCAGCGCCGGGATCACCACCGGGCAGTTGAGGTGCGCCAGGTAGCGGGGGTGGTGGAAGTAGACGGCGTCGCGCAGGTAGACGTCGTGCAGCTCGTCGAGCGCGGCGCCGCTGTCGCCCAGCGGCCGGTCCAGGTCGATGCCGGCGATCCGCGGCACCAGCTCGTCCGGTGTCACGCCGGTGAACGGCCGGTCCACCTCGGCCATCCGGGTCGCGACCCGGCCGATCCCCTCGGCCAGCACGCGCCGGTAGTCCTCGACCGTGCCGGCGGTGAAGAGGTGGGCGCGGGCGCCGTCGGAGGCGGGGGTCACCCCGGTCGAAGGCACCTGGACGGTGGATCCGGGCAGGCTCATGCGGGTCCTCAGCGGTCGGAAATGGACGGTGGGGCGAGATGGCGGGACGTCACCATCCGCCCGCACTAGGTGATCGAGCGAGCTTAGGTTACCCTAACCTAAGGATGTGTCAACATCGTTGCCCACATTGAGCGATATCACTCAGCCCGACACCTTCGTCAGCTCCCGCTCGCCCGGCGCCACAACGGATCGGGGCGGGAATCGCCGCTGGTGTCCGAGGCCCAGCGCGACGCCGAGCGCCACCAGCACGACGGAGGCCACCGCGACCGCGGGATAGCCGAACACCTCGGCCGCGGCCAGCGCGATGGAGGCCGCCACGAACGAGCAGACCAACCCGAACGACGACAGCACCGTGAAGTCCGTGCCGCCCGTGCCGGGCCGGGAGTAGTCCATGTTGACCGTGTAGAGCACGACGTTGGCGACCGTGTAGGCGGCCATGAAGCAGCAGAGCGCGACGACCGTCCCGGCGAGCGGGGCCCGGCCGTTCATCAACGGCAGCAGCATCGCCGTGGACAGCGCGAGCGCCACTCCCCCGGCGACGAGCACGCGGGCGCGCCCGAACCGCCCGATCGCGGCCCCGGCGGCCAGACCGGCCACGATGGCCGGCAGGCTGGTCACCACGCCGGTCACCACGCCGATGCGTGCCAGCGACCAGTCCGCGTCCACCAGGGCCGGCGTCACCAGGGCGTACGTCGCGCCCGCGCCGATGTAGACCAGCGGCACCACGCCGAAGGTCCAGCGGCGGCAGCCGGGCTGCCCGAGCACGGACAGCAGCGCCCGGTAGGCCTGGCCGGCGCTGGCGACGCGGTCGGCGCGGTCCGGCTCGCGGAACCGCCACACCACCAGCAGGCCGACGGCGGTCAGCACGGCGAGCAGCAGGATCGCGGGCGCCCAGCCGAACCGGTCGTAGACGATCACGCAGGCGCCGCCGCCGAGCAGGTTGCCGACGTAGCTCGCAGCGACCTGGATGCCGTTGCCGGTCCCCCGCGACCGCTCGGAGAGCAGCCGGACCGCGACGGCGTCGACGGCGATGTCCTGCGTCGCCGAGAGGAACACGTACGCGACGCAGATCGCGACGACCGGGCCGAGCTGCCCGGCCGGGCGGTCGAACGGCAGCAGGGCCAGCAGGGCGAGCACCAGGCCGCCCTGGAGCACCAGCAGCCAGGACCGGTAGTGGCCGCGGTGGCGGGAGCCGTACCGGTCGAGGATGGGCGCCCAGAGGAACTTGATCGGCCAGACCAGACCGACGAACTGCAACAGCGCCAGCGTGTCGAGGGAGGTGCCGCCGTCGCGCAGGATGGCGGTCAGCCCGACGGTGATGAAGCCGATGCCGAGGTACTGCGTGACGTAGAGCGCGGTCAGCGTGCCGAGCCGACCCCTCACCTGGCGCTCCAGTAGGCCAGCGAGGTGAGCTGGTGCTTGCCGACGCCCAGCGTCCGCCGTACGTGCTTGGTAATGCCGCGCGTGCTGGCCGCCTCGCAGGCCACCCAGTAGTGGGCGTCCTCGGCGGCGGGCAGGGCCGCGCAGACGGTCTCGACCAGGTGCTGACCCTCGTCGCGGCGCGGCACCCAGGTGACCTGGTGCTTGGCGTGGGCGCGCGGCGCCAGTTCCTTCTCGCCCTCGTGGGCGTACTCCAGCCAGACCGTCGCCGGGGTGTCGGGGGCCGCGGCGAGCAGGCTGTTCACCGCCGGCAGCGAGGCGGCGTCGCCCACCAGGTAGAGGTGCCGCGGGGCGGGGTCCGGCAGGCTGAACCCGGTGCCCTGCACGGTCGCGTCGATGGTGTCGCCGGCCTGGGCGGCGGCGGCCCAGCGGGCGGCGCATCCGTCGTGGATGGCGAACTCCAGGTCGAACCGCCCGGTCGCCGGGTCGGGGTCGACGAGGGTGTACGCGCGCTGGTGCGGCTTGCCGTCGTTGTCGAACCACAGCCGCACCCACATGGTGGGGTGTACGCCGCACGCCTCCAGCAGCCCGCCGCCGTCCATGCGCAGTCGGCGGTAGTGCTCGCCGACGGACTCGGTGCCGAGCACGGTCAGCCGGAATTCGCGGCCACCCATCGCCTTGAGCACCAGGGCTTCCCAGTTTCGCTTCACGCACCCCTCCAGGTAAGGTCTGCCTCAGTTAGGGGAGGGTAGCCTAAGTTGACATTCCTGTGGCAGGTGGGACGGCCGCTAATCCGCAAGGCGCCACGATGACCGGCGTCCATCGCGACCGGTGGGGTGTCCCGCACCTGCGCGCCGACAGCGTCGACGGCCTCGCCCGGTTGCAGGGGCGGATCGCCGCGGTCGACCGGGCCTGGCAGATCGAAGTGGAACGGTGGCGCTCCGAGGGCCGGCTCGCCGAGCACGTCGGCCCCGCCGAGTTGGGCTGGGACCTCTTCGCCCGGCGGGCCCGCCTCGACGACACCGCCCGGCGGTGCTTCGAGCGGCTCGCCCCCGCCACCCGGCGGTGGGTCGGCGCGTACGTCGACGGGGTCAACGAGGGGCTCACCGAGGGTGCCGCCGCGGCGCCCGAGTTCGCGGCGGTCGGCTGCGCCCCGGGCCGGTGGCGGCCGTGGTCGCCGCTGGGGGTCTTCCTCGTCCAGCACGTGCTCTTCTCCACCTTCCCCAACAAGCTGTGGCACGCCCACGTCGCCGCCACCCTCGGCCCGTCCGCGACCGACCTGTTCGCCGTCGAGGGCCCCGACGGATCGGGCAGCAACGCCTGGGCCGTGCCCGGCGACCCCGGCACCGGACGGGCGCCGGTCGTCGCCGGCGACCCGCACCGCATCCTCGAACTGCCCGGCATCTACCAGCAGGTGCGCCTCGCCTGCCCCGAGTTCGACGTGTTCGGCTTCGCGTTCCCCGGGGTCCCCGGCCTCCCCCACTTCGGACACGCCGGCGAGGTCGCCTGGGCCGTCACCAACGCCATGGCCGACTACCAGGACCTCTACCGCGAACAGTTACGCCACGACGGTGACCGGGTCCTCGTCCGCGAGGCGGACGGCTGGGCGCCGGCGCACCGGCACGTCGAGCGGATCGAGGTCCGCGGCGGCGAACCGGAGTCCGTCGAGGTGATCGAGACGCCGCGCGGACCGGTCGTCGACCACGACCGGCGCACCGGCGAGGCGATCAGCCTGCGTACCCCGAGCCGGGTCGAGCAGCGGCTCGGCTTCGACGCGCTACTGCCGCTGCTGCGGGCCCGCAGCGCCGACGACGTCGCCGACGCGCTGCGCGACTGGGTCGAGCCGGTCAACAGCGTCCTGGTCGCCGACCGGCGTGGAACGGTCCACCAGTTGGTCGCCGGGCTCGTCCCGCTGCGCGACGACCGGTGCCGCCGCGAGCCGGTGCCCGGCGACGATCCCCGGTATCGGTGGCACGGCGGCTACGCCGAGCCGCGCCGCACCGCCGTCGACGGGTTCGCGGTCTGCGCCAACGACCGCCGCCCCGACGTGGCGGACCTCGGCACCGGATTCGCCCCGCCGCACCGGGCCCGCCGCATCCGCGCCCTGCTCGCCGACGGCGCCCGGGCGGAGGCCGTACACATGGACACCCGGCTGGAGGCCGGGACGCTGCGCGGCGTGCTCGACCGGGTCGACCCGGTCGCGCTCAGCGAACCGGCGCGGCGCCTGCGGGACCGGCTGACCACGTGGGACGGGGACATGCGGGCCGACAGCGCCGACGCCGGCTCCTGGGCCGCCTGGCGCGCGGCCCTGGCCCGCCGGCTGTACGACCACCCGTGCCTGCGCCCGCTGCGCGACACCCCGAGCGCGTTCGACGGCCTGTTCGCGCCGTGGACCGACCCGCTGTCCCGCATCGGCCACGCCCTGGAGGGGGTGGCCAGCGGGCTGCACCGCCTCGGCGGCGAGATCGGCCCCGTGGCGGCCGGGGCGCTCGAGGACGTCGCGGCGGGCGACCCGCCGGGGCCGTGGGGCCGGCGGCACGTGCTGCACCCCGTCCACCTCGGCGTGGCGGCGGCCGTCGACGAGGCGGTACGCGGCATGCGCGAGCGGGTCGCGCTGGCCGGCGACGCCGACTGCGTGCTGGCTACGTCGAGCGTGCCCGGCGTGTCCGACGCGTGCTGGCGAGGCCCGGTGGCCCGCTACGTGTGGGACCTGACCGACCGCGCGCAGAGCCGCTGGATCGTCCCCTTCGGCGCGTCCGGACGCCCCAGCGACCCGCACTTCGACGACCAACTGCCACTGTGGGCCGGCGGCGAGCTGGTTCCGGTGGTCACCGACTGGCGAGAACTCACCCCAGAAGCAGGAGACGCGGCACCGTGACATATCAGGAGAACATCCCCGGCTTCGGCAAGCTGTCGCTCGTCGCGCTGGACCCGAAGGCCCACGCGGAGCTGGTGCACGGTTGGGTGACCGAGCCCCGGGCGGCGTTCTGGGGCATGGGTTCGCACTCGGTCGACGAGGTGCGGGAGATCTACGAGTTCGTCGACAGCCTCGACACCCACCACGCGTACCTGATCCTGCTCGACGACGCGCCGATCGGCCTGTTCCAGACCTACCGGCCGGAGGCGGACCCGGTCGGTGAGCGCTACACCGTGCGGCCCGGCGACGTCGGGATGCACCTGCTGCTCGCTCCCGGGAGGCGCCCGCCGAAGGGCCTCACCACGGCCATCGGCCCCGCCCTCGCCCGCTACCTGTTCGCCGATCCCACCCGGCTGCGGATCGTCGTCGAGCCCGACGTCCGCAACGAGCGCGCGCTCGACCGGCTGCGGCGGGAGGGGTTCACCTTCGCCGACGAGATCGACATGCCCGACAAGCGGGCCCAGCTGGCGTTCCTGACCCGGGAGCGGTTCGAGTCGGACCACGCCGTACCCGCCTGAGGGGGCGCGGTGCGACCGGTCGCCTGCGGTGGTCACGCGACCGCCGGCCCGGTGACGGGTGGTTCCGCGCTCCGCGCTGCGGGTGGTGGCCGCCGAGCCGGTCCGCGGCGGAAGGGTCGCGCGACGCTGTCGAGCTGAGTCGTCCGTGACATCAGGCGGTTTCCGGACGACCGAGGTGCCGGGCGGCGTGAATCGTCTACGACATCAGCTCGACAGGGTCACGCGGGTGGATCCTCCGCCGGCCGGCGCCCCGTTCATGACGGGCATGGCGAGGCCCCGCCGGGTGCGGCGGGGCCTCGCGCGGGAACGGGATCAGGCGGTGGGGAAGTTGTCCGGCGTACGGATGCGCTCGCGCATCAGGGCGCCCGACTCGGTGAGCACGCCCGGGCCGGTGTAGGTGCTCCCGGCACAGGTGCCCGGCCGCAGCGCGGCGCTGCCCTCGGCCTTGTCCGAGTAGGTCCAGTTCGCATAGCTGATCTTGAGCCGGTCCAGCAGGTCGAGCCAGGCGTTGCTGCTGGCGACGTCGACCCCACCGTCACCGGTGTAGTCCACCGTGCCGAACTCGGTGACGAACAGCGGCAGCCGGGCTGCGGCCCGCTCCACCTCGGCCCGGTAGTTGTCCCGGTGGGACGCGGCGTAGAAGTGGAACGTGTACATGACGTTGGTGGCGTTCACCGGGTTGTTGATGATCTCGTTGGCGTTGGAGCCGTCGGAGACGCCCAGCGAGGACCAGCCGCGGGTGCCGACCACGACCACCGCGTCCGGGTCGTTGGCGCGGATCACCGGGATGACCTGCTCGGCGTAGCTCTTGATGGTCGCCCAGCTGACGCCGTTGGGCTCGTTGGCGATCTCGTAGATGACGTTCTTCTTGGTGGCGTTGCGGGCGGAGACGGCGGCGAAGAAGGTCTTGGCCCGGTCGAGGTTGTGCATCGGGTCGCCCGGCGTCAGGGTGTGGAAGTCGATCAGCGCGTACATGCCCCGCTGCTCGGCCTCGTCGACCAGGGCGTTGACCCGGTTGGTGAAGCCGGCCGGGTCGGTCTCGTAGCCGTCCTCCTGGACGTACATGGCGATCCGCAGCAGGTCGGCCCGCCAGTCGTCGGCCAGCGCGTCGAGCGAGGCGTCGTTGTAGCAGCGGGCGAACCACTGGATGCCGTGGGTGCTCATGCCCCGCAGCTGGATCGGCCGGCCGTACTGGTTGCACAGGTTGACCCCGCACACCCGTAGCTGGCCGTTGATCGCGACCGGGGTCTGACCGCCCGGCGGCGGGGTCGTGGGCGGCGGGGTCGTCGGTGGCGGGGTCGTGGGCGGCGGCGTGGTGGGGACCGGCGGGGTGGTCGGCGTGGTCGCGCCGGTGCAGGCGGTGCCGTTGAGGGTGAACGCCGCCGGCGCGGGGTTTGCGGCGCTCCACGTGCCGTTGAACCCGATGCTTGTCGACGCGCCGGTCGCCAGCGCGCCGTTCCAGCTCACACTGCGCGCGGTGACGGCGGTGCCGGCCTGGCTCCAGGTCGCCGACCAGCCCTGGCCGATCTGCTGGCCGGGGTCGGGGAAGGCGAAGCCGAGCGTCCACCCGTCGACCGCGTCGCCCAGGTTCTTGATCGTGATGTTGGCGGTGAAGCCACCGGACCAGCTGCTGGTGGTGTAGGTGACGGCGCAGCCGGTGGCGGCCTGGGCGTCGGCGGCCGGGACGGCGGCCGACGCCGCGACGGTCAGCGCGCCGACCGCGCCGGCCATGACCAGGGTGCGCCGGGACAGGCGCGGTAGGAGCTTCATTCGGGTGCCTTCGCTTCCGATCGGTGGTGGGGGTGCCGGCAGCGCAGGGCGGCGGGACGCCACGTCCGCCCGGACGGGTACGGCAGTTCGTACGCCGGCGGCCCGCAGGCGGATCGTCCGGCCGGGAGGCTCGCGACAGATCCCTGCCCACGGGCCCGGGAGCGCTCCCACTGACGGCAGCTTAGGCGCGCCCCGGGCTCCCTCGCAACATGGACGCCCGTCGACCTCTCCGCACGCGCGCCGGCCCCGGGGCGTCCACGCCCCGGGGCCGGTGTGCCGACTGTCCGATCAGAAGGTGGGGGCCAGGTAGAGCAGCCGGTTCGGCGAGCCGGTGCCGGGGCTGGTGATCACGTTGGGCGTGGCCTGGCTGACGATGTACGAGTGGACCTGGGCGGGCGTCCAGCTCGGGTTGACGCTGAGCACCCGGGCGGCCGCCCCCGCGACGTGCGGCGAGGCCATCGACGTGCCGCTGATGGACGAGGTGGCGGTGTCGCTGGTGGACCAGGCCGACAGCACGCCCACGCCGGGCGCGAACAGGTCGGTGCAGGTGCCCCAGTTGGAGAACGACGCCCGGGCGTCGTTGCTCTGCGACGCGTTGACGGTCAGCGCCGTCGGCACGGAGGCCGGCGAGAAGTTGCAGGCGTTGGCGTTCGAGTTGCCGGAGGCCACCGCGTAGGTGATGCCGTCGGCGATCGAGTTCGCCACCGCGGTGTTCAGGGAGGCGTTGGTGGAGCCGCCCAGGCTCATGTTCGCCACCGCCGGCTGGCCCGCCTGGTGGTTCGAGGTCACCCAGTTGATGCCGGCGATGACCTGCGCCCAGGTGCCGCTGCCCTGGCAGTTCAGCACGCGGACGGCCACCAGCCGGACGTCCTTCGCCACGCCGTAGGTGTTGCCGCCGACGGTGCCCGCGACGTGGGTGCCATGGCCGTTGCAGTCGGCGGCCGGCAGCGCGTTGTCGATCGCGTCGTAGCCGTCGACGGCCTGACCGGCGAAGTCCACGTGGGTGGTCCGGATGCCGGTGTCGATGATGTACGCCGTCACGCCGGAGCCGGTGCTGTTGTAGGTGTAGGTGCGGCTCAGCGGGAGGTTCCGCTGGTCGATGCGGTCCAGGCCCCACGGCGGGTTGTTCTGGGTGGCCGTCATCGACACGGTGTGGTTCTGCTCGACGTAGTCGACGGCGGGGTGCGCCGCGAGGCGCTTGGCGGCCCGCTCGGACAGCTTCACCTCGAAGCCGTTGAGCGCGTCACCGTAGACGTGGCCGACGCTGCCGCCGAAGCGGGCGGCGAGGGAGCCCGCCGTGCTCTTCACCTCGCCCTGCCGGGTGCCGGCGCGACCGCCGACGCTGGTGTCCTTGAGTACCACGATGTAGCTGTCGGCCACGGCGGTCGCGCCACCGGCGCTGAGGATCTCGCCGGTGGCCGAGGCCGCCGCCGGCGCGCCGATCATGGTGGTGACCATGGCGGCGCTGGCGAACACGCTGGCCGCAGCGGCGAGGGTTCGCCGATGAGTGCGAGGGAGTGTCATCTCCCGGTCCTCCTACTGTGGTGGCCCCCGGGTGGCTCGTGGCGCACCCGACAGGCGGTCTGGACGATGAGCAAACCTTAGCCGTCACATTCATGATCGTGAATTTTGTTGATGTTCACGATATGAGGACGATGTTGAGAGAAAGTGGTCGTGAATGCCTTGCGTGAAACGGGATTCCATTGAGATACGTCGACTTTGCTGGTTGACTGTCGGGGGAGTACCGGGCCGTCACACACCGCACCTCGACCTGTGACAGGAGTTCCTCCACCATGCTCCGAAGGCCCCTGCTCCACGCCCTGCTCGCCGCGCTGGCGGCGATCCCCCTCGCCCTCGCCGCCGGGCTCGCCTCCCCCGCTCCCGCCCGGCCGGCGGCCGCCGCGCCGGTGCGGGTGATGCCGCTGGGCGACTCGATCACCGGCTCCCCCGGCTGCTGGCGCTCCGTGCTCTGGAACCGTCTCCAGTCCACCGGCCACACCGACGTCGACTTCGTCGGGACGCTCGGCCCGCAGGGCTGCGGCCAGCCCCACGACGGCGACAACGAGGGACACGGCGGCTACCTGGTGACCACCGTGGCCAACCAGAATTTGCTGCCGGGCTGGCTCGCCGCCACCCGGCCCGACATCGTCCTGATGCACTTCGGCACCAACGACGTGTGGAGCAACATCCCGCCCGCCACGATCCTCGCCGCGTACGGCAGGCTGGTGGACCAGATGCGGGCCAGCAACCCGGCGATGAGGGTCCTCGTCGCGAAGATCATTCCCATGGCGCCGCCCACGTGCCCGGAGTGCAGCCAGCGGGTGACGGCCCTCAACGACGCGATCGACGGCTGGGCGGCGGCGACCACCACCCCCGCCTCGCCGGTGGTGGTGGTCGACCAGTGGACCGGGTTCAGCACGGCCACCGACACCTACGACGGCGTACACCCGAACGCGGCCGGCGACCAGAAGATGGCCGACCGCTGGTACCCGGCCCTGGCCGCGGCGCTGGGCGGCGTCACCCCGACGCCCACCGGCAGCCCGACGCCGACGCCCACCGCGAGTCCCACCGTCAGCCCCACGCCGACGCCCACCGGCCCGACCGCCGGCTGTGCGGCGAGCTACCGCGTGGTCAGCCAGTGGCAGGGCGGCTTCCAGGGCGAGGTGACGGTACGCAACTCCGGCGCCGCGCCGATCTCCGGATGGACGGTCCGCTTCGCGTTCGCCGACGGCCAGCGGGTCAGCCAGTCCTGGAACACCCGGTTGACGCAGGACGGAGCCGAGGTCACCGCCCGGCACGTGGACTGGAACGGCGCACTCGCCCCCACCGCGCAGGCCACCTTCGGCCTCCTCGGCAGCACCACCGGGGGCGCCGCGGCGGGGACGGTGACCTGCACGGCCACCTGACACCGGCCACGCCCACCGGCGCGGTCGGCCCGGGCGCCCCAAGCAGGCGCCCGGGCCGACTGGTGCCGGGACGACCCCGACGGGCCGACATCTGCGGCCTTCCTAGCCGAATGTCGGCTACATCTCGGCTTACAAGGCAGTGATATTAGTCACACTGCTGGACCCGGCGACCCCCGTCGGCCCGCGCCCGGGGCCACACAACGGAATTCCCTTCCGGCGGCCCGGATCCGCGCCGTCCACGGCCCCCGGAGGTTCGGGCATCTCGCCACGTACTGACCCGTAACTCGTACGCAGAGTCACGCGTGACGCCGTCGTTGCCGTACTGTGCCTTCCCCCGGGTTCAGCCGCCCATCGTCGCGGTTTGCGGCGCTCACTACCCTGATCCCTGATCCCGTGCCTGGGCACACGTCGACAGCGATAAGGGCTTCACATGAGCGACAGTTACCCTCCGTACGGAGGGCAGCAGCCTGACCCGAACGTCACCCCCTGGAGCGGGCCGCCGGCTCCGCAGCAGGGCGGGTACCCGGGATACGGGCAGCCAGCGCAGGCGCCGCAGTTCGGCGCTCCCTTCCCGCCGCCGAAGAAGTCGAACAAGGGCCTGATCATCGGGCTGGTCGCCGGCGCGGTGGTCCTCGTGCTCGCCATCTGCGGCGCCGGCATCGGCCTCATCCTCGTCAACGGTGACGACGACGAGCCCACCATCGTCGCGACCGGCGGTCCCAGCCCCGACGCCGGTGCCAGCAGCACGCCGGGCACGGACGCCTCCCCCACCCCCGGGCAGCAGGAGACGCAGGAGCCGAGCAACAACGCGGTCACCGCCCGCTACTCCAGCGACCTGTCCAACGTCTGCGACGGCGGCCAGATCCTGAACGCGGCCGCGTACAACGGCCCGTCCGGCGCCAAGGCGTACACGTTCTCGAACAACCCTGACCGGCCGAACTTCTGGTCGTCGAAGTCGGTCGCCTCGAACAAGCCGTACTACGCCAAGAGCGCCGACTTCCAGACGGTGTCCGTGGTCGGCTGCCTCAAGTTCGTGGAAGGCAGCGAGGGCGCGCCGAAGAAGTGCCAGTACAAGGACAGCGCCGGCAAGCAGGTCACCATCGACTACATCTCGTCGCGCTACACCCTGACCTTCTACGCCGCGAAGACCGGCGAGAAGATCGGCGACGGCGGCACCATCAGCGCCCCGGCGGCGCGCTGCCCGAGCTTCATCTCGTACAACAAGACCACCATGAAGTCGCACGCGGCGCCGGACTCCGGCAGCATCGAGGCCGCCCTGGACAAGTTCCTGTCCTGAGCGGCACGGTCGACGGTGGGGAGGGACGGTGATCCGTCCCTCCCCACCGTCGTCTCCGTGCAGGGGGCGAGCCGTCGTCAGTCCGCGCCGGCGACGTCGATGACCAGCTCGCTGACGTGATGCTCCGGGCCGGTGCCCGGCGCCATCGGGTCAGGCAGGGCCTCGTCGAAGGAGATCCCGGCGGTAGCGGGCCGACGGACCGCGGCGACGAGCCCTTGGACCAGGAACCAGCTGTCGAAGTCCTCGTACTTCCACATCAGCCGACCGGACCTCGCGGTGACGACGACCAGCACCTGCGAGTTGCCAGTCGCCCCCGCGCTGTCCCGCGCCGCAGGCAGCAGCTGGTCGAGGGTGATCGGACGGTCGTCGTCGTGCTCCCGCACGGAGCGGCGCGACTCCAGCACCGCCGTCAGGGTCGGGTCGTCGCGGCGGATGCGATCCGGTTCGGGGCGTGGCAGCCCGATCGCGGGCGGACGGTGGTAAGCGCTGGTCGGGCGCGCGTTACGGGATGCCCAGGGCGCCACACCGGACGCCACCACCCTCACCCTGAGTGACACTCGCGATGACGTGACGCGAGAGGCCAGGATGAGCGTCGCCGGTCAGTGCTGGCCGAAGTACTCGACGTACTGCGGCTCCCGATAGCCCGGCAGCGACCTGAACAGGACCCGGGCGTCGGAGTCCAGCTTCGCTGCGGCGCCGGCGTCGCCCGCGGCCCCGGCGATCCGGCCCAGGGCCTGGCGCGCGACGGCCAGCAGGTAGCGGTCACCGATCCGGACGGCCGCCGAGCCCGCCTCGTCGGCGTCGTGGGCGGCAGCGGCGTGACGCCCGAGCCGGAGGTGGGCCGCCGCGCGCGACAGCAGCGCCTCGCAGCGCGACGGCAGGTCGCCGGAGCGGTCGGTGGCGACCAGCGCCTCGTCGAGGCACTCGCGGGCCTCGGACCATCGGTCGGTGCGGCACAGCAGTTGCCCCCGCATGGTGAGGGCCGCACCGATCAGGCCCACCGCGTCGATGTCGCGGGCGATCCGCAGCGCCTCCTCGACGTCCGCGAAGGCCTGCTCCCCGGCCCCGGCGGAGAGGCGCACCTGGGCGGAGTTGCTGAGGGTCGCGCCGATCATGAGCAGTCGGCCCGACTCACGGCGGAGCGCGAGCGCCTCGTCGTGGTAGACGAGGGCGCGCGACACGTCGCCCATCCGGTGACGCAGGTTGCCGAGGGCCTCCAGGCAGGTGGCGATCCGGTCGCGGTCGCCGAGCGACTGGAGGAGTTCGAGGCAGCGCTGCAGGTCCGCCTCGACCACCGACGGGTCGGCGGTGCCCTTGTTGAACGCCGCCCGGTAGAACAGCGCGGCACAGTGTTCGAGCGTGAGGCCCAGCCGCTCGGTGGTGGCGGCGGCGCCGTCGACGAGGGTGAGGGCCTCCTGGAGGTAGCCGTGCCGGCGCAACGAGGCGACGCTCCCCCAGGCCAGCTCGGCCGCAAGCTTCGCGGTGCCGGTGGAGGCGGTCGACGCCTGCCGGAAGGCGGCCAGGATGTTGAGGTGCTCCTCGGCCAGCCACCGGACGGCCTTCGCGGGGGTCTGCGGCGGCTCCTGCCAGGCGGGTCGGTCCTGGCCGCTGGCACCGGTCGGCGACCAGCCGGCGTTGGCCATCCGCTCCAACTCCCGGGCCCCCTGCACGTACGCCTCCAGCAGCCGCCGCAGCGCGGCCTCCCGGTCCCCCGGCGTCTCGTCCTCGGCCCGTTCGACGGCGTACAGGCGGACCAGGTCGTGGATGCCGTAGACGCCCGGCTCCCGGGGCTCCGCCAACCGCTCGTCGGCGAGGCGTTCGAGAACGGTCTCGGCCCGGGCGGGCGACTCGCCGAGCAGGGCGGCGACGGCGCGGGTGGTGACGGCGGGCAGCCGGCTGTCGCCGATCAGCCGGAAGGCGCGGGCGCACAGCTGCTCCCCCGGGCCCCCGTCGCGCAGCGCGGCGTAGGTGAGCGCGATGGACGGCCGGACGCTGAGGTCGTCGAACTCCAGCTCGTTGAGGCGGAGTCCGGGGTCGGCGAGCCGCTCGACCAGGCGGGCGATCGGCCAGCCCGGCCGGCTGACCAGGCGGGCGCCCACGATGCGGATGGCCAGCGGCAGCAGGCCGCAGAGATCCACAAGGCGGACGGCCGCGTCCGGCTCGGCCGCCACCCGGTCGGTGCCGCACTCGCCGGCGAGCAGCTCGACCGCCTCCGCGCGGGACAGCAGCCCCACAGCGAGATGCCGGCCGTTGGGCAGGGTCGCGAGCATCCGCCTGCTGGTGACCATGACACCGCACGAGGCGTCCGCTGGCAGCAGGCTCCTGACCTGGGCGGCGTCGCGGGCGTTGTCGAGGACGACGAGCACGCCCCGCCCCGTGAGCTCGGACCGGTACGCGACGGTGGCTTCGCCGACGTCGCCCGGCACGGCGTTGCCCGGCACCCCGAGCGCGCGGAGGAAGCGGCCGAGGACGTCGATGGGTCGCAGCGGTGGCAGGTCGACGTCCGATCCCTGCAGGTCCACGTAGAGGGCACCGCCGGGGTACCGGTCGGCGAGGTGGTGGGCGAGCCGGACGGCCAGCGCCGACTTGCCGGCCCCTCCCGGGCCGTGCAACGCGACCACCGGGCACGTCGCGGATTCGTCGAGCCAGCCGCGTACGGTGTCCATCTCGGCCTGTCGGCCGACGAGGATGTCGACGGCCGGCGGCAGCCCGCGCACCACGATCCGCGCGGGCGGTGACCGCTGCGGCTCGCCGGTCAGGTCGGGGCTGTGGTCGAGGATGTCGCGGTAGAGCGCCTCCAGCCACGGGCTGGGATCGATGCCGAGCTGATCGGCCAGCGCCCGTCGGGCCCGCAGGTACGCGTCGACCGCACCCGCGATGTCGCCGGTGCGGTAGAGCGCGGTCATCAGCTGACCCCAGCCACGCTGCCGCAGGGGATGGTCGTCGACATGCTCGCGCAGCCGCCCGACCAGCTCGGCGGACGCGCCCAGGTCGAGTTTGGCCTGGACGTGCTCCTCCTCGACCATCAGCCGTTGCTCGTGCAGGCGGGTCAGGCGTACGGCGACCGTGTGGGGCAGGGGCAGCCCGGCGAGCGGTGAGTCGCGCCAGAGCGTGAGCGCGTGGGCCAGGCTCGCCTCCGCCTGCCGCAGCTCACCTCGGGCACGGGCGTCGCGGCCGTGCTGGGCCGCCTCCTCGAACTCGTCGAGGTCCCGCTCGCCGGGGCGCACCTCGAGCAGGTAGCCGCCGGTGCCGGTGTGCAGCCGGCTCGCCCCGTCCGACCGGTCACGCAGGGCCTGGCGCAGCCCGTGGGCGTACGTCCTCAGGTTGGCCGCCGCGGACGCCGGCCGAGGCTCGTCCCACAGCATCTCGGCGAGGTGTCCGGTGTGCAGCACCTCGTTCGGATCCAGCAGCAGGGTGGCGCAGAGCAGCCGTTGCTTCACCGTACCGAGCGGCACCGGCCGACCGTCGATCCGCACCTCGAGCGGCCCCAGAAGTTGGAAACGCATGGCGGCCACCCGGGCTTTCTACCACAGGGACGAGGGGCACACCGGCCGCCGTGTCCCTTCTTCCCGGCAGGCGGCGAGGACACTGCCCGCATCACCTTGGGTGACGACTTCGTCACGATGCCGGCGCCGCCCGAAACGCCCCGGAAAGCCGCCCGACCCACTCCGCGACACCCATTGACGGATCGCGTAACAGGTGGAGGCGTGTGACCGGGTCGTGACCGGGACGGGCTTGACCGCGTCCCCCGGCTCGATCACGCTCGCATCGGACGGACAACTCCAGGGAGGTCACATGCGGACGGTAGTCGACGGTCGCCTCGGTGCACGGCTGCTCGTACCCGGCGCGCTCCTGCTCATCGCACTCGGCGCGCCGGCGGTCGGCGGGACCTCCGCCGACGGCGCCGCCAACCACACGGTCGCCGGATCGTCGAGCCCCGGCCTGACGGTCGTCAGGCCGGGCACCCCGCTTCCGCCGCTGCCCACGACGACGATCTGCGGAGACCAGAACGGCGTGCCGGAGCTGTGGGACAACCTCTTCCCCACCTGCAACCGGGACGACGACCCGGTGACCGCGGGCGCCGGCGTCAACTGAGCCCGGCCGCCGGTCGGTGCCGTCACGCTCGTGACACGCCCCGCCAGGCACCTGCTCGGATGCGGAAGGGGCCCTTCCTGTACACCAGGCGCCAGGAAGGGCCCCTTCCTCACACCTCCAGCAGAGCGGGGCCGCCGCCGTCCGAGACGGTGGCGACCCCGCTTCCGTTGGTCGAGCCTCAGCGGCGGGCCGACGTCTCCCGACCGGCGGCGTCCACCGTCACCTGGTCGAAGGCCGGAGCGCCGTCGACGGCATCGGCGGCCACGGCCGTCGACCTGGCGGGGTCGGGCAGATCCAGGCTGCTGCGCAGACCGACCGGCTTCAACAGGACCGCGGCGATGATGCCGACGACGGCGATCGCGGCGGAGATGAGGAAGATGTGGCCGGTGGCGTCCCCGTACGCCGCGCGGACGATCTGCTGGACCGCGCCGGGCATGGCGTCGAGGTTCAGGCTGCCGCCCGCCGCGCTGCCGGAGGTGGGGATGCCGGCGGCGGAGAGGTCGGTGGTGATCTGGTCGGTCACCCGCCGGGCGAGGACGGCGCCGAGCACGGAGACGCCGATCGTGCCGCCGAGCGACCGGAAGAACGCGACGGTCGAGCTGGCCGCGCCGATGTCGCGGAGCGAGACGGTGTTCTGCACGGCGAGGACGAGGTTCTGCATCGTCATGCCGACCCCGACACCGACGATGAACATGGCCACGCCGACCAGCAGAAGCGAGGTCTCGTGGTCGATGGTGCCGAGCAGGGCGAACCCGATGACGAGCACGACCGCGCCGAACACGATGTACGGCTTGATCTTGCCGGTCTTCGTGATCAGCCGGCCGGCGATGATCGACGACCCGAGGACGCCGGCCATCATCGGGATGGTGAGCAGCCCGGCCTCGGTCGGGCTGTAGCCGCGGCCGATCTGGAAGTACTGGCCGAGGAAGACGGCGCCGCCGAACATCGCCATGCCGACCGCCAGGCTGCCCAGGATGGCCAGGAAGGTGGTCCGCTGGCGGACGAGGTCGAGCGGGACGACCGGCTCGTCGGCCCGGGACTCCACCCAGACGGCCAGGGCGAGCAGCGCGACCGAGCCGCCCACCATGGCGGCGGTCTGCCAGGAGGCCCAGGCGAACGAGTCGTCGACGAAGGAGATCCAGATGAGCAGCACGCTGACGCCAGCGGCGATCAGCGCCGCGCCCAGGTAGTCGATCTTCACGTTCTCGCGACGGACCGTCGGCAGGCGCAGGGTGAAGTGCAGGAGGACGAGCGCGATGGCGGCGACGGGGACGCCGACGAAGAAGCACCAGCGCCAGCCGAGCCAGGACGTGTCGACGATGAGCCCGCCCAGCAGCGGGCCGCCGACCGTCGCCACCGCCATGACGCCACCGAGGTAGCCGTTGTACCGGCCGCGCTCCCGGGGCGGGATCATCGCCGCGATGGCGACCTGGACGAGGGCCTGGAGGCCGCCGACGCCGATGCCCTGGAACGCGCGGGCGGCGATGAGCTGCTCGGCGGTCTGGGCGAAGCCGGCGATCACCGAGCCGACCAGGAAGACGGCGATGGCGACCTGGACCAGGAGCTTCTTGTTGAACAGGTCGGCGAGCTTGCCCCAGATCGGGGTGGTCGCGGTCGCGGTGAGCAGGGTGGCGGTGACCACCCAGGTGTACTGGGTCTGCGACCCGTTCAACGCGCCGATGATGTTCGGCAGCGCCGTCGAGACGACGGTGCCGCTGAGCATCGCGACGAACAGCACCAGCAGCAGGCCGCTGAGGGCCTCCAGCGTCTGCCGGTGTGTCATCGGCGCGTCGCCGGCCGTGGTGGTGGGTGCGCTCATCGCGCGGCCTCCAGGGTGTCGTGGTGTCCGAGGACGGTCTCGATGTCGCGGGTGAACCGGCCGAGCGCGGTGGCGAACGCCGCCACCTCCGCGGGGGTCCAGTCGGCGAGCGCGGTGTCGAGGATCCGGCCGTACCAGTCGTAGGTGTCGGTCAGGGCGGCCCGCCCGGCCGGGGTGACGGTCAGCAGGCTGGCCCGCTTGTCGGCGGGGTCGGCGCGCCGCTCGACCAGGCCGTGGCTGACGAGTGAGGCGACGGCGCGGCTGACGGTCGACGGGTCGAGCCCGCTGCGGGCCGCCAGCTCGCGGGCGTGGCAGTCGGCGGGCAGCTTCTCGATCTGCATGAGGAGGCCGGCGAGACCGACGGGCACGGCCGGACGGACGTCGGCCCGGTGCCGTTTGATCAACCGTACGCTCCTGACCAGCTCGGACAGCCTCGCACCGAGTTCGCGGCCGGCAGTTTCCACGCCGCCTCCCTTGTCGCAGATGGTTGCCGCACACAAGCATCTGCCGATCTTGCTCAAAGTGCAAGTTTGCGCGATGAGAACTGAGTCACGGCCCCGTAGGCTGTCGCCCATGGAGGAGACCACCGGCCTGCGGGAGCGCAAGAAGGCGGCCACCCGCCTCGCCCTGCACGAGGCGGCCCTGCGCCTCGCCACCGAGCACGGGCTCGACCGGGTCACCGTGGAGGCCATCGCCGACGCCGCGAACGTCTCCCGCCGGACGTTCTCCAACTACTTCTCCAGCAAGGAGGAGGCGGTCTTCCACGGTGACGCCGTACGGCTGCGCCGGCTGCTGGAGCTGGTCCGCCGGCAGCCGGCCGACGCGCCGCCGTGGGCCGTGCTGAGCGGGGCCGCCGAACGCCTCGCCGTCGAGGCGTACGGCAACGCCCCACCCTCCTGGCTGCTGCACCGCCGTCAGCTACGCGGGCACCCGGGCCTCGTCGCGCACCAGATCGCGGCCTACACCGCCATCGAGCGCGAACTCGCCGACGACGTCGCCCGCCGGTTGACCGGCCCCGACCGGACGCTGCGCTCCCGGGTCCTGGCGGCGACCTTCCTGGCCTCCCTGCGCGTCGCCATCCAGCACTGGATCGACCACCCCGACGGCCCGCTGCTCGACATCCTCCGCACCGCGCTCGCCGAGACCGCCACCACCCCGGCGGTCACGTCAGACCCGATCGTCACGCCCGACCCGACCGGCACGCCCGCGCCGCCGGCCGCCCGCTGACGCCCGGCGGGAGCGGTCGGCCGGTCGATGCCGGAACACCGCGATAGTGTGCCAGCGTGTCGATCGAGATGGTGTCGCGCTTCCCTGTCGATGACGTGGCACTCAGCGTCCTTCACGCCCGAGCCTTCGGTGGCGCGGTCGGGCAGGTCACGCCGTGGGCCGAGCGGCTGGAGCGACACGCGTTGACCTGGGTCGGCGCCTTCGACGCCGGCCGCCTGGTGGGCTTCGTCCAGGTCTGCTGGGACGGTGGGGCGCACGCCTTCCTGCTCGACACGGCGGTGGACCCGGAATGGCAGCACCGGGGAATCGGCGCGGGCCTGGTGCGGGCTGCGGTCGACGACGCTGCGGCTGCGGGCTGCGAGTGGCTGCACGTCGACTATGAGGCGCACCTGGAGCCGTTCTACCTCGATCGGTGCGGGTTCCGCCCCACGTCCGCAGGCCTGCTGCAACTGCCTGGACGTCAGCGCGCCGAGGGGGCGTAGCCAGCCGAGCGCGTGCGCGGTCACCCGCCGGGCGGGGTCGCCGGTCGACCGGCGACCCCGCCCGCGAATTCAGCAGGGGCCGTTGTCGGTCCAGACGCCCTGGGCGTTGGCTCCCGGCACGTCACCCTGGGTCCACCACCTCGCGGTCCACCGGTGGCGGTCGTGGGAGACCACCGCGCCGCCGGAGTAGGCGGTGCCCGCCGACCAGGCCGGCACCGTGCAGGTCCCGCCCGGCGGGGTCGAGCCGCTCGGGCTGGGCGTCGGGCCGACCGGCACGGCCCCACGGGCGTGGTCGCTGGCCAGCGCGTACGTCTGCCCGCCGAAGCTGAGGGTGAAGTTGGCCGGTCCGGAGATCGGCAGCTGGTAGTTGAGGGTCACCTCCGCGTACGCGCCCGGGGCGATGGCGGCCGGTACGGTGAGCCGCACCCGGTTGTAGTCGCCCCTGAGCCCGCCCACGTTGCTGCCGGTGTGGCCCGTGGACACGGTGGTCAAGGCCCAGCCGGACTGCTGGGTGAGGGTCGGCGTGGTGGTCGGGTAGTCGAACTCCAGCTGCGCCCCGGCCGGGATCGGGCTGCCGGTGTTGTTGGTGAGCCGCAGTTCGGGGTTGATCGGGTAGTTGTTGTCGCCGAGAGCGAAGCCCCCGACCGTGGCGGTCACGTCGATGGTCCGGGTCGGCAGGGTGACGGCGGCACGACGGGCACCGTACGCGGGCGCCGTCCGGAACTTGTCGTAGAGCAGGGTGGTGAGCGTCTCGCCCATGCCGTACTGGCCCTTGGCCTGGTCGTAGGCGTAGTCACCGGCGAGTTCCCAGACCATCACCCCGCCGATGCCCTTGTCCACCACGTAGTCCGCCTTGGCGCCGAGGGACTGCTCGTCCTCGGTGGAGAGGAAGACGCCCTTCTGCGCGTTCCACAGCCAGGGCGCGACCAGCGCGGCGGAGTAGTGGCGGGCGTAGCTGCCGCTGATCCGGTCGGTCGGGTCGGTGGCCGGCGTGAGGCCGTACGCGGACAGGTAGTCCGGGGTGATGCCGCGTTCCAGGTTCTTGGCGTGCCACATCGGGTTCGCCCCGGCTGGCACCTCCCTGCCGGCGCCGTCCAGGTCGTGCCAGAGGTTGTCGATGCCGACCGCGCCGTTTCCACAGGGGGTGGTGGAGCCGATCGAGGAGCCGGTGCCCGGCGGGCACTTGGTCTGGTCCGGCAGTGCGGCGCGGCCCCACAGCCCGTTGGTGCCACCGGTGACGCCCTGCCAGCCGCGCGTGTAGTAGGGGACGCCGATGTTGACCCGCCCGCTGGGCAGCGCCCCCCGGAAGTAGTGGTAGGCCCAGTCGGTGTTGAGGTACCCGATGTTGCCGTAGGCGCCGTAGACGCCGCCGGCGGCCAGCTCGGCGTCGTCGCCGTTGTCGAAGAGGGCGGCGTTCGGGCCGACATGGTGGTTCCAGGACCCGTGCAGGTCGTACGACATGATGTTGACGTAGTCCAGGTACCGCAACGCCTGCGAGGACTCCATCCCCCGCAGCAGCCATCCGGAGGCGGGTGCGGCCACCGTGAGCAGGTAGTGCTTGCCGTCCGTGGCGGCGGCCGCGTCGAGCTTCTCCCGCAGCGTCTTCATCAGCACCTGGTAGGAAGCGTTGAGACCGGCCCGCTTGGCGTCCGCCTGGGCGAAGTCGAGCGGGTTGCCTGCCTTGTTGTTGGAGGTCGGGTACTCGTAGTCGATGTCCACGCCGTCGAAGCCGTAGGTGCGCAGGAAGGCGACCACGGAGTCGGCGAAGGTGGCGATGCCGGCGGTGTTGACGGTGTTGCTGCCGGTGGTGGTCATCCGGTAGAAGCCGCCCGCGTCGACCCGGTCGCCGTTGTCGTCGAGGTAGCCGCCGGTCTCGGCCCAGCCGCCGACGCTGATCAGCGTACGCACGTTCGGGTTCTGCTTCTTGTACTTGTTGAGCAGGTTGAAGTGCCCGGTGTAGGCGTACTGCGGATCCATCTCGGCGCCGGCGACGCCCGGCCAGGTCATGTTGGTGGCCGGGTTGTCGGCCGCCTTCGGGTTGCCGACCGAGATCTTGTTGGCGGCGTCGACGTGGGCGAAGGCGTAGTTGATGTGGGTGACCTTGTCCCAGGGGATCTGGTGGGCCAGGTACGCCGGGGCGCCGTTGCGTCCGGTGCGCCAGCTGGTGAAGTAGCCGATGATGCGCCGGGAATGGTCGGCGCCCAGCTTCTCCCGGCCGTCGGTGTCGTAGACGGTGCAGTACGGCACCGCCACGCCTGGCGTCCGGTACAGCCCGTCCGGCCGGCACGCCTCGTCCTGCCCGACGGAGGAATGTGCGGCGGGGGCCACAATCAGCGCCGTCGCCGCGGCCAGCAGACCGACCGCACCGCCGACGAGGAGCTTGCTGAACCGTCTTCGCAACGCGCCCACCTCCAACTCTAAACAAACTTAACTATTTACGGTCCTGAATATATACCTGTCCAGGGGGCCTCGACGCAAGAGCGCAGTGCCGCCGTACGGTCCTCCGGGCCGTGGGCAGGGGCGCGAATGGCCGGATGTGCGGTGCGGCCGTCCTTGTGGCCCCCGGGAGAAGGTGACCAGACTTCCGGTGTGGAGATCCCCGGAAGCCGCGAGGTGGTCGTGATGGTGCACGACGGCGTCGTGCTGCTCGACGTGGCGGGGCCCGTGCAGGTGCTGCACGGCAGCGGCGGCTACCGGGTCCGACTGGCCTCCGTGGACGGTCGCGCGGTGCGCACCGACGTGGGTGTACCCCTCGACGTGGAGCTGCCCGTGCACCAGGTGCGGCATCGCTTCGACACGCTCCTGGTGCCTGGCTACGCCCTCGCCACGGCGCAGCCGCCCCCGGCCCTCGTCGCCGAACTCCCCCGCCTCAGCGGGCTCGCCCGTCGCACGGCGGCCATCTGCACCGGCGCGTTCCTGCTCGCGGCGGCGCGCCTGCTCGACGGCCGCCGGGCCACCACGCACTGGGCGGCCTGCGCCGACCTCGCGGCGCGGTTTCCCGCGGTCCGCGTCCGGCCCGACGCCCTCTACGTGCGCGACGGTCCGCTGTTCACCTCGGCCGGCGTGACCGCGGGCATCGACCTGACGTTGACGCTGGTCGAGGAGGACCACGGGCCGGAGCGCGCCCGCACCACCGCCAAGTACCTCGTGGTCTTCCTGCACCGCCCCGGCGGCCAGTCCCAGTTCACCGTCCGCGGCAGCACCACGGCCGTTCCCGGCAGCGCGCTGCGCCGCGTGCTGGACGCCGTCGCCGCCGACCCGGCCGCACCGCACACGCTCGCCACGATGGCGGCGCACGCGTCGGTCAGCGAACGGCACCTCACGCGCCTGTTCCGCCACACGGTCGGGACGACCCCCATCCGGTACGTCGAGCGGGTCCGGGTCGAGGCCGCGAAGACCCTGCTCGAAGCCACCCACGACGGGGTGACCCGCATCGCCCGTGCCTGCGGCTTCGGCTCGGACGACAGCATGCGCCGCGCGTTCCTGCGCGGCATCGGCATCACCCCGGCCGAGTACCGCCAACGCTTCCGGTCCGCGCACCCGACACCCGAAAGATGAGGTACCCGTGACGCCTTCCCTCTCGCGGCGAACCGCCCTCGGCGCCGGCCTGGCCGCCGGCGCCGGCATGATCACCGGGCTGGTGCCCGCCGCTGCGGCCGCCGCCCACGGTGGACCGGACGCCGACCTGCCCTTCCCGTCGACCCGGCTGGCCCGCGAGGCGGCCCGGCTGATCGGCGAGACGCAGGAGGTCTACCTGCGCAACCACAGCCTGCGCAGCTTCCTGTTCGCCCGCGAGGCCGCCGCGCGGGCCGGTCGGCTGCCCGGCCGCGACTACGACGAGGAGGTCGTGTTCCTGATCTGCGCCCTGCACGACATGGGCCTGACGGCGCACGCCAACTCCGACCAGCGGTTCGAGATGGACGGCGCCGACTTCGCCGCCCGGTTCCTCGAACAGCGGGGTGTCACCGACCACCGGGTCGACACCGTGTGGGACGCGATCGCCATGCACACCACGCGCAGCTTCCGCGACTCACCCGTCTTCCAGCGGCGCCGCCCGCCGGAGATCGGCATCGCCCAGACCGGGATCAGCGTCGACCTCATGGGCACCAACAGCCCGGTGCCCCCCGACTACGCCGACCGCGTCCACCGGCTCCTTCCCCGCCTCGGCGGCGCCCGGGCCGTCACCGACGCGATCGTGGCGCAGGCACTCACCAATCCCCGCAAGGCACCGGCCGCCACCCTTCCCGGCGAGATCCTGCACCAGCGCCACCCCGAGCTGCCCTACCTGACCTGGGACATGCTCCTGGACTCCAACGCCTGGGGCGACTGACCCACCAGAGCGGCGAACCCACCGGCGTACGACCGATGCGGTGCCGGACAAATCTGAAGGATCTCTACGCGGCCACTTCCGCCCTACGCAGGCTTCTGCCAATCTGGGATCCATCGTCTTCGATGTTTGGAGCGTCCGTGTCGTTGTCCCGTCGTGCGGCGTCCACCCTCGCCGCGATCGTCCTGCCCATGGTCACCACGCTCACCGTCGGCTTGGCCGCCGCACCCGCCCAGGCCGCCGCCCCGACCTACACCGCACTCGGCGACTCGTACGCCTCGGGCACCGGGACCCGGGAGTACTACCCCGACAGCGGCTCGTGCCAGCGCTCCAGGCACTCCTATCCGGTCCTGAGCGCCGCCCGGCTCGGCGCCACCCTCACCTTCCCGGCCTGCGCCGGCGCGACGGTCTCCGGCGTGCTGACCGGACAGCTGGGCAGCCTGACCGCGTCGACGAACCACGTCACGGTGTCCGCCGGCGGCAACGACATCGGCTGGTCGTCGGTGATCCTGCAGTGCGCGCTGCCCTGGCCCGCCACCTGCTGGTCCCAGATCGACAACGCGGAGAACCAGATCCGCAACATCCTTCCGGGCCGGCTGGACCAGCTCTACTCCCGGATCCGCAGCCTCGCCCCGAACGCCCGGGTCGCGGTGGTCGGCTACCCGAGGCTGTTCAACGGCGAGGAGTGCAACCTCATCGCGAGGATCTCCCCCGGCGAGCAGGCCGAACTGAACGCCGCCGCGGACCTGCTCGCCACGACCATCCGGAGCCGGGCTGTCGCCCACGGCTTCACCTTCGTCGACGCCCGGGGCCCGTTCACCGGCCACGCCGTCTGCGACGACGTCGAGTGGCTCAACGGCACCTCGAACCCGCTCGGCGAGTCGTACCACCCCAACCGCGCCGGCCACGTCGGGTACGCCGGCATGGTCCAGACCGCCCTCGGCGCCACCACCGCCCGGAGGTCCTGACCGCATGCGTGCCCGCCGGGCCGGGACGCCCGAACCCGCCGGCGATTCCGCGCCAGCCGGGTCGCTACCCCCGACGGAGCCGCGGGCGAGGTTGTCCCTGCCACCCGTCCGCGACCGGGTGATGGCCTCCGCTGTGGACAGCTTTCGTCGGAGAGGGTGGTGCCGAGAGCTGGCCGGATCAGGTGGTGGCCACGAGGGCCAGGTAGCGCTCCGCGGCGTCGGGTGTCATGAACCAGTCCTGGAAGTCGTTCGGGTCGGAGAACCCGTTGGCGAAGCGGCGGGCGATCGTCGGATTGGTGGACGCCGCGCCGAGGATCTGCTGCACGTGCGGCGGCAGCGGCTGGAGCATCGCGTTGGTCCAGGCGGTGACCGCCTGCCCGGCGCCCTCCCAGAACCGCTCGAAGGTCTGGGTCATCCACTGTCCGTCGAACGGCTGGTCACCGCGCTCCAGAATGGATCCCAGGTACGAGGAGGCACACTTCGCCGCGGTGTTGCTGCCTTGACCGGTGATGGGGTCGTTGGCGACCACGACGTCCGCCATACCCAGCACGAGTCCGCCCGAGGGCAGCTTCGCCACCGGGCGGCGGACGGTCGGCGTGTACCGGCCCGACAGGGTGGCCCGCCCGTCCGTCAGCTCGACGTCGGCACACCGCTCGTGGATCCAGGGCGTGTACTGCCGCACCAGCTCGAGGGTCAGCTTGAGATGCTCCGCCGGATCACGCCGCTCCTTCCACAGGTCGAGCGGGCCGTCGGGCACCGCCTCCCAGAAGAGGATCTCGCATGGCCCGGACAGGGTCAGCCCGGGAATGACGAACAGCTCCCCCAGCCCCGGCACCGCGTTGAAGCTGACGTGCGGCACCGGCCACAGCGGGTCCGGCGTCATGCCGTGCACGTAGGCGACGGCGAGCCCTCGCTGGGGCGCGGTGTACACCGATCGTTGCGGGTCCCGGTCGAAGACGCCCACGAGGTCGCCCTTACCGGCCGCGACGATGGTCAGGTCGTAGCGGCCGAGCCGGGTCAGCCCGTCCAGGTCGGCGGTCGTCACCCCCTGGTAGTGGACGGTGCCGCCGCGCTGCTCGAACAGCTCCAGCCAGGCAGCCATCTTCAGCCGCTGGTCGGTGCTCTGCGCGTAGCGGTCCAAGGGGCAGGGGATGCGCAGGGCGCGTTGGCCGGGCGGGGCTGACAGGGACACGTGCAGCCCCTCGATGCGCGGCGACTGCTCCTGCCAGAGGTTCAGCCCGTACTGGCGTTCGGTGTCCAGGGCGGCGGAGAACATGGCCTGCGTGCTCATCACCCAGCCACGACGGATCTCGTCGGGCGTACGCGCCGACATGATGGTCACTTCGTACCCTTCGGCGAGCAGGCTCAGGCCGAGCTGCAGCCCCGACTGACCAGCTCCCACGATAAGAACTCTGCGCATGTGATGCCTCCAGCGATGTGAGCTACCGGACCGCGAGCGCGCCCGGGACCGGGCCGGTGGTGCGTGCCATGGTGTGTTCGACGACCGCCAGCAGCGCCCTGGCGACCGACGACGGTTCGCGCGCGTCGCAGGTGATCAGCGGGACCTCGGTGGGGAGCGTGAGGGCTTCGCGGACGTCCTCGAGATGGTGCGTCAGCGCGCCGTCGAACAGGTTGACGCAGACCACGAACGGCACATCGCTGTCCTGTTCGAAGTAGTTCACCGCCGCGAACGAGGCCTCCAGGTTCCGCGTGTCGGCCAGGACCAGCGCTCCGACCGCCCCCCGGCAGAGGTCGTCCCACATCGGCCAGAACCGTGGCTGGCCAGGCGTGCCGAACAGGTAGAGCACCAGGTCCGGGCCGATCGTCAGCCGCCCGAAGTCCATCGCCACGGTGGTGGTCGTCTTGTCGATTCCCGGGTCCAGCCGGTCCACGGTCTCGCTCGCCGCCGTCATCCACGCCTCGGTGTTGATCGGGGGGATCTCCGAGATGGACCGGACGCAGGTCGTCTTGCCGACCCCGAAGCCGCCAGCGATGACGATCTTCGCGGAGGTCACCAGGGGGCTGTCAGGCAAGCTGGCGAAGGCCATCGCGCAGTCTCTCCAGAAGGCGGTCGTCGAATGGGGAGGTGTAGGGGTCGGCGTGGATCTGCAGCCGGTCGGTGGCGGCGAGATCGTCGATCACCACGCGGGTCACACCCAACGACGTGCCGCACACCGCCGACAGCTCGGCAACGGACCGCATGCTCCTGGCCTGCTCGTACAGCGTCCGCGCCTCCGGCAGCAGACCGGAGGCGAAGACGGCGTCGTAGTACGGCACCGACACCAGGGTGTGCACCAGCAAGGGCTGCCGGGTGCGGGTGCGCCCCCCGGTCAAGACGTAGGGCCGCACCTTCCAGTACGTGGTGGGCACGTTCACTCCCTCGGCTCCGGACACTAGCGGGGTGACTGGCTGGCGGTGAGGCGGTGCAGCTCGTTGCGGAACTGCGGGGTGAGCACGTGCCCGACGGCTCCCACGAACTGCGCCATGTGGTAGGAGACGACCCGCAGGTCGCAGCCGGCGGCGGCGGCCACGGTCAGCCCCGCCGACTCGCCGACCCGCATGAACATCAGGTGTCCGCGCGGCAGTCGGACCGTCAGGTACTCCGACGCGCCGAGGTCGAGCAGGTCGGCGCTGCGGTCGGCCATGCTGAGCAGTCCGGCGGTCAACGCGGCGAGCTGGTCCCCCAGGTCCCGGGAGATCCCGCGGGAGGCCGCGAGCTGCAGACCGTCGAGGGACACGATCAGTGCGTGGGTGACGCCGGGCACCTCGTCGGCGAACTGGCTCACCAGCCACGCGAAGTCCTGATGGCCGGGGTGGCCGGCCTGTGGTCCGCCGCTGCCGCTGTTCGGGTAGGTCATGGCAGTTGTCCTTGGGGTTGCGTGCTCGTAGGTGCCTGCGCGTCGGCGATTCCGGCCGCGAAAGCCGCCGTCTCGTCCGGCCAGCTGTCGCGGTCCGACGAGGATGCCCGCGGCGGTGGCGCTTCGGGCCCCGGCGACCGGCTACCGCCGCCAGGCGGCCCGTCCGCGCGCACACTCGCGCGTACGCGTCGGGGAAGGCCGCTGCCGCTGGCAGCCGGCTGACGTGGGGCGGGGCCGCGGCTGTCCCCCGTGGGCTGGCCGTGCACGAGCGTCAGGCGCGACGTCGGCGTCTGCGCACGGGCGTCGGCGGCTGGTGCCTGCGCCACTCCTCGGCGGCCGCCGTCCTGCGCCGACGGCCGATCGGGCGGCACGGGGCGCTGCGTCTCGAACGGTGGGGACGGCGCGGGTCCCGGCCGGGCCGCGGGCGTCATCTCGCACAGCAACGCCCCGGGAACCAGCACGGTCGCGGTGGTGCCGCCCGATGGCCGGTTGGTCAGGTTCACCCGCAGATGGTGGGCGCGGGCCAGGTGCGAGACGACAACGAGGCCCAGGTGCGCCGCGGGGTTGACCGCTGCCGGGGCGGACGCGTTGCCGGCGAGCATGGCGTTGAGCGCCCCGAGCTGGTCGGGCTTGACGCCGACGCCGGAGTCCTCGAGACGGAGCAGCACGCCACCGGCCTCCGTGACGTACCCGGAGACGATCACGGAGGAGGTGGGCGGCGAGAAGCGGGTCGCGTTGTCCAACAGTTCGGTGAGCACCCGGATCACGTCGTCGGCGGCGAACTCCACGATCCCGAGGCTCACCACGTGTCCGACCCGGATGCGGGGGTAGTGTTCGACCGCCGAGCTCGCGGCCCGGATCACGTCCACCAACGCGACCTTCTGCGGGTTGGCGTCCTCGACGCGTCGGCCCAGGAGGACCTGCAGGTTCTCCGCGTGGCGGCGGATGCGGGTGTTCGCGTGGTCGATGCGGTAGAGCCTCTCGAGCCGCTCCGGATCCTGTTCGTCGGCCTCCACGGCCTCGAGGTGACTGCCCATCTGGTAGGCCGAGGCGAGGATGCGCAACGCGAACTGCTCGCAGATCGCCGGCCACAGGTTCTCGGCCTGCTCCGGTGTGGACGACGGCCGCCGTGGTGACGGCGGTTCCTCCCGCGTGATCGCCCACTGCGCGGCCGTCGGATCCAGCAAGCGAGCCATCCGCTGCCGCCAGGTCACCCGGCGTCGGCCTTCGGGATGCGGCGTTGTCATTACGTCGTGTTTCACGAAGTTCCCGACCTATCGGTTTTCACGCGTTCTGACACGATGGAGCAGTCAACCATCGTCTTCGACCGATCGCAATGTTTGCGAGAAAGGTTGGGGTGGTTTTCACATTCGACGGAACGGGGACACCCGCCGGCAGCCGACCGTCATCGGCTCGCTCTCTACAGCGACGGCGCGGCCGTTGACGTCACAGCGGGGCCGCCTGGCGTACCGGTCAGGTCCCCGGCCGCGCCGGTTCCGTTCCATCGGCAGTGCCGCGAGCACCTGCGCCGGGCCCCGCCCACGGCGGGACGGCCGGCCGAGCCGGTTGCCGCCGGCGGGGCCGTGGCGGGATCAGCCGGCGGAGTGGGCGTGGCGGGTGGCCCGCTCGGCCAGCCACAGCCACCGGCGCTGCACCTCGCCACCGGTGGCGGCGACCATCGCCAGGGCGTCCTCGCGGACCGCGACGAGGGCGGCCGCCGTCGCCGAGTCGTCGTCCAGTACGGCCGCGCCGTCGCGGAACGCCTCGGCCTCCGCCGCGCCGCCGAAGCGGGGAGCCACCTCGTCGCGCCAGAAGTCCGCCCAGGCCAGGTCGGGATTCCAGGTGAAGCGGGCGTACGCCAGGTAGCTGATCTCGTTGGTCGGGTGGTACGCCGACGCCTCGGCGAAGATCGTCAGCCCGCGCATCCCGGCGCCGCCGGCCCGGATACCCATGTCGGCGTACATGTCCGGCACCCAGGAGTGCCGCTGCCGGTTCCACTGGGAGCCGGCGTGGGTGCGCAGCACGTTGGTGGTGTGCGGGAGCCGGTCGACGTGTGCGGCGGTGAGCCGGTGCCGGTTCTCGTACCAGAAGCCCCGGTTGACGCAGTACTGGTAGGCCACGTCGTCGGGCAGTTCAGCCAGCGGCTTCTGCGCGTCGAGGTCGAAGATGTTGTCCCAGTAGACCTCGACCAGGTGCCGCAGCGGCACCCCCGCCGGGCCCTTGCGGCGGGCGGTCTCCAGCAGGGTGGGGTAGACCGACCGCATCGCCTCGTACGACCAGGAGGTGCGCTCGCCTCCGGTGCGGGCCGCGCAGCGCTGGCAGGCGCAGCTGCCGTAGTCGCCGGTCTCGAAGTTGATCCCCCCGACGGGCAGGGTGTCCAGCAGCCAGTCGACGGCGTCCCGGTGCCAGGCGAGGTTGTCCGGTTGCGAGGGGCAGGCGGCCATCATGTACTCGCTGGCCGGGAAGTGCAGGTCGCCGAAGTCGTCGATGTCGAAGCCGACCTTCTTCGGCAGCTCCGCGCCCAGGTCGGGCCGCTGGCGCAGCCAGGTGGCGAGGTTGTAGCGGTGCCGGCCGTCGAAGTAGATGCCGCCGTAGGCGTTGACGCCGATGCCGGCGATGATGCGCACGCCCCGGGCGTTGGCGTACTCGCACAGCTCGCGGGCCGCCTCGACGCCGCCGTGGGCGTCGCGCAGCAGCCCGTAGACCACGATGCCGCCGATGCGCTCGCGGCTGCAGAAGTCGACCAGCCGGCGGTAGTCGGCGCCGAAGGCGTCGGCGCCCTTGGCGTACGGGTTGAGCGCCCCGATCTCCTGCTGGCCGAGCTGGCGCAGGTCCCAGTTGGTGGAGTGGTCCCAGGTCCACAGCGTCCGCAGCGGCAGCCCGGGCGCCCCGGTGCGCACGCCCAGGGGAAGACCGGCCGGTGTGGCCAGGTCGGTCAGCTCCCGAGCGGCGTAGATCAGGCCGGCGAAGGGGTCGCCGGTGAGCCGGATGTCGCCCTGTCCGGGCACCTCGATGCGGTAGCCGCCCTCGGGAAGCGCCGGGTCGACGTCGAGGTCGACGGTGACTCCCTCGGGGTTCTCCCCCCATGCCTCGGTCAGCAGCCGGGCGGCGTACGGCGCGGACGCGGCGCCCCGCACCCGGATTCCGGTGATCTGGCGGTACTGCGACATCATGACCTTCCGTCAGGTGGCGGGACGGCGGCCAGGTAGTCGGCCACCTCGATGGCCGTCCACACCCCGTGCCGCCAGTAGGGATCCTGTTCGCACAGCTCGCGGGCGGCGCCGGCGTCGGCGGCCCGCAGGACGAGGACGGAGGCGCCGAGGTCGGCCCGGGCTCCGGCGAGCAGGGCGGTGCCGTCGGCGAGCAGGGACTCGACGCGGGCGAGGTGCGCCTGCCGGTGGGGTTCGCGCCGGACGGCGGCGTCGGCGGCGAACGTGGCGGTGACCAGGAAGGTCGGTTCGAACCTCACACGCCACCGCCGATCTCGTCGAACAGCCGCTGCATCTCCACCCGGTAGACGGTCTGCGGCCGGCCCGCGCCGGTGCTAACGTGCACGCCGATCTCCTCGGCGTAGCCCGCGGCGCGCAGGGAGTTGAGCAGCCGGCGGGCCGAGCGGACCTCCACCCCGTACGCGTCGGCCAGGCCCCGCGCGGTCACCTCGTTCGGGTCCGTCTGGTGCAGCGCCTCCAGCAGCCGGCGGGTCGACAACGGCCCGAGCCGCAGTTGCTCGGAGATGCGCAGCACCCCGGAGGCGGTCTCGCGCAGCCGTTGCTTGACCGGGCTCTCGCGGCTGGAGTAGATCTCCCCGTCGGGGAAGACCACGTGGGTGTCGCCGCTGGCACGGCCGAGCGCCAGCGCCTTGCGGGCGTTGTCCTCGGCGGCGGCGATGGTGGTGCCGGCGCCGAAGCCGACGGTGTGCTCGACGTCGACGCCACGCAGGGTGAGCAGCGTCGCGTGACCGGAGCGCTGCCGCGCGATGGCGCTCTCCACGGTGCCCCGGGTGGTGGTGATCAGCAGCGTACGGTCGTCGATCGTGCTCAGCCTGCCCCGCATCCGCTCGGCGTGTTCCAGCAGCGCCTCGCGCAGCCGCAGCCGCTGCCGTTCCACCTGGTACGGGTCGTGCCCGCGACCGGCCTGCTCCGCCAGCTCGATCATCATCACCGCGATCTGAGTGGCCCGGGACTGCCGGATCTCCGCGGCGAGCCAGGCCCGGCGCAGGGCGTCGCGGACCGAGGCGCGGGTGTGTTCGACACGCCAGACCGGCACGCCGCTCTCGCGCAGGTCCCGGTGGACCGCGCCGAGGCAGGTCAGGCACGCCTCGACGGCGCCGGAGGCGTACCGTTCGCGGTGGAAGGCGACGATCTCGTCGAGGCCGGAGAAGAGCAGGCCGGAGGAGTCGGCGATGGGCAGGATCTCGGTGGGCGGGGTCAGCTCGATGTCGTGGTAGGTCTCCCGGACGGTGTCGGCCTCGATGGTGTCCACGCTGACCGTGGGCAGCCGTCCACCGTTGGCCAGCAGCATCCGCGACAGCGTGCGGTAGAGGTCGATGCCGGCGTGCGGCATGTAGTCGATCTCGGCGCGCAGCCCTCCGGCGGAGGCCGCGAAGGCGTGCGGGATGCGCCCGGTGAACAGCAGCACCTGGCACAGTTCGTCGAGTTCGCGGGCCAACTCGGGCGCCTGCTCGGGTCGGGTGTAGGCGCGGGCCGTGAGGTCCCCGGCGCGTCCCTCGCCGGCGGAGACCTCCTGCACGAGCCGGATCGAGTCCTCCGGGCCGATGATGCCGATCACCTTGTTGCCTCCACGTCGTCGCCGCCCTCGGGTTGGCTGCTCAGCCGGTGTGGACGGTGCCCACGACACCGTCGCTGACCGGCGATGCCAGCAGGACCAGCGTGGACGCGACGTCCTCCGGCCGACCAAGGGCGGCCTCGATCTCCGCGACCCGGTCCCCGTCCGCGCCGTTGGCCCGTGCCTCGGCCAACGACCTGCGCATCAGCGGCGTGTCGATGTCGCCGGGGCAGAGCGCGTGCACACGGATCCCGTGCGGACGGAGTTGTCGGGCCAGGGTGAGCGCCAGGCCGTGCAGCCCTCCCTTGCTCGCGCCGTAGGGTACCGACCCGGATCCGTTGTGTACGCCCGCCTTGGACCCGACGAGCACGAGCACACCCGGGCGGCCGGTGAGGTGTCGCACGGCGTGCTTGGCGACGAGGAACGGTCCGGTCAGGTTGACGGCGATCACGTGGGCCCAGAGTTCGGCGCTGACCTCCCGGATGTCCAGGCCCTGCCCGCGCATGACGCCCGCCACGTGCAGCACGGCGTCGATCCCGCCGAGTTCGGCGGCGGCGGCGTCGAGAGCGGCGGCGACCTCGGCCTCGACGGTCACGTCGACCTGCCGGGCGCAGGCCCTCGCCCCGCCGCCGCGCGCCTGCTCGGCGGCTCTGGCAGCGCCGTCGCCGTCGGCGTCCAGCACGGCCACCGACGCGCCGGCGGCGGCCGCGGCCCGGACGGTGGCCAGGCCGATGCCGGAGGCGCCGCCGACGACGACCACCCGCCGGCCGGCCAGCAGCCCGGCCGGCGGGGCGTCGACGGTCACGGACGGACCGTCCGGCGTACCGCCGCCACCACGTCGGCGGCCTCGGGCACCACCGCGGCCTGCAGGGCCGGGGCGGCGGGCATCGGCACGTCCGGGGTGGCCACCCGGGCGACCGGGGCGCGCAGGTCGGCGAAGCACTCGGCGGCGGCCCGGGCGGCGATCTCCGCGCCGAACCCGCCGGTCAGGTTCGCCTCGTGGGCGACGACCAGCCGGCCGGTGCGCGCCACCGAGGCGGCGACCGTGTCGAAGTCGAGCGGGTTGAGCCAGCGCAGGTCGATCACCTCGGCCTCGATGCCCTCCTCGGCCAGCTCACCCGCCGCGTCGAGGGCGGCGCCGACCATCCGGGACCAGGCGACCACGGTGACGTCGTCGCCCGGGCGGACCACGCGGGCACCGCCGACGGGTTCGACCGGGGCGTCGGTGCGCACGGGTCCGCGCGTCGGGTAGAGCATCCGCGCCTCGGCGACGACCACGGGATCGTCGCTGATCACGGCGGTGCGCAGCATCTGGTACGCGTCGTCGGGGGTGGCCGGCAGCGCGACCCGCAGGCCGGGGGTGTGCGCGAAGTACGCCTCCGGCGAGTGGGAGTGCTGGGCGCAGGCGCCGGGCGAGTAGCCCTGCTGCATCCGGATCACCAGCGGGGCCCTCCACCGGCCGTTGCTGGAGTAGTGGATGGTGGAGATCTGGTTGACGAACTGGTCCATCGCCACGAACGAGAAGTCGGCGTACATGATCTCGGCGATCGGGCGCAGGCCGGTCATCGCCGCCCCGAGGGCCATGCCGAGGAAGCCGGTCTCGGAGATCGGGGTGTCGAAGATGCGGGCGGAGCCGAACCGCTTGTGCAGCCCCTTCGTGGCGCCGAACGGCCCACCGGGAAGGGCGACGTCCTCACCGAAGTAGACGGTGTCGTCGCGGCTGTCCAGGGCCCAGGTGAGCGCGGCGTTGACGGCCTGGATGTAGCGCAGGGACTCAGACATGGACGTGCTCCTTGGCGGTCGCCGGGTCCGGGAACGGCACGGCGCGGGCGGCGGTGACGGCGGCCTCGACCTCGGCGGCCACCTCGGCGTCGATGGCGTCGAGCCGGGCGGTGAGCGCGGGGTCGGCGGCCTGCCGGATCCGGGCCAGAGGCTCGCGGCCACGGGCGGCGGCGATCTCGCCGGCCGGCCGGTAGTGCTGCACGTCGCCGCTGTAGTGGCCGACCAGCCGTTCGGTCATGGCCTCCACGATGGAGGGTCCGGCGCCCTCGCGGGCCCGCGTGACGGCCTCGGTGACGGCCTCGGCCACGGCGTCGGCGTCGTTGCCGTCGACGACCCGGCCGGGGATGCCGTACCCGGCGGCGCGTTCGGCGAGCTGGCGGACGCGGACCATGTCCTCGATCCGGGACATCTCGGAGTAGACGTTGTTCTCCACGACCAGCACCAGCGGCAGGTCCAGCACGGCGGCGAGGTTGATCCCCTCGTGGACGTTGCCCTGGTTCATCGCGCCGTCACCGATGCTGACCAGCGAGACCGCGCCGCTGCCGGTGCGTTGCGCGGTGAGCGCGGCGCCGGCGGCGACCGGCACTCCGGCGCCGACGATGGAGTTCTCCCCGACGAACCAGCGGCTCGGGTCGGACAGGTACGGCGAGGCGGCCCGACCGCCGCAGAGGGCGGAGTCGCGCCCCATCATCTCGGCGAAGAGCCCGACCATGTCCACGCCCCGGGCGACCGCCCAGCCGTGGCCCCGGTAGGTGGCGGTCACGTGGTCGCCGTCGCGTAGCGCCCGGCAGGCGCCGACCGGGATCGCCTCCTGGCCATTGCACAGGTGGATCGAACCCGGGATCTCGCCGTCGTCCTTGAGGGCGGCCAGCCGCTCCTCGAACCGGCGGATCCGGGCCATGAGCCGATAGTCGTCCGGCAGACCCATCACACCCCCAAAAGCAGTTAGAGCCTTATTGCGGCTCGTTCGTTCCGAAGCCTAGACCAGCCCTGCAAGCCTATGGAAGAGTGCAGTAGCAAGTTTCTGGCCGTTATTGGTCTCTAATTTTGGGGGCAGGTATGGAGATCACCGCCGTCGACTCGGTGGTGCTGGGCGACGCGCACTTCGTCCAGCTGCACACATCGGACGGGCTGGTCGGCGTCGGGCAGTCCGCCTGCTGGGGCTACCCCGCCGCGGTGCACGCCGTGGTGGAGGCGTTCCGTCCCCATCTGCTCGGCGCCGACCCCGGCCGCATCGAGCACCACTGGCACCACCTCTACCGGATGGGCCCGTTCCGGGGTTCGGTGCTCTCCGCCGCCGTCGCCGCGGTGGACATCGCCCTGTGGGACCTGCTCGGCAAGCGACTCGGTGTCCCGGTCTGGCAACTGCTGGGTGGCCGGGTACGCGAACGGATCCGCCTGCACCTGCTGCTGCCGGGCACCGGCGCGGAGGCGCTGGCGGCGCAGGCGGCGGCGGCCGTGGCCGACGGCTTCACCGCGGTCAAGTTCGACCCGCTGCCGGCCGACTACGCCGACCTGTCGCTGGCCCGGCTGGTCATGTCCACCGAGGCCACCACGGCCGCCGTCCGCGACACCGTCGGCCCCGACGTGGACCTGCTCGTCGAGCTGCACCGCAAGCTCACCCCGTTGCAGGCGGAGGCGGTCGTGCCCGCGCTGGCCCGGCACCTGCCGTTGCTGGTGGAGGACCCGATCCAGATCGACAGCGTCAGCAGCCAGGCCGACGTCGCCCGCCGGGCGCTCGGCGTGCCCATGGCCAACGGGGAACGGCTGCACACCATCTGGGAGTTCAAGGAGCTGCTCGCCCAGGGCGGCGCCCAGTACGTCCGCCCCGACCTGGGCCTGGCCGGCGGCATCAGTCACGCCCGCAAGATCGCGGCGCTGGCCGAGGCGCACCACGCCGCCGTGGTCAGCCACAACTGCCTCGGCCCGCTGCTGACGATGGCCTCGGTGCACCTGGACACCGCCATCCCCAACTTCGTGGTGCAGGAGTACTCCCCCCTCGACGACCAGCTGGCCGACGGACCGGCGCGGGCCTGCGTGCGGCGCGAGGGCGGGTTCCTGCCGGTGCCCGAGGAGCCCGGGCTCGGCGTGACCCTGGACCTCACCGACGCCGTGCCCCTGGACCTGACGGGCCGCCCCCTGCACCGCATCCCGCTGCGCGCGGACGGCTCCGTCGCGTACGCGGTCTGAGCACACGCGACGGTTGCCCGGCGGGCGAGCCCGCCGGGCAACCGTCGTACGGACCGCCACGCTCACGCCGGTGGCGGCCGGCCCGCGTGGTGGAAGACCGGGTAGGCCCACAGCGGCTCGCCGTCGGCGTCGGCGATCTCGGCGAACAGGTGCGCCAGTGACCGCGTCCACCGCGCCTGCACGGCGGAGGCCGCGGTGACCCGGCGCGCCCGCGGGTAGCCGTCGCGGGTCCGCAGCACGCAGATCAGCAGCAGTCCGTGCCGGTAGATGTGGTAGTCGTAGACGCCGGCCTCGTCCAGCAGCGCCGACATCTCCGGCCAGATCTCGGCGTGCCGGCGCTCGTACTCCCCCTCGGCGCCCGGGCGCAGCCGGTAGAGGTGGCACAGCTGCGCCCCGGGCCCCGAAGCCCCGGGATCGGCCGCCGGCCCGGTGCCGCCGGAACCGGGCACGAGACCGCCGGAGCCGGGGCCGCCGGCACCGGGGCCCTCCGCCGGCGGGCTCACTTGCCGGAGCCGGCGAGCGCGCCGGAGACGAGCTGACGCTGGAAGACCAGGTAGATGATCAGCACCGGCAGCAGGGCGACGATCAGGCCGGCGCTGACCAGCGGCACCGACACGTCGTACTGGCCGCTGAGCAGGGAGACGCCGACCATCAGGGTCTTGCTGTCCGAACCGCCCATGATGACCAGGGGCAGCAGCAGGTCGTTCCACATCCAGACGAAGTTGAAGATGGCCAGCGCCGCGAGTGCCGGCGCGGCGATCGGCGCCAGCAGCCGGAACAGGATGGTGAAGTGGCCCGCGCCGTCGACCCGGGCCGCCTCGATCAGCTCGTCGGGCACCTGCTGGAAGTAGCCGGCGAGCTGGTAGGTGCCCAGCGGCAGCCCGAACGCCGCGTACGCCAGGATCAGCCCCTGGTACTCGCCGGACATGCCCAGGTCCAGCACCGTCTGGTAGAGCGGGTAGATGATCGCCTGACCGGGGATGGTCAGGGTGATGATGATCAGCAGGAAGACCACCTTGCCGCCGCGGAAGCGCAGCTTCGTCACCGCGTACGCGACCAGCAGCGCGGCGAGCACCGACAGCACCAGCCCGCCCACGGTGGTGATCAGCGAGTTGAGCAGCAGCCGGGGCATGTCCATCCGGCGGAACGCCTCGAGGTAGTTGTCGAGGGTGATCCCGCTCGGCAGGCCCAGCGGGTCCTGGGCGAAGCCCGTCTGCGTCTTCAGCGAGCTGACCACCGTGAACAGCAGCGGGTAGACCGCCGCGACCGCGACGACGACCAGCGCGAACGTGAGCAGGTAGCGCCCGGCGCGGGCGAATTGGCGCTGGTTCATCGCGGCTTCCTGGTCCCCTCTGTGAACATGTGCCGCACGCTGAAGATCGAGAGCACGGCGACGAAGACGAACAGCGCGATGCCGATGGCGGAGCCGTAGCCGCGGTCGAGGAACTGGAAGGTGGTCAGGAAGACCAGGTACTCCGGCAGCATCGTGGCGTCGCCCGGCCCGCCCTGGGTCAGCGCGTAGATCAGCGGGAAGAGCCAGATCAGGACGCCCGAGGCGCACAGCACGCTCCAGTACGCCACGGTGGGCCGCAGCATCGGCACCACCACGGAGAGCAGGCGCCGCCAGAACCCGGCGCCGTCGAGGTAGGCCGCTTCGAGGGTCTCCTCGGGGATGGTGGCCAGCCCGGCCAGGTAGGTCATCACGCCCAGGCCGAAGAAACTCCACAGCGCGACCGCGACCAGTGCGAACAGCGCGCTGTAGCGGCCGTTGAGCCACTGGATCGCCAGCGGTTCGAGGCCGACCGTACGCAGCAGGGCGTTCAGGGGTCCGTCGGGGGCGAGGATCTGCCGGAACATGATCCCGACGACGATCGGGGCGATGGTGTACGGGACGAAGTAGACGGCCCGGAAGAACTTCCAGCCCGGCGAACGCTGGTGGATCAGCAGCGCCAGCACCAGCGGCAGCACGATCCACACCGGCAGGGTGGCCACCACCAGCAGGGCGTTGCGGAAGCTGGTGAGCACCATCGGGTCGTCGAGCATGCGGGTGTAGTTGTCGGCCCCGGCGAACGAGCTGCCACCGAACCCGCTGGACGACTCGGTGCTGGTGATCACTCCCCGGATCAGGGGCACCACCTTGAACATCACGGCCAGGACCAGCGCGGGCAGCACCAGCACGGCGCCCAGCCACCACTCGCGGGCACGGCCGGGGCGCGGGGGCCGCCGGGCGGGTCGGGTCGGCTTGTCGGCGGCCACCGGCTCCGGCACCGGCGCGGTGGAGATCGTCATCTGGCTTCCTTCTCCGGCTGGCGGGGCGGGGCGTCTCCGCCCCGCCCCGTACGGCTAGTTGCCCTGCTTCTTGGTGGGGCTGCGCTCCAGCGCCTGCTGCATCTGCTCGGCCCACTTGTCGACGGTGAGCTGACCGAGGCTCACCTGCTGCCAGCCGCGGGCCAGCGCGTCGGCCTCGGGTCCGGAGAGCATCACCCCGGCGTGCAGGGTCGGCTCGGCGACCAGCTCCTGGATCTTCTGGAAGGCCGGCGAGGAGGGCAGCAGCGCCTTGTCGACGTTCTTGTTCAGCGGCTGGCCCTTGGCGTGCTTCACCCACAGCTCGCCGTTCTCCTTGCCGGCGAGCCAGGTGATGAACTCCAGCCCGGCGTCCTTCTTCTCGCTCCACTTCGTCACGCCGTAGACGGCGCCCTCGATGCCGGAGAACTTCTGCGCCAGCGCGGCGGTGGGTTCGGCTGCCGGCCAGCGGGTGACGCCGAGCTTGTCGTCGCCAAGGGCCTTGCCGAACGCCTCCCAGTTCACGGCGTCGGAGATGATCGTCCCGGCGAACGCGGCGTCGCCGCGCTGGAAGATGTCCGCGCCGTCGGGAAGCATCGTGATCGACGGCGCGTTGCTGTTCGCCCAGCCCTTGGTGGTGATCTCGGCGAGCTTCTCCAGCACCGCGACCAGCTTCGGGTCCTTCCAGGACAGGGTGCCGGCCAGCAGGCCGCGGATGTCGTCCTCGCTGAGGTAGCTGCGGGCGATCTCGGGGAAGTCCCAGTACGCGGGGAAGGTGCCCGACAGCCCCAGGGCCAGGCAGGTCTTGCCGGCCTTCTTCACCGCCTCGCAGGCGGCGCTGAACTCGGTCCAGGTCGCCGGCGGCTTCTCGGGGTCGAGTCCGGCGGCGGTCAGGATGCTCTTGTTGTAGTAGAGGACGTTGCCCTGGTACGAGAAGGGCACGCCGTAGCAGGGCTTGGCGGTGTCGAAGCCCTCGCAGGCACCGCTGTAGGTGACGAGGTCCTTGTTGATCTCGGCGGCCTTGTCGCCCAGCGGCACGTACGCGCCGCGCCGGTCGAACAGCTCCAGGCCGGCGTTGTTGGCCATCACGTCCGGCCCCGACTGGGACGTGATGTAAGGGCCCTGCACCTCGGGGTACTTGTCGAACGGCACCGACTGCATGTCCAGCTTGATGTCCGGGTGGCTGGCCTCGAAGCTGGTCTTGACCTGCTTCCAGTACTCGGTGCCGCCCGGCTCCCAGGTCAGCACCTTGAGGGTGACCGGGCCGTCCGAGGCGTCGTCACCTCCGCACCCGGAGAGCAACGCGGCGGCGGCCATGCCGGCGGCGACGACGCCGGCGGCCAATCTACGTCGGATCATCAGCAGAAGCTCCTGTCAGCGAGGGGGATGGGGAACTCGGCGGGGGGCGCCGTCGGCGGTGGCGCTGTCGACGACGGCGGCGGCGATCTGCACCACGTGCAGCCCGTCGGCGAGGGGAACGACCGGGGTGGGCTCGCTGCCGTCCAGCCGGCGCAGGAAGTGCCGCAGCTCGGCGGCGAGCGCGCCACCGCCGTCGGCCGGGGAGAGCAGCCAGTCCGGCGCCTCCGTCCGCTCGGCCTGCACGAGCAGCGTGGGGTGCCCGAGGTCGACGTGGCCGACCCCGTCGGTGCCGTACACCTCGACCAGGTCGAAGGTGTGGTTGGGGGTGTGTTCGGGCAGGAGGTAGCTGTTGCGGACCGACGACACGACGCCGTTGGCGTGTCGAAGCTCCGCCCACACCAGCACCGGCGTCGCCGATCCCGGGCGGGTCCGGGCCGCCGCGCGTACCTCGACCACCGGCGACTGCGCGTACCACAGCGCCAGGTCGATGTCGTGCACGGCGGTCAGCAGGGCGGGATGTTCCTCGGGGAAGAGCCGGGTCAGGGTGCGGGGGCGGTCCCGGCGCGAGGAGACGGCCAGCACCTGACCCAGCCGGCCGGCACGGACGGCGTCGTGCAGCGCCCGGTGGGCGGGGCTGTACCGCAGGATGTGCCCCGGCTGGCAGAGCACCCCGTGCGCCTCGGCGGCGGCGACGATGGCGGCGGCGTCGGCGACGGTCGCGGCCAGCGGCTTCTCGACCAGGACGGGCACCCCGGCGGCGATCAGGGCGACGGCGACGGCACGGTGCGCCGAGCCGGGTACGCACACGGACGCGGCGTCCGGCGTGCCGGCGGCGAGCAGGTCGGCGACCGTGGGATAGCTGTGCGGGATGCCGTGGCGGCCGGCCACCCGCTGCCGGGTGGCCGCGTCGGGGTCGACCAGCGCGTCGACGCGTACGCCCAATGCCTGGTAGGCGGCCACGTGCCGGACGCCGAACGCGCCCCCGCCGACCACCGCCACCCGCGGTCCGTCCTTCATCCGTCCACCGCCCCGGCGGACGCCGGCGCGCCCTGCGCGACGTCGGCCCGCAGTCGACCGTCGAGGACCGCCCGCGTGAGCCGCTCCAGGGCGGCCACCCCCGTCACCAGGCACCGCTCGTCGACGTCGAACGCGCCGGAGTGCAGCGGGGCTCCGCCGCGCTCGCCGGTGACGCCCAGCTTGACGTAGAGGCTCGGACCGAGCGCGCCGAGCAGCGCGAAGTCGTCCGTGGTCAGGGGCGGCACCGGCAGATCGACGACGTCGACGGTCCCGGGCAGCTCGGCGTGCGCGAGGGCGACCAGCTCGGCGGCGTTGCGCACCGGGGGCATCTCGTTGGCCCAGGTGAAGCGCACGCCGAGATCGAGCGCCGCGGCCTGCTGGCGGGTGACGCGTTCGATCACCGCCTTGAGCCGCTCCCGGACGGCCGGGTCGTGGGTACGCAGGGTGCCGGTCGCCTCGGCGCAGTCGGCGACCTGGCTCTGGCTCGCCCCGCCGGAGATGGTGCCGATGTTGAAGGCGACCAGTTCCTCGGGGTTGCGGGCCCGGGCCACGGCGGCGTGCAGGGTGGTGACCATGGCGGTGAGGCCCAGGATGGCGTCGCGCCCCAGCGCCGGGGTCGCGGCGTGCGCGGCCACCCCGAGCAACTCGACGCGGAACGCGTCCTTCGCCGCCATCGCGGTGCTCCGGTCGACACCGAGCGTGCCCGCCGCCAGGTCCGGCCAGCAGTGCAGGCCGAGCACCGCGGCGAACCGGCGGTCACGGAACGCCTCGTCGGCGAGCACCGCGGCGGCGCCGGAGTCGGCTCCGAACGGGATCTCCTCGGCGGGCTGGAACAGCAGGGTCACCGAGCCCCGGGCCGGCGGGTCGGCGGCGAGCCGGGCGGCGACTCCGTAGACGACGGTCATGTGCACGTCGTGCCCGCAGGCGTGGCAGACGCCGGGGTTGCGGGAGGCGTACGGCTCCTGCTTGGCGTCCTGAACGGGATAGGCGTCCATATCGGCCCGAAGGAGAACCTCGGGTCCGGGCGCAGCTCCATCGATCTCCAGAGCCAGGCCGGTGCCGGCAATTCCGGTCCGGATCCGGCCCAGGGGCCGCAACAGCTCCACGAGGATGGCGGCTGTTTGTCGCTCAGCGAACCGCAGCTCAGGGTGTTGGTGAAGCTGGCGCCGCAGCCGGACCAGCTCATCAACGTCGTCGCCTTCCAGCGTCACGCGGTTCACCCCTTGCTCGCGCCCTCAGTTACGGACCTAATTGAGACAAGAACCTAAGTCAGGGGTGCCGCCACGTCAATGGCCTGCGGAAATTTGGGTTAGGGTCCGACCATGCGACGCGCTGACGCCCACCTGCACCTGTTCGCCGACGGCTACCCCGGCCGCTACGGCCGCTCCCCCGCCGGCGGCGACGAACTGGCCGTCTACCAGGGCATACGTCGCGAGCACGGCATCGAACGGGCACTCGTGGTCGGCTACGAGGGCGAGCCGCGCTTCGCCGGCAACAACGACCATCTCGCCCGGCTGGCCGCCGCGCACGACTGGATCGCCCCGGTCGCCTACGTCCCACCAGGCGGACCGGCCGGAGCGGGCGGGACCGGGACCTGGCTGTCCGCCGGCTTCGTCGGCGTCGCTGCGTACCTGCCCGACGAGGCGGCCGCCGAGGCGTTCGCCGCCTGGACGACGCACGAGGCGCCGACGCTGAACGGCGCCGGGGCGGTGGTGAGCCTCAACGCCACCCCCGCGGCGACCACGCGGCTCGGCCCGGCCCTGGCCGCCCTGGACGGCTGCACCGTGCTGTTCAGCCACCTCGGCCTGCCCGGGGAACACGCTGAGGTGCCCACCCGCGATACGGCGGAGGCCGTCCTCGCTCCCCTGACGCGGATCGCCCGGTCACCCCACGTCGGGGTCAAGGTCTCCGGCCTGTACGCGGTCAGCCACCCGGCACACGCCTTCCCGCACCGGGCGGCCCGCCCCTTCGTCGACCTGCTCCTCGACCGCTTCGGCCCACGGCGCCTGTACTGGGGATCCGACTTCTCCCCCAGCCTCGACCACGTGTCCTTCGCCCAGGCGGCCCACCCGACCGGTCTCGACGGGCTGTCGGCCGGGGACCGCGACGCCGTCCTCGGCGGCAACCTCCTGCGCGCCCTCGACCGCCACGCCGCCGCCACCGGGCGACGGCCGGCGGTGTCCCCGCCGGAGCCGGGCCGGATAGCCTCCCCGTCGTGACGCGCGAGAACGAGATCACCGAGCCGGTCGACCTGTGCCTTGCGGGCGGGCGGCTCGATCCCGCCGCCGTGGGCTGGAGCCGCCGTCCACTGCACCGGGCGAACCTGCGTGGCTGGGGCCGCAACAAACGCTGGGAGTACTGGGGCGTCGTCACGCCGACCCACATCGTCGGCGTGGTCGCCTCGTCGCTGGACTACGCGGGCGTGCACAGCCTCTACGTGCTCGACCGCGCGACGAAGGCCGAGATCGACAGGAACGCGGTGGTCCCCTTCGCCCGGGGCACGCTCTTCCCGCCGGTCAGCGGGGCGGGCGCGGTGCGGGCACGCGGCGGCGGGCTCTCGATCGACATCGACCAGGCGGCGTCGGGCACCACCATCCGCGCCACCGCCCCCGGTCTGGAGGTCGACCTCGTGGTGCCGCTGCCGGCGGGGCACGAGTCGCTCGGCGTGGTGGTGCCCTGGAGCACCCGCCGGTTCCAGTACACCGTCAAGGACCTCGGCCGCCCGGTGCGCGGCACCCTGCGGGTCGACGGGGTGGAGCATCCGGTCGCCGAGGCGGACTCCTTCGCCGTCCTCGACCACGGTCGCGGCAGGTGGCCGTACGCGATCCGCTGGAACTGGGCCGCCGGCAGCGGCCCGGGTCGGGCGATCCAGCTCGGCGGCCGGTGGACCGACGGCACCGGCTCGACCGAGAACGGCCTCTTCGTCGACGGCCGGCTGCACAAGATCGGCGACGAGCTGCGCTGGGAGTACGACCGTGCCGACTGGTTGCGGCCGTGGCGGATCAGCGGTGAGCGGGTGGCGGTGGAGTTCCACCCCTTCCACGAGAAGATCGCCAGGACGAACTTCGGTGTGCTCGCCAACGAGACGCACCAGTGCTTCGGGCACTTCACCGGCTGGGCGGCGGCCGACGACGGCGAGCGCGTCGACCTGGAGGGACTGGTCGGCTGGGCCGAGGAGGCCCGCAACCGCTGGTAGCGGCGTCGAGGGCCGGACGTGGGCGCCGGGCGGGCGGGACCGGGGGCGACGCCGGGTCCTATGGTGGGCGGTATGGCAAGCCCTGGCCCCTCCGCCGACGGCTCGGCGGCCCGGAACCCGCTCACCCTGCTCACGCTGGACGAACTCCGGCAGCGCACCAGCGTGAAGTGGCGCATGTTCGCGCCCGACGTGCTCCCGCTCTGGGTCGCGGAGATGGACGTGCCCCTCGCTCCCCCGGTGGCCGACGCGCTCCGCCGCGCGGTCGACCTCGGCGACACCGGCTACCCGTACGGGACGGCGTACGCCGAGGCGGTCGGTGACTTCGCCGCACAGCGCTGGGGCTGGCCCGACTTCCGCGTCGCGCACACCTCGGTCGTGCCCGACGTGATGATGGGCATCGTCGAGGTGCTCCGGCTCGTCACCGACCCCGGCGACGCGGTCGTGGTCTGCTCCCCCGTCTACCCGCCCTTCTACGCCTTTGTCAGCCACGCCGACCGGCAGGTGGTCGAGGCCCCGCTCGGGCCCGACCGGCGCATGGACCCCGCCGCCCTCGACGAGGCCTTCCGCCGCGCGCGGGCCCACGGCCGCCGGCCGGCGTTCCTGCTGTGCAACCCGCACAACCCGACCGGGGTCGTCCACCGGCGCGACGAGCTCGAAACCGTCGCCGCGCTGGCCGACCGGCACGGCGTACGGGTCATCTCCGACGAGATCCACGCCCCCCTGGTGCTGCCGGGGGCGCACTTCACCCCGTACCTGACGGTGGCCGGCGCCGAGAACGCGTTCGCCCTGACCTCCGCCTCGAAGGCCTGGAACCTCGCCGGCCTCAAGGCGGCGCTCGCGGTCGCCGGCCCGCAGGCCGTGCCCGACCTCCGCCGCATGCCGGAAGAGGTCAGCCACGGGCCCAGCCACCTCGGCGTCATCGCGCACACCGTCGCGTTCCGCGAGGGCGGGCCGTGGCTCGACCTCCTCCTCGACGGTCTCGACGGCAACCGCACGCTGCTCGCGACGCTGCTGGCGAAGCACCTGCCGTCCGTCCCGTACCACCGCCCCGAGGGCACCTACCTCGCCTGGCTGGACTGCACCGGGCTCGGCGTCGACACGGAACAGCCGGCCGACGACATCGGCGTGGTCAGCGACGTCGCCGGGCCGGCGAAGATGTTCCTCGACCACGCGCGGGTCGCCCTCAGCTCCGGGCACGTCTTCGGCACCGGCGGGGCGGGCTTCGTCCGGCTCAACTTCGCCACCTCGCCGGCGATCCTCACCGAGGCCGTCGCCCGCATGGGCGACGCCGTCCGCTGAGGACGCCCGCCGTCAGCATGGGCCCGGGCGACGTTCAGGTTCGGCGCGGCGTTCGCGTTCAGTCACCGTCAGCGCCGCCGGAGCGGTCGGCGTCGGCCGGCCGATCGACCAGCCGCTGGTAGTGCTGCACCGCGAGCAGGACCGCCAACTGACCGAGCGCGCTGACGGCGGCGGCGAACTGGTCGAGGTAGAACACCAGCAGGTTCACCACGCTCAGCGAGGTGACCAGACCCGCCCGGGCGATCTCCACGGCTCGGCGGGCCACCCCACGGAGCAGCAGCCCGGCGGCCAGGACGAGCGCGGTTCCGACGCAGGCGTCCAGCAACGCCCGGACGAGCAGGAGCAGCACCCCGCGGCGGTCCTGGATGTCGATGCGGGCGAACTCGTTGGCGGTGGCGAGCACCCCACCGGTGGTCCCGTCACGCAGGTCGAGAGCGACGGCGACGATCGTGGTGAGGTCGCTGAGGGCGGCGAAGCCCAGTAGCCCGAGTGCCACGACCAGCCCGACGCGCAGCCGACCCCGGGTCAACGACCGAGCCACCCACGCCCGCACGGCGACCGCGATCCGGGAGATCCGTCCTGATCGCTGCTCGTACGGCGGCAGCACCCCGGGCCCGGTCAGCTCCAGCAGCGCCGCAGCCAGCGGTCGCAGCTCATCGCCGTCCGGGCTCGCGGCGGCGGTGCCGAGTCGTCGCCGCAGCTGCGCCCGGTCCCGTTCGCCGAGTCTCCCGTCGACGGCCTCGCCGAGCAGCTCCAGCGCGGCGTGCAGTTGCGCACGCGTGCCCTCGACCCGCGTGCCCCGGGCGCGCACGTACAGCCACACGGCGATGAGGAAGGCCGCGTAGGCGATGGGCGCGGCGGCCGGGAAGAAGTAGTCGTTGTCGGCGGTGATGAACTTGCCGACCTCGTCGATGAAGAGTCCTGCGCCGATCCCGGCCAGCAGCGCCGCCCAGAGCAGCGCGGCCCGGCTGACGACGAGCAGCGGGACGAGCGAGGCGACGAACAACGACAGGCCACCCCACAGGGCGTGCGAGATGTGCAACGTACCGCCGCCGACCTGCGGATAACCGGTCAGCGCCAGGAACGCGCGGGTGCCGAGGACCGCGCCGCCGAAACCGATGAGCATCAGCAGCATGTAGCGCTCCGCGCCCAGTCGTGCCACCAGGCGCCGAGATGACCGACGCCGACGCTGCCGGTGGGACGGGAAGCTCATGTGGACAGCAAACACCGGACGGCCGGGTGCCGGTGGCGCCTCCGCCGAACGCGAGCTTCGGTCACGGGCACCGTCGTCAGTCGACGACGGCAGCGGCCGGCGAGGCTGCCGTCGGTGAACCTGTCGCCGACCGGGTACCAGCCGACCGGCGACCGCACTGACTCCGGGCTCGGCGGTGGCGGCGATCGCGGCGGGCACCACGAAGATCGTCTACACCCTCAACGGCGGCCGGATCTTCGAGGCGGCCAGCAACGCGGGCTGGCGCAATCTGAACAGTGGGGTCCGCGGCGCCACGGCGGCCGTGCTGGCGGTAGGGAACAACAAGTACATCTACGCCGCCTGAACCACTGGCGGGGGCCTCCCGCGCGGGAGGTAGCCGCGGCGACCGCCGTGGTCCAATGGCACCCATGCTTCGACAGCGGGCCCTTGCCGTCCTTCTGTTCTCGATCGCGCTTCTGGCCCTGGCCGCCTCGCACACGTTCCCGTTCCTCGACGACCTCTCCGAGCTGGCCGAGTCGGCGATCGCGTTCCTGGGCGCGGCGTGCCTCCTGACCGGGGTGTGGCTGTGGTTGCGGAAGCCACCGGGACGGTCGTCGCATCCGGCCGGCGACGGCGGCGAACACTGACAGACCCGCAGCAAGCGGGGCGGGCGAATGCGCAACCACCCCGGAACGCCCGGCCTCGTTCCGCAAGTCCTGACGGCACCGCGGCGAGCGCGGGTAGCGTCGCCGGTGTGAGGGTGTTGCTGCGGCACGGCCCTGGCGACGGGCAGGTGGTCGACGGCCAAGGCGAGACGGTGGTGTGGGGTGCCTGCCTGTACGAGCGGACCGGCGACCGCGAGGAGCGCCACGGTCACACGCTGGTCGTGTTCCGGCACCGGCCGGACTGCTGCGAGCCGTACGGGCGGGGCGGCGAGGACCGCTGCGAGTGACGCCTCGACAGTCCGGTCCTCGCGCCGGCCTCAGCGCCGGGCGCCGCCGGGTCGACCTCGGCCGGTTCCGGGGGCCCGGTGGCCGATGCGCGGAGCCCGTACCACCGCGGCGCCGCCCGCCCCGGGGCGGAAGTTCCGCGCCGCGCCGGCAACCATCTCGTCGGGATCGCTGCCGAGGGCCTGCCGGATGTGTGGCGGAACCATCTCCGACGTCGCCAACGCCATCCGCACCTGCACCGAGCGGTCGTCGACGAGGCGTCGCAGATCCGCGTCGTCCAGCTCGACCGCGAGCACCAGCGCGACGCGGACGTCCACCACGGGATCCTGGGCGAGCGCGCTGCGCTGGGCGGCGGTGGTCCGCGGGTTGCGGGCGAGCCCCTTGCGTACGCGCGCGGTGCGGTCGGCCATCAGGGCGGTGATCACGTCGGGGTCGTGGGTGTGAGTGGCGAGTCGTTCCCGTACCTCGGGAGAGACGTCGTCGGCCAAGCGCGCGGCCAGCTCGGGTTCCAGGTCGCGCGTCTCCGCGAGGAGACCGCGAAGCTCCTTGTCGGGAGCCTCCGCCATCACCCGACGGACCGACTCGTCGCAGGACGGGTTACCGGCGACCGCCCAGCGGACCCACCGGTCGGCGTCCTTGACGAGTAGCAGGAGGTTGCCGATCGAGGTCGAGGGGTTTCTCGCCACGGCCTCGCGGACCTGACGGTCATGGTCCCGGGCCAGCGGTCGCAGTGCCTGCGCGGGCGCGTCGGTGCGCGTCGCGACCGCCTTACGGACCACGGCCGACGGGTCGGACGCCAGGTCGATGAGGGTCATCTGTGGCGTGGCGGGGTCCTGGGCGACGGCGAGCCGCGCGTCGACGCCGCCACCCGTCGCGCCGTCCGCGGCGGTACCTGACCCACTGTGACGGTCGGGTCCGCCGACGTCCTGCTGTTTCCCCATGGGCGCCATCATGTCACGGGCCGTGCCGTGCACCGGACGGACCGGGTCGGCCGCCCAGGGGTGATCGACACCACCACCTGGGCGACCGAGGATCTCGATGGCACCGCCGTGGCAGCAGGTACCACGGCGGACGCCTCAACTCCCGGCGCGGCTGGCCCGGCCCGCGCCGGTCAGTTCTTGGCCTTCGCGTAGTCGAAGAGGTCGGCGACGTCCTCGTCGAAGTACGGACCGTACATGTTGCCGGAGAACTTGTACGAGGCCACCGAGTTCACGTGCCCGAAGCCCTGCGAGTTGTTCCAGGCCCGCAGGAAGGGCCCGCCGCTGGTGCCCTCGTTCAGCGGGCAGTTCATGAGCTTGACCCGCTGGGTTCCCGCGGCCTGCGTCGTGCTCTGGCAGTAGTGCTGCCACCTGCCGTCGAAGGGCGCGGCGCCGGGATAACCGAGCAGGGTGGCGGCGACGCTGCGGGGGTAGTTGAAGCTGATGCCCTCCCCGCCGGTGACGTCCACCAGTCGTTTGCCGTTGCGCGGCCACACGGTGACGAACCCGTAGTCCCACCACAGGATGTCGTGGTCGACCCAGCCCTTGGTGGAGGTCATGCTCCGGGCGCTCCACAGCCCCCAGGCGGACGGGCCGTCGGCGTAGTTCGGGGCGAAGACCCAGTTGGTGTACCAGTTGTCGGAGCCGTCGCCGGGGTGCAGGCAGTGCCCGGCGGTGGAGACCAGGTTCGCCTTGGCCGTGTTGATCGCGCTGGCGGAGCAGTAGTGGTCCTCGTCGTTGGCGTCGGTGAAGAAGACCCGGCCGACACCGGGTGAGGGATTGACGGACTGGGTTCCCGCCCCCGCGGAGGCGTTGCGGGCCGAGACCGGGGCACCGGGGACCGCCGTGCCGGTGCCGCGCGGACCGATGGGCTCCGCGCCCGACCGCGGTTCGCCGACCCGACCCGGCCGGTCCACGGCCTCCCCGGCCAGTTCCTCCCCGCCCACCAACGGTTCCAGCGGCGTCGCGGCTCGCATCCGCTCCGGCGTCCAGTACGCGTCGGCCAGGGCCTGCGCGGTCGCCGCGTCCCGGATCGGCCGGCCGTGGAACGTCGCCTCCGCCCCGGCGGGGATCCCGTTCGGCGTGGTCGCGCTCGCCTGTGCCGGTGTGCCGGCCAGAGCGAGCCCGCAGAGCATGGCGGTGGCCGCCGAGATGATGCCGTAACGCCTTCGCACCCGTGCCTCCTTTGGAGCCGGCCCGGGTGGCCATCCGCCACGGGCCCGGCACCGGTGACGCTAGGGCGCCGACCCGGCGCCGGGCAGTGGTCTGTCGGCATTGATCCACAGACACGTATCTGCTTGCGGCCGGGCGCGCGCCTCGGCGTGACCGGTCACCGCGTCACGGGCACGGCGTCCGCGCGCAGACGTCGATGACCTTTCCGGTGAGCAGGAACACCGCCTTCTGCTTCTGGGCTCCGGCCTGGGCGCGCGGGAACTCGTGCGAATCCTCGCCGTACTCCGGCCCGGCCGGGGCGAGGTTGGTCGGGGGTGGCGCGTACGCCGCGCCGCTGTTCCAGATCACGATCGCCGAGCCGGTGTACGGGTACCTGCGGATCGGCGCGATGCCCCAGTACGGCCGCACGTCCCGTGACCAGCCGTCGGCGAGCGCGGGGGTGTGCAGGCGGGCGCCGATGGTGCGCGCCTGGACCTCCGCCGCAGCGGGGGAAACCTGCTGGTCGCCGAAGGCCACGTGCATCAGCACCTGGTGCGCCGGGGTGCCCGGCAACGGACGGTCGGTCATGTGCTGGGCGTACCCGTTGGCCTCGGACCGGTCCCACAACATCTGCAACAGCGCGAGAATCAGCTGCTGGTCGACCTTGTCCGGATAGTGGCCGTCCATGATCGTCTGGAACGGGGTGAAGGCCACGCTGCGTTGCAGCAGCGTGGAGTAGTTCATCGCCGGCACGCCGAGCACCGACCGGGTCCAGTCCTGGGCGATGGCGGTGAGCGCGCCGCCGTTGATGCCGCCCTGGCTGTTGCCGTCGTAGTGCAGACCACCGGCCACGTTGATCAGCGGCCGTCCGGCGGCGTCCCGGAACGCCGGGTGGGCGGCGAACCCGCCCCGGTGGATCATCGTCCGACCCAGGAAGAGGAAGTTCAGGTAGCTCTGCTGCAACCGGTCGACCACCGCGGGGAAGCCGCTGAGGTCGGTGAAGGCGCCGGCCACGTAGGGGACGTCGGCGGCGGCCATGCCGATCCAGCTGGTGGCGCAGAAGGTGAAGTCGTACGTGTGCGACATCGTCCTGACATTGCCGGCGTTGATCTCGGTCGGCTTGCCGAGCAGGCCGTGGCCGTAGAGCGACAGGTGCGCCGGCTTCGCGGCGGAGGCGCTGCGCGGGATGTTGCAGACGAAGTCGGCCGCCACCGTCGCGCCGGACGGCGTGGGCAGGGCGTTCGGCGTCGGTGGCGTCCCGTCGCCGCCGGCCGGCCCGTAGTGCAGCCGGGAGCCGGGCCCGCCATCGCCGGTCAGATACGACGGTACGCCGATGGTGCCGGTCACCTGCCGGGCGATCAGCGGCTCCTGCTCCGGCGGGTAGTCGGTCACCTGGGTGACGGTGAACGACGGTGCGGCCCGCCGGAGCGCGGCGAACGCGCCGTCCCGGATCGCCAGCGTCCGCCCGGTCAGCCCGTGCCGGCTGGCCACGGTGAAGTCCCAGGCCAGGTAGAGGCTGTGCCGCTTGACGCCGGCCCGGGTCAGGTCGGCGAGGATCCGCTTCATCTGTGGGACGCGACGGTCCCGGTGGCCGAGGCCGGCACCGGTCACGTACGCCGTGAACGCCTTCGGCGCGGGGATCAGCGCCCCGTCGCCGTCGCGCAGGCCGCGCAGGCCGACGACGTAGCGGGTGCCCTCGGTCAGCGCCACCGCGGGCCGGATGATCAGCGACTGCCGCTCCGGTTGGCCGGTCGCGTGCGCGTCCAGCTCGGCCCAGTACGGCGTGCGCCTGCCGGTGCGGGCGTCGAGCAGCACGATCGGCGCGTCCGGCGCCAGCGAGCGGCCGATGTCGGTGACCGGCGCGATCCCGGTCGCCGCCGCGTCGAGGCCGGGCACGCGCACCAGAATCGGCGAGCCGGGACTGAACCCGTCCTGCCGGTTCCACTCCGTCGGGTCAATCGGGGTCCCCTGCGCGTTGGCGGGCATCGCGGAGGCCGCGAACCGCACCCGCTTGCCGGTCGGGCTGCTCCGGTCCGGCACGGTGAAGTAGTCGTTCGGGAACGGCAGCAGGCAGGCAGTCGGGTCGATCGGGTCGCAGTCCTGCTGCCCGGCCGGTGCGGGCGTCGCCGCGGCGGCGCCCGCGCCGAGCAGGACGGCGCCGGCGGTCACCAGCACGGACACGGCGAGACGGAGCCGTCTGGGTGTGGTCACGCGCATCTCCTTCGACACCGGACCGTGGTCCGATGCGGGGGCCGACGATGGTGGGTGGGGCGTGGTGTTCTTCCTACGCTCGTGAATGGATCTCGGCAAGGGGGGGGCGCTACTCCCACGACCTGGCGGCGAAGCCGGACAGGTAGGCGGGTACCTGCTCGCGTCGCACGGTCTCAGGGCCCTCCGTCAGGGATCGGCATCAGGACCTGCGTGACACCGCGGGCCAGCCTTCCGCCCGTCGCCAGAGCGGGCCCCGCCCCGATGAGCAAGAGCGCGCCACCCCCCAGGCAGGCGTGCTGACGTCTACAGCGCGAGCATCGCCGCGGTGACCTCATCGGCGGCCGCGTCGGGGATCGCGGTCGCGGCCTGTTCGAGCACGAGCAGCCGCGCGCCGGGGACCTCGCGCGCGAGCGCCTCGCCGTTGCCGACCGGGAAGAACGGGTCGTGACGACCGTGCACCACGAGCGTCGGTATCGCGAGTTCGGGCAGGCGCTCGCGCCAGCGCGGCTCACAGTCCAGCCTGGAGAACACCATGCCCATCTGGTTGGCCATCTGGATCGCGGGCTCCTTGCCCGGCGTACGGTCGAAGATGCGCTCGGCCTTCGCGCGCGCCGCGGCGGGGTCGTCGCCGAGGATCTCCGCGCTGGCGGCGGCGAACTCCGCCACGGCAGCGCGGTCGGACCAGTCGGGCATCGGCAGCGCGAACCGCCGGCCCATCGTCGCCGCGTCGTGGTCGGGCAGGTCGTCGTCGACCGGGCCCGGTGCGACGGGCCGCGTCCCGGCGAGGGTGAGTGCCGAGAACGCCTCCGGGTGGTCGAGCGCGGCGACCTGGGCGACCATCCCGCCGACGCCGATGCCCGCCAGGTGCGCCGGTCGGTCGTCGAGTCCGCGGGCGAGCGCGGCGGCGTCGGCGGCGAGGTCGCGCAGCGTGTACGCCGGCGCCTCGGGGTCGACCGTCGTCGACGCGCCGGAGTCGCGCAGGTCGTAGCGCACGACGTGACGTCCGCCGCGCGCGAGCGTCTCGCAGAGCGCGTCGGGCCAGGAGAGCATGGTCGGGCCGCCCGCGAGCAGCACGAGGGGCGCCGCCGCATCGCCGAAGTGCTCGACCCCGAGCGTCACGCCGTCGGGCGTGCGGAACGAGTTGGCCGTCGGATGCATCGTCGACCTCCAGGGCAGCTGCATGACTGCGGCACACGTTACGCGCGACGTCGCCCTCCACCTAGAACACCAGCACCGACTCGCGATCGGCCCGTCTCAGCCCTCCGAGGTGGCGGCGAACAGCCGCAGGCGGTCGGCCCGGGCCTGCGGCGGCGTCGACGTGTCGTGTCCGCAGGGGTATTCGCGCCACTCCTTGGGTTCGGCAGCCGCGTCAAACAAGCGCAGCCCCTCCGACAGGTAGACGACATCGTCGTCCCTGCCATGCTGGAACAGCAGTCGCCGGGCGCCCGGCACCGCGACGTAGGACGCCGGCTCGTAGCGGCGCAGGAACTCCAGGTAGGCGTCGGCTACCGGATCGTTCTGCGGCAGGCTGGCGGCGGCGACGCGCTGAAGGGTGCCGGCGCCGTAGGACGCGAGGGCCAGCGCAGACAGGCGCGGGTCCACCGCGCTGAGGATGGCACCAAACTGCGCGCCGCCGCTGTGTCCGAAGTAGCAGAGCCGGTCGGCCCACCCGGTCAGCAGGTCGAGACCGCGGAGCTGGGTCAGTACCGCGACCCGCACGGCGTCGGCCACAACCCCCTGGTCGCCGTGCGGCGGCAGTCGGTAGGCCGTCAGCAGCGCGGTCATGCCACGCTCGGCCATGTTGGTGGCCTCGTCGACGAAGAAGTGCCGGCCGTCGTCCGTACCGCCGTGGGTGAGGATGACGCCGGTGCCGTTCGGCCGGGCAGGGACGATGAGGGTGGCGCGGGCGCGGCCACCGGCGCCATGGTCGTAGGTGAGTTCGCTGATGGTGAGGTCCCCCGTCACCACATGGTCGTGGCGTTGGACCTCGAGCGGGGCGTCGTGGTCATAGTCGAACACAGCCGTCTCCATCGACCCTCCAGCGTGCGGCTTCCGTGCCGCCGTACGTTCGCACGGCAGCACGGATCGGCCAACCCAATTGGGAGCGGCTGACCGCCCCACCAGGTACGGGGCCGCCGCGCCGGGCCGGGCGGGGCGCAGAGGGCCGATCCAGTCGGTCATGCCTACGTCATCTGGCGGGGAGTTGTCATGGCTGGTGCTCCAGTAGGCTCTTGGGCCGGATGTCGGTCCATGACGCCTCGACATACGCCAGGCACTCCGCCCGCCCCGCGGGCCCAAAGGCCGTCTGCCAGCCATCGGGTACCGCGGCGAAGACGGGCCAGAGGCTGTGCTGACCTTCCGCGTTCACCAGGACCACAAACGTGCCGCTCTCGTCGTCGAACGGGTTTGCCATGTCATTTCCCTTCTCGTGGTTCGGGGCAGCCGTCACGTTCTCAGGTGAGTTTGGCGGCGAGGATCTGACCGATCTCCGCGAGCGGCGCCTGCTCGGTCATCCGATGGTGGGTGGCGGCTACGGAGTGGCATTCGATGGTGCCGTCCAGGTGTTCCTCCCAGCGCCTCGCTGACAGGTCCTCGTCGGCCTCGACCCGTTCGGCGGAGAAGAACAGCAGGTCACCGGAGAAGACTCCTGGCCGGTGGGCGGCCATGATGTCGGCGTGGTTGACAGCGGCGAGAACCAGCGCGTGGACCTCGTCGTGGGTGAAGCTGGCGAGTACCGGGTCGCGGTGGCGCAACACCTCGGCCGCCACCGTCGGGTCGTACCGGTCGAGGATCTCGTCGGGCAGGTCCCCGGGCTGGTCGTCCTCGCCCATCAGCATCAGCATGGTGTCGCGGTCACTTCGGGGCCGGGCCGCCTCCTCGGCGCGGACCGGGTAGGCGTCCATCATGGCCAGCAGCTCGACCTGCTCCCCCGCCTGCTGCGCGGCGGTGGCCACGGCGTGCGCGACGACACCACCGAACGACCAGCCGAGCAGCCGGTAGGGGCCGTGCGGCTGCACCCGCCGGATCTCCTCGAGGTACTCCTCGGCCAACTCCGGCAGGCTCGCCGCGCGGTAGCCGGGCACGGTCAACGCCCGGGTCTGCAGGCCGTAGATCGGCTGGTCCGCGCCGAGGTGCCGGGCCAGTCCGGCGTACGACCAACTCATCCCTATCCCGGGATGCACGCAGAACAGAGGACGGCGCGTCCCACCGGATTGCAGCGGCAGCAGCACGCCGAGCGTGTCGACGCCCCGCCCCTCGCCCAGGAGTCCGGCGACGGTGGGCCGCTCGAACAGATCGCGGACGCTGATGTCGCGGCCCAGGGTGTTGCGGATCCGGCTGACCAGCCGGGGGGCCAGCAGCGAGTGACCGCCAAGCTCGAAGAACCCGTCGTCGAGACCGACCGAGGCGACTCCGAGGACCTCGGCGAAGACGTCACACATGACCCGCTCGCTCGGTGTCCTGGGGGGCCGCCCGGGGTTCCGGTCCTGGTGCGGGGCGGGTAGCGCTGTCTTGTCGAGTTTGCCGTTGGCGGTCAGTGGTAGCCGGTCGAGTAGTACGAAGGCGGCGGGCACCATGTGGGCCGGGAGCGTCCCGGCGGCGGCGCGGCGTAGGTCGGCCGCCGCCAGGTCCGACTGTGCGCCTGCTGCCGGGGTCAGGTAGGCCACGAGTTGCTTGTCGCCAGGCCGGTCCTCACGGACCACGACAGCCACTGCACCGACGCCGGGCTGCGCGGCGAGAGCCGCGGCGACCTCACCAGGCTCGATCCGGAACCCCCGAATCTTCACCTGGTCGTCAGCCCGACCGATGATCTCCACCATGCCGTCGCGCGTCCACCGCGCCAGGTCACCCGTGCGATACATCCGCGCACCCGCACCACCGAAGGGATCGGCGACGAACCGCTCAGCCGTCAACCCGGCCTGACGCAGATAACCATCCGCCAACCCCGTACCGGCGACATACAACTCGCCGGTGACACCCACCGGGACCGGCCGCAACCGCTCATCCAGCACATAGCAGCGACGGTTCACCAACGGCCCGCCAACCGGCACCGGCGCATGCCGCGGAGGCGACTCGATCCGATGACAGTTCGTGAAGATCATGCTCTCCACCGGCCCATAAGCATGCACCAACCGCAGCTCAGGCAACTGACAGGCACGGGCCAGATGCTCTACCGAAGCCGCCTCACCACCCGTGATCACCTGCCCCACCGCAGCGAGCGTCTCCGGAAACTCATCGAGCATCAGGTTGAACAACCCCGTCGACAGGAACAACGTCGTGATCCCATGACGGGCAACCAACTCGGCGATCCGCGCCGGCTCCGGCCGCTGACCCGGATGCAACACACAGACCGCCCCGTTCAGCAACGGACCCCAGAACTCCCACGCGAACGCATCCCACGACACCGGCGCACACTGCAACCACACCTGCTCCGGCCCGAGATCAACAAAATCCTGCCCCACGACGGTGCCGACGATCGCCCGATGCGACGCCAACGCCCCCTTCGGCCGACCCGTCGAGCCCGACGTGAACATCACACAAGCCGCATCCCCAGGATCACCCGCCACCACCAGCGAATCCACAGACCCCATGACACCGTTCGGCACCGTCCTGCCCGTCGGCAGGGACAGACACCCGTCCCAGATGGCGGCCTCGTCGACCAGCACAGCCGGGCCCGCGTAGGCGAGCCGGCCGGCCAGCTTGTCGTCGGTCACCAATGCGGCCAGTTCGGCGTCCTCGGCCATCGCCGCCAGCCGGGCATCGGGGAACTCCGGGTCGAGCATGGCGTACGCGGCCCCGGCACGCAGCACGGCGAGCATGGCCACCGCCATCGGCACGCCCCGCTCCAACAGCACCCCCACCACGTCACCGCGCCGCACACCAGCCGCCACCAACCGCCCCGCCAACCGGTCACCGGCCACATCCAACTGCGCGTACGTCATCCGCACATCGCCGTCCACCAACGCGACCCGCTCCGGACCAGCAGCAACCTGCCAGGCGAACGCCTCCGTCACCCGCACATCCGGCCCAGGAGAACCAGTCTCGTTGAAGACCTCCACCAACTCGCGACGCTGCCCGACCGTCAGCAACTCATGCCGACCGACCGGCACCCCCGGCTCCGCCACCAACACAGCAACCAACCGAGCGAAGGTCGCACAGAACCCACTGACGGTCGCTTCGTCGAACAGGTCGGTGGCGTACTCGATCCCGCCAGCGATGCCGGCCGGCCGACCATCCGGCTCGTGGGATTCGGCGAAGGCGACGGTCAGATCGAACTTGGCCACCCCCGCCCGGAACGACAGGTTCTCGCCGGCCAGCCCGCTTACTGACGGCATCGAGCCGTCGGCCTCCTGAAGCAGCATCACCTGCACCAGCGGGTGATACGCGTTGGAACGGGTGGGATTGATTTCCTCGACGAGGCGTTCGAAGGGCAGATCCTGATTCTCGTAGGCGGCCAGGTCGGTGTCGCGGACCCGAATCAGCAGATCATCGAAGCTGGGATCGCCCGAGACATCGGTGCGTAGCACGAGGGTGTTCACGAAGAAGCCGACCACGTCGTCCAACGCCTCGTCGCCCCGTCCGGCCACGACCGTGCCGATCGGGATGTCCGTGCCGGCACCCAGCCGCGACAACATCGTCGCCAAGGCCGCCTGCAACACCATGAACATCGACACCCCGGCAGCACGCGCCAACCGCAGCATCGCCTCATGAACACGACCGTCCAACGTGAACGGCACCACCCCACCCCGATGACTCGCCTGCACCGGACGAGGCCGATCCGTGGGCAACTCCAACACCTGCGGCACACCAGCCAACGCCGCCCGCCAGAAACCCAACTGCCGCGACAACAGACTCTCCGGATCACCAACGTCACCAAGCAGCTCCCGCTGCCACAACGTGTAATCCACATACCGCACCGGCAACGGCAGCCAACCCGGCGCCTCACCAACCGCCCGCGCCTGATACGCCGTCGCGAGATCCCGCAACAACGGCCCCATCGACGCACCATCCCCGGCGATGTGATGGATCACCACCACCAACACCTGAGCCGCACCAACCGGACGCAACAACCACGCCCGCAAAACAACATCATTAGCGAGATCGAAAACATGACCCGCCGCTGACTCCACCGCCTCAGACACCTCACCAGGCGCCAGATCCCGCACAGTCAACACCGGCCGCACATCATCAAGAACCACCTGATACGGCTCACCGTCAACAGTCCGATACACCGTCCGCAACGCCTCATGCCGACCCACCACATCCGCCAACGCCGCCGCCAAGACCCCCGGATCCAGATCACGATCCAAACGCAACGCCACCGGAATGTTGTAAACCGCACTCGGCCCATTCAACTCATCGATAAACCACAACCGACGCTGCGCAAACGACAACGGCACCACACCCACCACACCCGTCGCCACCAACGGAGGCCGCACCGACGCACCAGCCAACTCACGCACCCGACGGACCAATCCAGCCGGAGTAGGCGTACGGAACACATCGCGGATGCCGATCTCCGCACCGAAGACCACCCGAACCCGGTTGACCAGCTTGGCGGCGAGCAACGAATGCCCACCCAGATCGAAGAACCCGTCGTCGACACCGACCCGGCTGCGGCCAAGCACCCCGGCGAACAGTTCCCCCATCAACTGCTCCGCAGGAGTACGCCCCACCCGCGACGACACCCCCACACCAAACTCCGGGGCCGGTAGTGCTGTCTTGTCGAGTTTGCCGTTGGCGGTCAGTGGTAGCCGGTCGAGTAGTACGAAGGCGGCGGGCACCATGTGGGCCGGGAGCGTCCCGGCGGCGGCGCGGCGTAGGTCGGCCGCCGCCAGGTCCGACTGTGCGCCGGCTGCCGGGGTCAGGTAGGCCACGAGTTGCTTGTCGCCAGGCCGGTCCTCACGGACCACGACAGCCACTGCACCGACGCCGGGCTGCGCGGCGAGAGCCGCGGCGACCTCGCCAGGCTCGATCCGGAACCCCCGAATCTTCACCTGGTCGTCAGCCCGACCGATGATCTCCACCATGCCGTCGCGCGTCCACCGCGCCAGGTCACCCGTGCGATACATCCGCGCACCCGCACCACCGAAGGGATCGGCGACGAACCGCTCAGCCGTCAACCCGGCCTGACGCAGATAACCATCCGCCAACCCCGTGCCGGCGACATACAACTCGCCGGTGACACCCACCGGGACCGGCCGCAACCGCTCATCCAGCACATAGCAGCGACGGTTCACCAACGGCCGGCCAACCGGCACCGGCGCATGCCGCGGAGGCGACTCGATCCGATGACAGTTCGTGAAGATCATGCTCTCCACCGGCCCATAAGCATGCACCAACCGCAGCTCAGGCAACTGACAGGCCCGGGCCAGATGCTCTACCGAAGCCGCCTCACCACCCGTGATCACCTGCCCCACCGCAGCGAGCGTCTCCGGAAACTCATCGAGCATCAGGTTGAACAACCCCGTCGACAGGAACAACGTCGTGATCCCATGACGGGCAACCAACTCGGCGATCCGCGCCGGCTCCGGCCGCTGACCCGGATGCAACACACAGACCGCCCCGTTCAGCAACGGACCCCAGAACTCCCACGCGAACGCATCCCACGACACCGGCGCACACTGCAACCACACCTGCTCCGGCCCGAGATCAACAAAATCCTGCCCCACGACGGTGCCGACGATCGCCCGATGCGACGCCAACGCCCCCTTCGGCCGACCCGTCGAGCCCGACGTGAACATCACACAAGCCGCATCCCCAGGATCACCCGCCACCACCAGCGGACCCATCGGCGACCCGGCCTCCACGGCAGCCCCATCGACCAACACAACCGGGCCCGCACAGGCAAGCCGGCCAGCAAGGCTCTCGTCGGTCACCAACGCGGCCAGTTCGGCGTCCTCGGCCATCGCCGCCAGCCGGGCATCGGGGAACTCCGGGTCGAGCATGGCGTACGCGGCCCCGGCACGCAGCACGCCCAGCATGGCCACCGCCATCGGCACGCCCCGCTCCAACAACACACCCACCACGTCACCGCGCCGCACACCAGCCGCCACCAACCGCCCCGCCAACCGGTCACCGGCCACATCCAACTGCGCGTACGTCATCCGCACATCGCCGTCCACCAACGCGACCCGATCCGGACCAGCAGCAACCTGCCAGGCGAACGCCTCCGTCACCCGCACATCCGGCCCAGGAGAACCAGTCTCGTTGAAGACCTCCACCAACTCGCGACGCTGCGCAACCGTCAGCAACTCATGCCGACCGACCGGCACCCCCGGCTCCGCCACCAACACAGCAACCAACCGAGCGAAAGCGACGCTGAACTCCGCTACCGTCACCTCGTCGAACAGGTCGGACGCGTACTCGATCCCGCCAGCGATGCCAGCCGGCCGACCATCCGGCTCGTGGGACTCAGCGAAGGCGACCGTCAGATCGAACTTCGACACCCCCGCCCGGAAGGACAACTCGTTGCCGGCCAGCCCACCCGCTGAGGGTGCCGGGTCGCCGTCGCCTTCCTGAAGCAGCATCACCTGGACAAGGGGATGGTGGGCGGTGGTGCGGCTGGGGTTGAGCTCCTCGACGAGGCGTTCGAAGGGCAGATCCTGATTCTCGTAGGCGGCCAGGTCGGTGTCACGGACCTGGGTCAACAGATCATCGAAGCTGGGATCGCCCGAGACGTCGGTACGCAGCACGAGGGTGTTCACGAAGAAACCGACCACGTCGTCCAACGCCTCGTCACCCCGTCCGGCCACGACCGTGCCGATCGGGATGTCCGTGCCGGCACCCAGCCGCGACAACATCGTCGCCAAGGCCGCCTGCAACACCATGAACATCGACACCCCGGCAGCACGCGCCAACCGCAGCATCGCCTCATGAACACGACCGTCCAACGTGAACGGCACCACCCCACCCCGATGACTCGCCTGCACCGGACGAGGCCGATCCGTGGGCAACTCCAACACCTGCGGCACACCAGCCAACGCCGCCCGCCAGAAACCCAACTGCCGCGACAACAGACTCTCCGGATCACCAACGTCACCAAGCAGCTCCCGCTGCCACAACGTGTAATCCACATACCGCACCGGCAACGGCAGCCAACCCGGCGCCTCACCAACCGCCCGCGCCTGATACGCCGTCGCGAGATCCCGCAACAACGGCCCCATCGACGCACCATCCCCGGCGATGTGATGGATCACCACCACCAACACCTGAGCCGCACCAACCGGACGCAACAACCACGCCCGCAAAACAACATCATTAGCGAGATCGAAAACATGACCCGCCGCTGACTCCACCGCCTCAGACACCTCACCAGGCGCCAGATCCCGCACAGTCAACACCGGCCGCACATCATCAAGAACCACCTGATACGGCTCACCGTCAACAGTCCGATACACCGTCCGCAACGCCTCATGCCGACCCACCACATCCGCCAACGCCGCCGCCAAGACCCCCGGATCCAGATCACGATCCAAACGCAACGCCACCGGAATGTTGTAAACCGCACTCGGCCCATTCAACTCATCAATGAACCACAACCGACGCTGCGCAAACGACAACGGCACCACACCCACCACACCCGTCGCCACCAACGGAGGCCGCACCGACGCACCAGCCAACTCACGGATCCGGCGAACCAACCCGGCCGGCGTGAGTACCTGGAACACGTCACGGATGCCGACCTCCGTACGGAAGACGACCCTGATCCGGTTGACCAGCTTGGCGGCGAGCAACGAATGCCCACCCAGATCGAAGAACCCGTCGTCGACACCGACCCGGCTGCGGCCAAGTGCCTCGGCGAACAGATCACTCATCAACTGCTCGGCGGGCGAACCTCCAGCCCGCGAGTGAGCCAGGGCGCCGTGTTCGGGAGCGGGCAGCGCCGCGCGGTCCACCTTGTCGTGGGCATTCGTCGGGATCTTGTCCAGCCACACGACAGCGCCGGGCACCAGGTAGTTCGGCAGCCTCTCCCGCAACCCGGCGAGCAACTCGGCAGTCGACGTCTGCGCCCCGGGCGTAGCGACGACGTAGGCGACCAGGCGCCGCACTCCGGGCACGTCCTCGCGTACCACGACCACGGCACGGTGCACGTCGGCCCGCTCGACCAGTTGTGCCTCCACCTCGGCGGGCTCGACCCGGAACCCGTTGATCTTCACTTGGTGGTCGACCCGGCCCAGGTATTCGATCTGCCCGTCTTCGCGCCAGCGCCCCAGGTCGCCGGTGCGGTACATGCGCTTGCCCGGCTCGCCGAACGGGTCGGGAATGAACCGCTCCGCGGTCAGCGCGGGTTGGCCGAGGTAGCCGCGGGCGATTCCGGCACCGGCGAGGTACAGCTCTCCGGTCACGCCGGGCGGCATGAGGTGCAGCCCGGGGCCGAGCAGATAGGCGCGGGCGTTCGGAATGGGGCGCCCGATCGGCGGCAGGCTGCCCGGCACCACCCGGGTGCGGTCGAGTCCGGTGTGGATCCACTCGCCCAGCAGCAGGTGACGTTCGGCGGACGACAACAGGTCGAGATCGCCGATCCGGCGGTGCGGGTCGTCGGCGAACGCCTCCAGAATCCGACTCACCCTGGCCAGCAGTTCCTCTGGTCCGCCGGGCACGACGGCCCCGTCCCGGCGGGTGACCCTCAGCGTGATCTCCTCGGACGCGTCGACGACGAGGCTGACCGGGTAGTGCGTCGCGTCGTGGCCGGTGACGTCGACGACCTTTACGTCTCCTGCGGACTCGCCGTCCCGGGCGGTCGGGAAGTTCTGGAACACGATCAGCGTGTCGAACACGTCGCCGACCCCGGTCGTACGGCGAATCTCGGACAGGCCGAGGTGGCCGTGCTCGCGCAGTGCCACCCACCGTTGCTGGAGCGCGGTGGCGGTTTCCAGTAACGAGGTGTCGTCCCGCACCCGCACCCGGACCGGCAGTGTGTTGATGAACAGCCCGAGCATCCGGTCGGCACCCGGCAGCTCCGGCGGACGCCCGGACACCGTGGCGCCGAACACGACGTCCTCCCGGCGGGTCAGCCGGCCCAGCACCACCGCCCACGCGACCTGCAGCACGGTGTTGACGGTGAGGCCGTGCTCGCGGGCGACGGACTTCAGCCGGCCGCCGAACGGCAGGGTGGTCTCGACATGGACGGGCCTCGGCCGCCCACGCTCGATCGGGACCAGGTACGTCGGTTCGTGCAGCCCGGCCAGCTCGGTGGACCACGCGGCAGCCGCGGCGGCATCGTCACGCGAGCCGAGCCACCGCAGGTAGTCCCGGTAGGGCGTGATCGGGGGCAGGCCCGCCCGGTCCGCTGCTTCCGCGGGCGAGGGAGCGCCGCCGGCGGCGTACACCGCGTGCAGTGCCGTCAACTCCTGTACGAGCAACGGCATCGACCAGCCGTCGAGCAGGATGTGGTGGCTCGTGAGGATCAGCGTGTGCCGCTCCGGGCCCAGGCGCAGCAGCGTGAGGCGCAACGCGGGCCCACGCGTGAGGTCGAACGCCTCGGCGCGGTCGGCGGCGGCCACCTCCGCCGCGTCAGCCGGGCGGTCGGAGAGATCGACGACCCGGCGGGGCACCCGCACCCCGCTGGTCACGACCTGCACCGGGTCGCCGTTGCGGCGGCGACGGAACGTGACGCGCAGGGCCGCGTGGCGGTGCAGAAGCGCGTCCGCCGCCGCCCACAGGTCGTCGGCTCGCAGCGGCCCGTCCAGGACCACCTCGAGCTGCACGGTGTACACGTCCTCCTCGCCCGCGCTGAGCTCGGAGTGGAACAGCAGTCCCTGTTGCAGCGGGGTCAGCGGAAGGATGTCCTCGATCTTCGGGGCACTCACCGATGTCTCACTCCTTCGTCAACGGCGAGCCAGGTGGCGCGCGCGCTGCCGGTCCGACGACCGTCTGGTGCGTACATGCTGATATGGACGACCGCCATCCGGCCCCGGCGCCGCTCGGCGGCGGCCACCAGGACGTGGCACTCCCCCGCGCGGACCGCGCCCGCCCGGGCGGCGAAGGTCGAGAGCACCACCGGCTCCGCGACCGGGTCGAGCGTCCAGCCGCCCGGGCAGTCCAGCGCCGCGCGGACGAGCGCCGGTGGCACGAGGCCGTCCTCCGCCGCCAGCGACCGGTCCGGCGTCCAGGTGCAGGCCACGAGGCCGCCCCCGACCGGGCCGGGCGCGATGTCCAGCGCCAACGGACGGTCCCGGTCGGTGCCGCAGACGAAGCAGCTGGGGAACGGGTGACCGTGGCGTCCGGCGAACCGCGCCTCCGCAGCCCTGGCTGTCTGCTCGGGCACCGGTGGCACGTCGATGATCGGGGGTATCCGGTGTGTCGCCGTCGCGACCAGCTCGTCCCCGGCGTAGACGCGGTCACGTACCGGGTCGCGTTCCACCACGAGTGCCAGGCCGGTGGGCACCGGTTCGAGCAGCGTCACCGTGGCATCGCCGACGTGGTCGACGAGTAGTCCCGCGAGGTAGCCGCCGTGCGCACGCCCGGGCGGTCCGGCGTACCGCTCGGCCACCATGATCATCGTAGGCTCGTGTCCAGCTCGGCGTACAGGGCGATGTCGGCGGCCTCGGTCGGGCCGTAGACGTTCTGCACGCGGGCCCGGCAACGCGGCGAGTCGAGCCACGGCCGCAACAGGGACATGTCCGGCGTCTCCGCGCCGAGCGCGAGCGTGTGCAACGACTCCAGGGGCCGGAAGTCGTCGGCGGACGCCAGCTCGACCACCGGGTAGAACATGGAGGGCACCGACGGGTTGAACACGGTTATCCGCTCCCGCCCGAGCCAGTCGGTGAGCGTGACCGGATCGAACGGGCCGTCGTCGTAGAGGCAGAGCGTCGCGCCGGTGACCAGCGGCGTCAGGTAGCTGCGGACGGACGCGTCGAAGCTGGATGCGATCACCTGCAGCACCCGCTCGCCCGGCCCGATCCCGCACGCGCCCGCGCACCAGTCCAGCAGGTTGACCAGCGACCCCATCTCAAGCTGCACGCACTTCGGGCGGCCGGTCGACCCGGAGGTCTGGATGACGTAGGCCGCGGCGTCGGGGTGGTGCCGGTCCGCCACCGGCGCCGGATCGCCGTCGCGCAGCACGGCCGCGACGTCCGTGTGCGGGAGGTCGGACAGCGTCCGGCCGCCGGCGGTGAGGATGACCGACGGCCGCGTCACGTCGACCAGGTCGAGCAGCCGGGCGTCCGGCAGGGACGGGTTGAGCGGTACGTAGACGCCGCCCGCGGCGAGCACGGCCATCATCGACACGACCAACTCGTAGCTGCGCGGAAGCAGCACCCCGACGTGGACCTCCCACCCGACACCGCGTTCGACGAGGAACCGGGTCACGCGGTTGACGTCCGCGGCCAGCTCGCCGTAACTCCACCGGCCGGCGGCGCTGACCACGGCCTCGTCGTCGGGACGGAGGGCGACCTGCCGGGCGAACCGGGCGGCCACGGTGTCGGGGATCATGCGGTTCCTTCGGCGGGAGCCCACCGGTGCAGCAGCCGGGTGGCCACCCCGACCGGCAGGAGAACGATGGCCGCGAGCACCAGCCACCCCAGCCCGTGCGGCACGGCCAGCACGAGGGCGGTGACCAGGATGGGCCCGATGACCTCCTGGACGTTCAGGCCGAAGCCGAACAGGGACTGGTACTCGCTCATGCGCCGCTCGTCGGCGAGGTTGAACGAGAGCCCCCACGCCCCCGCGGACTGGGTGATCTCGCTGATCGTCAGGAGCACGACGGCGGCGGTGAGCAGTGTCCAGGACAGCGGGTTCAGCCTGCCCCCGGTGAAGACCAGCAGCGCGCACCCGATCGCCATCACCAGGGTGCCGTGCCAGTGCCTGCGGTTCGCGTCCCGCACGGTGTCGGTGCCCTTGCTGAGCCGCACCTGGAGCGCGACGACGAGCACGCAGTTGAGCGCGATGATCGCGGGAATGCCCCAGCCCGGGCCGTTGGTGCGGTGCAGCAGCCACAGCGGCAGGCCCACGAACAGTGCGGCGTCGTGCAGCGACCCGAACGTGTTCGCGACGGTGGCCACGACGAACGGCCGGTCCTTCAACGCGGCCCAACCCCGACGCTGCCCCGGCTCGACCGGCTCCCGCCTGGTCGAGGGCAGGCGCAGCACGATGAGCACGCACGCGGCGAAGGTGGCGACGTTGATCAGCAACAGCGTCCGGAACACGCCCTCGCCGTCGACGAGGAGGAGCGCGCCCGCCGCGAAGAGGCTGCCGAGCGAGAAGCCGATGTTGTGCGCCACGTACGTCGCCGCCCGCAGCGCGACCCTGTTGACGGGGAACAGTTCCGCGATCACCGCCGCGCGGATGGGGCCGATCAGCCGCTGGAGCAGCACCACGAGGGCGGTCGTGACGAAGAACGCGATGGCCGACGGGGGCAGCACGTAGCCGAGCAGGAACAGGGCCACCGCCGCGTTCATCAGGCCCAGCAGGAGCCGCCTGTCGAAGCGGTCCGCAAACTTGCCGAAGGGCAGGATGAAGGCGAGCGCCACGAGACTCGCCGCCGACAGCGCGGTGCTGGTCTGCTCGGGGCTGCGGTCGAGGACCTGGGTGAAGAACACGATCTGCACCGAGGTGAACGCGCCGGTGCCGAACGACTCCAGGCCGTACATCGCGATGATGCCGTGCCGTGCCGAGCGCGACTCCGGCGTCGTCTCGGCGGTCGGGGTCTCCGCACCCGCCACGGGGCTCACCGCGTGCTCGCGGCCGGGATGGCGGTCGGCAGCTCGGTGGCGGGCAGCCACACCTCGCTGCCGTCGACGAGGCGGAACCCGAACCGCAGCCGGGCCGAGACGGCCCCGATCAGCGCGTACATCCCGTCCTGGTCGGGGGCGGTGGCGTTGAGCATGTCCAGTTCCTGGGTGGACACCCCCGGCGTCATGCTGGCGCCGGGGGCGAACAGCACCCGGTGCGCGATCACCCCGTCGAGTGCGCGCACCTCGGCGAGGCCCTCGGCGCCGAGCATGGCCACCGCGTCCGGCGGCGCGAGGTGGTTGAACTGGAACACCACCCCGGGGCCGAGGTCGAAGTCGAGGTCAGGCCGCTCACCCAGTGCCAGGCGGGCCGCGGCGACGACCAGGTCCGGCCCCTTGGAGTGTGTGGACAGCTCGTTCATCCACCCGCCGAGGCGGCTGTTCACCTCGATCACCCTCGGACCGTCCGCGGTCAGCTTCAGCTCGGTGTGCGACAGGCCGTACCGGAAGCCGAGCGCGCGCAGCGCGGCCGTGGTGACCTCGCACGCCCTCCGCTGGGTGGCCTCGTCGAGGTGGCTGGGCCAGAACTGGCCCTGCTCGCGGAACGGCTCCACGAGGGGGTACTTCGACAGCACGGGCAGGTGCGTGGTGACGCCGTCGAAGGTGGCGCTCTCCACCGAGCAGAAGTCGCCGTGGCGGCCCTGGTCGACGCCGATGAGCATCTCCTCCAGGACCATGACGCTCTCTTCGCGACCGAGCAGCCGTTCGACCAGCCGGGCGCCCTCGTCGGCGTCGTCGATCCGGTAGCTGTTACGGCTGCCCGCGCCCGTGCGCGGCTTGAGCACCGCGGGCAGACCGGTGTGTGCCACGGCGCGCTCCCAGTCCTGCGGCTGGTGCAGCGTCGCTGTGCGCAGCGTGTCGACGCCGTGCTCGGCCAGCACCCGGCGTTGCACTTCCTTGTCGGTCAACGCGAGCGCCGCCTCGGGCGACTGCCCCGGCAGGCCGTACCGGTCGGTGAGCTGCGCCGCGGTCCGGGCCAGCAGGTCGGTGAAGGAGACCACCCCGTCGCAGTCGGAGGCGTCCGGCAGTTCGCCCTCCGGATCGAAGATCACCGGTTCGATGAAGTGGCGCAGCATGGCGACGCCCGGGTCGTCGCGGAACTCATCCGGCACGGCGACGACGAGGTCGACCACGGGCCGCAGGAGGCGCAGCATCTCGACGGGTCCCAGCGCGCCGGGGGCGTAGAGCAGCAGCAGCCGGGGGCGCTTCCCGCTCATCCGTGCACCCGCGTCCGCACCACGTCGACGAAGTCGCCGAGCACGGGATTCTCGAAGAGGTCACGCACCGACATCTCGGTGCCGAGCTGCTCCTGGATCCGGTTGAGGACCTGCAGCACGGCCACGCTGTGCCCGCCGGACTCGAAGAAGTCCGAGTCGGCGTCGACGGCGATCGCCAGGACCTCCCGCCAGATCAGGGTCACGGTCTCGCCGATGTCGGCGTCGGGCCCACCGACGCGGTGCACCCAGTCGCCGGGGGCCTGCTCGGTGCCCCGGTGGATGCCGGCAAGCAGCGCGCCGAGCCGTTCGGCGACAGGTCCTGGGCTGCCGTCGCCGATCAGCCACTCACGGTCGCGGCCCCGGACCCGTCCGACGGAGGTGATCTGGGCGGCCGTGCCGCAGGCGAACACCTCGGTGATGCGGCCGGTCCGGCAGCCCTCCTCCCACTCGTCGACGGAGATCGGGCGCTCGACCGCGGTCAGACCGACGGTGTCGGCCAGCTCCAGGATCGACTGCCTGGTCACGCCGGGCAGGATCGTGCCCGCCAGCGGTGGGGTGACCAGTCGCCCGTCCTGCCCCTCGACGAAGAGCAGGTTCATCCCGCCGAGCTCCTCCACCCAGCGGCGTTCCCGTGCGTCGAGCCAGACGACCTGGTCGCAGCCCTCCTCGGTGGCCTGTGCCTGTGCCGCGTAGGTGACCGCGTAGTTGCCCGCGTACTTGGCGGCCCCGACACCGCCGGGCGCGGCGCGCACGTAGTCCTCGCACAGCCACACGTCGATCGCCCGCTTGGCACCGAAGAACATCTCCGTGACGAACGCCATCAGCACGAACGTGTAGCTGCGCGAGGGGCCCAGTGCCAGGTCGGCGTCGGCGGCGAACAGCAGCGGCCGCAGGTAGAGGCTGCGGTCGGCCTCGCGCGGCACCCAGTCGGCGTCGAGGCGGATCAGGTGCTCGATCGCGCCGACGAACTCGTCTGTCGGCAGCTGTGGCATCATCAGCCGCGCCGCCGAACGCTGGAACCGTTCGGCGTAGCGGTCCGGGCGGAACACGCCGATGCCACCGTCGGCCAGTCGGTACGCCTTGAGCCCTTCGAAGACGATCTGGCCGTAGTGCAGGCCGACCGTCGCCGGGTCGATCGACAGCGGAGCCAGCGGCTCGACGCGGCCGTCGTGCCACCCGGACTCCTCGTTCCAGCGCAGCGTGACCATGTGCTCGGTGAACACCCGGCCGAACGTCGCGTCCCGGCTCCGCTCCGCCCTGGCGGCGGCGTCGAGCCGGGCGGCGGGCTTGATCACGTAATCGATCTTGTTGGTCATCGGATCGCTCCCCGTGCCGAGCCGGTGAGCGCACCGGCGATCAGCGACAGGACCTGGTCGGTCCGGTCGAAGTGGAAGAAGTGGCCGCCGGGGAACGTGTGCACGGCGCAGCCCGCCGTCGTCCGTTCCCCCCACGGAGCAAGCGTCGCGACCGGCACGCCGGCGTCCTGTTCGCCGCCGAGTACCAGCAGCGGCACGTCGAGGAGCGGGTGCGGCCGGTGGACGTAGGTCTCACAGGCCGCGAAGTCGGCGCGCACGGTCGGAACGAGCATTTCGAGCAGGTCCGCGTTGCGCAGTACCGAGTCCGGGGTCCCCGCCAGCTCACGCAGGTGACCGACGAGTTCGTCCTCGGGCATCTTGTGCACGGGACGTTCCTTGAGCATGGGCAGCTGCGGGGCGGACGCGCCGGAGACGACCAGCAGCTCGGGCGGCCGTCCCGCCGCGGACATGGCGACCGTGGCCTCGTACCCGAGCAACGCGCCCATGCTGTGCCCGAAGATCGCGTACGGCCGGTCCCCCACCCGTCGCTGGAGTGGTTCGAGGAACTGTTCCGTCATGGCGGTCATGGACCACTCGGCGGGTTCGGCGGAGCGGCCCTCCCGTCCTGGCGGCTGGACCGGCACGACATCGGCCGTTCCGGCGAGCCTGCCCCGCCACGAGCGGTAGGCGGAGGCTCCGGCGCCGCCGTGTGGCAGGCAGAGCAGCTGCATCCCCTCGGTGGCGGCCGGGGAGCCGGGAAACCAGCGCCGGTCCGTGTTCATCACGACTCCTCCCGTGCGAGCTGCGCCTCGGCCTGCTCGTCGGTCATGGTCAGCAGTTGCAGGACGAACTCCGCCTCGGCGGCCGCGTTCTCCCCCAGCGCGGCGGCCAGGTGGCCGGCGAGCAGGCGGGGTGTCGGCGCGCGGAACACGGTGAGGTCGGAGAGACCTTCCGCCAGGCCGAACAGTTCCCGGAGTTCGATCGCGATCCGCGACGCGACGAGGGAGTGCCCGCCCAGTCCGACGAAGTCCGCGTCCGGATCGGTCACCTCGGTGTGCAGATGCCCGCTCCACACCGTCTGCACGACGCGGATCAGGTTCTCGTCGCCCGCCGCCTGGACGGCGTCCTCGGGTGGACGCTCGCCCCGTGCGGGTGCGGGTACGAAGGCGGTCAGCTCGCCGATCCTGCCGTCCGGATCGGCCAGCGCGGCGTCGAGCAGCGTGGCGAACTGCTCGGCCATCCGCGCGGCCGTCGCGTCGTCGTACAGCGCGGGCGCGTACTCCACCTGGAGGTGGTCGTCGATCACGCTGAACGTCACCGGGAACGGCGACCGGTTGTTGTCGACCGGCTCGACGGCGTCGACGGCGAGGTCGGCGAACACGTCCTTCCGGGTCGGTTCGACCAGGGCGAACAGCACCTGGAAAAGAGGGCTGTAACCACTCGCGCGGCCCGGGTTGACCTCCTCGACGACCGCTTCGAACGGCAGCCGCTGGTGGTCGAGCGCGTCGAAGACGACCCCGCGCTGGCGGCGTACCAGCTCTCGGAACGACACGTCAGCGACCTCGGTCCGCAGCACCACCGTGTTCACGAAGTAGCCGACGAGCCGCTCGAACCTGGCGCGGTGGCGGCTGGACACCGGGGTGCCGACGACGACGTCGGACGAGCCGGTGAGCCGGGACAGCAGGGCGTTCAGCGCGGCGAGATACACCACGTACGGCATGCAGCGCTCGCCCCGCGCGAACCCGCTCACGTCCGGCAGCTTCCGGCTGCACGTCCGGCTGACCCAGGAGCGCTCCACCGCGGGTTCCCGGTCCGGCGGTGGCAGCACCACCGGTGGCGCCCCGGCGAGCCGCTCGCGCCAGAACGCCGCCAACGGGACCCGACGCTCACCGGTGAGCAGCTCCCGTTCCTCGGCCACGGCGTCGGCGTAACTCACGTCCAGGCCCGTCCTGTCGCCACCGCCGTAGGCCAGGGCGAGGTCGTCGAGGAGCAGGTCGAGCGAGATGCCGTCGAACACGATGTGGTGTACGACGACGAGCAGGTCGTACCGGTCGTCGTCGAGGCGCAGCAGACGGGCCCGCAGCAGCGGGGCGCGGTCGAGCGCGAAACCGGTCGCCACGTCCTCGGCGCAGCGCAGCGCGGCCTGCCGCGTGGCGTCGGGCAGCCGGCGCAGGTCGTCGACCGGAAACGGCAGCTCGACCGAGTCCTCGACGATCGCGACGGGCCCGCCGGCGTCCTGCGCGAACCGGGTCCGCAACGGCTCGTGGCGGTCGATGACGGCCACGAACGCGTCGCGCAACGCCTCCTCGTCCAGCGCCCCGCGCAACCGCACCCGCCAGGCGAGCGTGTGCACCGGCCCGCCGCCGATGAGGCGGTCGAGATTCCACATGCTGCGCTGGCCCATCGACACCGGATGGGTCCTGCCGGTCATCGTGCCCCCCAGTCCGACTCGAGTTCCAGTCGCAGGATGTCGAGCTCGTCCTGGTCCATGTCGACGAACACGTCGGACGCCGTCACCTGGGGCGTGTCCGAGTTGTCGGCCAGTCCCGCCACCGTGCTCAGCGCCTCCGCCCACAGGTCGGCGAGCTGGCGCACCGACGCCTCGTCCAGCACGCCCGGCGCCCACGTGAACGTCGTCCGCAGCCGGGCGCCCTCCGCGTGGTCGAAGGCGATCGCGGTCACGTCGAGCGCGTTGGTGAGCGGGGTGGCGGCGGGAGTCCCGCCGTCCAGCGCGACGAGGCCGCCCGCGCCGCCGGAGCGGAACCGGCCCAGGTAGTTGAACGCGACCTCCGGCTCCGCGAGGGCGGCCAGCGGGCTGTCGGTGAGGTGACGCAGCAGGCCGTAGCCCAGGCCGCCGTCCGGCAGGGCGCGAACCTGTTCCTTGACGGCCCGCAGTGCCGCAGCCGTGGTGTCGGTGGCGGTCAGGTCGAGCACCGCCACGTGCCGCACGGTGAACCAGCCGACCGTCCGCGACAGGTCGAGCCCGACGTCCTGCCGCCCGTGGCCCTCCATCATCACCCGCAGGACCTGCGACGGCGTCCCCCGGCGTGCGCGCCAGCTCCGTACGGCCAGCGCCAGGGCGCACAGCAGTACGTGGTCCACGCCCGCGCGGAAGCGGTCGGGCACCACGCTGAGCAGCGGGCCCGCCTCCACCTCGCGTACCAGCTCGCCCGCGTTCCCCACGGTGTCGGTCGCCGGGTCGAGCCGACCGCCGAGGGGCGGTTCGGGCGCGGACAGCGCACGCCTCCACACGTCCAACTCGGCGAGCCGTCCGGGCGCCTCCCGCACGAGCCTGTTCGCCCACGTACGGAACGAGGTCGGCACGGCGGGCAGCCGCACCGGGCGCCCGGCGGTGATGTCGTCCCACCCGGCCGCGACGTCGTCGAGCAGGATCCGCCAGGACACGCCGTCCACCGCAAGGTGGTGCACGGCCAGCAGCAGCTGCCCGGGCCGGTCCGGGCCGCGGTCGCACCAGAAGGCGCTGACCATGCGATGTGCCGGATCGAGGCGGTCGGCCACCGGCACCTCGGCCGGGGACAGGTCGTCGACCCGGGTGAGCCAGGAGGCCGCGTCCACCTCGGCGGCGGGCGGCACCACCAGCGTCCGCCCGTCCTCGGCGGAGAGCCTGGCCCGCAGCATGTCGTGGCGTACGGCCAGTGCGGAGAGCAGCGCGACGAGAGCCGGCTCGCCGGCTCCCGACGGCAGGTCGAGCAGGACCGACTGATGGAATCCGGCGACCGGGCCGCCGCCCGCCAACCACCACCGCATGATGGGCGTGAGCGGGACGACCCCGACGCCGTCGTCGGCCCCGGAGGCGAGGCCCGACTCCGGGACGGGTTCGGTGGCCGCGGCGGCAAGCGCACGCGGCGTACGCTGCTCGAACACCGCCCGCTCGGAGAAGCCGATGCCGGCGCGACGCGCCTGGCTGACGAGCCGGATGGAGCCGATGCTGTCGCCGCCGAGCCGGAAGAAGTCGTCGTCCGGGCCGACCTCGTCCAAGCCCAGCAGCTTCGCGAAGAGGTCGCACAGCAGCTCCACGCGGGTGTCCCGGACCACCGTGCGACGGCTGGCGAGTAGACGCTGTTTGGCCGACGACAGCGGCGCGGCCGGGGCCGGCAGGGCCTTCCGATCGAGTTTCCCGCTGGTCGTGAGCGGGAACTCGGCGAGCACCACCACCTGCTCCGGCACCATCACGGCGGGCAGCACGGCACGCATCCGCGCGATCAGTTCCGGCCCGTCCGGGGTCGTCCCGGGCGCGGCGGTGACGTAGGCGACCAGTTGCGCCATGCCGGGACGGTCGCTGCGGACCACGACGACGGCGGAGCCGACCGACGGGGCGTCCCGCAGGACCTGTTCGATCTCGCCGAGTTCGATCCGCTGGCCGTGCAGCTTCACCTGGTGGTCCGCGCGTCCGAGGAAGACGAGGGCACCGTCCGGGCGTCGTCGCACCAGGTCACCGGTGCGGTACATGCGGCTGCCGGGCTGCCCCCACGGGTCGGGCAGGAACCGCTCAGCGGTCAGCCCCGGCCGTCGGTGGTAACCCAGCGCGAGCTGGACCCCGGACAGGTAGAGCTCGCCGGCCACGCCCACAGGCACCGGGCCGAGCCGGTCGTCGAGCACCCGCGCGCCCGTGTTCCACACGGGACGCCCGATGGGCGGCGCCGCCGTGGCGTCCTCGGGCCCGCACGCCCACGCGGTGGCGTCGACCGACGCCTCGGTGGGGCCGTACAGGTTGTGCAGCTCGACACCCGGCAGCACCGCGGCGAAACGCGCCACCGTCGCCGCCGGCAACTCCTCGCCGCTGCACACCACGCGGCGCAGGCAGTCGCCGGCCCGCGCGGCCTCCGGCTCCTCCAGGAACGCGCCCAGCATCGACGGGACGAAGTGCATCGTCGTGATCCGTTCCCGGACCACGAGCCGCGCCAGCGCGAGGGGATCGCGGTGCGCGCCGGGCGGGGCGAAGACGAGGGTGGCGCCCTCGACCAACGGCCAGAACAGCTCCCACACCGACACGTCGAACGTGGTCGGCGTCTTCTGCAACACCCGCTCCCCCGGCACGAGGCCATACGCGTGCTGCATCCACCGCAACCGGTTGACGATGCCACGGTGCGGCACCGCGACTCCCTTGGGACGCCCCGTCGAGCCGGAGGTGTAGATCACGTAGGCGGGGTCGAGCGGGTGCGGGGCAGGCAGCGGTCGCGGCGCGGTCGCCGGGTCGGCGTCGACCGCCAGGACGAGCACCCCGGCGAACACCTCCACGGACGCCGACGTGGTCAGCACACACACCGGGCGCGCGTCGTCCAGCACGAAACGCAGCCGGTCGGCCGGATGGTCGAGGTCGATCGGCAGGTACGCCGCACCCGCGCGCAGCACCGCGCCCAGCGCGACGGCCAGGTCGAGCGAACGCGGCACGGCGACGGCGACGGTGGCGCCGGGGCCAGCACCCGCCGCCACCAGGCGGTGTGCCAGCGCGGTGGCGCGCCGGTCCAGCTCCGCGTAGGTCAGCGAGTCCTCGCCTGACCGGACGGCGATCTCGTCGGCGTGGTCGGCGACGGCCGCCGCGAGGGCCTGCGGCAGCGTCACGTCGGGCACCGGGACGAGGTCCCCGCTGCCGTCGGCGCGCCACTGTGCGATCTCGGCCTCGGACAGGGCGCAGACGTCGGCCACCGGGACGTCGGGACGCGCGGTGAGCCGGTCCAGCAGTGTCACGAACTGGTCGAGGAAGCGCGACGCGGTGGCGGCGTCGAAGAGGTCCGTGCGGTGGGTCAGCTCGGCGACGATGCCGTCCCCGCGCCCCGTCACGGTGAGGCTGAGGTCGAACTTCGCCTCGCGTACCGGCAACACCACAGGCTCGGCGGTCAGGCCGCGCCACTCGGGTGCGCCCTGGTCCGCGACCACGTCGAGGAACACCTGGAACACGGGGTTGTGGCCGGTCGCCCGGTCCGGACGCAGGCGCGCGACCACCTGCTCGAACGGCACGTCGGCGTCCTCCCGGGCGGCGTGCACCGCCGACGCGACACGGGCCAGCAGCGCGCGGAACGTCAACCCGGGGTCGACCGTCGTCCGCACGACCCCGGTCGCGACGAAGCAGCCGACGACGCGGGCCAGTTCCGCCCGCCCGCGCCCGGCCACCGGCATGCCGACGCAGACGTCGGACTGCCCGGACCAGCGGGACAACAGCAGCTGGTAGGCGGCCAGCACCGCCGTGAACATCGTGACGCCCTCGGCGCGGCACAGCTCGCTCAGCGCCGCCGCGTCGGCGCCGATCGACACCGTGCCGCCCGCCGTCGACAGCTCCGGCCCGCGCGGCCGGTCCGTCGGCAGGTCGAGCAGCGGCGGCGCCCCGGACAGCCGCGCGACGGCGGCGTCGAGCCGCGCCGCGATCACCGCGTGGTGCTCCGGCCCGTGCGTGTACGCCGCCCAGTCCGCGAAGTCGACCGGTGGCGGCTCGACGTCCCGCCCCGCGTACGAGGCGGCCAGTTCAGCCGTCACCAGGTCGAGCGACGCGCCGTCGAACACGGTGTGGTGCGCGACCAGCAGCAACACGTGCTCGCGCGGGGACGCTTCGAACAGCGCAGCCCGGAACAGCGGCCCGGACGCGAGATCGAACGGCACCGACGCCTCGGCCAGTACCGTCGCGGTGAGGTCGGGGCCTGTCGGACCGACCGTCAGCGGGAAGGTGTCGGGAACGGGCGCGACCCGCAGCAACAGCCGGTCGTCCGAAGACTCCGCGAAGGACGTGCGCAGCGCGTCGTGGCGCGCCACGAGCTGCCGCAGGCATTCCCGCAGGACATCGACGTCGAGATCGCCGCGCAGCCGCAGTGCGTGGTACAGGTTGTACGCCGAGTTCGCGCCGGCGCCCAGGTACCGGTCGAGGAACCACAGCGCCCGCTGCTGGTGCGTCGCCTCCACCGGCACGTCCTGATCGCGTCGGGGGACGGCAGCGCCGGCCCCTCGACGCGACGACAGCAGGCGCTGCTTGGCGGCCGACAAACGACCGGTCATCGGACTCCCCGGACCAGCAGGTCGAGCAGCCCGTCCGGCGCGCCGACGAACTCGTAGTGTCCACCGTCGAACAGCACCGTCTGCGTCTCGCCGCACCGCGACCAGCCGTCCATCAGCCGGGGCTCGACACCGTAGTCGTCCCGCCAACCGATCGACGTGATCGGGCAGGACAGGACAGGCGGATCGGGCTTGACGTAGCGCTTGTTCACGTCGACGTCGTGCCGCAGCACACCGAGCGTGAGGTCGATGAGCCCCGGATGCGGCTGGACGCCCATACCGATGAGCAGCCCGGCCAGCTCACGCGACAGCCCCTCGTCGTCGAGGCCGAGGAAGTAGCCGTACGGGCCATCCTGCGGAGCCACCTCCGAGGACACGAACAGTCGCGCGGGCGCCGGCCCCGTCTCGCAGAGGCGCGCCGCGGTCTCGAACGCCGCGAGCGCCGAGCTGCAGTGCCCGAACAGCCCGAACGGCACGTCGAGGTACGGCCGCAGCGCCTCGGCGAGGGCGAGGGCCATCTGCTCGTAGGAGTCGAACGCGGGTTCGCGCATCCGGTTCTCCCGGCCGGGAAGCTGGACCGCGCAGAACTCCACCCCGTCGCGCATCGACGGCCACTGCCGGTACATCGTCGCGCCACACCCGGAGTAGGGCAGCAGGAAGATCCTGGCGGAGGCGTCGGCGCGCGGCTCCTTCAGAAACCACTTGCCGCGTCGCGCTGTGGCAGTCACCCGGAGACCTCGTTCGTCCGGCCATCGGCGATGGCTTCCTCGATCGCGGCGGCCATCTCGGCGACCGTGGGCTGGAGGTAGAGCGTCCGCGCGGACACCTCCACCCTCATGTCCCGACTCACCTTGGCCATCAGCTCGGCGGCGAGCAGCGAGTGGCCGCCGAGCTCGAAGAAATCGTCCTCGACGCCGACCGGTTCCACACCGATCAGCTCGCCCCACATCTCCGCCAGCTGCATCTCGGTCGGGCTGCTCGGCGGGACGTAGTCGTTCCACACGTTGCGGGGATGGCGGTGGACGGCGGGCAGCGCGTTGCGGTCCAGCTTGCCGTTGGGGGTGATCGCGAGACCTGGCCGGACGAGCACCGCCGTGGGGATCATGTAGGCGGGCAGCGAATCGCGCAGGCGCTCGCGCAGCCGCGCGCCGAGTTCCGGGGTGGCCTCCGCGGCGGGCACGGCGTAGGCGATCAGGGTCGCCGTGCCGTTCTCGTCGCGCTGCACCGTGACGGCGGCCTGGGCGACCTCCGGCTGGCGCAGCAGCGCGTCCTCGATCTCCCCCGGTTCGACCCGGTAACCGTTGACCTTGACCTGGTCGTCGGCACGGCCGACGAAGACCACGGTGCCGTCGGCGGCCCGCCGGGCCAGGTCACCGGTGCGGTACATCCGGGCGCCCGGAACGTCCGGGTGCGGCATGAACCGGTCGGCCGTGGCGCCGGGGCGGGAGAGGTAGCCGCGGGCCAGGCCGTCGCCGGCCGCGTACAGCTCCCCGCACACGCCCGCGGGGACCGGGTGCAGGCCCTCGTCGAGTACCGCCACCGAGGACCCGCTGACCGGGTCACCGATCGACACGTTCGCGGTGGCGGGCGGCGTCCGGGACGTCCAGCACGTCGTGTACGAGGTGTTCTCCGTGGGGCCGTAGCCGTTGGTGAACAGCATCCCGGGGTGATGGCTGAACAGCTGCCGCACGAGCGACGCGGATGCCACGTCACCACCGGTCAGCACGTGCCGCACGCCGGTGAACAGGCCGGGCCGCGCCTCGATCGTGTAGTGGAGCAGACCGGTCGGCAGCAGCAGCACGGTGACGCCCTCCCGCCGCACGGTCTCCTCCAGCCGGTCGGGCTCCACCCGACCGGGCGGCAGCACGGCCAGGTGCCCGCCGTTCACCAGCGCGGAGAAGATCTCGACGGTCGCCGCGTCGAACGAGAGCGGCGAGAGCTGCAGGAAGACGTCGTCCGGCCGCGGGTCCACCCAGTTCGGGCCGCACACCAGGCGCGCGACGGCACGGTGCGGGACGCCCACCCCCTTCGGCACCCCGGTCGATCCGGACGTGTAGCAGACGTACGCCAGGTGATCCGGGCCGGCCGCGAACAGCGGAGCTGTCGCGGTCCCCTCGACCGGGGCCAGCTCGTCCAGCGGTAGCGTCGCGACATCCTCGGGCACCGCGTCGACGAAGGCGGGTTCGGCGGCGACGAGCCGGGCCCCGGCGTCCCGTAGCTGCATGGCGAGCCGCGACGCCGGGTCGTCCGGATTCAGCGCGAGGTAGGCCGCGCCGGCCTTGAGGATGGCGAGCAGGGCGACGACGCGTTCGGCCGAGCGCTCACCGAACAACCCGACGACGTCGTCGGGGCGTACCCCGTGCCGCCGCAACACCTCGGCGCCCGCGTTCGCGCGCTCGTCCAGCTCGCGGTAGCTGATCCGGACATCTCCGCAGCTCACGGCCGGTGCGTCCGGGCGGTCCACCGCGTGCCTCGCGATCAGCTTCTCCAACCGCTCGACCGGGACCGGGGCGTCCGGGTCTCCCCAGAAGGCGGGCTCGTCCGGTCGGGTGAGACGCAGCCGGGTGACCGGAACGTCCGCCTGCGCGCGGCCGGCGGCGAGCACCCGACCGACGAGATCGGCGAAGAGATCGGCCTCGGCGGCGTCCCAGCCGGCAGCCGGGTCACCGGGGTGGACGCGGACACCCTCCGGAAGAAGCTCGACGACAGGTCCCGCGAACGGGACGACGGCACCCGGCAGTACGACGCGTACCGAGGGCTCGGAGGCATCACCGGTCACGGTGCCCGCAGTGCGCAGTCGCTCGCGCAACACGGCGAACGTGCTGGTGCCCGGCACGTCGACGATCTCGGTCCCCGCGCGGTCACCCAACTGGAGGTCGAGCACCACGCGCTCGTCGAGCGACCGTCGGTGCGACGCCACGACGACGGCCGCGAGCTTCTCGGCCGTGCCCAGGTCGAGCGCGGCCTCGGTGGTGGAGGTCGAGACGGTCACCACTTCCCTCCGGCTGCCTCGCGGAGGCGGCACGCGAGCCAGCTCGGCCGCTGGCTCTCGTCGTTGAGGACCACCGCGAACTCGCCGGTGGACGGTCTTTCGTTGGGCACGGTTCTCCTTACGTGACGTCTGCGGGAGGGGGATTCAGCCGATGTCACGGCCACGCAGGGTCCAGATCAGCGCGGCGGCGGCCGCCGACCTCTTGTGGAAGACCTGCCGGGCGACCAGCGAGCCCTCGCCGTCGAGCACATCCGAGGTGGCCTCCTCGTCACGCCTCGCGGGCAGGTCGTGCATGAACACGGCCGGTTCGCCGCCGCCGAAGCGGCGCAGCGTCTCGCGCGAGACCGCGAACGGCCGGAACGCTTCGATCCAGCCCTCGCCCGCCCGCTCGGGAGCAGATCCCATCGACTGCCACCGGCAGGTGTAGACGGCGTCGACGGGGTCCGGCTCGACCGGGATCGTGTCGAACTGGCGCACCGCCTCCCGCCCGGCCAGCCGGTTCAGCTCGGCCAACTCGGCCTCGCCCAGTCCGTGGCCCGCCGGGCTGTAGACGTCGAGCCGCATCCCGTCCCGCAGCGCCACGAGCTGCGCGAGCGAACGCGCCGTGTTGTTCACCAGCCCGAGGTACGCGATCCTCGGCCGCGCGTCGGGGCCGAAGTGATCGCGCAACGCGCTCAGGTCGGCGATCGACTGGGTGGGGTGTTCCTCCTTCGTCAACGCGTTCACCGTGGCGGGCATCGCGGTCGCCATCTCCGCCAGGTCCGCCTGTGGCCCGTTCGTACGGGCGACCACGGCGTCCAGGTAGGTGGCCAGCACCAAACCCGTGTCGCGCCAGGTCTCTCCCGTGCTCACCTGGATGTCGCCCGGCCCGAAGTGGATGATGTGGCAGCCCAGCGTGGTCGCGGCGCTCCAGAAGGACGTACGCGTGCGGGTCGACGGCGCGGTGAACAGCAGCCCGACCCGCGAGCCCGCCAGCAGGCCGGCGAAACGGCCGGGATCGCGGCCGAACTCCGACGCCAGGTCGGCGACGAAGCCGAGGTCGTCCGGGGTGAGGGCGGACAGCGACAGCAGCGGCTGGCCGACGCGGGTCTCAGCGGACAGTGGTGAATCCGGCATTCTGGAACCTCTCTCGGGCACCGGGGAGGTCGAGCACTCCGCAGCGCTCCAGTAGCGCCACCGTCTTGGCAGAGGCGACGACGATGCCGGCCATGACCGACGTGCGGTCGAAGGACTCGGCGACGATCTGGTCGGTGTGGGCCGCGGAGAACCCGGCCACACCGAGCGCGGCGCGCGCCGCCTGGGTGGCGGGCTGCAGGGACCGGATGATCACCTCCGGGAGCAGCCGCGACACCAGTTCCCGCTCGGAACTACCCAGCTGGGCCCAGAGTTCCTTGAAGAACACCGCGAAGTAGGCGTGGTGGCGGCGCTCGTCCTCGGCGTGGTCGCGCACCGTGTCGCGTACGACCGTCATCACCTCGGGGTCCTTCGGGACGTCTTCGATGAGCGAGGTGATCAGCGTTTCGAAGACCACGACCTGCAGCAGCTGGACCAGCTCGCGGTGCTGCGGGTAGCTGTCCCCGACACCGTCGAGATGAGCGAGGAACGGCGCGAAGTCGTACGGCAGCGACGGGATGCCGGTGCTGTCCTCGATCAGATCGACGACGTCCACGCTGTACAGCGCGTGGTACCGCTCGTCGACGCAGATCCGCATCGCGTCCCGGCGCAGCTCACGTGCCAGCGGTACGCCGCTGCGACCGTCGGCGATCTGCTGCGTCGCGCGCATGACGACGGCTACCTCGAACTCCGCGGTGAAGTTCAGCCACTGGTACAGGTGCTGGGCCGACAGGTACCGGCGCAGTTCCTCCGGTGCGTCCTGCACCAGCGGATGCCCCAGATGCGGAATGAGGTGCTCCGGGAAGAACTTCTTGTCGAGGTCGTCTCCGGGTCGCCGGCGGGGTCCGACGCGGACACCGGCGTCCTCGTACCAGGATTTGAAGGCGCGCACCAGGTCCCCTCCTAGCCGATGACCGCGGCGGGTGAACTCCGACGGCGCCCCGTGACCTTGAGCTCACGGATACCGGCGATGATGTTCGACCGCAGCCGTACCGGTTTCGCCGCCAGTTGCAGATCGGTGAAGTTGCCCAACAGCTCGGCGAACGCGATCCGCAGTGTCACCCGGGCGATGGTGTGGCCGATGCAGTAGTGCGGGCCGACGCCGAACGCGATGTGCTTGTTCGGCTTGCGCGCGATGTCGAAGCGGAACGGATCGCGGAACACCGCCTCGTCCCGGTTCGCCGATCCAAGCCAGGTGACCACCGCCTCGCCGGCGCGGATCGGCACGCCGGCGAGTTCGGTGTCCCGGACCACGTAGCGCATGAAGTGGTTCGTCGGCGACGCCCACCGCACCGCTTCCTCGACCGCGGTGTTCATCAGGCTCGGGTCGTCCGCCCACCGGTCCAGCTCGCCGGTGCCCGCCAGCTGCGCCACGGCCGACGTGACGACCTGCGGCGTCGTCACGATCGCGCCGATGAGCAGGCTGTAGCAGTTGGCCGTGATCTGGCCGTCGGTCAGGCCCTTCCCGTCCACCCGCATGGTCAGCAACGTGCCGATCAGGTCGTCGCCGGGGTGCTTACGCCTGCTCGTGACTACGTCCTGGAAGTAGGCGAAGATCTCCCGGTGGGACCGACGCAGCGTCGCCTCCGCGCTGCCCCGGAACTGGTAGGCGGGATCGTCGGCGGCCAGCGCGGCGATGGCGGCCCGGGTCAGCAACGGCCAGTCCGCCGCGGGAATGGCCATCATCGTCCCGGTGACCGCCATCGGGAGGCTGGACATCGCCTCGGCGAGGTCGAACGGGCCGCCCTCGGCCAACGGCGCCACCAGATCGGCCACCAACGCGCGGATGTCGGCCTGGTAGTTCTCGGCCGCGCGGATCGACAGCGCGCGCTGCAGTGGCTCGCGCATCTCGCCGTGTCGCGGCGGATCGGTGACCGCGAGCTGACTGCCGCTCGCGGGGTCGCCCGCGCCGAGCAGGTTCAGCAGGGTGCCCTGCTGCGAGCTGAAGGTCTCGTGTTCGCGCAGCACGCGGCTGATGTCCGCGTGCCGGGTCACCGACCAGAAGCCCTTGTCGGCGCCGACCTGCTGCCAGCGCACCGGGCTGTCTCTCCGGTGCTCGGCCCAGATCGCGTGCGGGTCGCCGCTGCCATACAGGTCGGCATCAACAAGGTCGACGCCCGCGCCTGCCGCGAACGGGCACTGTGCCACCGTGTCCATGCGGTCTCCACGGGTTGGGTTCGGAGGATCGGTCAGCGCTGCGCCACGAACAGGCGGCCCGTCGGGAAGGCCAGCTCGATCGACTCGACGTGGGTGAACCCGGCCGCGCGGAGCCGGGCCTTCCACTCGTCCTCGCTCTGCAGACGACGCTTCATGAACTGTCGGTGGTAGTAGGTGACCGCGGCGCTGAACCGACGCTCACGCTCGTTACGCACGTACGGGACGGCCTCGGTGAGGGCCATGATCCCGCCCTCGCGCAGCGCCTCGCGGCAGTTGGCCAGCACGCGTTCCGCCGTCTCCTCCTCCTCGGGAAACATGTCGTGGAACACGAACCCGCCGTGGATGACATCCGCGCCCTCCAGCGGCGACGGGTCGTCCGCGATGGACTGGATCGACCGCTCCACGACGCGCAGCCGGTCGCCCACTCCCGCGGCCTCGCCCGCCTGCCGGGCAGCCGCGCACGACGGACCGTCCAGGTCGAGCCCGACGGCCCGGCTGTGCGGCACCCGCTGCAGGACCTCGATCAGCAGACGGCACGTACCCGCGCCGAGGTCGACGACGACCTCCGGCTTCGACTTGAGGATCGTGGACAGCGCGGCGGGGTAGAAGGCCTTGGAACCCATCCACTCGGAGCTGACCGCGACCTCGCGGCCGTCGCGCATGTCGATGCCGCTACCGAGGGACGGGTCGGTCAGGAACTTGCGGGCGTTCTCGATGAACGGCCGGTTGGCGTTCATCGTCCAGGAGACGAAACCGGCCTGGTGGCGGATCTGCGCGAAGTCGTCCGCCGCGCGGAAGGTCGTGCCGGAGGTCCCCACCGGGACGATGATGCCGGCCGACTCCAGGGCCTCGCAGTAGCCGGCCACCCCGGCCTCCGGCAGGTCTGCCGCCTTGGCCAGCGATTCGACGGTCACCTCGTCGCCGGTCGCGATCAGGGAGACGAGGCCGAGCCGATCTCCCATCTCGAGCAGCGCGGCGGCGGCGGCGATGCGCGGCGCCTCTCCGGCCGCCGCGCACTCGGCGGCGAAGTCGTGCTCGTACGTGTAGTCAGGAGTCAGCATGTCCTACCCCAATGGTTTCGATGACCGGCCCGCGCTCGCGGGTCGGCGGGACTACGTCCGCTGGAATGGCCGGTGGTCTGAACGACGGTTGCGCGGTCCGTACGCCGGAGCGCGGGACCGGGTTGCACGGTGGGACGGTGGCGTCTGTCATGTGCGGTCGCCGGCCGTCTCGAATGCCTCCCCGAGCTTCTCGAGCACTTCCTGGATCTCGTCCTCGGTGATGACCAGCGGAGGCAGCAGCCGCAGCACGGCACCATGACGGCCGCCGCGTTCGACGATCAGGCCCAGCTCGAGGCAACGACGCTTGATCAGGGCGGCGCGCGCGCCGTCGGCCGGATGGGCGCCCAGCGCGTCGGCGGGCAGGCCGGCGTCCACGACCTCCATCCCCCACATCAGCCCGCGGCCACGCACGTCGCCGATCTCGGGATGACGTTCGGCGAGTTCGGCCAGCCCTGCGGCGAGCAGCTTGCCCTTGGTCGCCGCCGCCTCCACCAGGCCCTCGTCCTTGATCACGGACATCGTGGTGGTGCCCGCGACCATGGCTATCTGGTTGCCCCGGAACGTGCCGGCGTGCGCGCCCGGGCCCCACGCGTCGTAGCGGGAGTCGTAGGCCACCAGCGCGATCGGGTAGCCACCGCCGAGGGCTTTCGACATCAGCACGGCGTCCGGCCGGACACCCGCCTCCTCGAACGCGAACATGGAGCCGGTCCGCCCGAACCCCGTCTGGATCTCGTCGATCACCAGCGGGATGTCCAGCCTGGAGGTCAGCTCCCGCAGTCCGCGCAGCCAGGACACCGGCGCCGGGATCACGCCGCCCTCCCCCTGCACGGCTTCGACGAACACCGCGGCCGGGGTCGTGATCCCGCTCTCCGGATCGGTGAGTACCCGTTCCAGGTAGTGCAGGTTCGCCTGCACACCCGCTTCCCCGCCGATGCCGAACGGGCATCGGTAGTCGTACGGGTAGGGCAGGAAGTGCGTGTCCGGCATGAGCGAGGCAACCGACTGCTTGGCGGACAGGTTGCCGGTCAGGCTGAGCGAACCCGCCGTCATGCCGTGGTAGGCGCCGTGGAAGGCGAGGACCGTGCGCCTGCCGGTGGCGGTCTTGAAGAGCTTGACCGCCGCCTCCGTCGCGTCCGCGCCGGACGGCCCACAGAACTGGACCTTCGCGGAAGCACTGAAGTCCGCGGGCAACACGTCGAACAACTGGCGGAGGAACCGGTACTTGGCCGGCGTGGTCAGATCGAGCGCCTGCTGCACATGGCCGGACCCGATGAAGCTCAGCACCGCCTGGGTGACGGCGGGATGGTTGTGCCCCAGGGCCAACGTGCCCGCGACCGAGAGGCAGTCCAGGTACTCCCGACCTTCGGTGTCCCACAGCCGGGCGAGCGAGCCCCGCTCTATGACGCGGTCGACGTTGTCGGCATAGGTACGAGCGCCGGACTCGCGCTCACGCACGTAGCTGTACACGGAATCAGCTGACATGGTTGTTGGATCCCAGCTCAAGTCCACCAGATCACACCGATATTCCGCAAGTAAACTATTGCTGCTGACGCAGATGCCGAAGACCAGCCGCGATGCATGCCGACTCCTCGAGAATCCCCCATGGACGCATTGCTGAGTCCGCCGCCGCCGTCGCCCTACCCGCTGCGCGTGACGTGGGGGATGCCCTACATAAGACCCGCGTCGGCGCACAGGAGAGTTTCGACGCAGGAATACCTATTGGATAATTCGTTGACCGGCGGCAACCGTATCAGTTCGATCTTTTGGTCCAAATGTGACATGGATCACACCCCTAAAGCACGCAGGACAAGTCGCGCAGGACCAAGATCTCATTACCCTGCGAACAGCGAATGCCTGCCCGCCGCAACGGAACGCACCCAAAGTGATTGCCGCCATCCGCCCCGTGACAGTGACCTGGTTGTGGGCAGAGGCACCCACGGAAGGCGGGCGGAGCACCAGTCCGCGAAGAACGGGGAACTCGTGGACGCGGCCGACCGACGCCCCTGACAGCCGTGCGGGCGAGCCGCCACCTTGCCGGCTGCGGCCAGGCGATCCGTACCAGGCGTCGTCAAGATGCGATCGACGCCGGACAGTCGACCTCCGAACAACGTCAGGCAGCAAGCCGGACTGGTCCGCGCCCCGAGTCGTCCCGGTCCGCACACCACGCCCGGACCAGCCAGGCGCTCGGCACCGCGCGTGCTCATGCCGAACCGCGACGTCGCGGTGGTCCTCGGCTCCGCACTTCGGCCGGCCCGACACCAGGGCTCCAACGCACCTTGACATTCCGGTCGAGACTGCGGGGCGACGGAATCATTTCACGCTCGCGGTGAGGACCTGTCGACGAATGCGCAACTCGGATTGCTGATTGCCATTCCCTTGAGATAGGCCACAGGCGCGGGCGGCACGGCAGACAAGGGCGTTGGCATTTTCGGCGTTGCTGGTGGAGCACGAATTGAGGGGTCATCGCGCCTTTCGCGCCTTCCCGTCAAATGAGTGTGGAGCGGAATTTCGGATCGGCGCCAAGGTCCGGCCGCGATCTGAGGATGCAGCAGGACGGCCGCGCCACCGCCATAGGTGCGCAGCAGCGTTCGAGGGATCGCATGCCTGGTCACGACTCGGCTGCGGGTCAATGCGGGTCGTGCTATTCGCGCACCCTTTCGGCATGCACTGAACGAGGAGCTTCGGCTCGACCGGCGGGCGTTTCTCGTGATCGTTGGCGGGCTGCTCGCCGTTGCTCCTCGCAATGCGAGGCCGCCAGGACTCATGTGCGGTTGGCCACGGAACCCGCGGAACGGTGTACCGCCGTATCGGTGGTGCGCTCGCCGATCACATCAGCGAGAAGGTGCCAGGCGGCTTGGTGACCACCGTGCCGAGCAGGTGTCTACGACAACATCCGGATGTGCTATCCGGCGCCGTTCGGCTCGGGTTGTCCAGCCCGGTATGCGTTGAGCCGTTTCATCCTCACTTGCGGCTGGTCTCCGACGCGGTGCAGGACGAGGATGGCGTGCGCGATCACCGTGGCGCGGCGGGGACAGCAGCGCAGCCCGGACGGCACCTTCCAGGTCTTCAGCGTGGCGATGGCTCCCTCGCCACAGGCGCGGAGCCGGGCATGACCACGGTTGGCGGCCCACTGTCGGCGGGACAGTTTCGGTCGGTATCGGTGGCGCTCGAACGGCGTGCGCACGCTTCCGCCGGCTCTTTGATGGCCCTTGCCCGCGAAGGTCACATTGACGTCCGGGTAGCCGACCCAGGCCCCTGGGACGTGGCAGAGCGTGCCCGGCTGATTCGGCAGAAAGTGCCCAAGCTGGTTACTGCCGCCGCGACGGTGATCCCGGAGGAGCGGTACGGCGACGCCCTCGGGGACGTCGTCATGCGCGACCACGAAGGCAACGGATTTCGCGTCGCCTGAGCCAGCCGTGGTTGGTGCCGCGTCCGGCGTCCGGATCTGCCGCGAGTCCCGCACCACCTGTCTTGACACCTGCCAATGCCGCCACTTCCTGGAGGGGCGGGGATGGCACGCTGCCATGGTGTTTGCGGAGATCCTCGCGGCACTGAGGCGACCGTACCGGTGCAAGGACTGGCTGTACGCCAGGCTGGTCCGTCATCGCCACGACTCGCTGCTCTTCCATGAGGTGGAGATGCTGACGTCCGCCGACGATCCCCTGGTCCGGCTCCGAGCACAGTTCGTTCTCCATGTGGCCACGCATCCCGAGCAAGCTCTTACCCGCACGAGCTGGCGACGTTGGCTCGATGCAGGCACCTGACCGCTCGGTCGCAGGGTGCCTGGTCCGTCGTACGAGGTCTGCCACCGAGGCCCGCAGTGCGTCCGGCGGCATGTCCTCGTAGCCAGGAGGGACGAGGTCGAACAGGAGCATGACCTGGCGCGGCACCTCCAGGGGTCGGCGCACGCTCGTGCCGCCGAGAGCAGGCGGCTCCCGGCGAGCCGGCCAGCTGGGCGTGAGTCAGGCGCTGCCCGAGGGCAGATGGGGGCACTATCGTTCTGGCGTGCACATCCGGTTTGACGTCCCAGCTGATCCCGCCTACCCAGGCCGCGTGGCCGCTGCGCTCAGCAGGGTTCGGCTACGCAGGTACGGCCATATCGGCGCGGTGCTGGCGGCGGCCGGGGCGATCGCTTTCGCCGTCTCACGGGGGTTCGCGTGGGGCGAGAAGATTTCGCCGCTGTGCATGGCCATCGTTGCAGCTGGCGTGCTGTCGATGCTGTACTCGCCGTGGGTGCGGTTGCGCGCCCGACGCCGCTCCAGTCACTACGCCGTCGAGGGCGCGTACGACATCACCGACGACAACATCATGATGTGCAGTGGCTCGGAGTCCGGCGGCATCGCCTGGGACGGGGTCACCCAGGTAGGGGACACCCCCGAGTTCTGGATCGTCTACGTCGGTCGGATGCCGGCGACCGTAATCCCACGCCGCCTGATGTCCGCCGAGGACGCCGAGACGTTGCGAACCTATATGGCCAAACGTGGGCTGCTCCAGCTTCCCTGAACTCGTCCGACGCACCACCACCCACCAGTCCGTAGCATCAAGGGCCGGCGACTGCGGATCGCTACCTCGGTTTCCTAGACCACCCGACGCACGTCACCTGGCAGAACCGCGTCGCACATCAGCTGACGGATCACAAGAAGCAGTCATTGGCACCCACACCCTAGACAGCACCCCCGACAGGCCTGGCCCGGCTTCGTCACCCGGCCACGGGCCCCCTGTGCCCCGCCCGGCCACCGGCCGCCCACCGGATCCCGCCCAGCAGATGGGCCCGGAAGTCCGGCTCGTCGTACGCCTCGGCGGTGTGCCCACCCGCGGTGTAGAACGAGCGCCCGCCCGCGATCTCGACGCACCACGCGTGCGGATGGTCGGCGCCCATCGTCCCGCCCTCGTACGATGTCTCGTCCACCGACAGCAGGACCCGCGCGGTCGACCGGACGCCGCACCGGTGGTTGTACCACTCGTCACGGCGGGTCCAGGTCGATCCCAGATGGGCGGTCGCCGGGTGGTCGTGGTCCTCGACCCGGAGCGTGGCCTGCTGCACCTCGGGGTGATCAGTGAAGTAGGCGGCCCCGAGCAGCCGGCTGTAGAAGGGCCACGAGTAGCCGGTGGTGGCGGCGGCGTGCACGCCCACAAAACCGCCTCCCGCGCCGATGAACGACTCGAAGGCCCGCTGTGCGGCCGCGTCGAGCACCTCGCCCGAGGTGTTCAGGAACACCACCACCGCGACCTCGGCCAGCCGGTCGATGGTGAACGTGTCGCCGTCCTCGGTGGCGGTCACGGCGAAGCCGTGCTCCTCGCCGAGTGCCTGTACGGCGCGGATGCCGTCCGGGATGGAGTCGTGCCGGTATCCGGCCGTCCTGGTCATGACGATGACCTCGAAGCTCATGCGACCATGCTGCCAACCCCGCCCTGCCTGGGTGCCCTGGATCCCGAAGCTCACGGTGCCGCCCCGCGCAATCGCACCGCTCCAGCTGACGTTGCGGACGGTCACCCCGGACCCGGCCTGGCTGACCTGGGCGTTCCGGGCGTTGATGATCCGCTGGCGCACGGGGATCGGACGCGGGCGCCGGCCGACCGGACCGGCGCCACGATGAGCATCGTCGATGTTGCCGGAGCGGTCCCGGTCGTGTTGCAATGGCTCACATCGCCGCAGCGCGGGGGCAACCGCGCTGGGAACGGCAGCACGGGAGCAGCAGCGCCGGCAGCGCGCCGGTCTCACCGGCCCTTCGCGCCGCCTCGCCGGGCCATCTCCACGTACGACGGGCAGGCCCCTGGGCAACCGTCCCCGCCGTACGTGTCCCACCACGGCCGACGCCCGAGATCCGACCCGCCGGAGGCATCCGGGCCGTCTGTCGACGCACCGGAAACGGCGACCAGACAAGAGGTGAGCATGTTCTCCCGGCAGAGTTTCGCGGGATGGTACCGAAATCGATTCGTGTGGGTGGCGGCGATCCTGACCTTGACGGCCGGCGCGGTCGTACTGACCAGCTCCGCCGGATCGGAAGCCGAGCCGGCGGATCTGCGGACGCGGATCATGGACCGGATGCGGAGCACGCTCGAACAGGTGGACCCGGGGCAACACCACCACGCTGGGCATGACGCACCGCACGCCACCGAGGGCCGGGCGAAACCGGCGGTGATCTGCGGAGTCCGCGTCTACGGTCACGAGCCCGCGGAAGCCACCGCCCTCGCCGACGTGCGAACGGTCTACGGCTTCCACCTCTGCGGGATCGCCGAGCAGAAGCGTCCGTGGGACTGGGCCGTCAAGCTCGTCGGTCCGGTGATCATGGACATGTCCACCGACCCCCCCGGCATCCGGGTGGTCGCGGCGAGCGCCGACGTCGCGTTCGTCGACCGGCTGCGCGAGATGTTCCCGCAGAAGTACGTGGAGCAGGCGCGCGAGGAGGCGCTGACCGGGCCGGAAATGGCAGATCTGCGTCGCCGGTACGACGCAGCGGCCGGGCTCTGACCGCGCCAGGAGGACCGGAGGGCTTCCACCCCGAACGTCTCGGCAATACTCTATGGGAGCGCTTCCATTCGTCCCACTGGATGCGTTGCGATACCGCCCACCACCGCCTGGAGGCGCCAGTGTCCATGAAACGAAAAGCTCTTGCCGCCGCCGCCGCCGCCGCCGCTGCCGTGCTGGCCGGCGCCGTCGCGGCCGGCCCCGGCGTCGCCGCCCCGGCCCGAGCCATCCCCACCACCGCACCCGCCGCAGCCGCGGTTCCTGCCAACGACTGGCTGCACACCGAGGGCAACAAGATCGTCGACGAGGCCGGCAACGAGGTCTGGCTGACGGGGACCAACTGGTTCGGATTCAACGCCTCGGAACGGGTCTTCCACGGCCTGTGGTCCGGCAACATCACCCAGATCACCAAGTCGATGGCCGACCGGGGCATCAACATCGTCCGAGTGCCCGTCTCCACCCAGCTGCTGCTGGAGTGGAAGGCCGGAACGTTCGGCCCCGTCAACGTCAACACCTACGCCAACCCCGAGCTGGCCGGCAAGAACGGCCTGCAGGTCTTCGATCACTGGCTTCAGCTCTGCGAGCAGTACGGCCTCAAGGTCATGTTGGACGTGCACAGCGCGGAGGCCGACAACTCCGGACACATCCATCCGATGTGGTACAAGGGCACGATCACCACCGAGCACTTCTACCAGGCGTGGGAGTGGGTCACCGCGCGTTATCTCACCAACGACACCATCGTCGCGATGGACCTCAAGAACGAACCGCACGGCACGCCGAACCAGCCGCCGCGCGCGAAGTGGGACAACTCGACCGACCAGGACAACTGGAAGCACGTTGCGGAAACTGCCGCCCGACGGATCCTGGCCATCAACCCCAACCTGCTGATCCTGGTCGAGGGAATCGAGGTCTACCCGCGCGAGGGCGAGAGCTGGAGCTCGCCGAACACCGACCCCGACCTCTCGCCGAACTACTACTACAACTGGTGGGGCGGCAACCTGCGCGGCGTGCGCACCCTGCCCATCAACCTGGGCGCCCACCAGGACCAACTGGTGTACTCGCCGCACGACTACGGTCCACTGGTCTTCGAGCAGCCCTGGTTCCAGAAGGAGTTCGACAAGACCTCACTGACCAACGACGTGTGGCGGCCCAACTGGCTCTTCATCCACGAGAACGACACCGCGCCGTTGCTGATCGGCGAGTGGGGCGGCCGACTCGGCCAGGACGCCCGGCAGGACAAGTGGATGACCGCACTGCGTGACCTGATCGTCGAGCACGGGCTGCACCAGACGTTCTGGGTGCTCAACCCCAACTCGGGCGACACGGGCGGACTGCTGCTCGACGACTGGAAGACCTGGGACGAGCAGAAGTACGCCCTGCTCAAGCCGGCGCTGTGGCAACACAACAACAAGTTCGTCGGGCTGGACCACGCGGTCCGGTTGGGCGGTGCGGCCAGCACCACCGGTATCAGCCTGGCCGAGCGCTACGCCAACGGTGGGGGCGGCGACACCGTCGCGCCGACCGCCCCGGGGCAGCCCACCGTCAGCGGCATCACCGCCACCGGCGCCTCGCTGGCCTGGGCCGCCGCGTCCGACAACGTCGGCGTCACCTCGTACGATGTGCTCCGGGCGACCGGAACCGGCGCGGCGACCGTGGTGGGCACCGTCACCGGCACCAGCTACACCGCCACCGGGCTGACCGCGAACACCAGCTACACCTTCAGCGTCCGGGCCCGGGACGCCGCCGGCAATGTCTCGGCCCCCTCGCCGGGACGTACCTTCACGACCCTCGACGGCGGTGGCGGCGACGCCGGCTGCACGGCGACCTACCGGGTGACCACCTCCTGGTCGGGCGGCTACCAGGCCGAGGTGGCCGTGAAGAACACCGGCACCAGCGCGACCCGGAACTGGACGGTCACCTGGACCTCGCCGAGCGGCACCTCGATCGGCTCGCTCTGGAGCGGCCGGCACACCGTCTCCGGCTCGACGGTGACGGTTCGCAACGAGGCGTGGAACGGCGCCCTGCCCCCGAGCGGGACGACCGCCTTCGGCTTCACCGCCAACGGCCCCGACACCGTGCCCGGCGACATCTCCTGCGCCGCGTCGTCCTGATCGACCTCGACCGGCATCCGTGCCGGCGACGCGACCGGCCGGTCACCCACGCGACGGGTGACCGGCCGGAAGGCGCCGTGGCAGGCGCCTCCCGGTAGGCGGCCCGCGCGCGGGCATCGATCCCGGCGCGCGGTCGCGCACCGGGTCGCCGGTGCAGGCGGCGCGGCCCGCCCGCTACGGGGCGACGCTGATGTTGGTCAGCCCGTAGCGGGCACCGGTGACGGTGTTCGAGGCGTACACGACGTTGGGGTTCGCGGCGCACTTCGAGGTCGAGGAGACCCGGACGGCGTACCCGCCGACACCGCCCAGTTCCGAGGCGTTGCCCCGCCAGACGTTGCCGCAGCCGTACCCGTCGAGCAGGTTGTGCGTCTCGTAGCCGTTGGCGAACGTGCCGGGCGCCTGGAAGGTGCCCGTGTTGCCCTCGATGAGGTAGCTGTTGCCCTTGGCGTCGACCCACGAGTCGCCCGAGTTGGCGCCGGAGATGCCCCGGCCGTCGAAGCGGTTGCCCCGCAGCACGCCGCCCTGGGTGCCCTCCTTGATGTCCACGTGCTCGGCCCGCACGTTCGGGCCGATGTGGTTGTCCAGCACCTGGACCCGGTCGGAGCGGTCCACCCCACCGGAGTTGCCGTGACAGCCGAAATTGGACTGCGCCGAGCCGAGGTAGACCCCCTCGCCGTAGCCCGGCTGCACCAGGCCGGTGTCGGTGATCGTCGAGTTCCGGATGATCCCGTCCGCCGAGGAGCGGCGGAAGTGCACCGCCTCCTCGTCGGTGTGGTGCACGTGGACCCCGTCGATCGTGACGTGGTGGGAGTTGTCCAGCACGATGCCCTTCTTCGACTCGGCGACGGTGAAGCCGGTCAGGTTCCAGTGCGGCGCGTCGAAGAGCCAGAGACCGTACCCGGAGTCCCAGCCGGCCGTGGGCACCGGACAGGACGGCCCGGTGCCCGCCGGCCCGTCGTTGACCAGGACCGCGGCGCGCGGCCCGGTCAGCGTGACCGGCGACGAGGCGGTGCCGGCCCGCTGGGTCAGGAACGCCCCGCGGTACGTGCCGGCCGCGAGCCGGATGGTCTGGCCGGGCCGGGCGGCGGCGAGGGCGGCCTGGAGTTGGGCCGCGGTGGAGACGTCCACCACCGGACCGGCGGGCGGGGCGGTCGTGGGGGGAGCAGTCGTGGGCGGAGCGGTCGTGGGCGGAGCCGTCGTCGGCGGGGCGGTGGTGGGCGGGGCGGAGCCGGCGCAGGGCCGGCCGTCCACGGTGCAGTTGAGGGGCTCCCCCAGCCCGCGGACGTTGAAGCCGAAGCTCTCGGCGGCGCCGGGAGCGACGTTGCCGTTGTAGCCGGCGTCGGTGAAGCGGTAGTGCTGGCCGGTCCGCGTACGCACGGAACTCCACGAATTGCTCACCTCGGAGCCGGCGGGCAGGTCGAACTCCACCACCCAGCCCGTGCTGGCGGCGTCGCCCCGGTTGGTGACGAGGTACTGGGCGCCGTATCCGGTGCTCCACACCGAGGTCCGGGCGAACGCGGCGGTCAGCTCGGGCGCGGCGGCGTGCGCCGTGGGCGCGAAGGCCAGGGCCGTCGCGCCCAGCCCGACGAGGGCGGCGACCAGGCCGATCGCGGCAGCTGCCTTGCCGGTACGGGAGCGGGTCATCAGCGGGCCTCCGTCGGTGGGTACCCGGGACCGGGCCGGTCGAGCCGGCCCACGATGCCAGGAATTCTAGATGGTCGATGTCCGGGGCTGCGGCCAACGTGGAGCCGCGGTCCACGGCGGCCGGGTCTACCGCCGCCACCGGCGGATAGACGGGGCGGCATGCTGAAACGCGCTCCGCGACGCGGCGCCGATCCCGGCCGGCGGGTGCGTCCGCACGGGCCGGCACGACCGGACGCGACGCGTCAGCCGTCGCCCAACGACACCAGCAGCTCCTGCGGACGGTGGTCGGAGACCCCGCCCGCGTCGCCGAAGCGGTAGGAGTGCACCCGCACCGCCGGCGAGGCGAGCGCCCAGTCGAGCCGCCACCACCGCGGCCAGCCGGCGGACTCCGCCCAGCTCGCCGGGTAGAGCGACGGCATCGCGTGACCGGCGTCGCGCAGGCCGTCGGGCAGCTTGCGCAGGTCACCCATCGCCGGGCTGGTGTTCAGGTCCCCGGCGAGCAGCACCGGATGGGGGTTGGACCCCACGTCACGGGCCAGCGCCCGCCACTGCGGTTCCCGCTGGGCGTGCTGCTCGCGCAGCACCCGGTAGAAGTCGCCGTCGAACGGGCCGTGCTCGGGCGAGAGCTGCACGGGCAGATGCAGGTTGTACGCCGACAGCACGCGGCCGCCGCCGAGGTCCAGGTCGGTGCGGAGGGTCTTGTAGCGCCACTGGTCGCCGGCTCCCGCCACCGCCGGCGGCAGGCCGGCCGGCTCCAACGGCACCTGCCGCAGCACCGGCAGGCGGGAGACGGTGACCAACTCGCCGGCGACCACGACCTGGAAGCCGGGGAACTCGGCGCGCAGCCGGTCGAGCGTGGCCGGCGTCGGTCCGGCGCTCTTCTCGTACCAGTATTCCTGCAAGAGGTAGACGTCGGCGTCCGCGTCGCGCAGCGACCGGTACAGCGCCTCGGTCTCGCCCCCCTCGTCCCAGTAGCCGGTGTTCCAGACGAACACGCGCAGGGCGTCGGGCGGGGCCGGGCCGTCCCCGCCCTGCCATCGGCGGACGTTGACGCCGCTCTGCCCCGCGCCGAGCAGCAACGCGGCGGCGGCGAGCAGCGCCACCGTGCGGCGCCGCCGCCGGACCGCCGCCGCGCCGGCCCCCAGCGCCAGGGGCGCCAGGAGGAAGGAGAGCGGCGGCACGGCGTCCACCGCGAGCCAGAGCCACCAGCGCCCGCTGAGCGCCAGGTGCGCGACGGTGAACGCGAGCCAGAGCGCGCCGGCGCCGGCCAGGACCGCCGCCGGCCAGCGCCGCGGCCGCGCGGTGGCGGGCGGCTTCGGCTCGGTGCCGGCGGCGGTCACCGGCGCGGCCGTCGTCACGCCGATTCCCACCGGCGGGTGCCCTCGACCGGGAACGAGGCGTCGTAGAGCTGCCGGAACGTGCGCGACAGCAGCCACTGCACCGCGCCGGTCGCCACCCCGGCGGTGATCGTGACGTTGACCAGGAAGTGCAGCCCGGCGAAGCCGAGCAGGGACGGCAGGCCGCGCCGGCGCAGCACGAAGCCGTACATCCCGGCGTCGCAGGCCAGGGAGGCGGCGAGCAGCGCGGCGGGAACCACCGCCCCCCAGGGCCCCAGCAGCAGCGGTACGGCCAGCGCCGGCAGGGCGGCGAACGCGGCGAGACTGCCCCAGGCGCGCGAGGCGGTCTCGAAGCCCTTGCCGAAGCGGCGGGCGCGTGCGTAGAGCGGGATGCGCAGCCGCCCCCGGTGGAACAGCTTGCGCAGCAGCCCGGAGAGCTCGTGGTCGTGGTCGTGCCGCCCGCGTACCTCGGAGGTGAGCAGCATCCGGTGCCGGCGGGTCAGCCGGTAGCCGTAGTCGACCTCCTCGGTCTGCCGCAGCGCCGGGTTGAACGGCCCGACCTCGTCGTAGACGGCCCGCCGGATGACGCACATGGCCGGGAAGAGGAACGACACGTCGCCTTCGGAGCTGATCGACCAGTAGTGGTACTGCAGGCCGCGGTACCGGGAGACCACGGTGTCGTGGAGCAACGGCTCGGCGTCCTGGATGCCGCAGACCGCCCCGACGGCGGGATCCTCGACGAGCAGCCGGACCGCGGTGGCCACCGCGTCGGGCGCCAGCGCCAGGTCGGAGTCGACGTAGCAGATCAGGTCGCCGAGGGTCGCCGCGGCGCCGACGTTGCGGGCGGTGCCGCAGCCGCCGTTGACCCCCGTGCTGACCACGGGGACGCCGAGGGCGCTGGCCACCGCGACGGACTGGTCCGTGCTGCAGTCGTCGACCATCAGCAGCTCGATGTTCGGGTAGGTCTGGTCGAGGATCGAGCGCAGGCACAGGTCCAGCGACTCGGCGTAGTTGTAGTTCGGCACGATCACCGAGACGAGCGGGAGTTCGTTCATCGGGTGGCGACCTCCGGTCGGTCGTAGAGCCGCCGGAACCGGCCCGAGGTCAGCCAGGCGACCACGCCGCAGGCCGCGGCGACGGCGATGACCAGGTTCAGGAAGAAGTGCATCGCGACGAAGTAGACCAGAAAGAGCGGCCCGCGTTCGCCCCGTACGAACCGGTGCATCGGCAGGTCCCCGGCGAGGAAGGCGACGAACGCGGCCAGCGGCACCAGCAGGTAGGCCGGGCCGAGCAGCGGGGGCAGGGCGGCGGTGAGCAGGGCCAGCGGGGCGGCGATGCTGACCCAGGCCCGGGGGCCGCTGCTCAGCCCGCCGGGGAACTCCGGTTTGCGGGCGTACATCGGGATGTGCAGCGCCGTGCGGGTGAACACCTTGCGCACCAGCACCCCCAGCTCGTGGTCGTGGTCGTGCACGCCGCGCACCCGCGGGGAGAGCAGGATCTGGTAGCGCTGCGCGAGCCGCATCCCGTAGTCGGCGTTCTCAGTCTCCCGCAGCCGGGGGTTGAACGGCCCGATCTCGGTGAACACCCGCGCCGGCACGGCCAGCAGCGCGGTGTAGAGCGTCATGATCGGTCCCTCGTCCGCGATGAGCCAGTAGGACTGCTGGAGGCAGCGGTACTCCTCCAGGAGGCTGTCGCGGATCAGCGGCACCGGGTCGTAGTTGCCGCAGACCGCCCCGATCGTCGGGTCGGCGGCCAGCAACTCCACCGCGTTGGCCACCGCGTCGGGCTTGGCCGCCACGTCGGAGTCGATGAAGAACAGGATCTCGCCCGCCGCGGTCGCCGCGCCGAGGTTGCGGGCCGCGGCCGGCCCGCCGTTGCGTGGCGTCCGCACGACCCGCGCGCCGTGGGCCTCGGCGACCGCGACCGAGTCGTCGGTGCTGCAGTCGTCGACCACGATGATCTCCAGATGCGGGTACGTCTGTGCGCGCAGGGAGTCGAGGCAGAGATGCAGCGCGCGGGCGTAGTTGTAGTTCGGCACGATGACCGACACCAGGGGATGGTTCATCTGTCCGTCCAGGTCAGCAGGTGGGGATAGCGGGCGGTGATCTGTGCCAGGGCCAGCGTGGCGCCGGCGAGTACGGCGCAACCGACGATCATCCGGTCGCGCAGCAGCATCCGGATCGGGTCGCCGCCGGTGCGCAGCACGAGCACCGCCTGCAGGTAGCGGAACGCGGCGAGCAGCCCCAGCGGTACGACGATCGCCAGCGCGACGGGCGGGTAGGCGTCGATCGGCGCGTCGACGTGCAGGTAGAGCAGGAAGGCGGTGCCGGCCAGGGAGGCGGTGAGACCGAGCAGGTGGTCGGCGAGCAGCAGGTTGTAGCCGACCAGCGCGGGCCGGTGCGGCGTGCCGAGGGCGGCCAGCTCGTGCCGACGCTTGCCGAGGACGAGCACCAGGCAGCCGCTGAACACCGCGGTGAGCAGGAGGCTGGAGGCGGCCGCGCCGGTCGCGGCGTAGCCCTGCATGACGCGCAGCACGAAGCCGGCCGAGACCACGCAGACGTCCAGCAGCGGCACGTGCTTGAGCCACCTGCTGTACGCGGTGCTCAGCGCGAGGTACGCGATCAGCGGCCACCACGTCATCGCCGGCCCGTTGACGGTCAGCGTGGCCAGCAGCACGGCGAGGACGACCGCGTACGCCCCGGCCACCGGCACCGGGACGTGACCGGCGGCGATCGGCCGACGCCGCTTGGTGGGGTGCGCCCGGTCCAGGCGGTGGTCGGCGATGTCGTTGACGACGTAGATCACCGACGAGGCGAGCGTGAACGCGGCCACCGCCCAGACGCACCGCCACAGCGCGGTCGCCGTCCAGACCGGCGTGTCGGTCAGGGCCAGCGGGACGGCGAGCAGGTTCTTGACGGCGTGGCCCGGCCGGGCCAGCGCCACGAGGTGTCGCAGCAGCGTGGGCACGCGCGCGACGGGTCCGGTGGCGACCGGGGCGACCGGCTCCACCACGCTTTCGACGGCGGTCATCAGGGCCCCTGTCAGAAGAAGATCTTCGCGGCGGCGAGGGCGCCCTGCCGCCAGGGATCGCGGCTGGTCCGCCCGTCCCGCGCCGGGCGCTCGCGGTGCCGCTCGGTCCGCCACCACTCGAAGGTGCGCAGGATGGCGTCCTGGTTGGACAGCTTCGGCTGGAAGCCCAGCCGCTGCCGGGCCTTGTCGATGCTGACGTACGAGTCGGCCATCAGCTTGTGCAGCAGCCGCCCGTAGACCGGCGAGAGCCGGCTGCGCTCCAGCAGGCTGAGCGCGGCGAGCGCCGGCCGGGCCGGCAGCGAGACCACCCGTCGGCCGTGGCCGGCGGCGTCCAGGACCGCCTGGAAGTCCTCCCGGAGGGTGCCGAAGCGCTCGGCGGCCAGGTTGTACGTGTCGTTGGCGACCTCGTCGGGGGCGTGCAGGACGGTCACCACCGCGTCGACGAGGTCGTCGACGGCGAACATCTGGATCCGCACGTCGCCGCGGCCGAGGACCGGGAAGTTGCGGCCCTCCTCGGCCCACTCGAAGAGCATCGAGAAGAGTCCCATCCGGCCGGGGCCGAGGAAGGTCTTGGGCCGCAGCACCGCCACCGGCAGGCTGCCGGCACGGTGCCGGACGGCGATCTCCTCGGCCGCCGCCTTGGCCGCGCTGTAGGTGTCCACCGGCGCGTGCGGGTGCTCCTCCGGGGTGGGCACCCGCGTCGGCAGCCCGTAGACGGCGGTCGACGAGACGTGCACGACCCGGGCCACCGCGGCCCGCTCCGCGGCCGCGAACACGGCGCGCGTGCCCTCGACGGTGACGGAGCGGATCTGGTCGGCCGGGTAGCTGGGCAGCGCCGCCGCGCAGTGGATGACGACGGTGGCGCCGGCGAAGGCGCGGTCCAGCAGGCGGGCGTCGCGGACGTCCCCCACGTGGGTGACCCCGTTTTCCGGCCGCAGGTCGACGCCGCGTACGTGGTGGCCGTCGGCGCCGAGGCGGTCGACCAGCCGGGAGCCGAGCATGCCCGCCGCGCCGGTGATCGCGATCACCACAGCGATCCCACCTTCTGCGCTACGAACCGGGTGACCAGCCGGTTCAATCCCTGGGCCAACACCTCGCCGAGGGCGTCGACGGCGCGCTGCGCGTCGGCCGGGTCGGTGATCAGCGACGGACCGATGACCAGCGGGTTCAGGCCGTTGAGCGTGTAGTAGGTGAAGATGTCGTGGTCCCGGTAGAGCGCGTTGACGACGGCGCAGGTCACCAGCTTCGCCTTGAACCTGGGGTCCCGGGCCACGCCGCCCGGGGCGAGCCGGGAGACCAGGTCGAGCAGCTTGGGCCCGCCGTCGATCTGGACGCCCCAGAGCGCCCCGGCGCCCGCCACCCGGCCGACCGCGTCCGGGTACTCCTTGCCCAGCCGGGTCAGGGCCGGTTCCAGCACGCGTTCCAGCTCGCGGGCCCGCGCCGGGTAGTCGTCCTCCACCGCCACGTTGATCGCCTCGATGGCGGTGACGCACTCCTCCCCCATGCCGTAGTAGGTCGTGCTGGTGCTCTGCAGCAGCGCGTCGGTCAGATTGTCGTACGCCTTGCGGAACACCGGCTCCCGGGCGACGAAGGCCGAAATGGACGACTTGCCGCCGCCGAACGATTTACTCGTGGTCAGCACGTCCGGCACCAGGCCGGGGTAGCGCATGAAGTAGAAGAGGCTGCCCGTCTTGCCCCAGCCGGTGTAGATCTCGTCGAAGATCAGCACGATGTCGTGCCGGTCGCACAGTTCGCGCACGCCGCGCAGGAAGCCTTCGTCGCACCACTGAATGGTGGAGGCGCTGAACGGTTCGACGATGAGCGCATAGACGTCGTCCGGGTGCCGGTCGATGGCCGACCGGACGGAATCCAGATCGCCGTAAGCGAATGGGACGATTCCCGGAATTGTCGGAAAGTCGAAGTGGGGCTGCCCGGTCAGTCCGCCGGAACCGAGCAACTTTCCGTGGAAACCGCAGTCCGCGCGAAGGATGGTTCCCCGTCGGCCGCCGTGGTATTTGAAGGCGAGCTTCACCGCACCCTCGACCGCCTCCGCCCCGGAGTTCGGCAGGAACGACATCGAGAGGTCGTCGGGGAGCAGCTGCGCCAGGTTGTGGCCGAGCGCCGCGAGGTAGGGAGAGAAGTACGTTTTGTGCACCTCCATCCGCCGGCGCTCCGCGAACCGTTGCCGGGCCGCCACGATGCGTGGATGATTGTGGCCGTGGTTGAGCACCCCCACGCCGCCGGTCAGGTCGAGGACCCGCCGGCCGTCCCGTAATGTCAGGTAGGCCCCCTCGGCGTGCTCGACCAATTCCCGGCCGAAGCCGAACGAGGTCATGAGATTGACCTGGCTTGCGTTCACGTACCGCCGATAGAGGTCGTGCACCTCGCGAACGGTGAACCGCTCGCATTCCTCGACGCTGACCAGATTGGGCATGCCGCGACGGTATCTATCGGCCCGAAATCTTTCCTGGACCGGCACTGGATGGAACCTTGACTACGCAAGGCAACCCTTGCGGGACGGGGTGACCGGTCGATAACTTGGTCGCGGCACAACGGAATTTCCACCTGTCAATTCGCATACGTATTGCCCTACGTACCGGTGAGGTGCTGATCATGCCGCCGACGGTGTCGGTCATCATCCCCGCCCACAACAGCGCGAAGACCCTGGGCGCGTGTCTGGAGGCGGTCCGCCGACAGCGACAGCCGGTGACCGAGGTCATCGTCGTCGACGACGCGAGCACCGACGACACCCGGGCGATCGCCCGGCGCTTCGGGTGCCGGCTGCTGGTCACCGGCCGCAACGCCGGGCCGGCGGCAGCCCGCAACCGCGGCATCCGGGCCAGCACCGGCGAGCTGCTCTTCTTCCTCGACTCCGACTGCGCCCCGGAACCGGACGCGCTGGAGAACGCCCTCGCGATCCTGCGCGACGAGCCGGACGTCGCCTGCGTACACGGCATCTACGCGCTGGAACCCCTGATCGACGACGGGCCGGTCGAGGCGTACCGGCTGCTGCACGGGCACTACTGGCGGCTGCGCAACGTCGGGCGGGTGCGCACCACCCTCTTCGCGGTCTGCCTTATCCGCCGCGAGGTCTTCACCTCGGTCGGACTGTTCGACGAGAACCTGCGCGCCTCAGAGGACGTCGAACTCGGCGACCGGATGGGTGACCGGTACGGCATCGTCCTCACCGACACCGTCGTCTGCCGGCACGACGACGACAGCCGGCTCGGGGCGCTGCTACGCAAGCAGTTCCACCGCTCGCAGCTGCTGATCCCGGTGGCCCTGGCCGAACGCGGACCGGCGGGCATCCGCGCCAACAGCCCCGTGGCCCTGGTCGCCGCGACGTTGGTGCCGGCGACCCTGCCGCTGGCCCCGCTCGTCGGCGGCTGGCCGGCCGCGTCGCTGCTCCTCCTCGCCCTGTTCGTGGTGGCCGAGCCCGGGCTGCTGCGGTTCGTCCTGCACCGGCGCGGGCCCGCGTACGCGGTCTTCTTCTTCGCCGTGCACCTGCTGGTCCAACTGGCCGTCGTCACGGGCGCCGTCGTGGGCGGGCTGCGCCACCTCGCCGACCGCGACTTCGGGCCGACCCGGGTGACCACCGCGAAAACGCCCCGATGAGCGGCGCCCGGAAACCGGCCGCCCGGCTGGGCGCCCAGCTCTGCGCGCACGCCCTGCACTACCTGCTCTTCGCCTACCGCGGCCGGCAGCTCCTGCGCCGCCGCCCCTCGCTCGGCGGTCCCCGCCGGCCGGCCTTCGGCGTGCCGGGCGACGACGTGGCGCTCACCATCGACGACGGCCCGCACCCGCGGTGGACCGCGCCGATGCTCGACCTGCTCGACCGGCACGGCGTGCGGGCCACGTTCTTCCTCGTCGGCGACCGGGTGCGGGAACACCCGGAGCTGGCCCGGGAGGTGCTGGCCGCCGGTCACCTGATCGGCAACCACTCCATGACGCACCCGCAGCCGTTCGCCGCGCTGGCCCGGCACGAGATCACAGCCGAGATCGACCGGACCCAGCGCGAGATCGAGGACGCGACCGGGCACACGCCGCGGCTGTTCCGCGCCCCCGGCGGCAACTGGTCGCCCGGGGTGCTGCGGACCACCGCCGAGCTCGGCCTCGTCCCGGTCGACTGGACGGTCAACCCCAGCGACTGGCGCAGCCCCGGCGTCGCCCGGATCGCCCGGACGCTGTCGCGCACCCGGCCCGGGCAGATCATGCTCTGTCACGACGGCGGCGGCGACCGGTCGCAGACCGTCGCGGCCCTGGCCGAGGTCCTCCCGAGGCTGACCGATCGCGGGCTGCGCTTCGTCACCGTCCCGGACGACCGGTAGGTGGCGCGGATGCCCCGAGGGCCCTCCCGCTGCGGGGAGCCGCCGAACGCGCGTCGAACCGTCGACTCGCCTGCCGTCCCGGACCCGCCCCGACGCCGTGGTTGTCCGGTGCCCGGACAGCGCCGTCGACAAGTGCCGAGCCGGGTCCTGGCACCCGGTTCCTCTGGTGGGGGAGACACCTGATGTCGCACGATGAACTGTCCATACTGCTCCTGGGGCCGATCCGGACCCAGCGCGGGGACACGCACCTGTACCTGGGCACGCCACGGCAACGGGAGGTCCTGGCGGTGCTGGCGCTGCGCAGCGGCATGGTGATGTCCGTCGCGCAGATCGTCGACGCGATCTGGGCCGGCCGCCGGCCCGACTCGGTGGAGAACATGGTGCACACCTACATCGGCCGGCTGCGCCGGGTCCTGGAGCCGCCCGGCCGGCGGCCGGCCCTGGCCCGGGTGCTCCGGTCCACCCGGCCCGGCTACACCCTCGACATCCCGTCGGACGCCGTGGACATCATCCGCTTCGAACAGGACGTCCGGGCGGCCCGCGCCGCCCGGTCCCAGGCCGACCTGTCCCAGTCGCTCTACCTCTTCCAGCGGGGTCTGGCCCACTGGGCCGGCCGGGCCCTGCACGAGGCGACCGGCCCGCTCGCCGAGGCCGAACGCATCCGGCTGACCGAGCTGCGCCAGGACGTCCTGGAGGAGGCGACCGGCGTACGGCTTCTGCTCGGCGACGTCGAGAACGTGGTCGCCGAGCTGCGCTGGATGCTGGCCGAGCACCCGATGCGGGAGCGGCTATGGGAGCTGCTGCTCGTCGCGCTCGGGCAGAGTTCCCGGCGGGCGGAGGCGCTCACCGCCTTCCAGGACGCCCGCAGCACCCTCTCCGACCGGCTCGGGGTGGAACCCGGGCACCGGCTCCAGGACCTGCATCGCCGGCTGCTGCGCAGCGAACCGGTGACGGTGTGGCCGTGGTGGGAGCGCCGGGTCTCCGTCTGAGCGCGGGCGGGGCCCGGGGCGCGCGGGACGCCCGACGGGCCCCTCCCCCGCCCCGGCAGCGGCCGGGCGCCGGCGGGGTTCAGCGCGGCGGGGCGGCCGCGGGGGTCAGGACGAAGAAGGCGCCGGTCGCGCCGTCGGCGCGGTCCGTCGGCAGCCGCGTCGTGACGTCCAGCCCGCAGCCACGGATCACCTCGACGAACTGCTGGGACCGGTCGACGTCGTAGATCTGCACCATGATCCGGCCCCGCGCGGTGAGCATGTCCGGCAGCCGGCGCAGCAGGTGCTCCGCCTCCGCCACCGTGAGGTAGTAGATGACCTCGCGCAGCAGGATGGCGTCGTACCGCTCCAGGCTCCGGTAGGCCCGGATGTCGGCCACCTCGTACGACGCGTCCGGCCGGTCGAGCGACCGGGCCACCTCGATCGCCCGGCGGCTGATGTCCACGCCGTGGTAGTGCCGGTACCGGCCCCGGGTCAGGGCAAGGTTGGCGCTGGTGCCGCAGCCGAGGTCGAGGATCGTCGGGCGCGGCGCCCACGTCTCGATCAGCGACAGCGGCACGGCCCCGTCGCCCGCGCCGTCCAGGTAGCCCCAGAAGCCCAGCGCGTACTGGGTGTCCCAGAGCGCCGCGTTCAGCCTCGTGCTGCGACGCACCAGCGCCCGGACCGGGACTCCGACCAGCCGTGCCATCGTCCGCAGTGGCGCGATCGACATGGTGTCACCGACTCTCTCTCCGAATCAGACTCAGACTCAGGTGACGGGCCGGGTCAGCCGACCGGCGCCGCCCGCTCGACGGGGCCGACGCGGCGCCGGTGCATGTACTGGGCCACCAGCAGCCCGCCGCCGCCGACCGCCACCTCGCTCAGCGCGCAGACCAGCCGGCTGACCAGCACCACCGGCGTCGCCACGGTCACCGGCAGCACGGTGGCCAGCCCGACCATGAGCACCGCCTCACGTACGCCCAGGCCGTCCGGGGCGACCACCACCACCAGGCCGGCGACGGTGGCCGCCGCGAAGCCGGCGACGCAGATCAGGTACGACCGCAGGGGCGGCGCGCCGGCGGCCACCGCGAGCAGCCACAGGTGGTGCCCGGAGACGAGCCAGGACAGCGACTGCGCGGTGATGGCCCGGCGGAGGCCGGCCGGGGACGCGGCGACCTGCGGGGGCGGTCGCCGCAGCAGCCGGGCCGACGCGCCGAGCCCTCGGTTGAGCAGGTCCGGACGGACGAAGAGCACGACCAGGGGGACCGTGGCGAGCAGCAGCCACCCGGCGGCGCCCGACAGCAGCGCCGGCCCGGCCGCGAGCGCGACCGTCGTCCCGGTCATCGCGACCACCGCCCAGCTGAGCAGGAACACCCCGGCCAGCCGGACCGGACCCACCTCGATCTCCTTGCCCATCCGCAGCAGCAGCGGCAGGGCGACGAAGCGGCCCGGGACGAACTTGGCCAGGAACCCGACGAAGAAGATCCGGTACGCCGTCCACCGGTCGACCGCCGCCCCGAGGTCGACGAAGAGCGCCCGCCACGAGGCCAGCCCGAGCAGCAGCCCGGCCGAGTTGATCAGCAGGGCGGCGGTCAGCGCGGCGGTCACCCGGACGGGGTCGAGGCGGGCGGCCAGCGTCGCCACGGGCGTCCAGTCCTGGGCGCGCACGAACAGCACCAGACCGACGGTCAGGGCCACCACGAAGGCCGCGGTGAGGACGTGGTTGGCCAGCCGCCACCAGCGGGCCCTCACCGCTGCGACACCGGGGCCACCCGGCGGGCGCGGCCGGCACGGACCCGCCGCAGCAGCGCGCCGCACACCCCCAGCCCCATCCCGACGAACTCCGTCAGGTGCGTCAGCCACCGCAGCCCCGCGGCGTAGAGCAGGAACCACGGGCCGCGGTGGCGCAGGGCGAACGCCAGCAGCTCCCGGTCGGCCACGACGAAGGCGGCGAGCGGGCCCAGCGCCAGCAGCGCCAGCCGGGGTGACACCAGGGCCAGCGACGCGGTGCCGACGGCCAGCGCGCTGGCCGCCATGCCCACCACCGAGGCGAGGTCGACCCGGTGCGGCGTCCGGCCCGCGTCGTCCGCGCCGGTGACCGGCCGCTCCCAGCGGGCCACGACCACGGCGTCGGCGTACGTCACCGCACGGCGGAACAGCTCCGACAGGTACGGCCACAGCCGGTCCACGTCGTCGTGGCGGCCGACGATCTCGTCGCTGACCCGGATCTCGTAGCGGCTCGGCAGGCGGGTGCCGAACTCCACGTCCTCGGCGTCGCGCAGCCGCTCGTCGAAGCCGCCGACCAGCTCGAAGACGGCCCTGGGCACGGCGGTCAGCGCGAACATGGTGGTCGCCGTCACCCCGGTGGCCCGGCGCCGCCAGAAGTGCTCGAACAGCGTCTTGTACGCCTCGACCGGCCCGTCGTCGTGCAGCGGGCGCAGGTCGTAGATGCCCTGCACCACGCCGCAGTCGGGGTGCGCCTCGAGGGTGCGTACCGCGGCGGCCAGCGCGCCGGGCGCCAGCGCGATGTCGGAGTCGACGAAGAACAACACGTCGCCGGTGGCGCGGGCGGCGCCGGCGTTGCGGGCCGCCGAGACGCCCCGGTTGACCGGGAACGCCACCACCGCGCAGGGGAACGCGGCCGCGATCCGCCGGGACCGGTCCGTGCTCGCGTCGTCGACGACGATCACCTCGGCCGGCGGCGGGCTCTGGGCGTACACCGCCGACAGGCACTCGTGCAGCGTCCGCTCCTTGTTGAAGTTGGGGACGACCACGGAGATCCTCACCGGATCGGGTCCTCGATGGCGTCGGCGCGGGTCACGGTCTCACCGTCCCTCTCCTGCGGTTGGTCGTGCCGGGGCGCGGCGGACGCCGGCCCGGTCGGGTCGGCGCCCGCCCGCGGCCCGCCGGGGCGCCGGGCCAGCACGCCCAGCGCCACGAGCCCGGCCAGCACGTACGCGTTGCTGTGCAGCAGCTCCCAGCCCTGGAAGTGCAGGTCCTCGCCGCGCAGGCCGACGAGGGTCCAGGCCGCGCTGGCCACGCAGAGCGTCCAGAGCAGCGCACCGGCCAGCGCGGCGGCCCGGCCGGCCCGCGGCCGGGCCCGCGCCGCCAGCAGCACCAGCGCCGGTACGCACCAGACCCAGTGGTGGTGCCAGGAGACCGGCGAGACGAGCACGCCCGTCGTCGCGCAGGCGAGCACCCCGCGCAGCTCGTCGCCGGCGCGGGCGCAACGGGCCGCGACGACGATCCCGGCCACCGCCGTCAGCGCCGCCACCGGCAGCCAGACGGCACGCACGTCGGCGACGTCGCCGAGGCGCGCCAGCGCGCCGTGCAGCGACTGGTTCAGGACGGTACGGGGATCGCCGGTGACCCGCGCGGTGTCGAGCAGGCCGCCGCCCCAGAACCGTGCCGAGTCGCTCGGCCGCCAGGCGAACCCGAGCCCGACGGTGGCGGCGAACCCGGCCAGGGCCACCCCCGCCGCGCGCCACCGGCCGGTGCAGAGCAGGTACGCCACGAAGATCAGCGGGGTGAGCTTGATCCCCGCGGCGATGCCGACGCCCAGGCCCCGCCAGCGGTTCGCGGGGCCGGAGGTGAGGTCCAGCAGCACGATGAGCATCAGGAACAGGCCCACCTGGCCGACCTGGAGGTGACCGGCCACCGGGAACATCGGCAGCGCCGCGACGGTGCCCGCCAGCACCGCGCCGGGGCGTACCGGCGGGCCCGCGCCGGCGGCGTGCAGCGCCACGCGCACCACCGCCGACAACGCGACGACCGAGGCCAGCGTCCAGAGCCCGAGGCCGACGGCGGCGTCGACGTACGCCAGCGGTTGCAGCAGCAGCGCGGCGAAGGGCGGGTACGTGAAGCCCAGCGCGATGCCGTCCGCGCCCCGGTGGGCGACGTCGTAGAGCTGCCCGTCGCCGCCGGCGGCGGCCAGCGCGCCCGTCCGGTAGGCCGCGAGGTCGCCCCAGAACCGGCCGGTCGCCCGGTACACGACGACCGCGGCGGCGGCCACCAGCACCGGGAGCAGCAGCAGTGCGGTGGCCGGGAGCGCCGGGCCGGGGTGTCGTCGCGGCCGGGGGCCGGGATCTGGTGCCGACGGAAGGGTCATCACCGATCTCCCCCTTCAGGCGTCGGCGGGAGAACGGTAGCAATCGATCACTGAACGCATCCTGTAACTGGTCTGGATTACCCACCGTCCACAGCGGCCGGACCGACACCGGCCGTCACGCCGGACAGAACTGTCGCGACAAGCCCATACCGCAGTGCGGACCTGGTCCGCACCGAGGGCCGGGCCACCGACGTGACGGCGCTTGCTGGACCTGCCGGCGCCTGCCGGGTTGTTCGACCCGCCGCCTACTCTCAGGCGATGATCGACGCTACGTTGTTTCAGGCCGATGCCTGGCGTCCGTTCGTGACCGCGCTGCGCAACAGCATGCCCCCCGAGGTGGGAGAGGCCGAGTTCCGCGGCACGATGGCGCCGGGCACGTTCGGCGGTTCGATCGCCTACGACGGTGACCACCGCCACCCCGGTCTGGACCTGGAGCGGGGTGAGCGTCCGACGGACATGCTCGGGTCGCTGACCGAGCTGACCGGCGGGCAGGTCCTCGCGGTGCGCGGCGTCACGACACGCTCCGGGGCGGCGACGGTGAGCATCGTCCCCAGCGCGCCGCAGGTTTCGTTCGGGATGGGCAGTGACCTGCTGGAGGACGTGCACCTGGCCGCCGGAGCGCATCCGGAGCCGTACCGCCGCGAGCCGGTCCGCTACGACATGGCCTTCTCCGCCGGCGCCGACGCGGCCACGGTCACCGCGCTGGTCCGACAGCTGCTGCCGGACGCGCGGCCGGCCGACCCGTCGGAGCTGGCCGCAGCGGAGGCGGACCTCGGCGTCGCGCTGCCCGATGACGTCCGGGCGCTCTTCCTCGCCGCGGCCGAGGGCACCCTGGTCCTGCAGCCCGCCGACCGGGAGCGTTTCTACGGCTTGCGGATCGTGCCGCTGGCCGACGCCGCCGCCCGCGCCTATCTGGAACCGCAGGCCCGGTACCTGTCCTGGAGGTACGGCGCGACCGAGGTCGTCGCGCCCGATCCGGACGGCCGGATGCAGCAGTTGGCGGCCTCGCTGGCGTGGTTCGTGGTCGGCGAGGACGGCGGCGGCAACCTGTACGTCGTCGACCTCGCCCCCGGGCCGCAGGGGACGTTCGGCCAGGTGCTGTTCGTGGACCACGAGATGTCGGCTGGCGCCCGCTGGCTGGCGCCCTCGCTGACCGAGCTGCTCACCGAGCGGCCCACCACCCTGGCGAAGCTGGGTCCGGAAGGCGGGCTGCTGGTGCGGGTCGGATCGCACAGCGGCAAGACGCTCGCCGATGTCCAGCCGACGACCGAGGTGCTGTACGTCAGCGCCGGAGCCGCGCCCTGCGACCTGTCCGCGCTGGCCGGCCACCGGCTGCGCACCCTGGTCACCGAATCCGCCGTCGTCGCCAATCTTCCCGCCATCACCGAGCTGCCCGCGCTGGAATACCTGCAGCTCGACGTCGCGGGCTGGCAGCAGCTGCTGCGCGCCGGGCAGGTCCCGTCGAACCTGCTGGCCGCGGGCGTGAGTGGCCGTGCCGGCTGGACGGACACGGTCGACGTGGTCAACGGTCTGCTGGCGGCCTGGAAACAGGAGCCGATCCAGGTGATCGACGTTCCGGTGCAGCTCTGATCGCCGGTCCGGGTCAGGCGAACACGACCATCGCGCTGGCCCCACACGCTGGCTACTGAGGGAGCGCTTCCGCAGGCCGGCGGGCCACTACCATGCGGGCGTGACTCCCGTTGCTCGGGCCCGCAGGCCGTACCCGCTGCTCGTCGCCGCGGCGGTCCTGTTGGCGCTCGGCGCGGCCACGGCCTGGGGGATCGGCGACACGCTGGGGCTGAGCCACGCCCCCGCCGCCGTGCCGCGCGAGGACGCCGTCGCCGCGCCGGCACGGACGCCCGCACCGGTCCCGCCGCTGGCGTCCCTCGTCGTGCCCGACGAGCCGCGCGTCAGGAAGGCCGCAGCCGCCGTGGCCGACGCGGTCGTCTCCCGCGGCCTGCCCCGACCGGTGCTCGCCCCCGCCACGCCGCGCCCGGCCAGGTCCGCGACGGCTGCGCCGGGCGCCGGCGCGGCGCGCGTCGCGGCTCCGGACCTGTCGGCGGTGACCACGCTGCGGGCGCGCGTGCTGGCCACCCTCGGCGGGGTGCCCGAGTCGTACCGGCTCGACGTGCACGGCGCCGAACTGGCCGTCCAGGGTGGCGACGTCGCGGGCGTGGCAGCCGGGATGTACCGGCTGGCCGACCGGATCCGCTCCGGTGCCGAGGCGCTCCCCGCAGCGGACGCGGGTCGGGTGGTCATCCCCCGGCTCGGCCTGCGGCTGACCGACGCGGGCTCGGTGGGGCGCGAGCCCGACCCGGCCGCCTTCGCCGCTGGCGACGACTATGGCCTGAACACCGACGTGGTCGGGTCGGCGGTGCTGCCTGACGCGCCGTGGGTGGACGCCGACGCGGTGGCCCGCATCGACGCGCAGTTCCGGCAGTTCGTCGACCACTCGGTGGCGCAGGGATTCAACGGGATCGTCGTGCCCGGCTTCCTGGAGTACGTCACGTTCGCGAAGGTCGGCGACGGGCGCGCGGTCTACCCGCCCGGCGACCCGCACGTCGACCGCGCGCGGGCGATGGTGGCGGCGTTCGGCCCCGTCTTCCGGTACGCCGAAGACATGGGCGTGCGGGTCTTCCTGCTGACCGACATGCTCGCGGTGTCGCCCCCGCTGGAGGCGTACCTGACGCGGACCGTCGGCGGCCTCGACGTGGCCGACCCTCGGCTGTGGGCGGTCTACCAGGCCGGTCTGGCCGAGCTGTTCGAGAGCATGCCGTTCGTCGACGGCCTGATGGTCCGCGTCGGCGAGGGCGGCGAGGTGTACGCCGGGACAGGCTGGGACTACTCGTCAAGGCTCGCGGTCACCACGGAAACGTCCGTGCGCGCGATGCTGCGGGCGCTGCTGGACACCGCGGGCCCGGCCGGCAAGGAGATCATCTTCCGCACCTGGACGGTGGGCGTCGGCGCCGTCGGCGACCTGCACACCAACCCGGAGTCCTACACGCAGGTGCTCGGCGGGTTCGACGACCCGCACCTGGTCGTGTCCACCAAGTACACCCTGGGCGACTTCTACAGCCACCTGCCGCTGAACACCACCCTGCTGGGCGGCGGACACCGCCGCATCGTCGAGTTCCAGGCCCGGCGCGAGTTCGAGGCGTTCGGCTCGCTGCCCAACGACCTCGGCCCGCTGCACCGCCAGGCGCTGCGCGCGTTCCTCGCCGCCAACCCGAACGTCGAGGGCGTGTGGAACTGGACCCAGGACGGCGGGCCGCTGCGCGCCGGCCCCATGTCGCTGCACCTGCGCGCCGGCTTCTGGCAGCTCTACGACCTCAACACGTACGCCGTCGGTCGCCTGGCCTGGGACCCGCACGCCGACCCGGCGCAGGTCACGGCGGACTGGGCGTACCGCACGTTCTCCGGCGACCCGGCCACCGTCGCCGCGATCGGGCAGGCCATGGCGCTGTCCCGGCAGGCGGTCACCAAGGGCCTCTACATCGGCCCGTACGCCGACCGGTCGGTGCGGGCGCTCGGGCTGGAACCGCCGCCCATGATGTGGATCTTCGAGTGGGACATCCCGACCGGCGACTCCGCCGCGCTGAACAGCATCTACGCGGTGACCGGCGGCCGCGTCGACGAGGCGATCGAGGAGGGCACGCAGGCCGTCGCGCTGGCCCGGCGCATGCGCGACCTGGTCGCCGCGACCGACCCGGAGACCTGGCGCGACGCCGAACTGCGCGGGCGCTTCACCGCGACGCTCGACTACCAGGTCGACCTGTTCGAGACGCTGGGCGCGTACCGGGCCATGGTGCTGCGGCACGCGCAGTGGCTGGACACCGGCTCCCCCGCCGCCCGCCACGACTGGCGGCTGGCCGCCGCGGCGTACCACGACGCACGCGACGCGCACCGGCAGCGCTACGGCACCGACCTGGACCTGCCCGCGTACAACTTCACCGCCGCCGACCTCGGGGCGCGGCGCGCCGACCGGGACCCGGCGATGGCCTGGGCGGCCCGGGCGCTGCTCGGGTCGATCCTGCTCGTGGTGCTGCTCGGCCTGCGCGGGCGCGGGTTCGGCGCGGCCGCCGCGCGCGGGTTGCTGCTCGGCGCGCTCCGGCCGTGGCGGGTCGCCGCGCTGCCGACGCCCGGGGCACGGGCGGACCGGATGTTGGTGTGGCTGGTCCCGGCCGTGGTGCTGGTGGCGAGCCGGCTCGTGCTGACCTGGTTCGCCGCGCCGGCACACCTGCTGGTCACCCTCGGCGGGTGGGCGCTGTTCGCCCTCGTCGTACGCCTCGTCGTCGGCCGGCGGGACCCGTTCCACCTGTGGGCCGTGGTCGGCGGCGTCGCGCTGCTGCGCAGCGTGCTGCTGCTGGCCGCGCTCGCCGGGCGCGGACCGGGCGGGTACTGGTTCGCCTTCTGGACCGCGCCGAGTCTGCGCGCGGCGTATGTCACCGTCGCGTTCGCGGCGTTCTGCTGGCTGTTCGTGGCCGCCGCCGTGGTCCTGCGGGACCGGTACGGCCTGCGCCCCCGAAGCGCCGTCGGGCTGACCATCACCGCCGCGGGCGTGCCCCTCGGCGTGCTGTCCGCCCTGGTCTCGGTGGTGGGCCTGGAACGCGCGCTGACGGTGTGGAACGACCAGCTCGCGCTGCTGCCCTGGGGCCTGTCCCGCATCCTCGGCATCACCGTCCACCTGGGCATCCCCGCCCAACTCCCCGCGTACACCGCCGCCGCCGGAGCCGCCCTCGCCGCCGCCGGCCTGCTCCTGTCGCTCGGCCGGCCGGCGGGGGCTCCCCGCCGGCCGGCCTTCGGCGTCACCGGCCGTAGACCTCGAACTCGTGCAGCGAGAACCCGTACGAGGTGGCCCGCTTGACCCCGTACACCCGCACGTAGCGGGTGGTGACCGGGGCGAAGGTGGCGTTGTCGACGCCGCCGTTGCCGGTGGTGGTGGCGAACACCGGCGTCCAGGAGCTGCCGTCGCCGGAGACCTCGATCCGGTACGACGTGCCGTACGCGGACTCCCAGCGCAGCACCGCCCGGCTGACGGTGCGGGCCGCCCCGAGGTCGACCCGGAGCCACTGGTTGTCGCTGTAGCTGCTGGCCCAGCGGCTACTCAGGCTGCCGTCGACCGCCTTGTCCGGCGTGTGGCTGGTCAGGAACTGGGTGCTCGACGCGGTGGCGGGGCGGCCCTGGGCCAGGTTGGTGACGTCGTCGCCCCGGCGGGCCGGGAACGAGACGACCTGCTGGTAGGTGGGGCGGTTCTGCCAGGCGATCAGCGGGTGGGTGATGCCACCCAGCCCGGAGTGGGCGATCGAGTCGGCGCACCACTGGTCGCCGGCGGAGCAGGACTTGTCGCCCGGGTAGACGGTGGTGGCCGGCACGGCCGCCGCCTGTCCGAGCGCGCCGAGCAGCGCCGTCCGGCACGCGGCCAGGTTGCCGCCGCCGCAGTACGTCCGCCCGAGGCCGCCGGCCACCGGGTCGCCGAGCACGGTGCGCACGTCCTTGTCGACGTAGCCCCACCAGCCGTACTGGAACGACGAGCCCTTGTGCGCTTGACCCTGCGACGCCCAGCTCGCGGCGCCGTCGCGCCCGCCGTTCTGGCCGCCCGACGGCGCCTCGTTGACCTCGATGGCGTCGACCAGCGCGGCGTAGAGGTCCGGCCCGAGGCCGGGGCGGAACTGCGCCGAGGCGAGCAGCGGCCACCACGCGTCGAAGATCCGGATGGCGTCGGCGTGCTGGTAGACCTTGGAGCCGGGCGTGGTCTCCACCCGCCGGGCGCCGGCCTGCTGCCAGGCCCGCAGCTTGCCGATCGCGTCGGCCAGCGCCGGGTCGGTGACCGGCGCGCTGTCGAGCACCCGCAGCAGGTCGCCGAGGACCTGCTGGCCGCGCAGGTCGGTCACCGCCGCGTCCGCCATGATCTTCACGACGTCGGCGCGGCCGAGCTTGCGCTGGGCGATCGCCGCGCGCACCGGACCGTCGAGCAGCTGACCCCGGTGTACGGAGCCGAAGCTGAAGTTGCCGTCCGCCGCCCCGAAGTCCCGCGCCTGCTTGTTGTTCCAGCTCACGTAGTAGTCCTGGTTGACCGACTGCGGGTGGGCCGAGAGCGGGGCGTAGCTGGCGTCGTTAGTGTCCGGGTTCCAGCCGACCCACTCGTACGCCGGTTCGGCCTTCGCCGGCAGGTTCGGGTCGAGGGTGGCCGGGCGGACCGGGTTCGAGCCGGAGTTGAAGTACGCCGCCTCGGTGGAGTTGACGTAGAACCAGTTGAACGCGTACCCGACGCTCGCGGCGGACGCCTGGAACGCCGCCGCGCTGCCCATCGCCGACGGATCGTTGAAGGCCTGGAAGCCGATCGCCGAGTCGGCCTCGTGCCGGTAGGTGGAGCGCAGCTTGGTGAACGCGGTCGGTTGGCCGTTCACCAGCCCCCGGTAGGCGACCAGCCCATACCTGGTGCGTAGCGCGCGCAGCGTGTAGGACCCGGCCGGGGTGGAGTCGGCCAGCGTCGGCGACCAGGAGTTGCGCTGCTCCAGCGTCTCCATGGCGAGGCACTGGCCGTGGTAGAGGTAGCGGTTGCTGCGCAGCGTCGGCGCGCTGCCGTCGGTGGTGCACAGCGGCACCGCGTAGGTGTCGGTGAGGTCCTGCGAGGCGGAGGTGGCGCTCCACGCGTAGTCCTGGCCGCGGCCGAGCAGCACGTAGAGGTTCAGCCCGGCGAACGCGGCGCCGCGCGCGCTGATGCCCGGCCCCTGCAACTCCTGGAGCATCAGCAGTTGCGGGGCGAAGTAGCCGGTCTGCGGGCCGAACACGGCGACCGGGTTGCCGGTGGTGGTGTGCCGGCCGGAGACCACGACCGCGTTGGACATGCCGTGCGCGCGCAGGTTGGCCAGGCCGCCGACCAGCTCCTGGGTGGCGGTGCTGGCGCCGGTGCGCGCGGCGGCCCCGCCGGTCTGGTCGTAGGCGAGCGGCTCGGCGACCACCGTGCCGGCGTCGGGGAGCACCGCGCTGGTCGCGCCGGGCGGCGTCGCGCCGTACGGGAAGCTCTGCCCGTCGTGCAGGGTGAGCACGGTCTCCGGGTCGTTCTGCGACCGGAACGCCGCCCACACCCGGTCGCCCTCGGTTGCGCCGTACTTGGCCCGGGCGGCCACCCGGACCAGCGCGGACTGGATCTCGCTGCCGCCACCCCCGCCGAAGAGGCCACCGATCACGCCGGCGGTGGCGATCAGGTCGGTCATGGTGAAGTGCTTCGGTTTGCCGGCGCCGGCGAGCACGTACTCGCCGGGGTAGTTGTCGTCGGCGATCGACTTGTCGATGTAGGCGTTGATGCCGGCGATGTAGTCGACCACGTCGGTGTAGAGCTGCTGGCCCCGGGCGCCCTTGGTGCGCAGCGCGTCCACCTGGGCCTGGAGGTCCGCCTCGGTGTAGGGCGAGTTGGCCCAGACGCTCTGCTCCAGCTCCCGGTTGCCGGGGGCGCCGCCGGCGAACGAGGTGACCTTGCCGCGGCCGACGTGCCGCAGCAGGTCCATCACCCAGAGCCGGTCCTGGGCCCCGGCGTAGCCGGCGCCGAACATGGTGCCGGCGCGGGTGGTGCCGGTGACGTGCGGGACGCCGGTGGCCTTGTCCCGCACGATGGTGACGTCGGCGCGCGGCGATATGGTGCTCTCGACCTGCGCGGCGGGGACGCCGAAGGAGGCGTCGTTGTAGAAGTGGGCGATCTGCTCGTCGGTCAGCCCGGCGTAGTTGTAGACCAGGTTCGCGTACTCGTCGAGCTGGTCGCTGGAGTGCGCAGGGCGGGTGCCGAGCGCCTGGTGGGCCAGGATGGCGGCCAGCGTGGCGTTGCCGTTCTGCCCCGGGGGCAGGATGTCGGCGCACTGGCCGAGGCAGTAGTCGTTGGCGGCGAACGTGCCGGCGGCCAGCGCCGGTGCCGGCGGGGTGACGGTCAGGACGCTCGCGGTCAGGACGGCGGCGGTGAGCGCCGCGAGCCGGGCGCGGAGTGGGGAACGGGGCATGAGAATTCCTCCGGGGACGCGGAGTCGGCCTTTGGTACGCCCGGCTGCCGTGCCGACGTCTCGCCCTCCGCGCCCGGGCGTTCCACCCGGAGGTGAGATTGGCTCATATCTATCTCCGGGCAATGATCGGCGGCCGACCGCCGCCCGGGATAGCAGTCGTTCACCAACCGCCAATGCCGACGTTTCGCCCCGCCGGCGCAGGAACCGCCGCATCTGCGCCTCGGGTCGCTGGCCGCGTCAGGCGGGCTGACCCGGCAAGGTGCGGTCAGCGACCCGAGGTCGCCCTGCGAGTCGAAAAGCGCTTCGATCTCCGCGCTGCCGATGGCGCGGATCAGCTCGTCCTCCAGATCGTCGACGCAGACGTGGAATCGGTGACCCGCGCCCGCGCCGAACAGGGACTTAGCGGGCCGTGTGGAGCGGCTGTGCCGATCGGCTCGGAGTTGGCGAGCTGTCGAGCAGAGCGTCCAGTGCGACGGCGGACTCGTCGGTCAGGCGGTAGACCCCCTGGAGGCTGACGGAGCGTTCAAGACGGCCGTCGACGACGTACTTCAGGGTGCGCCGGTCACCGCGCCGGTTGCGCCAGGTCAGCGTGCCGAGCAGGTCACCGGGGACGGTGACGTCGAAGCGGATCGGGGTGGCCTCGACATGCACCGGGACCGCTCCGCACCCGTCCGCACCGAGCATCGCCCAGGCGTCGTGGCCCGGATGGGCCGGATCCCGCCAGGTCACCGGGGCGCTGCCGCAGCAGTCGCGCCGCTGCTTGTCGACGACGCGGAGGCGGCTCACCACGTGCAGCACGCAACGGTTGACGTGCAGCGCGAAGACGGAATCGCCGACCCCGACGCTGGTCCAACTGGGCAAGGACTGGTGCACCCCGCTGAACGCCACCGGAGGCCGCTCGCCGACCCGGTGATTACGCAACTCCCGGCAGACGTCCTGGGTCCACAGGGCGGTGAAGGTAGCCGACATGGCCGTGATCGTAGGAACCCCGACCGACAGTTCCCGGACATGACGCCGTCGGCCGGAGCCGGACCTCGAAGTCCGTCTCGGACTGTGGACAAGAATGCCACCGTCACCTGTTACCTTCGCACCTCCCCGAGGTGGAAAGGGTTGCCGCAGTGGAACGCACCACGGCCTACACCGACTCCTGGTACCGACAGCCCGACCCGGTCGAGCGGGAGGATGGCCGCCGGCTGACGAACCAGCATTGGGTACGCGTGGCGGCGGTGTGGCTGCTGGCGACGTGGTCGCCGCAGCAGGCTGCTGGCTGGTCGTCGATGATGGTGTCCGGGCGGACCAGGTCCCGCCGGGATCAGCAGTGGCCGGAGCCGCCGCCGTTGATGGAGATCGCGGACGCCGCCCGCCTTCCGGAGGTCACCGGAGCGACGGTGCTGACCAGTCGGGTGTCCGTCGGGCCGGGACGGTCGTACGAGCGGTGTGCACCGACGAGGAAGTGGCGAGCGGACTCGGCAGCCTGATCTCGGCCGTGGTGGGGACACCCGACCGGCGCGCGGAAGTGCTGGTGCGGTTCCTCGCCGACGAGATGGCCGGCCCGTACGCCGATCTGCTCCGGCTGACCACCGACAGCGAGCGGCCGGACGAGCCGGGCCGGCCGGCGCCGCTGCACCTGCTGCACCGCGACTTCGACGGCAGCACCCTGCGGGTCTCGCTGCATCCAGCTCCGGAGATTCAACAGCCGCCGGTCAGCGACTCCGATGGCGCCGACGCCGCCCTGCGGACCCGGCTGGCCTGCATCCTGACGTTGCTGAGCGACCTGCTCTGGGTCAACAACAACAGCCCGGTCACCTTCCGGTTCCGAATCGGCCGGCTCGACCCCGGGGACGGCGATCCGGTGGCCGCCGCAGCCCGCTGGTGGGTCGAGAACCGCGAGGACGCGGACGGACACGACGAGGAGGCGTTCCGGCCCGTACCGGCCGCCGACCTGCGTGCCGGTCTCCGCAATCTGGTACGCATGCACCTGAGCGAGCTGTTCGACGGGAGCTGGGACGGCATCGACGAGTTCCGGGAGCTTCCGGCCGACCACCTCGCGACGTTCCTGGGCGACGACCTGATCGATCTCGTCCTGGCCCGGATGGGTGCCGATGTCCACATCGGGTACGCCGGCCTGCTGCCGACGACCTGGCCACCCGACGGCGAGGACTTCGAGAAGGAACCACAGACCACCGTGCTGCTGGTCGACCGGCACGAGGTCGCGGTCCTGGAGATCGACATGACCTGCTGAACCGGTCACGCGGGCGAGCCGGACGCCGAGCGGGTCGGCGGGGCGATCGCCCGGTTGCCGCAGGACCAGTCCGTGGTCATCGTGACGCACAGCAACGTCAGGCTCTTCGCGCCGGTGATCGTGGCCGTTCCCACCCGGCGGATCGTCGGCTGCTTGTTCGTCAACGCGGCGCTGCCGTCGCCGGTCGGACCGGCCCCGGTCGCGCCACCCGAACTGCTGGACCTGCTATGGGCCAAGGTGACCGGCGGGGTGGGCATCCGACCGTCCCCAACAGGTGCGATCGACGCCCGACCGAACGCGGCGCCCGAGCGGCGCGATCCGCCGCGATCGGAACGCGGCACCCGGGCGGCGCGATCCGGCGTGGCCGGAACGCCACGGCCGGGCCGTGCGGCAGCCGCGACCGGGGTACGGTGTCCGGTCGCGGCTGCCGGGCGACAGCGTCAGCGCTGCGGCAGTGGCCTGACCAGGGTCGGTGCGCCCGGCGCCGGGACGACCGCCGGCACCCGGGCAACGGTGGCGGTCCGCGCCGCGATGGCGCTCTCACCGACCAGTGCCGTGTTCAGGAACCTGCCGACCGCCTCGCCGATCGGGTCCGGCGTGCCGGGCAGCGCGTAGTGCGTCACGTTCTGGGCGAGGCTCACCTGCCGCCGACCGTCCGGAGTGTGCAGCGAGATGGCGCTGTGCCCGAAGACCAGGCCGTCGTGCCCCCAGACGTCGCCGGTGGGCCAGGTCATCCGGTAGAGGCCGAGCCCGTAGCCGCCGGCCTCCGGCTGAGCCGGGTCGAACGGCACGGTGGTCTTCATCGCGGCCAGTTGAGCCGGGCGGAGCAGCCGGCCACCGAGCAGCGCCCGGAAGAAGGTGTTCAGGTCGGCCATGGTCGACACGAGCGCCCCGGCCGTCCAGGCCCAGGACATGTTGCTGACGCTGAAATCGCGCAGCTCACCCTCGTACCACGGGACGTAGCCCCTGCTGTGCGGACCGGCGATCCGGGGACGCACGCCGGGGAAGTACGTCTGCCGCAGCCCGAGCGGCCGGAGGATCCGCCGGTGCACCTCGTCGGTGGCGGACCGGCGGGTGACCCGCTCGATGATCAGCCCGGCCAGGATGTAGTTGGTGTTCGAGTAGGAGAAGGCCGCGCCCGGTGCCCCGGTCGACGGCTGACCGAGGCCGGCCCGGACGAGTTGGCGCGGCGTGAACGTGGTGGACCGGTGCCGCTCGATGTCCTCCGGGGTGGCGAAGATGACGTGGTCGTAGTCGCTGATCCCGCTGGTGTGGTCGAGCAGCATCCGGACGGTCACCCCGGCAACCGCGAACTCCGGAAGGTACCGGCCGATCAGGGCGTCCAGCGCGATCCGGCGCTCACCGACGAGTTGCAGCAGCGTGGCTGCCACGAAGGTCTTGGTGATGCTGCCGACCCGGTGCTGGAACCCGGGCAGCACCGGTCGACCGGTCGTCACGTCGGCCACCCCGCTGGCGCCCCGCCACCGGTCCCGTCCGTCCCGCGCCTCGGCGAACACACCGGGCATGCCGGCCTCGGTGATCGCGCGCAGGTCGGCGGTGAGCGCCGCGTCCGGCAGCGACCCGACGGGCGGCCGGCCGGCCGCGAGTGCCGGGCCGGCACCGGCCAGCAGCGGCGTCGCGAGTGCCGTACCGGTGGTGGCTAGCAGGAAACTGCGGCGTGACAGGTGCATGTCGCCTCCCGTGTGACGTAGCTGCTGCTCATGGTGCCCCGGGTTGACAACCGCAAGCGTCAGTCTGCGGACCCATATCGGCCTCCCCACCGGGGATGACCCGGGCTCCGACCCACGCGGGAGAATCCGTCCGACCAGCGTCGGTACGCACCGACGCCGATGTCCGGCACGGTGCCGGTTCGTGCGACCGCCGAAGCTGTCCGTCCTCGTCCTCGTCCTCGCCGTCGTCGTGCTGACCACCGGCACCGGTGCCCCCTGGCGGCCCGACCCGAGCTGCCAGCTCACCGAGACCAGCGGACGTACACCTTCGACACCAGGAAGAAAGGCCAGGCCGAGTACGCCCGAATCAAGCACGAGACCGACCGCGGCCAGGCCGAGCACCGCGCCCAGCGTCGGGGATACGCACGGCGTCCAGGGCGAAGTAAACGTCGCACCGAGCACCGGCGCGCTGGCCACGCCGGCTGCGGGGAGCCTGCTGATGCGGGCCTGACGCTGCAACAGCGGAAACGCGCCGAGGTAGCCGACACCGAGCAGTACGGTCATCGCCCCCGCCACGATCTCAATCGTGCCGGCGTTGGTGGCCAGCGCCCGACCGGCGGCGTTAAACACACTGACACCGCCACGAACACGACGGCAAACACGACGATGGACCCGAGCGTGCCGGCCACCACCCGCCCTCGCGCCCGATGTCGCGTCGTCACGGCCAGCGCGCCCCGCGCGTCCGACGATGCCGGCTGGGCCGCTGCGTCGAGGTCGGCGCCGGCAAGACCGGTGACGTAGGACAGACAGCCCGGCACCAGCGGCAGCACGCAGGGAGTGGCCCGTTCGCGCACCGGCGGGCGGGTGGAGGGTCAGCGGGCCCCGGCGGGGGCTCGGAGCAGCCGCCCGACCACGTCGGTCAGGGTGGCCACCGCCGGGCCGTTTGGGGTGGTGACCACCACGAGGTGGTGGCGGGTGGTCCGCATGATGGCCAGGGCCTCGTAGGCGAGCGTCGAGCCGTCGAGCACGAGGACGTCGCGCATCACCTCGCCGGCGGTCTGGTCGTCCGGCTGGTCCATGGTGTCGCGGACGTGGACCACGCCGACGGCCGCGCCGTCGTGCAGGACGACCACCCGCAGGTGGCCGGTGTCGCGGGCCACCGCGCGGACCGTCAGAACGGTGTCGGCCGTCCCCACCGCGGTCAGCTCACGCTCCGTGCCGGTGAGGTCGGCCAGGGTGAGTTGGTCGAGGTCGAGGGCATCGGTGAGTTGCGCGGAGTACGACGCGTCGAGCGCGCCGACGTTGGCCGAGTGCTCGACCAGGTGGCGCAGATCGGCGGCGTTCTGGCCGGTGGCGATGGTGTCCCGCGGCTCTACGCCGACCCGTCGCAGGCACCAGTTGGCGCTGGCGTTGAGGGCACGCAGCACCGGGCGGGTGAACCACATGAAGGCGCGCATCGGCATCGCCAGGGCGATGGCGGTTCTCTCCGGGTGGGCGATGGCGTACGACTTGGGGGCCATCTCCCCGATGACCAGGTGCAGGAAGGTCACGACCAGCAACGCCAGTGCGAAACCGACCGCGTCGGCCGTCCAGCCGGGTGCGCCCCAGGACAGGAACATCGGAGTCAGCGCGTAGTTGACGGCCGGTTTGGTGACCGCGCCGAGCCCGAGCGCGCAGGCGGTGATACCGAGCTGGCAGCCGGCCAGCAGCACGGTCAGCTCGTCGAAGCTGCGCACCGCCGCGCGGGCCGACCGGCTGTGCTCGGAACGCGCGTCGAGGCGGTGCCGACGGGCCGCCAGCAACGCGAACTCGGCGGCCACGAAGAAGGCGCTGAGCACGATCAGCACAACGGTGACAGCCACCACCACCCACGGGTCACCCATCAGCGGTTCTCCTCCGTCCGCAGCAGGACCAGCGACGGGACGTGCCGCTCCAACTCCACCACCTCGAGTGTCAGGGCGACCTCGCCGAGGCTCAGCCGGGCCACGGCGCCGGGGGCGGGCAGTTCGCCGAGCAGTTCGATGACCAGGCCGGCGAGGGTCTCGCTGTCCGATGCGGGCAGGTCATGCCCGATGGTGCGCTCGACCTCGTCCAGCGGCAGCGTGCCGACCAGTTCCCAGGTGCCGTCCGCCGCGGCCAGCCCTGCTGGCGACGTGGGTGCCGTGGCGTCGTCGTGCTCGTCCTCGATCTCCCCCACCAGTTCCTCGGCAAGGTCCTCCACGGTCACCACGCCGGCCAGCCCGCCGTGCTCGTCGAGCACACAGGCGAGCTGGGCTTTCCGCTCGGCGAGGGTCTGCACGACCCGGGGCAGTGACATCGAGGTCGGGACCAGCACCGGCGGCCGCATCATGTCGGCCACCGTGCCGGCACCGTCGCGGTCGACGGCGAGCAGGTCGGCGAGGTGCACCACCCCGATCACGTCGTCGCGGTCGTCGAGCACCGGGTAGCGCGAGTGGCCGCCGGCGATCTTGGTCCAGAGTTCCTGGGTGGTCAGGCCGGGCTCCACGACATCCACCCGAGCCCGCGGGACCATCGCGTGGGCGGCGTCGCGGTCAGGGAAGTCGAGCACCCGGTCGAGCAGCATCCACAGCTCGGCGGGCAGGTCCCCGGAGTCGCGGGAATCGCTGACGATGTGTTCGAGGTCCCGGCGGCTGGCGGCGTGTTCCACGTCGTGCACCGGTTCCATGCCGAACAGGCGCAGCAGGGCATTGGAGGACTTGTCGAAGAAGGCAATGAGCCACCCGAACACCCGTAGGTAGATCTGGGTGGATCTGGCCAGCCAGAGGGCCACCGGCTCGGGCCGCGAGATGGCGAGGTTCTTGGCGAACAGCTCGCCGAACAGCATCTGCACGAAGGTCGAGAGCAGCAGCGCGGCCACCGTGCCGACGGCGACGCCGACGCCGGTAGGGACGCCGACCCCGCCGAGGGCGGCGCCGACCGACTCACCGATCAACGGTTCGGCGACGTAGCCGACCAACAGGGCGGTCACTGTGATCCCGAGCTGGGCGCCGGACAGCATGAACGAGGTCCGGCGGGTCACGTCCAGCGCTCGCCTGGCGGCGGTGTCACCCGCCGCGGCACGGGTTTTGAGCCGCGACCGGTCAACGGCCATGTACGCGAATTCCTGCGCCACGAAGTAGCCGGTGGCCGCGGTGATCGCCAACACCACCAGCAGCCCCAGGAGGAGACTCAGCACCCACACGGGGCCACGCTCCTGATGCGGGTGGCGCCGGGTGAATCAGGCCCGCAGCGGCGGGCCAGTGGTCTCGGACGTTGGCCGTCGCCCATCGGGTCGTGCTCCTCCTCGTGTCAGCAGTGATCGAAGTGTGGCATGGCTGCCTGGCAGCAACCTGGCAATCCCGCTCCTGACTGATCCCCCTGGCCGCTCTTTCTGATCTCTTCCCGGGTGCGGCGGGTGCGGCGAGGACCAGGCGGGCGATGACTTCGAGCAGGGCGTGATCGACTCGAACCTGACGCGAGGGTTGCGGTTCCCAGCGCTGCGCGGCCTTTGTCGTGGACGGCAGCGACTTTTGGCGAAGTAGGCCGATCTTCACGCCGACGTTGTACAGCAGCATCCGTGGAATCACCCGGTCCGCCGGCAGAGCGGCCCCTGCGTCCTGGGTGCGTGTGGGCGGGTGAGTGATGTTGACCGCGATGCCGATCGGCCATTGGTGGATGGGGGGACCGAGTGGATAACTTCGAGCCCTCAGGGTGGGCGACGGGCGGAGGCTGGATGACGCATGGTAACGCTGAGTATCGCTACACGAACACGGCGATATTGTCGGTGGCGGCTTTGGAGGCGCCGGTCATCGTCACCTCTGATCAGTTCGACGAGCAACTGAGCGAAACCTTCCGGCGGTTGAGGCTGCGCCCGGGGATGCTTCAGCGAATCGCCGGAGTCCAGGAGCGGCGCTGGTGGCCGGAGGGCTTTGGATTCGCCGACGCGGCGGCGACGGCCGGGGCCAAGGCACTGTCGGAGGCGGGTGTCGACGCGCGTGACGTCGGCCTGCTGATCAACACGTCCGTGTCTCGAGCGTATCTGGAGCCATCGACGGCAGTGGCAATCCACCACGCTCTGGACCTGCCGTCATCGGCCTTGAACTTCGACATCGCCAACGCCTGCCTCGGGTTCGTCAATGGGATCCAGGTCGCTGCCAACATGATCGACGCAGGACAGATCCGGTACGCGCTGATCGTGGCGGGCGAGAGCTCCCGTGAGGCCCAACAGGCGACGATCGAGCGGTTACGTAGACCCGACTCCACCCGGGACGACGTCCGGGAGCAGTTCGCCACGTTGACCCTCGGTTCAGGCGCGGCCGCGATGGTGCTGTCTGCCGCGGACACCCACAAACAGGGGCACCGGCTGATCGGCGGTGTGAGCCGGGCGGCCACCCAACACCACAAGCTGTGCGTCGGGGACAGCACGCGGATGCGTACCGATGCAAAGGGTCTACTCGACGCGGGGGTGAGCCTCGCTGAGGCGACCTGGGCGCATGCCGGGTCGTGGGACTGGCAGAACATGGACCTCTATGTCATGCATCAGGTCTCGGTGGCCCACACGCAGGGCGTCGTCAGCCGGCTTGGCCTTGACCCCCGGAAGGTCCCGGAGACGTTTCCGCTGTGGGGAAACGTCGGCCCGGCGTCGCTGCCGTTGACTCTGGCCCACCACGCCGGATCGCTCAACTCCGGTGACCGGGTGCTGTGTATGGGGGTTGGCTCCGGCCTGAACACGTGCGCCCTGGAGGTCGTGTGGTGAGCAATCGACAGGCTGTGCCGCCGCCCGGGTTGCCGGGTCTGGACAGTGCCTGGTCCCGGTGGGTCACTGCGGCGGACAGTCAGGGTGTGCAGCGCACCTGGCATGTCCTGGATACCGCCGCTACGGACTCCGGTAGTGCGATCCGGCCCATTGGGACTGTGCTGTGCGTGCACGGCAATCCCACCTGGTCGTACCTGTGGCGGCATCTGCTGGCCCGGTTCGCGCGGGCTGACGCACCGCCGTGGCGGGTGGTCGCCGTGGACCATTTGGACATGGGGTTTTCCGAGCGCACTGGCACCGTGCGCGGGCTGGCGCAGCGGATCGACGACCTCACCACGGTCACCGACGCGCTGGGTCTGACCGGGCCGGTCGTCACGGTCGGACACGACTGGGGCGGGTCCATCTCGTTGGGTTGGGCACTGCGCCACCGCGATCAGCTACGCGGTGTCGTGTTGACCAACACTGCGGTGCACCAGCCGAGTGGGTCGCCGGCGCCCACCCTGATTCGCCTGGCCCGCCTGCCCGGCGTGCTGCCGGCGGTGACCGTTCGGACGCCGACGTTCCTGCAGGCCACCCTCGCATTGGCGAACCCTTGGCTGCCGGAGCCTGTCCGAGAGGGCTATCTCGCTCCGTACCGCACTGTGGACCGACGGGCGGCGATCGGCGGCTTCGTCGCGGACATCCCGCTCAGTCCCGACCATTCGAGCTGGCAGGCGCTGCAAAAGGTCGCGCAGGGTCTGCACACGCTGGCGGAGATACCGACACTGCTGTTGTGGGGCCCCCGCGACCCGGTCTTCGGCGATGTACACCTCAGGGACTTGCGAAGCCGGCTGCCGCATGCGCAGTTGCACCGGTTCGAAGGCGCGGGTCACCTACTCACCGAGGACGCCGATGTCGCCGGTGCGGTCGCGCAGTGGCTGGTTGACCTGGACGGCCGGCCCGCCGACCCGACCCCGACGCCGGAACCGGCAGTGCCATGGCGTCCGCTGTGGGCGGCACTGGCCGAACGTGCCGAAGACCGGTCAGTCGCTGTGGTCGAGCTAGCGAACAACGGCCGGCAGGTCAGCTGGTCCCTGCTGTGGCAACGGATCCGGGAGATCGGGGCCGGATTGTCGGCCTCCGGAGTGCGTCGCGGTGACCGGGTGGCACTACTCGTACCACCCGGCGCCGACCTGACCGCAGCCGTCTACGCGTGCCTGCGCATCGGTGCGGTGATCGTGGTGGTCGATCCAGGTCTGGGTCTGGCCGGCATGAGCCGGGCACTGCGCAGCGCCGACCCCTCACACCTGGTCGCCATCGGCCGCGGACTCGCCGTCGCCCGGGCCCTGCGTTGGCCCGGACGGCGTATCGGGGCCGGGCCCGGCGCCGCCGCGATGGGTGCGCTCACCCTGGGCAAACTCGCCCGCCTCGGCGCCGGCGTCCAGGAACTTCCGGCCACGCCAGACCCGGACGACGACGCGGCCGTGTTGTTCACCTCCGGTTCTACCGGGCCGGCGAAGGGCGTGGTCTACACCCATCGCCAACTCGCCGCGATGCGTGACGCACTGCTCGGACTTGGCGTGAACGCCGACGCCGGAATCGTGGCGGCATTCGCGCCATTCGCGCTTTTCGGGCCGGCTCTCGGTGCCCCTTCGGCGATCCCGGACATGAGCCTTACCGCACCACGGACGTTGACCGCCACCGCTCTAGCTGAGGCGACAGCCGCAGTCGACGGTTCAGCGGTGTTCGCATCACCGGCCGCGTTACGCAACGTGGTCGACACCGGCGAGGTGTTGAACGATCGCCAGCGCACCGCGTTGCAGGGGGTGACATTGCTGCTGAGCGCGGGCGCGCCGGTGCCCGCCGCGCTGCTCACCCGGACGCGGGCGTTGATGCCCAAGGCGCAGCCGCACACCCCCTACGGGATGACCGAGGTCCTCCCGGTCACCGACATCACCCTCGACGAGATCGTCGACGCCCAGCCGGGTGACGGCGTCTGCGTCGGCCGACCGTTGCCCGGTGTCCAGGTGGCGATCGCGGCCCTGGACTCGACCGGCACGCCTTCCGAACAACCCGGTTGCGCTCCTGGGCTGACCGGCGAAATCCTGGTCAGGGCCGGGCATGTGAAGGATCGTTACGACGGGCTCTGGCTGACCGAGCGGGACAGCTCCCGCAATCCCGGATGGCACCGTACCGGCGACGTAGGCTACCTGGATCCCGATGGCCGGCTGTGGGTGCAGGGTCGACTGGCCCATATCCTGCTCACGTCCGACGGCGTGCTCAGCCCGGTCGGGATCGAGCAGCAGGTCGAGTCGTTGCCGCAGATCGCGCGGGCCGCAGTGGTCGGTGTGGGACCGCCCGGTGTGGCGAAGGTCGTGGTCATCGCCGAGACCCTGCCCGGGACCCGCCGTGCCCGACTGGCCAGCCGAGAACTGGCCGACGCGGTACGCACCGCAGCCGCGCCGCCGGTCGCGGCCGTGTTGGTGGTCCCGTCCCTGCCCACGGACATCCGCCACAACTCGAAGATCGACCGTACCCGGCTCCGTCACTGGGCGGAACGAGTGCTCGCTGGCGGAAGGGTCAGCAGACTGTGAAGATCCTGGTCACCGGTGCCAGCGGCATGCTTGGCAGTGCCGTCGCTACAGCTTTGCGGATGCGCGGCGACGACGTCCGCGTCCTGCAGCGTCGGCCCAGCGGCCTGGATGGGGTCGACGAGCGTCGCGGCGACATCACCGATCCGGAAGCCGCACGGGCGGCCACTGAGGGGGTCGACGCCGTGGTGCACCTGGCCGCGAAAGTATCGATGACCGGGCCGTGGCAAGAATTCGAGCACACCAACATCGGTGGCACGGCCACCCTGCTCGCCGCCGCCCGGGCAGCCGGCGTGACGCGATTCGTGCACGTGTCCTCACCGTCGGTCGCCCACCACGGCACTGGCCTGGTCGGCGCCGGCGCCGGCGCAGCCGACCCAGACCGGGCCCGGGGTCACTACGCCCGCAGCAAGGCCTCGGCTGAGTTGCTCGCGTTGGCCGCCGACTCGCCCGACTTCGCCGTGGTGGCGATCCGGCCCCACCTGGTCTGGGGACCGGGCGACACCCAGTTGGTGGGCCGGATCGTCGCACGGGCCCAGGCCAGCCGGCTGGCACTGGTCGGCCAGGGAACCGCCCTGATCGACACGACGTACGTCAGTAACGCCGTCGACGCCCTCGTCGCCGCGCTCGACCGGGCGCCCGAAGCCGGCGTACACGGACAGGCCTTTGTCGTCACCAACGGCGAGCCACGGACCGTACACGAGCTCATCGACCGGATCTGCGTCGCCGCCGAGACGGTGCCACCGAGGCTTCGGGTGCCGGTGGCCGTAGCAAAGGCCGGCGGCACCGCAGTGGAGTGGCTGTGGTCGGCCCTTCGGCGCACCGAAGAACCGCCCATGACCCGGTTTCTGGCCGAGCAGCTGTCCACCGCACACTGGTTCGACCAACGCCGGACCCGAGAAGCACTGTGCTGGTCACCGCAGGTCACGCTTGAGGAAGGCTTCGTTCGGCTAGCCTCGGCGTACCGGCAAGGTCCCCGCCCTCGTGGCCGCTGACGGGCCTGGGAACGTCATCGCCCCTCTGCCGAGGACGATGACGACGGGTGACGACTTACCGCCAGGCGCGCCCAGACACTAGGTCAGCTCGCACAGGGAACGGCCACGACGGGTTGTGCGTCGTGGCCGTTCAGTCATCTCCCCTGCCGCGCACTGCGCGGCCCAGGTCAGCTCTTGAAGGCGTCCTTGACCTTCTCGCCGGCCTGCTTGAGGTTCGCACGGGTCCGGTCGGCGCGGCCTTCGGCTTCGAGTTGCTCGTCGTCGGTGGCGCGGCCGGCGCCTTCCTTCAGTCTGCCGGCGGCCTCTTCGGAGGCGTTGTCGATCTTGTCATCGATACCCATGGAGCCTCCTCCGTCGATGTGGCGCTACAACTGCCGTCAGTACCTCCGACTCTGATCCTGAACCTTGCTCAAGGGGTCAGGTTGGCATCGGTGCGTGTGGGCTGTCGGTCGATGTCGGGTTCGAGGTAGATCGTGGTGGCGGTGGGTAGGGCCCGCCGGATCCGCGCCTCGGCGTCGTCGATGGTGGCGGCGACGTCGGCGCCCTGCTCGGCGGTGCCGACGGCGATCTTCGCCACGACGAGGAGCTCTTCCGGCCCGAGGTGCAGGGTGCGCAGGTGGATGACCCGATTGACGCCGGAGGTGGACACCAGTTCGGTGTGGATCGCGGCGACTTCTTCGGGCAGGGCGGCCTCTCCGATGAGCAGGCTCTTGGTCTCGACGGCGAGGACGACGGCGATGGCGACGAGCAGGACACCGATGCACAGTGTGGCGATGCCGTCGAAGATGGCGTTGCCGGTGAGCACGCTGAGGCCGACACCGCACAGCGCGAAGATCAGGCCGAGCAGGGCTCCGGCGTCCTCGAGCAGGATCACTGGCAGTTCGGGGGCGCGGGCGTGGCGTACGAAGGAGACCCAGCCTCGGTTGCCGCGGACCTTGTTGGCCTCCTTGACGGCGGTGTACATGGCGTAGCTCTCCAGCGCGATCGCGATGACCAGTACGGCGACGGCGATCAGCGGTGCGGTCAGCTCGTGTGGATCACTGATCTTGTGGTAGCCCTCGTAGAGCGCATACAGGCCACCGAGGGTGAACAGGATGATCGCGACGATGAAGGCGTAGACGTAGCGTTCGCGGGCGTACCCGAACGGGTGCAGCGCCGACGGGGCGCGTCGGGCGCGTCTACCGCCGACCAGCAGCAACGCCTGGTTCGTGGAGTCCGCCACCGAGTGCACGCCCTCGGCGAGCATCGACGCCGACCCGGTGACCGCTGCGGCGACGAATTTACTCACCGCGATGCCCAGGTTCGCGACCAGCGCTGTCACCACGGCCTTGGTGCTGCCCTCCGCCGCCATCAGTTGTTCCCCCTCGTCGTACGTCATGGGTGTGGGTGGTCAGTTGTGCCAGCGGTGCGGCGGGGTGGTGCCGCAGGTGCCGGCAGCACGCCGCCGGCCCGCATTGAGGGGCGGGCCGGCGGTACGGGCGGTGTGACGGTCAGTGGATGCGGCGGCGGCCGTAGGCGCCGGCGGCGACGGCCACGCCGATCGCGGCGAAGACGACCTGGATGGCCAGTTCGATCCAGTCGACACCGGCGGTGTCGTCGACACCGAGTGCACCGGCGACGAGGGTGCCGAGAATCGCGGCGACCACACCGATGAGCAGCGTCAGCCAGATGGGGATGGTCTGCTTGCCGGGTACGACCAGCCGACCGAGTGCGCCGATGATCAGGCCGATGATGATCGCGGTGAAGAAGCCGGTGACCTCCACGAGAGCCATCCCTCCAGAGCTGTTGTCGTCGGCTCCGATCATTGCCCTGCCCTGCGAGTGCCGAAACCGCCGTGAGTCGCCCGACCGATCGCGGCACCCGGCTGCCTCGTTGCCCTTTGAAGCCCGTCAACACACCCGTCGTCGAAGCCGACGAGCGGCCCCTTCCGCAGCGCCACCCAGGGTGGCGCCCGGCAGTCATGCTCAAAGACATGATCCGGTTTGTGCTCAACGTACTGTGGCTCGTCTTCGGCGGGGGTCTCGTGCTCGCCGCTGGCTACGGCATCGCCGCGCTGATCTGCTTCGCTCTGGTCGTCACGATCCCGTTCGGCGTCGCGTCGCTACGCCTGGCCGTCTACTCCCTGTGGCCGTTCGGCCGCACCGTCGTGCCCAAGCCCGGCGCCGGGATCGCGTCAGGGCTGGCCAACGTCCTCTGGGTGGTGCTGGCCGGGTGGTGGTTGGCGCTGTCCCACATCCTCGCCGGCATCGCCCTCTGCGTCACGGTCATCGGCATCCCGTTCGGCATCGCCAACTTCAAACTCGTCCCCGCCGCGCTCTGGCCCCTCGGCCGCGAAGTCATCGACGCACCATAGGGCGGCAGCCTCCCGGCCGAACCCCGCCGCCGACCCGTGGCTGGAGCCGGCCTCCGCCGAGCGCACAGACGTTCGATGGCTACGTCACCCGCTTTGGCCACCTGACTGGCTGCCCCGGCCTACACCCTGGATCTGTCGATGCTGCCAACGGAGCGGCGCCTGTTCCTGGCTGGGTCAGGCGGCGGCTGACCGAGCAGGCGTTACAGCGGCGCGAGCCGGAGCGCTCTATCCTGCTCACGCTGCTGGCGCAGTCGGCCATCGACGTGCTGGACGTAAACCTCGCCAGCAGCGCCGTCATCGGCCGGCAATTCGCCTTCCCAGACCGCCAAGTCGTAACTCATGCGGCCCGGCCGATGCCGGCCGGAGGTCGCCAGCAGGCCGAGGCCGGGCCGGCGCGGCCTGCTTGCGGGCCGCCTTGTCACAGCAGAAGAAGAATTCGGCACTCAACCGCTCTGGCCGGTGAAGCTTGACCGGCGGTCAAGGAGCGCTACCAGACGGCGCACTTGACCGAAGTGGTCCCCCAGAAACCCAAGAAGGCCGACTCGAATACTCGAATCAGCCTTCTGACCTGCGATAACACTTTGTCGGGACGGCCGGATTCGAACCGACGACCCCTTGACCCCAGGACGCTTCGCCACACCTTGACGCACGTCACGCACGCTATCCCCAAGATCAGGCCGTGCGGTCGACGTCGTGCCGCGCACCATCGCGCGGGCCGTGTGGTCCTCACTTGGTCCCCGGGACGCTGACACGCTCGCCTCGACGAGCCGGCCCAGTTCTTCCTCGATGATCTGCAGCGCATCCGTGCCGAGAAGTTTCGACGATGCGGGCGGCGGTCTTGGGCCCGATGCCCTCGATCAGTCCGGAGCCGGATAGCGTTTTGATGCCTTGGACGGTGGCGGCAGGATCGTCGTGTACGACTGGACCTCGAATTGCAGCCTGTACTTCCGGTGTCATCCCCAGCAACCGACCATTCACAGGCTCTCGCCGGCTGCACACCCAGCAGGGACCCACCCCGGTCAACATGCCGGTGCCGGAGCCGGCTGGTGGCGACGAGGGCGATCGTGTAGCCGGTCTCCTCGTTGACGTAGGCGACCCGCTCGAGCAAGCCTGGACGACCGTTCCGTGCTGCCAGGTGCGGGGGTGGCCGTCATCGGAGGAGATGATCCCAGGGCGGCCGCCTGGCGAGAGTGGCGGCCGAGCACCCGCCGGCCGGCCGCCCTCGGGCCCACCGGTAAGGTTCGACGGTCCGGAGTCGACGGCGGTGAGGGCGTGGCGAACAACGGTGGACGGGACGAGTCGGGCCGGCCCTCGCGACCGAGGGTTGCTGTGGATGAAGATCGCCGACCCGGATCTGCCCCTGCCGCCCATCACGGACCGCACCGACGTCCGCGTCCTGCTCCCCGCTGATCCGCGGTTCACCGTCCTGGCGGACAAGCTCGCCGCCGAGGGTGCCGAGGTGCGGCGAGTCCCGCACCTCGTCGAGGACGAGGCCATCCGCCGCCTCCCGGACGATCCGTCTGAACGGTCGCTCCAGTCGGTCACCTACCCGTGTGCGCTGCTGCGTGGCCCCACCCGACGGCCGAGCCGGGCGAGCGGCGCCGCCGCGGTAGCCGCGCGGGACGCCTTCGCGCTGACGTGGCAGGCGTACGACGGCGCACCATCACCGGATGCCGGTTCAGTCGCCACCAACGGCCTGCTGCCGCCCACCCTGTCCCCTTTCTTCCCGTACCCGACATTCAACCCGGCCCAGGCACAGGTGCTTCCCGCCATCCTCGACGGCGACGAGAACCTGCTCGTCGTCGCACCCACGGGAGCGGGCAAAACGGTGATGGGCATGGCCGCCGCGCTCAAGAGCGTGCTCCTGCGGCGCCGGAAGGCGGTCTGGCTGGTACCCCAACGCTCGCTCACCGATGAGCTCAACCACGACCTGGAGGCCTGGAAGGCAAAGGGGGTGCGGGTCGAGCGCCTCTCCGGCGAGTACGCCGTCGACGCGGACCGGATGCGGGAGGCCGATCTGTGGCTGGCGACCACTGAGAAGTTCGAGGCCGTCTCGCGCAGCTCGGCCCTGCGGGAGGCGCTGGCGGAGGTCGACTGCTTGATCGTCGACGAGATCCATCTGCTCGGCGATCCCGCTCGTGGTCCCACGCTGGAGGCAATGCTGGCCCGGATGCGCGACGCCCAGCCGCCGATCCGGGTGGTCGGGTTGTCGGCCACGGTCGGCAACGCGGAGGAGATCGCCGTCTGGCTGCGGGCCCGGCTGCTGCACTTGACGTGGCGGTCCAGCCGGCTGACCTGGCAGTTGCCCGCGGTCGCGGCGCACGCCGACTGGAACGTGACGGAAGCCTCCCGAAGCCGGCTGGCGACCGTGATAAGCCGCCTCGTGACCGCCGACGGCGGCAGCGTACTGGTGTTCTGTGGCAGCAAACGCAACGTACGCCGGACCGCGCTGCTGCTCGCGGCCAGCCGGGGCGTGGACACCACCCGGGTCAGGCCGGACGATGCCGCGCAGGTGCACATGGTGTGCGGCCAGGCCGGCGTGGGCCTGCACTACAAGGATTGGCCGTACCGGCGGGACGCCGAGGCGGCCTTCCGCGCCCGGCAGTTCGACGTCCTCGTCGCCACGCCGACCGTGGCCGCCGGGGTCAACCTGCCCGCGCGCGCTGTCGTCGTCCGCGACACCCAGGTCGGGCTGGACGGCTTGGACGTGGCCACCGTCCAGCAGATGTTCGGCCGCGCCGGACGGGTCGGCGCGGGTGAGGACCAAGGTTGGGCGTTCCTCATCGTCGACGACAGCGAACGGCCGGCCTGGCAGGCACGGCTGACCGAGGGATACGTGGTGCGGTCACAGATCCAGTCCAGCCTGCCCGACCATGTCCTCGGTGAGGTGGTACGGGAGGAGGTGACCTCGCGGACAGCGGCTGACCGCTGGTGGGTCGGGACGCTGGCCCACCAGCAGGGCCGTCGCAGCCTCGGTCCGCTGCGGCAGGCCATCCAGTTCCTCGCCGGCGCGGGCATGGTCGCTGACACACCGGCAGACGCCGGGAGTGACCTCGAGGAAACGCTCCTGGCCCCGACCGACCTCGGCCAGCTCACCGCACGGCTCATGGTCCCGGCCACGGTATGCGACCACTTGCGCCGGACGTTGAACGACCTACCGGTACCCGCCAGCGCCGCCGAGGCCGAGCGCGCGCTCATCCGTACTGTCGCGACGCTGGTGCCCAAGCTCGCGCAGGTCGCCGTGCCCGAGGAAGCCAGGAACGCGGTCGCCGGCATCATCAACTCCGGGGTCGTGCCGACCGGCCCGCCGGCGGAGCCCGCGGCGGCAGCGACCAACCTGCCCGAGCCTCAGCGCGGCGACCTGGCCCAGGCTGCCCTGCTCGCGGTAGCGAACGCGCCGGAGCTGTTCGGCGAGAGCGTCACCACTATCGCGGGCATGCCGTACGCCGCGATCTATCCCATCCTCGAGGACGCTCCCCGGTACCTGCACTGGCTCGCGAGCCAGGGCCTGCTCGGCACGGTCCACCCGTGGGTCGCGGTGGTCGCCGGAGACCTCGGCCGCCGGGTCAGGTGGCGGCGCTGCCGGCCGCCACGCGGAGCGGGCAGGCTCCTGTGGATCTGCGAGCTGATGGCCACGCCCGTGCATCTGGCCGACGCGGTGCCTGAGCTTTGGCACGCGGCCGTCGGCAACGGCCACACTGCGCCGGACTGGCCGCCCGGCAGGCCGCCTCGCGCCTGCCGGTTGCCGGAGAGCGCCTACCGGCAGCTGCTGTACGAGCGGGCCACTGGATGCGCGATCGCGGTCTCCGGCCGGGACGTCGTCGCGACCGGTCCTTCCGGCGCGGTGGTGACGGTCTGGGCCGGCCGCACCCACCGCGCGGAGCCGATCCGCCGGGGCACGGCGGGTACTACCTTCCCGCCCGGGGACGGAGACCTGGGCGTCGTCGTGTTCACCTGGCGGGGCGACCATCGCGCGACGGGGTGGCTCGGGGAGTACCGGGAAATAGGGGTGGGCTCCGTCGAGTAGGTCCACCTAGGACCTGTGTCGAAGTCGGTCACAGCCACTCGTTGATGGCGGCGAGGTGGACTGTGGCTTCGTAGCGGACAGCGAGCTTGTCGAACCGGGTGGCCACGGCTCGGTTGCGCTTGAGCCGGTTGATGCCGCACTCCACGGCGTGGCGCTGCTGGTAGATGTGCGGTGCCCGGCGGTCGGCACGATGGCGAGGGGTTTCTGGCCCTGCTCGCAGCCCAGGTACAGCTTCGTGGTCAACCCGCCACGGGACCGGCCCAGCGCATGGCCGTCCGGCTCGGCACTGACACCGCCGGGTGGTTCGGCCGCGCTGGAAACCCGCGTTGAACGCCTTCGCCATCACCTTCAGCGACCGCTTCCCCGCCGCTGAAACCTACTAACCAAGATCGCCGGAAACACCCTTAGAGGTCCTAACTTATGATGTTGGGCGTAACCGACTGGACGTGAGGGTCGTTTCGTCTGAACGTGAGGAGGGGTGAGCAGCCGCCGTGGATCGTCTCGGACGAGTTGTGGGCCGAGATCGCGCCGCTGGTGCCACCCCGCCCACCACGGCGGAGCCGGTATCCGGGGCGTAAGCCGCTGGATGACCGGAAGGTGCTGTGTGGGATTTTGTTCGTGCTCTACACCGCGATTCCGTGGGAGTTCCTGCCGCAGGAGTTGGGTTCGGCTCGGGGATGACCTGCTGGCGCAGGTTACGGGACTGGAACGACGCCGGGGGCTGCACGAGGTGCTCCTGGCCCGGCTGCGGGGCGCGGGCCAGTTGGACCTGTCGAGGGCGATGATCGACGGCTCCCACATCCGGGCGCTCAAGGGCGGCCCAAAACCGGTCCGAGCCCGGTCGACCGCCGCAAGCCTGGCTCGAAACACCACGTCATCACCGACGCCGGCGGCATCCCCCTCGCGGTCACGCTGACCGGCGGGAACAGGCACGACTCCACCCAGACCACCGCCCTGCTCGACGCCATCTCACCCATCGGCGGACGCCCGGGACCACCACGGCGGCGCCCCGACCGGCTGTACACCGATCGGGGCTACGACTACGCCAGCCACCGTCGCCAGATCCGCGCCCGGCGTCACCCCCGTCATCGCCCGACGCGGCACACCCCACGGCTCCGGCCTCGGCACCAAACGATGATCGTGGAACGCACTATCGCCTGGCTGCACTGGTTCCGCCGCCTCCGCATCCGCTGGGAGATCCGCGACGACATCCACGAAGCCTTCCTCAGCCTCGCCTGCGCCCTCATCTGCTGGCGCCAACTCCAACGCACCCACAGTTAGGAGTTCTTAGCGAGACAGGCCCCCACCGGCGGAGGCCGACAAATCGCGGAAAGGACCCCGAGGTCAGTCACCTGCTGGGTCAAACCCCGGCGGGAGGTGCTCACCAACATCATCTCTGCCACCTGCGGATCCTCGACCCACAAGGCGACCTGCCGGGTCAACTCCGAACAGGTTGGTGGTCCCCCACCCGAGTCAGGATTCGGTGGCTCAGCAAAGCTGAGCCCATTGAGCTCGCTTAGAATTGATTGAGCTCGGGAGGGCCCCATCTACTTTGACCCCCGGTAGTCTACGAACGCTGGGCGCTCCTCGGGCGAGTGGGAGAACCAGTCATTGACCGCCAACGCGCTCACCGAAGCGTATTGGTCGGTTATTTGTACATGATTTCCTGGCACATCTGCCAACGTGACTGTGGTGGCGTAGCTCCAGGTGAACATCCAGTCGTTATTGTCTGCCGGTCCGCTGATCCGTTCGGATGCACGGACCTGGAGCGTCGGTATCTCGATTTGCTCCGCAGGCCACCACTGGAGGGAGAGGTAATGGACCATCGCGAAGACCCAGCTGTCATCGCCGTCATCGCCAGTCCGCCTGAGTCCCTCAAAAATCTGCTTTCGCCACAGCGGCCCGTCCTCCGATACGGTTTGAAGGTCTGCCTGCGAGGGTGTATCGAGCAGAATGACACCAGCCGGCGCCACGCCCATCCGCGCCAGCTTGGCAGCAACCCGGTGGGCGATCAGCCCACCGCTGGAGTGGCCGCCCAGTGCGAATTCTTCGCCGTTCGCGTTGTCTCGGATGATTGTCTCGGCGTACGCGAGAGTCATCGCCTCGATGTTCTCCGGCAGTTTCTCACCGGCATGGAAGCCGGGCGGGTGCAACACCGACACGTCACGGGTGCCTTGGAAGGCCAACGCCAGCCGCGCATATTGGAAATTGGCCGGGGCTACGTATGGGGTGAAGAGGTACAACTTGGGCTTGCCGTCGCCGGTGGCGACCCGTGTGGGAGGCCGGACCGCCTCGTCGGCCGTGTCCACACCGAACGTCTGGCGGAGCTTCGCCAATCGCCCGATCACGTCGGAGAACTCGTCGTGTCTGCCGTCGACCTCGGCCTGCATGTACATCTCCGCGAGGTTCGACACTCGAACGGCTCCCGAGCCGGCCGATTCGGCTCCGGTACTGCGGTCGCTGCCGGCACTCACGGCGGAGGCCAGCTTGTTCATCAGATGATCGGTCAACACCTCCGGGGCGGGATGGTCGAAGACCAGCGTGGCCGGCAACGACAGGCCGGTGGCGGTGGCCAGCCGGTTACGTAGTTCCACCGCGGTCAACGAGTCGAAGCCGAGTTCGCGGAACGCGCTGTCCGGGTCGATCGTCGTTGGGTCGGTGTGGCCGAGCACGACGGCGGCTTGTGTCCGTACCAGTTCCAGGACTGTCCGCTGGCGTTCCTCGACTCCCATAGCGGCCAGCCTGGCGGCCAGGTCCACCCGCGTATCGGCTGTGGTCGCCGCCCGGCGGGTCGTGCCACCAGCCAACACCCGCCACAACGGCGGCACGCCACCGGCCCCGGCACGACGCAGCGCGGCCACGTCCACCCGGATCGGCACCAGCTGCGGCCGGTCAGTACGCACCGCCGCGTCGAACAACGCCAGGCCCTGCTCGGAGGACATGGCAAGGATGCCGCTGCGTCGCATCCGGTCCAGGTCGACCTCGTCGAGATGCCCGGTCATCGCCGACTGTGGGGCCCACAGTCCCCACGCCAGCGACTGTCCGACCAGACCCGCGGCCTGCCGTCGTAGCGCCAGGGCGTCCAGAACGGCGTTGGCCGCGGCGTAGTTACCCTGTCCTGGTGCCCCGAGGGTGGCCGCGGCCGAGGAATACACCACGAACAACGCGAGATCCATATCCTGGGTCAGTTCGTGCAGCCACCACGCCGCGTCGGCCTTGGCCCGCAGCACCGTCTCCAGCCGCTGCGGCGTCAACGCCTCGATCACCCCGTCGTCGAGGACTCCGGCGGTGTGCACCACCCCGACCACCGGATGCTCGGCCGGTACCGCCGCCAACACCTCGGCCAGGGCGTTCCGGTCAGCGACATCACACGCCGGTCACCTGCACCCGCGCGCCCAGCTCGGTCAGATCAGCGACCAGCTCCGTGGCTCCCGCCGCGGCCGGGCCCCGCCGGGACAACAACAACAGATGCCCGACCCCATGCGTGGCGACCAGATGCCGGGCCAACAACCCACCCAACACCCCGATCCCGCCAGTGATCACCACCGTGCCACGCGAATCCAACCCAGCCGGCAACCGGTCAGGGCCGGACAGGGGCAGCCGGCCAGCACCACCAGCCCGGGTCAACCGGCGGATATACAGCTCACCAGCACGTACCGCGATCTCCGGTTCGCCGCTGTCGAGCACCGCCGGTCAGGATCCTGCCCAGTTCGTCACCGCGGTCGGTGTCGTCGTCCAGGTCAAGCAGTTCGCCACCGCGGTCGGTGTCGTCGTCGAGGTCGAGCAGGATGAATCGGTTGGGGTGTTCGGACTGCGCGGAGCGGACCAGGCCCCATACCGCGGCCGCGGCCAGGTCGCTGCCGTCGGTGGCGCCGCGGGTGGTCACCACCAGTCGGGAACCGTCCGTGGCCGCATCGGCCAGCCAGTCCTGGATCCAACCCAACACCAGCGTGCTCGCCGCGTGTGTGGCCTCGACAACGCCGACAGCATCGTCTGGAGCTGGTAGCTCGGCCACCACGAGCGTGGGTAGTTCGCCATCAACCTGCCCGTGCCATGCCCAGACGGGTTCGGTAGCCGCCGGCGTGGTGTCGGGCTGCGCGTCCTGGTAGTGGCATCCACTGCACCTCGAACAGTGACTGCGTCGCGTCCGGCATTCCCGGCGTCCAGTTGGTCGGGGGTCACCGGCCGCAACACCAACGAGTCCGCGGTCAGCACCGGCTGGCCGGCGGTGTCGAACACGGCCACCGCGATACCGCCGTCGTCGGCCGGTGTCAGCCGGACCCGCAGTGTGCTCGCTCCGGTCGCGTGTAGCTGGACCCCGCTCCACGCGAACGGCAACACCGTCTCATCGTCGTCGAGCAGCCCGGCCAACCCGATCGGGTGCAGCGCCGCGTCCAGCGCCGCCGGATGCAACCCGAACCCGTCCGCCTCGACGTGCTCGGACAGTGTCACCTCGGCGTACACATCCCGCTCGGCACGCCACACCGCCCGTAGACCCTGAAACACCGGCCCGTACACGTACCCGCCGTCGGCCAACCGTTCGTACAAGCCGTCAACAGCCACCGGCCGGGCACCGGCCGGCGGCCACTGCCCCAACCCGGCCGGGACCCGAGCAACCTGCGGGCTCAGCACACCAGTGGCATGCCGAGTCCACGAACCCTCCACACCCTCCACCCGGGAGTACACGTTGACCGGCCGTCGACCGTCCTGGTCGGCATCGCCGACCCATACCTGCACCTGCACCCCACCCTGCTCGGGCAACACCAACGGTGTCTGCAGCGTCAACTCCTGCACCAGCGCACAGCCCACCTGGTCGCCGGCATACATCACCAACTCCACGTACGCCGTGCCCGCCAGCAACACCGAACCCAACACCGCGTGATCGGCCAGCCACGGCTGCGCAGACAACGACAACCGGCCGGTCAACAACACCCCGTCGCCATCGGCCAACGACACCGCCGCACGCAACAACGGATGATCAGCCGAACCCAGCCCCAACACCCGAGCGTCCCCCACACCGGCCACCGCCGTCTGTGGCCAGTACCGCTGATGCTGGAACGGGTAGGTAGGCAGTTCCAGAGCCCGCCGATTGGTGTTCGTGTCGAGTAGTGTCGGCCAGTTCACCGGCCCGCCGTGTACGTGGACACCGGCGAGGGCGGTCAGTAGTGTCTGCGGCTCGTCGCGTTCGGCACGCAATGCCGGTAGCCATACGCCTGTTTCGGGGGTTTCGGAGTCGGCCATCGAGGTCAGCGTGCCGTCCGGGCCCAGTTCGAGGAAGACATCCACGCCCTGCTCGCGCAGCGCGCTTACCGCGTCGTGGTACCGCACCGCCTGGCGGGCGTGCGCCAACCAGTATCCCGGTTCGGTCACTTCTGCGCCGGGGGTGCCGGAGACCACCGGGATGGTCGGCTCTCGCCAGGCCACCTCAGCCAACACGTGTGCGAACTCGGCCAGCATCGGCTCCATCAACGGCGAATGGAACGCGTGACTGACCCGCAGCCGCCGCGCCTTGCCACCCCCGTCTCGCCACTGCTGCGCCAGATCCAGCACCACGTCCTGGTCACCGGAGATCACCGTCGAGTGGGGGCCATTGACCGCCGCCACGCCTACCAGGTCGGTGTGCCCGGCGATCAACTCGTGGGCCTGAGCGTCACTGGCGGTCAACGCCACCATGGCTCCACCCGCAGGTAGCGCCTGCATCAACCTGCCCCGCGCGGCTACCACCGCCACCGCATCGGCCAAATCCCACACCCCGGCCACATACGCCGCGCTCAACTCACCGATCGAGTGTCCGGCCAGATACTGCGGAACCACCCCCCACGAGCCGACCAACCGGTACAACGCCACCTGCACCGCGAACAGCCCTGCCTGGGTATACATCGTCTGGTCCAGCAACCGCGACTCGCCCGCGACCACCTCCCGCAACGGCCGCTCGAGATGTTGGTCGAAGTGTGCGCAGACCTGATCGAACGCCTCAGCGAATACCGGATACGCCTCATACAGGCCCTGGCCCATCCCGAGGCGCTGGCTACCCTGCCCGGAAAACACCGCCGCCAGCCGACCGGACCCGGCGATCCCGGTCACCACCCCCGGTGCCTGATCACCCGCGGCCAGCGCCTGCAGCCCGTCCATCAACACCGACCGATGCTGGCCGAACACCACCGCCCGATGCGCAAACACCGACCGGGCCGCCAACGCCCGCCCCACCGCAACCGGCCCAACCTCGCGCCGGTCGGCCACGAACCCGGCCAGCCGCTGCGCCTGCGCCCGCAACGCCACCTCAGTCTTGGCCGACAGCAACCACGGCACCACCCCGCCCGGCAGTACCGGCGACTGCTGGCCCGAGGCCGCCGGGTCGGCCGGTGTATCCTGCGACGACTCGAACGGTTCGGGCTCCTGCAGGATCTCGAACGGTTCGGCCTCTTCCAGGATCTCGAACGGTTCGGCTTCTTCGAGGATGAGGTGGGCGTTGGTGCCGCTGATCCCGAACGAGGACACCCCGGCGCGTCGTGGCCGGCCGCCGCCCGGCCATGGTGTGGCCTCGGTGAGTAGTCGCACCGATCCGGCCGACCAGTCCACATGTGATGACGGGGCGTCCACGTGCAGCGTCTTCGGCATCAACCCGTGCCGCATCGCGAGGACCATTTTGATGATCCCGGCGACGCCCTGCGGCTGCCTGGGTGTGGCCGATGTTCGACTTCACCGACCCCAACCGCAGCGGCTGGTCCGCGGGCCGGTCCTGGCCGTAAGCGGCGATCAGCGCCTGCGCCTCGATCGGGTCACCCAACGTGGTGCCCGTGCCGTGCGCCTCCACCACATCCACCTCGCCCGGCGACAGCCGCGCGTTGGCCAGGGCCTGACGGATCACCCGCTGCTGCGACGGCCCGTTCGGGGCACTCAACCCGTTGGAAGCACCATCCTGATTGACCGCGCTGCCCCGCAGCACCGCCAACACCTGATGCCCCCGCCGGCGGGCATCCGACAACCGCTCCAACACCAAAATCCCGACACCCTCACCCCAACCCGTGCCGTCAGCCGCGTCCGCGAACGGTTTACACCGCCCATCGGCGGCCAACCCACCCTGCCGGGAAAACTCCACAAACGCTCCCGGAGTGGCCATCACCGTCACACCGCCGGCCAGGGCCATCGAACACTCACCCGACCGCAACGCCTGCGCCGCCAGATGCACCGCCACCAACGACGACGAACACGCCGTGTCCACCGACACCGCCGGGCCTTCCAGGCCCAAGGTGTACGCCACCCGCCCCGATGCCACACTTCCGCTGGTCCCGGTGGCATATCCCTCGGTCTCGGCCGGGCTCGCCGCCAACTGCATGGCGTAGTCGTGGTACATGAGGCCCACATACACGCCGGTGTCCGACCCGCGTAGCCCGGACGGGTCGATGCCGGCCCGCTCCAACGCCTCCCAGGAAACCTCCAACAACAGCCGCTGCTGCGGATCCATCGCCACAGCCTCCCGCGGACTGATCCCGAAGAACCCCGCATCGAACAACGCCGCATCAGCCAGGAACCCACCCTGCCGGACATAACTGGTCCCCGACCGCGCCGGATCCGGGTCATACAACGACCCGACATCCCAACCCCGATCCACGGGGAACCCACCCACCGCGTCAACACCCTCGACCAACAACTGCCAAAACCCGTCCGGGTCACCCACCCCACCCGGATACCGACACCCCATCCCCACAATCGCCACCGGCTCATCGACACCCACACCGACCGCCACCGCCGCGAGGACATCGGTCTGCTCACCGAGCAGTTCGGTCAGCAGGTACCGGGCCAACACCACCGGTGTCGGATGGTCGAAGACCAGCGTGGCCGGCAACGACAGGCCCGGTCGCGGTGGCCAGCCGATTACGCAGCTCCACCGCGGTCAACGAGTCGAAGCCGAGCTCACGGAACGCGCTGTCCGGGTCGATCGTCGCGGGGCCGGGATGGCCGAGCACGACGGCGACCTGTGTCCGCACCAGTTCCAGGACTGTCCGCTGGCGTTCCTCGACTCCCATAGCGGCCAGCCTGGCGGCCAGGTCCACCCGCGTATCGGCTGTGGTCGCCGCCCGGCGGGTCGTGCCACCGGCCAACACCCGCCACAGCGGCGGTACGCTACCGGCGCCGGCTCGACGTAGCGTGGCCAGGTCCACCCGGATCGGCACGAGCTGTGGCTGGTTGGTACGTACTGCCGCGTCGAACAATGCCAGGCCCTGCTCGGAGGACATGGCAAGGATGCCGTTGCGTCGCATCCGGTCCAGGTCGACCTCGTCGAGATGTCCGGTCATCGCCGACTGTGGGGCCCACAGTCCCCACGCCAGCGACTGTCCGACCAGACCCGCGGCCTGCCGCCGTAGTGCCAGGGCGTCCAGAACCGCGTTCGCTGCGGCGTAGTTGCCCTGTCCTGGTGCCCCGAGGGTGGCCGCGGCCGAGGAATACACCACGAACAACGCGAGATCCATGTCCTGGGTCAGTTCGTGCAGCCACCACGCCGCGTCGGCCTTGGCCCGCAGCACCGTCTCCAGCCGCTGCGGCGTCAACGCCTCGATCACCCCGTCGTCGAGGACTCCGGCGGTGTGCACCACCCCGACCACCGGATGCTCGGCCGGTACCGCCGCCAACACCTCGGCCAGGGCGTTCCGGTCAGCGACATCACACGCCGCCACCTGCACCCGCGCGCCCAGCTCGGTCAGATCAGCGACCAGCTCCGTGGCTCCCGCCGCGGCCGGGCCCCGCCGGGACAACAACAACAGATGCCTGACCCCGTGCGTGGCGACCAGATGCCGGGCCACCAAGCCACCCAACACCCCGGTCCCACCAGTGATCACCACCGTGCCACGCGAATCCAACCCGGCCGGCAACCGGTCAGGGCCGGGCAGGGGCAGACGGCCAGTACCACCAGCCCGGGTCAACCGGCGGGTATACAGCTCACCAGCACGTACCGCGATCTCCGGTTCGCCGCTGTCGAGCACCGCGGTCAGGATCCTGCCCAGTTCGTCACCGCGGTCGGTGTCGTCGTCCAGGTCAAGCAGTTCGCCACCGCGGCCGGTGTCGTCGTCGAGGTCGAGCAGGATGAATCGGTTGGGGTGTTCGGACTGCGCGGAGCGGACCAGGCCCCATACCGCGGCCGCGGCCAGGTCCCTGCCGTCGGTGGCGCCGCGGGTGGTCACCACCAGCCGGGAACCGTCCGTGGCCGCATCGGCCAGCCAGTCCTGGATCCAACCCAACACCAGCGTGCTCGCCGCGTGTGTGGCCTCGACAACGCCGACAGCATCGTCTGGAGCTGGTAGCTCGGCCACCACGAGCGTGGGCAGCTCGCCATCAAGCCGGCCTGGCGGGTGGGGCACCAGTAGAGGTTGCGGCCGCTGCCCGTGCCATGCCCAGACGGGTTCGGTAGTCACCGGCGTGGTGGCGGGCTGCGCGTCTGGTAGTGGCATCCACTGCACCTCGAACAGTGACTGCGTCGCGTCCGGCATTCCGGCGTCCAGTTGGTCGGGGGTCACCGGCCGCAACACCAACGAGTCCGCGGTCAGCACCGGCTGGCCGGCGGTGTCGAACACGGCCACCGCGATACCGCCGTCGTCGGCCGGTGTCAGCCGGACCCGTAGCGTGCTCGCTCCGGTCGCGTGCAGTCGTACCCCGCTCCACGCGAACGGCAACACCGTCTCGTCGTCGTCGAGCAGCCCGGCCAACCCGATCGGGTGCAGCGCCGCGTCCAGCGCCGCCGGATGCAACCCGAACCCGTCCGCCTCGACGTGCTCGGACAGTGTCACCTCGGCGTACACATCCCGCTCGGCACGCCACACCGCCCGTAGACCCTGAAACACCGGCCCGTACACGTACCCGCCGTCGGCCAACCGTTCGTACAAGCCGTCAACAGCCACCGGCCGGGCACCGGCCGGCGGCCACTGCCCCAACCCGGCCGGGACCCGAGCAACCTGCGGGCTCAGCACACCAGTGGCATGCCGAGTCCACGAACCCTCCATACCCTCCACCCGGGAGTACACGTTGACCGGCCGTCGACCGTCCTGGTCGGCATCGCCGACCCATACCTGCACCTGCACCCCACCCTGCTCGGGCAACACCAACGGTGTCTGCAGCGTCAACTCCTGCACCAGCGCACAGCCCACCTGGTCGCCGGCATACATCACCAACTCCACGTACGCCGTGCCCGCCAGCAACACCGAACCCAACACCGCGTGATCGGCCAGCCACGGCTGCGCAGACAACGACAACCGGCCGGTCAACAACACCCCGTCGCCATCGGCCAACGACACCGCCGCACGCAACAACGGATGATCAGCCGAACCCAGCCCCAACACCCGGACGTCTCCCACACCGGCCACCGCCGTCTGTGGCCAGTACCGCTGATGCTGGAACGGGTAGGTGGGCAGTTCCAGAGCCCGCCGATTGGTGTTCGTGTCGAGTAGTGTCGGCCAGTTCACCGGCCCGCCGTGTACGTGGATACCGGCGAGGGCGGTCAGTAGTGTCTGCGGCTCGTCGCGTTCGGCACGCAATGCCGGTAGCCATACGCCTGTTTCGGGGGTTTCGGAGTCGGCCATCGAGGTCAGCGTGCCGTCCGGGCCCAGTTCGAGGAAGACATCCACGCCTTGCTCGCGCAGGGCGCTTACCGCGTCGTGGTACCGCACCGCCTGGCGGGCGTGTGCCAGCCAGTATCCCGGTTCGGTGACTTCTGCGCCGGGGGTGCCGGAGACCACCGGGATGGTCGGTTCTCGCCAGGCCACCTCAGCCAACACGTGTGCGAACTCGGCCAGCATCGGCTCCATCAACGGCGAATGGAACGCGTGACTGACCCGCAGCCGCCGCGCCTTGCCACCCCCGTCTCGCCACTGCTGCGCCAGATCCAGCACCACGTCCTGGTCACCGGAGATCACCGTCGAGTGGGGGCCATTGACCGCCGCCACGCCTACCAGGTCGGTGTGCCCGGCGATCAACTCGTGGGCCTGAGCGTCACTGGCGGTCAACGCCACCATGGCTCCACCCGCAGGTAGCGCCTGCATCAACCTGCCCCGCGCGGCTACCACCGCCACCGCGTCGGCCAGATCCCACACCCCGGCCACATACGCCGCGCTCAACTCACCGATCGAGTGTCCGGCCAGATACTGCGGAACCACCCCCCACGAGCCGACCAACCGGTACAACGCCACCTGCACCGCGAACAGCCCTGCCTGGGTGTACATCGTCTGGTCCAGCAACCGCGGCTCGCCCGCGACCACCTCCCGCAACGGCCGCTCGAGATGTTGGTCGAAGTGTGCGCAGACCTGATCGAACGCCTCAGCGAATACCGGATACGCCTCATACAGGCCCTGGCCCATCCCGAGGCGCTGGCTACCCTGCCCGGAAAACACCGCCGCCAGCCGACCGGACCCGGCGATCCCGGTCACCACCCCCGGTGCCTGATCACCCGCGGCCAGCGCCTGCAGCCCGTCCATCAACACCGACCGATGCTGGCCGAGCACCACCGCCCGATGCGCAAACACCGACCGGGCCGCCAACGCCCGCCCCACCGTAACCGGCCCAACCTCGGGCCGGTCGGCCACGAACCCGGCCAGCCGCTGCGCCTGCGCCCGCAACGCCACCTCAGTCTTAGCCGACAGCAACCACGGCACCACCGCGTCGGGCAGCGGGGCCGGTTCATGACCCAACGCCGTGTCCGGTGCGGGTTCGGCCTCTTCCAGGATGACGTGGGCGTTGGTGCCGCTGATCCCGAACGAGGACACCCCGGCCCGTCGTGGCCGGCCGCCGCCCGGCCACGGTGTGGCCTCGGTCAGCAGTCGCACCGATCCGGCCGACCAGTCCACATGTGTTGACGGGGCGTCCACGTGCAGCGTCCTGGGCATCAACCCGTGCCGCATCGCGAGGACCATTTTGATGATCCCGGCGACGCCCGCGGCTGCCTGGGTGTGGCCGATGTTCGACTTCACCGACCCCAACCGCAGCGGCTGGTCTGCGGGCCGGTCCTGGCCGTAAGCGGCGATCAGCGCCTGCGCCTCGATCGGGTCACCCAACGTGGTGCCCGTGCCGTGCGCCTCCACCACATCCACCTCGCCCGGTGACAGCCGCGCGTTGGCCAGGGCCTGACGGATCACCCGCTGCTGCGACGGCCCGTTCGGGGCACTCAACCCGTTGGAAGCGCCATCCTGATTGACCGCGCTGCCCCGCAGCACCGCCAACACCTGATGCCCCCGCCGGCGGGCGTCCGACAACCGCTCCAACACCAAAATCCCGACACCCTCACCCCAACCCGTGCCGTCAGCCGCGTCCGCGAACGGTTTACACCGCCCATCGGCGGCCAACCCACCCTGCCGGGAAAACTCCACAAACGCTCCCGGAGTGGCCATCACCGTCACACCACCGGCCAGGGCCATCGAACACTCACCCGACCGCAACGCCTGCGCCGCCAGATGCACCGCCACCAACGACGACGAACACGCCGTATCCACCGACACCGCCGGGCCCTCCAGGCCCAAGGTGTACGCCACCCGCCCCGACATGACACTCGCAGCGTTGCCGGTAAGGAGGTGTCCCTCGCTGCCGGTCTGCGCGTCGGCGATCATCGAGATGTAGTCCTGCCCGGTGGTGCCCACATACACGCCGGTGTCCGACCCGCGTAGCCCGGACGGGTCGATCCCGGCCCGCTCCAACGCCTCCCAGGAAACCTCCAACAACAGCCGCTGCTGCGGATCCATCGCCACAGCCTCCCGCGGACTGATCCCGAAGAACCCCGCATCGAACAACGCCGCACCAGTCAGGAACCCACCCTGCCGGACATAACTGGTCCCCGACCGCGCCGGATCCGGGTCATACAACGACCCGACATCCCAACCCCGATCCGCCGGGAACCCGTCCACCGCGTCAACACCCTCGAGCAGCAACTGCCAAAACCCGTCCGGGTCACCCACCCCACCCGGATACCGACACCCCATCCCCACAATCGCCACCGGCTCATCGACACCCACACCGACCGCCACCGCCGCGAGGACATCGGTCTGCTCACCGAGCAGTTCGGTCAGCAGGTACCGGGCCAACACCACCGGTGTCGGATGGTCGAAGACCAGCGTGGCCGGCAACGGCAGCCCGGTGGCGGTGGCCAGCCGGTTACGTAGTTCCACCGCGGTCAGCGAGTCGAAGCCGAGCTCGCGGAACGCTCGATCAGGTGCGATCGCCTGGGCACTGTGGTGACCGAGGGCTGTGGCCGCGTGGGTACGTATCAGTTCGAGCATCTTCTGCTGGCGCTGCGGGCCGGTCAATGCCTGCAGCTGAGTGGCCAGCTCTGAATCGTCGAGTGGGCCGGGCTCGGCGTCGGCGATGGCGGCTTGTGCCTCGGGCAGCCCGGCCAGTAGCGCACTCGGGCGTGCGGAGGTGAACGTCCGGGTGAACTGGGCCCAGTCCACGTCAGCGACCGCGAGGAAGTCTTCGTCCTGGCCGACCGCCTCGGCCAGTGCCTGCACCGCCCGCTGCGGGTCCATGCTCCGTACTCCACGCCGCTGCAACTGCTCGGCGTCGGCCTGCTCGGCCATTCCCTCGCCGGCCCACAAGCCCCATGCCACGCTGGTCACTGCCCGTCCCAGGGCACGCTGCTGGGTGGCGTAGGCGTCCAGGAACGCGTTGGCGGCGGCGTATACCCCCTGCCCGCCACTGCCCCATACACCGGCGTTCGAGGAGAACAGCACCATCGCGTCCAGCGGGTGCTCGGATCCCTCGACCAGCAGCTCGTGCAGGTTACGGGTACCTGCGACCTTCGCCGCCAAGATTTGGTCTGCCAACTGCGGATCGACGTCATCGATGGCCGCGAGCTGACCGACTCCGGCCGCGTGCACCACCGCATCGATCGGCCCCACCTCGGTCAGGGCCGCGGCCAACCCGTCACGATCTGCCACGTCGCAACCCAGCACGCTCACCCGTACCCGGTCTGCAGCGGTCAGCTCACCGATCAACTCGACCACGCCCGGCCCGTCCATGCCCCGGCGGGAGATCAACACCACATGCTCTGCACCATGCCTGGCCACCCAGCGAGCCACGTGTCCGCCCAGACCACCGGTACCACCGGTGACCAGCACCGTTCCCCGTGGCTTCCACACCCGCGGCGACTCATCCGGCCTGGCATGCACCAACCTGCGCCCGTACACGCCACTCGCGCGCACCGCGACCTGGTCCTGTCCGTCCCACCCGGCCAGTACCGCGGCACAACGACGCGCTGTCGCAGCCGCGTCCCGCGACGTGTCAGGCCAGACCGTGGGCAGATCAACCAGACCACCCCAGCGGCGGGGATACTCCAACGCCGCGACCAGACCCAAACCCCACGCCTGAGCCTGGACCGGGTCAGCGGGAGCGTCGAACCGGCCGGTACCGACCGCGCCGCGGGTGAGCACCCACACCCGCCCCGACAGGCCCGCGTCGCTACCCGTGTCGGTGTCGTTCAGACCCTGCAGCAGCGCCAGTAGCTCATGCACCGGCGCCCGGCCCGGCAGGAACACCACCCCGCCCAACCCGGCCACGTCCAGCCCGGCCATCACTGCCCGCAGCGCCGCAGCAACCCCCACCCGGGTGCCGTCAACAGCTACCGGCAACACCCGCGCGCCATGTCCGACCAGGATCTGCTCGACCAGCCCGATCCACCCCGACTCGGCGGGATCGGCCGCCAGATCCGCGCCATACAGCAGAAGCCACCTGCCGTTCAACACCGCCTCAGGGCCACCGGTCAATGGCTCCCAGACGACCCGGTACCGCCACGTGTCAATGGACCGCCGGTCCTGACGGGCCCGCTGCCACGCCGACAACGCAGGCAGAACCATGGCCAGACCCTGCTCATCCACCCCCAAGGTAGTAGCCAAAGCCGCTGCGTCGCCGCGCTGCACCACCTGCCAAAACTCCGCATCAAACCCACCGTCCACACCCTGCACCGGCAAACCCCGCACCGTCTGCGGCCAGTACCGCTGATGCTGGAACGGGTAGGTAGGCAGTTCCAGAGCCCGCAGCGGGATGGTCCCGTCCACCGCCCTGCCCACGCCTGTGGCCTCGGCCGGACCGGCACTCGTGTCGAGCAGTGTCGGCCAGTTCACCGGCCCGCCGTGTACGTGGACACCGGCGAGGGCGGTCAGTAACGTCTGCGGCTCGTCCCGTTCGGCACGCAATGCTGGTAGCCATACGCCTGTTTCGGGGGTTTCGGAGTCGGCCATCGAGGTCAACGTGCCGTCCGGGCCCAGTTCGAGGAAGACACCCACGCCTTGCTCGCGCAGCGCGCTTACCGCGTCGTGGTACCGCACCGCCTGGCGGGCGTGTGCCAGCCAGTATCCCGGTTCGGTGACTTCTGCGCCGGGGGTGCCGGAGACCACCGGGATGGTCGGTTCTCGCCAAGGCCACCTCAGCCAACACGTGTGCGAACTCGGCCAGCATCGGCTCCATCAACGGCGAATGGAACGCGTGACTGACCCGCAGCCGCCGCGCCTTGCCACCCCCGTCTCGCCACTGCTGCGCCAGATCCAGCACCACGTCCTGGTCGCCGGAGATCACCGTCGAGTGGGGGCCGTTGACCGCCGCCACGCCTACCAGGTCGGTGTGCCCGGCGATCAACTCGTGGGCCTGAGCGTCACTGGCGGTCAACGCCACCATGGCTCCACCCGCAGGTAGCGCCTGCATCAACCTGCCCCGCGCGGCTACCACCGCCACCGCATCGGCCAGATCCCACACCCCGGCCACATACGCCGCGCTCAACTCACCGATCGAGTGTCCGGCCAGATACTGCGGAACCACCCCCCACGAGCCGACCAACCGGTACAACGCCACCTGCACCGCGAACAGCCCTGCCTGGGTGTACATCGTCTGGTCCAGCAACCGCGGCTCGCCCGCGACCACCTCCCGCAACGGCCGCTCGAGATGTTGGTCGAAGTGTGCGCAGACCTGATCGAACGCCTCAGCGAATACCGGATACGCCTCATACAGGCCCTGGCCCATCCCGAGGCGCTGGCTACCCTGCCCGGAAAACACCGCCGCCAGCCGACCGGACCCGGCGATCCCGGTCAACCACCCCCGGTGCCTGATCACCCGCGGCCAGCGCCTGCAGCCCGTCCATCAACACCGACCGATGCTGGCCGAGCACCACCGCCCGATGCGCAAACACCGACCGGGCCGCCAACGCCCGCCCCACCGTAACCGGCCCGACCTCGGGCCGGTCGGCCACGAACCCGGCCAGCCGCTGCGCCTGCGCCCGCAACGCCACCTCAGTCTTAGCCGACAGCAACCACGGCACCACCGCGTCGGGCAGCGGGGCCGGTTCATGACCCAACGCCGTGTCCGGTGCGGGTTCGGCCTCTTCCAGGATGACGTGGGCGTTGGTGCCGCTGATCCCGAACGAGGACACCCCGGCCCGTCGTGGCCGGCCGTTGTCCGGCCATGGTGTGGCCTCGGTGAGTAGTCGCACCGATCCGGCCGACCAGTCCACATGTGATGACGGGGTATCCACGTGCAGCGTTCTGGGCATCAGCCCGTGCCGCATCGCGAGGACCATTTTGATGATCCCGGCGACGCCCGCGGCTGCCTGGGTGTGGCCGATGTTCGACTTCACCGACCCCAACCGCAGCGGCTGGTCCGCGGGCCGGTCCTGGCCGTAAGCGGCGATCAGCGCCTGCGCCTCGATCGGATCACCCAACGTGGTGCCCGTGCCGTGCGCCTCCACCACATCCACCTCGCCCGGCGACAGCCGCGCGTTGGCCAGGGCCTGACGGATCACCCGCTGCTGCGACGGCCCGTTCGGGGCACTCAACCCGTTGGAAGCACCATCCTGATTGACCGCGCTGCCTCGCAGCACCGCCAACACCTGATGCCCCCGCCGGCGGGCATCCGACAACCGCTCCAACACCAAAATCCCGACACCCTCACCCCAACCCGTGCCGTCAGCCGCGTCCGCGAACGGTTTACACCGCCCGTCGGCGGCCAACCCGCCCTGCCGGGAAAACTCCACGAACGCTCCCGGAGTGGCCATCACCGTCACACCGCCGGCCAGGGCCATCGAACACTCACCCGACCGCAACGCCTGCGCCGCCAAATGCACCGCCACCAACGACGACGAACACGCCGTATCCACCGACACCGCCGGACCTT